>CAUSAC010000078.1:0-3082 GCA_963529615.1 uncultured Campylobacter sp. | reverse complement strand
ATCTTGGATCCTACACTTGAGGAGGCAAAAAACACTCTTGGTGAGCTAAAAAAATCGCTTAGAGAATTCCAAGGCGCGATGTTTAGGCTAGAGGACAATCCTTACGATTTCTTTTTCAAAGACACTTCTAAAGGCGCGGATCGCGACGATAAAAAGGAATAAAGATGAAAAATTTTATAAAGTTTACGCTTGCTGCGACGCTGGCGGCGATATTTTTAGGCGGCTGCTTAGCCAAGCAGGCTAAGCCATACACTTACTACGAGCTGCGTTATGATCAAAAGCACTGCGTAAATCCTAGCGGTGCGCGCAAAAATATCTTTATCGACACCATCACAGCGACCGATCTCGTCGATAGGCGGGATATTTTAATAGTGGATTTTAGAAACCGAACGCGGTTCGCAAGCGACGCCAAATTTATCACGATGCCTAGCGAGATGGTATATAAGGCGCTGCTTGATGCGGCATTTTCCACCTGCTCGCTAAATCCGATATTTGTGCCAAAAGAGCGGGATTTGCGCCTAAAAACCAGTATCGTAGCGCTTCAGGTCAATAACGATCAAGCAACCGTCACGATGGGGTATGAAATTTTGAATTCTTTAGAAAGCATAAAATCAGGCATCGTCACTAAGCGCGTTTTTGTGCCTGATCCTAGCTCGCAAAGCATTTATAATGCCCTAAATTTAGCGCTTAATGAGAGCATAAACGAAATTTTAAAGGCTCTTAGATGATAGCGGCGATTGAAGGAATTGTCACGCGCAAAGAGCCCACTGCTTGCGTCATTAAATGCGCTAGCGGCGTGAGCTACGCTCTTTCATTGTCATTAAATACCTCCGCGAAGCTCACGCAGGGCAAGCTGACCGAGCTTGCGTGCGTACAAATTCTGCGCGAGGATGCCGATTCGCTGTATGGGTTTTTAGACGAGAGTGAAAAAAGGATGTTTGAAACCCTAATCAAGCTTAGCGGTGTAGGTGCAAGCACGGCGATGGCGGTTTGTTCGACGCTCGCTCCGCAGGGTTTCGCGCGTTGCGTAGCTACGGGGGATGCTGCGACGCTAACTTCAGTTCCAGGTATCGGTCCAAAGACCGCTAGACGGATCATTGCCGAACTAGGCGATGCGAAGCTAATGGAATTCGGTCCTAGCGAGACTTATAAAAATGAAGCGGCATCCGCGCTACAAAGCCTTGGATTTAAGCGCGATAAGATCAATCAAATTTTAGCGGGATGCAGCAGCACGAATACGTCAGATCTTGTCAAAGAGGCGTTAAAAAAATTAGCGTAGAAAATAAAATTTGAAGGAAAGCAATGAAATTTGGCATAGTTTTTGGAGCTCAGAGCTACGAGCACGAAGTAAGTATCATCTCGGCAATTGCCGTCAAAAATGCCCTAAAAGGCTGGGACTTGGAGTTTATATTTTGCGATAAAAATCGCAAATTTTACCGCATTGAGGATAAAAATATGCGCGCGGCGTATTTTAAGCAGGGCGGCTATGCTAAAGCAAAAGAGCTTAGTATCGGTGCGGGCGGATTTTTTGAGAGCGGAATGTTTAGCAAAAGCATGCTAGAAGTCGGCGCATATATCAATCTAATCCATGGCTGCGACGGCGAGGATGGCAAAATGGCAGCGCTATTTGAGTTTTTTGGCATCCCTTATATCGGACCTCGCATAGAAGCTAGCGTGCTAAGCTATAATAAAATTTTAACCAAGCACTTAGCCGCAATCGCAAATGTAAAAACCTTGCCGTATGAGATCGTAAATCGTACTAGTCTGCCTAATTTTAATTTTCCGATCATCGTTAAGCCCGCTCATTTGGGCTCTAGCATCGGAATTTCGATAGCCAAGAACGAAAGCGAGTTTAGCTACGCGCTGGATCAGGCTTTTGAGCTGGACGACAGTGCGATCGTAGAGCCGTACTGGGAAAACGTAAAGGAATTCAACCTCGCAGGCGCTAAAATAGACGGCAAAATCGTATTTTCAAACATCGAAGAGCCGAAAAAAGAGGGCTATTTAAATTTCGATCGTAAATATTTGGATTTTTCGCGTAGTGGCGCGATCGAGCCCGCTCGTCCTGGCGCTTTGCTAGAGGGTAAGATGAAAGACGCCTTTACGCGGCTTTATAACGCAGGATCATTCGATGGCGCGCTAATTCGATGCGATTTTTTTGAAAAAGAGGGCGAAATTTATCTAAACGAGATAAATCCAAACCCAGGCAGCCTCGCAAACTACCTATTTGATGATTTCTCCGAGGTTTTAGCAGCTCTTGCTTCGTCGCTGCCGCCGATGAGGCAGATCCCTGTAAGCTACGAGCTGATCACCAAAATCACCGCTAATAAGTAGCCAATCGTTTAAAATTTTACGCTAAATTTTGCGTAAAATTTTACTCCAAAAGGTCGAGTTATGATAAACCAAGACGAAATTTACACCGCTACCGAGATCGTGCGCAACTTCAGCACCGTTTTAAACAAGATTAAAAACCAAGAGATCAAAAAAGCCCTGATCGTCAAAAACAACAAATTCGAAGCTGTGATGATCAGTATGAGCGAGTTTGAGCGGCTTGAAAAAGCAGTCGAGCTACTCAAGGCCGTTTACGCCAAAAGGAGCGGCGGTGGCGAGTAAGGAGCTCGTCTGCGGCGGCGAAAGATACAAAATCAGCTACGAAATTTCAAATTTGCAGCGCGAGCAATACATCCTGATCCTGCACGGCTGGGGCGCAAACAAGGCGCTTATGTCTAGGGTTTTTTCGGATAAATTCCGCCGTTACGCGATAGTGTGCGTCGATCTGCCGGGATTCGGCGCCAGCTCGCAGCCCGCGCGCGCCCTTGGCAGCGAGGATTACGCGGAGATTATGCGTGCCTTTATCGCGGCTTTGGGCAGGCAGCCCGCAGCGATCATGGGGCACAGCTTCGGCGGCAAGATCGCTGCATTGCTAGCTCCGCGCAATCTCATACTGCTAAGCAGCGCCGGTATCATCGAACCCAAGCACTTTGTCGTGCGCGCTAAAATCGCGATTTTTAAAATTTTAAAAAGGCTTGGACTAGCGGGGCTCTGGCGTGCATTTGCGAGCAAGGATGCCGCAGGTATGAGT
>CAUSAC010000077.1:0-3176 GCA_963529615.1 uncultured Campylobacter sp. | reverse complement strand
TTGGATCAGGCAGATGCGGGCTACAAACAAAGATAAGCCAAATATCTCTTTGCCTATCGATTACCCAGTCTAACCACTTTATTTCATTAGGCCCCTGTGGATCATAATGATATTTTGCCAAGCACTGATCTACACGATTTATAATATCATATTTCTCAATATCTTCTTTCGAAATATATTCTGCTACAAATGCCATTCTTTACTCCTTAAAATTTAATTCTCGGATTATACCGCGATATGTTTATATCCGCCTGCGCGCTAATAAATATAAGCATAGGAGTTAAATTTATAATTGACTTTTGCTTTGAACCCCACTCAATACTCTTGTTAAAATTTTTAAAATTTCAAAGCGTAGTTTAAATTTACAGCCGCGGCTCGGCGCACTAAAGTGCAGACCGCCGCCGTATGTTTTAAATCCCGCTATAAACTATGCGGCACTACGTATTCAAAACCCGCGCATATCAGGCGCTGATGACGCGCCGAGTCGCGCGGGCTCTGCAAATTTAACCGCGGCGCGCCTAAGCTTCTATCGCGTAGGGAATTTTATCTTTCGCACTGGCGCCCGCAAAGCCTTTAAGCCGCAGTAGGCAGCTGTCGCAAAGCCCGCACGCAGCGTCCTCGCGCTCGTAGCAGCTCCACGTAAGCTCTAGCGGCACGCCGATTTTAAGCGCTAGCGAGACGATCTGCGCCTTGCTAAGGTGCACGAGCGGGGTTTTGATGCGCGGGTGAAAGTCGCGGCTCGTGCCCAGATCGAGCGCTCGCTCAAACGCGCCGATGAACTCCGCGCCGCAATCAGGGTAGCCGCTGCTATCCTCCTGCACCACGCCGATGAAGATCGCGTCGCAGCGCTCCTTCTCGGCAAGGGCGGCAGCGATGCTCAAAAACACGCCATTGCGAAACGGCACGTAGGTACTCGGCAGATCCGAAAACACGCGCTCGCCACCCTCTGGCGGAATTTTATCGCTTTGGCTTTGAGGTGAAATTTTACCCCCTGCGTGCTTTGATGAAATTTTATCGCCCTGCTGCGGCTCGGCTTCGCTTTGAGGTGCAATTTCGCCGTCTTGCAGTGAAATTTTGTCGTCGCGAGCTAAAATTTTGCCGCCTTGTGGTGAAATTTCATTGTCCCCGAGTGAAGCTTCACCGTTTTGGGTTAAAATTTCGTCTTTCTGCGCGCAGCCGCCGCTATTTCGCGCCAAATCTGCACTTAGCGGAGCGCCCGCGGGGCTCGTCATGAAATTTGACGCAGTAAAATTTTGCCCGCTGATCTCGGCATTAGTAGAATTTGCCGCGATAGAATTTTGCCTGTCTAGTTCGGCTGCGGAATTTGTCTCGATTAAATTTAGCTCTCCAATCTCGGCATTCTTGGAATTTGCCGCGCTGTCAATCTCGGCGCTAGCAGAATTTGTCGCGGCGCAAAGCTCCGTTGCGCCCTTTCTGATCGGTAAAGTGCCGTCCGTAAGGGCGCTGCCGCCGATTTGTGCGATAAAGCGAGCGTCTAAAATAAACCTCTTTGCAACCCCTAAATCGTCACAAATTTTACCGAAGCACTCGCGCTCCTTGCCCATCGTGCGCTGATCGTAGTCAAAGTGCAGCGCCACGATCTCGTAACCTTCGCGCTTCGCGATATAGGCGCAAGTCGCACTGTCCATGCCGCCGCTGATCACGCATAAAGCTTTCATTTTCGTCCTTTTTTTTGCTAAAATTATACGAAAATTTTATAAAAGAGGGGTAAAAATGATACTTTGCGAGCAGCCCTATCCCGAAATTTTGGACGCTATCGCGGCGGAGCTGGGCGGCGGGAGCGTCGAGCTAATTTTCGTGCGCGGCGAGGAGATGCGGCAGCTAAATGCGCAAACGCGCGGCATCGATAAGACGACCGACGTGCTGAGCTTCCCGCTCGATCCTGCAGCGTTTGCGGGCTTCGGAGAGGATTTGAGCGAAGAGAATTCCGCGCATGAAAACAGCGGCGCTAAAATTCTAAACACTGCAAATTCTACTAATGAAAATACAGGCGCTGCGAATTCTGCGAGCGAAAATTTTAATACCATAAATTCCAAAAATTCCGAGGGCAAAAGTTCTAGCGATGAAAATTTAAAGAATAAGAATTTTGACGGCGGAAATTTTGCTCCCGCGCTGCTCGGCTCAGTCGTGATAAATTTAGACCTCGTAGAGCTGAAAGCCGCGCAGCTGGGGCACGGCAGGGACGACGAGACGGCGCTGCTTTTTACGCACGGCTTGCTGCACGTGCTAGGTTACGATCACGAGAGCGACGGCGGGCAGATGCGCGCCAAGGAATGCGAGATCATAGAGAAATTCCGCCTTCCAAAAAGCCTGATCGTACGAACGGAAGGAAATGAGGGGTAGGCGCTGTATATCAAAAAAAGGGCGAGCAAGGCATGTGCAGCGGCGTAAAATCTGAACAAAATTTTAAAAACGCAGATTGAGAAACAAAAACAAGCGACCCAAAACCGCAGCGATAAAAGGATTTTTAGGGTAAATTCGCCATGATTTCCCAACCAAAATTTCGCATGCTCAAAATTATCAACGGCAACTGAATGTATTGCATGTTTTACTCCTTAACGATAAATTTTTGTATTTAAATATAAATTTCTACAAACGGATGTTTGCGAAACTTTGTCTTTAAATTTGCTAATTTTAATAAAAACCGCTTTAAGACCGTTTATTAAATTTACGGAATCGATAAAAAGCAGATAGTCTTTATCCTTATATTTTATCGGTCCAAAATAAATCAGGGTGTTTCTTTCAATTTTATTTTGATAATCCTCAAAATCTGCCCTGCTATGATATGAATCACTTGAAAGATCTTTTGCGATCTTGCTGCATTCTTGCGGATCTAGAATATACATAAAATTTGCAAAAGACATCTCGTATTGCCGAAAATCTCTATACGTCATAATATACAAAAGCTTATTATCAAATTTATATAACGTAAATCCTCTCCCCGTAAAGCCGTCTCTAATCGTTGTATTCATATCCATATACCAGCAATCGCCCATATTTTTCTTTAAAACGGGGTTATTGTAATCCGTCGTATCAAAAACCAGAGGCTTGATTACGCTTATATTTTTCCATTCGAATAGATCATCGTAAAAGTCGTTGCAGAAGTCTCTTTCTTTTGATAAATGCTCTTCATACTCTTTTTTGAGCGTTGCATT
>CAUSAC010000076.1:0-3238 GCA_963529615.1 uncultured Campylobacter sp. | reverse complement strand
GCTTTAAATTAATCCAAATTTCACTATAATTAATCACTTAAATTTTAAAGGCCGCAAATGCTAAGCTTAGACAAAATTCGAAAAAATATCATCCTAAAACCGGGCGTGCATTATTTTGATTTCACGGCTTCGGGGCTTGCCTACGAGCCCGTAGAGCGCGAGATAGCGGACGTTTTAAAAACCTACGCCAACATACACTCCGACAGTAGCTCCAGCGCCATCATCACGCAGCGGCGCTACGAGGGCGCGCGCGAGAGCCTAAAAAAGCTACTTGGGCTTGACGAGCGGTTTTATCTCATCGCCTGCGGGCAGGGCGCGACGGCTGCGATCAAGAAATTTCAGGAGCTGCTCGGCATCTACCTGCCGCCTGCGACCAGAAGCGCGATCGGCGAGGCAAATTTACGCGCCGTGCAGCTTCCGCTCGTGCTCGTTTCGCCCTACGAACACCACTCAAACGAACTTAGCTTTCGCGAGGGGCTTTGCGACTACATGCGCGTGCCGCTTAGCGAGGGCGGCGAGATCGATCTGCTCGCACTTGAGCGCATCCTAAAGCTTAACGCAACACGCCGCATCATCGGCTCGTTTAGCGCCGCCTCAAACGTCACGGGCGTCATTAGCGACTATAAAAAGATCAGCGAGCTAATCAGGGCCGCGGGCGGTATCGTGGCCTTTGACTGCGCGGCGCTTAGCTCGCATGCAAATTTAAACTGCGATCATTTCGACGCGATTTTTCTCTCGCCGCATAAGTTGCTCGGCGGGCCTGCAAGCTGCGGGCTTTTGGCGATCAAAAAGGAGCTGCTTAACAGCGATGTGCCGACCTTTGCCGCAGGCGGGACGGTCGCCTACGCTAGCCGCGAAGGGCACGTGTTTTTGAAAAATCCCGAGCAGCTAGAGGAGGGCGGTACGCCGCCTATCATCGGGCTTATGCGGGCAAATTTGGCTTATGCGCTGCGAAACGAGGTGGGCTTCGAGCAAATAAAAAGCGCCGAGGACGAGCTCGCGCGGCTTTTTGAGAGCGAGCTAGCAGGCATAGACGAGATCATAAACTACGCTCCAAAGGACGCGCCGCGACTGCCGATATTTTCCTTTAACGTGCGCGGCGTCTCGGCGTATGATTTCGCCGCGAGCCTTAGCAACGACTTCGGTATCCAGACGCGCGCGGGCGTGATGTGCGCGGGGCCGTACGCTCACGATCTGCTGGGTATCAAGGAGGGGCGCATGCCTGAGAGCAAGCCCGGCTTCGTGCGCGTGAGCCTACACTATACACACACCGAGCAAGACGTGCTATATCTCGTGGACGCGATAAAATCCTGTATCAAAAAACACCGAGATCTTTGGGGCGAGGAAAAGGCGATGTATGAGATGTTCGGCGGGAAGATTTAAGCGGCGCGGGTTAGGGTCTTACCGCTTTGTTTGAGCTCTAGTGAAATTTTGTAAAATTCTGCGCCGTTTTTAAAATTTATCGGAATTCCGTGCCGTCTCTTCGGAATTTTACGCGGGTTTTGCGCCGCAGAATTCTTACCATCGTTCCGCCTTTGCACTGCAGGCGAAATAAACGGCACGCCCTGCGGAATTAAAATTTAGAATTTGAAATTCCGCGCCTAGAAATTGTGGAATTTCAAAATCCCGTTAGCTGTATTCGCGGCTAAGCTTTAAAATTTCTTAGCAATGGAATTTAAAATTTCACGCCGCGCCGCCAGGCAAAGCCCTGCCCGCAAATTTCAAAATTTAAAGGCGCTAATTTTTGCGCTCTGTTTCGCCGGGTACGCCGCGCTAGATAGTTCGCAGTGAAAATTTGAGGCAGAAATGAAATTTATTAGTGCCGCGCGAATAAAAATTCTAAAGCAAAATAAAGTTTATCCGCACTTCGCGCAGAATTACTCCAGCCCTAAAAACGCGCCGTCTTCAAATCCGAAATAGACCCTCTCGCCCGCGCTCCAGCGCTGCTCATCCTGCGCCGTGACGCATTTTAGCAGCACGTCGCCCGCCTTGATCTTGATGAGTAGCGAGGAGCCGTACTGAAGCGAAACCGAGTGCAAAATCCCCGCGAAGCAGCGCTCAAACGGGCTTTGAGATAATAAAATTTTACTCGGATTTATCGCGATTTTGCGGGCGCGTGCGAGCCCATCTTCAAGGCGCAGCGAAATTTCATCCGAAAATTTTAAAACTCCGTTTTGCACGTCAAAGATGTTTTTGTATTCAAACTCGCATATCTTGCCGCGATGCAGAAATACGCTTCTTTGCGCGATCGCGCTGAGCCATTTCTCATCGTGGCTGGCGATGATAAAGCCGCAGCCGTAGCGACTTCGCATAAATAAAATCGCGCGCGCAAAGAGCTTGGAGGCGGCAAGATCGAGGCTGTTGGTCGGCTCGTCGAGCAGATAGAGCTTCGCGCGCTGCGCCAGAGCGAGCGCAAACGCGATGCGCTGCGTCTGCCCCGAGCTAAGCTCGAAATGCTTCTTTGATAAAAAACTTCTATCAAGCCCCGTTAGGCTGAGCGCTTCATCCACTCGCTCGTCAAATTCCGCAAGCGCGCCGCGGCTTTTGAGCGCAAATTTAAAATTTTGCTCCACGCTGCGTTTTAAAAGCACGGGCTCGGGCAGCAGCAGGCAGATCTGCCGCAGCGTCTGCAAAGAGGGCGCCCGCTGCCCCCAAAGCTCCACGCTGCCGCCGCTCGGGCGCTGCAAAAAGGCCAAAATCCGCAGCAGCGTGGATTTGCCGCTGCCGTTGGAACCCAAAAGCGCCGTGATGCCGCTCGTATTTAGATCGAGGCTAGGGATATTTAAAATTTCGTTCCGTCCGTAGCGCAGCACTAGATCCCGAACCGAAATTTGCTCGCTATTGGGTACAGATCGCGCTGCGGCGGAATTCTTATCCGTAAATTTCTTACTCGCGGAATTCTCGGTCGCAGAATTCTCATTCACGAAATTTTCATTCGTAGAATTTTCACTCGCAGAATTTGCGCTAATGGAATTCTCGGTTGCAGAATTTTCACTCGCAGAATTATTGGCGGCAGAATTTGCGCTCGTAGAATTCTCTCCTATAGAATTTGTGCCCTTGAAATTTTCGCTCATAAAATTTTCGCATTCTCGCTCCGCTCGGTTTTTGTCCGTGAAATTCTTGCTCGGGCGCGTTTGCTTATCTGCATTCATCGATCTAGCCTTTTTAACGCGTGAATGGCTAAATTTACCGCAAACGCTATTAAAATCAGCACCAGCGCGAGCGCTATACCCATCGC
>CAUSAC010000075.1:0-3459 GCA_963529615.1 uncultured Campylobacter sp. | reverse complement strand
GTCCTAGTGAGCTTATAAGCGACGGCGTGGATGGGTTTTTGTGTCCGGTGGGCGATAGCGCAAGTATCGCTAAAAAGCTTGAAATTCTAATGAGCGACGAGAAGCTACGCGAGCGGCTCGTGCAAAACGCCTCCAAGCGCGAGGAGAGCTTTAAAATTGAAACGATCGGGCGACGCTGGCTTGATTTCATAGCCGCTACGATACACAGGGAGGAATAATGAGCGAAAATCCCCTAATCTCGGTCATCATCCCCGTTTATAATGTCAAAGAATTTCTGCACGCTTGCGTGGAGTGCATTACGGCGCAGACCTATACGAACTTAGAAATTTTGCTCGTAGATGATGGCTCAAATGACGGCAGCGAGGCGATTTGCGACGAATATGCTGCGCGCGATCCCCGTGTGCGCGTGTTGCATAGACTAAACGGCGGGCAGGCTAGCGCACGAAACGCTGCTTTAGATATCGCTCGCGGGGAGTTTATCAGTTTCGTAGACAGCGACGATTTGATAAGTCTTGATTTGATTGAGACGCTTTTTCGCCTGACTCAGAAATTTTGCACCAAAATCGCTATGTGCGGCTACACAGCATTTAGCGACGAGAGCGAAATAAATAATTTCAAGGCGGCTTTAAATTCTAAAGAAAATCAAAATTCTAAAGAGATTAGCGATCCAGGAGGAGCTGCAAATTCGAATGCCAACGCAGGCGAATACAAAATATCGCCGCAAGAGCTTTTTAGACGCAGCTGCACGCAGGATCCGTATTTTAGCACCGCGGTTTGGCGTGCGCTGTTTGCTCGCGAAATTTTCACTGCTTTGCGCTTTCCTACGGGGCAGATCTATGAGGATGTGGCGATATTTTTTGATATTTTTAACGCTTCTATTACGGCGTGCACGGATGAAATTTTATATTTTTACCGCGTAAGGGCGGGCTCGACCGTAAACTCATTTGCGCGCAGGCATCTTGCGGTCATCGCTGCGGTGCGCCGCTATACTGAGGCGATCGCTGTGAATTATCCAAGCTTGGCGCGTGAGGCTAATTTTACTCGCTGCGAGTCCGCGCTGAATACGGCGTTTTTAATTATCAAATCGAGCTTTGATCCTGCAAGCTTGGATGGAGATGCGACTTCTCCTTCCGAGGCTAATATGTGCAGCTTGGCAAACGAGGCGGATTTGCATGGCGCTGATAGTTTATCTTGCGCATGCGGTAAAAATTCCGCAGTTAAAAATTCCGCAGTTAAAAATTCCGCCAAGCAAAATTATATGCGAAATTCCGAGCAAAATTCTGCGTCGCAAAGAAAGACCGCAGATTCCCGCTCTCCTTTAAGCGCTGCAGAAGCTGCGCAGCAGATCCGCTTACTGCACGCTTTGGTGCGCGAGCGGCTGGATTTTGGATTTTTCGCGACGCATGCGAGCCGCATGCAGACGCTGATGATGGTCTTGTTTTACGCTAGCCCCGCGCTTTTGCGGCTATTTTATAAAATTTATCGGAAGCTAAAATGAAAATTTTATTCGTCATCGCGGCTCTTAGAAACGGCGGCGCAGAGCGCGTGCTTCAGGTTTTGGCGAACCATTTTGCGCGCGCAAACGACGTTACGATCGCGATTTTGGAAAACGACGAGGGCAGATATAAATTTAGCGAAAAGATAAAATTTTTGCATCTAGACGTTTATAAAAACGGCGGCAGGTTCGATAAATACAGAATTTTGCGCGAGTGTTTCAAGCGCGAGCGCCCAAGCGTCATCATCAGCTTTATGGACTGGACGAACGTAGCGTGCGTGATCGCAAGTTTTGGGCTAGGCATCCCGCTCATCGCGACCGAGCACAACGCGCACGATTATCTGCGAAGCGGGCTTTTTAGCCGCGTGCGCGATCTGTGCTATAAAAAAGCAGACGCGCTTACGGTGCTTACGCGCTCGGACTTTGAGTACTATTCGCGATTTGTCAAAAACTGCTTCATCGTGCACAACCCCTTTTTCGGCGAGATCTGCGATACCGAGGGCGCTAAGCGAAACGTGATCTTAAGCGTCGGTAGGCTCGAGCCCGTAAAGGGGTATGAAATTTACTTTGACGCGCTAAGCAGGATCGATAAAAGCCTGCTTGCGAAGTGGGAAATTTTAATCGCGGGCGACGGCTCGCTGCGCGAAAGCTTGCGTGAGCTCGTGGCGCGGCTCGGGCTTAAAGTGCGATTTTTAGGGCACAAGCAGGATGTGAGCGAGCTGTATAAAGAAGCCAAAATTTTTGTGCTAAGCTCGCTTAATGAAGGACTTTCAAACGTGTTGATCGAGTCTGCGTTTTACCGTTGCGCACGGCTTAGCAGCGACACGGCGGGCGCAAAAGAGCTCATAAAAGACGGCTTTAGCGGCATTTTGTTTAAATGCGGCGATGCGAATGAACTTGCGAGCAAGCTTGAAAATTTGATGCGCGATGAGGCGCTGCGAGACGCTCTCGTGCAAAATGCAAATGAAAGCTTAGACGAGTTTTCGCAAGAGCGTATCGTTGAGCTCTGGCAGGGCTTGATCGATCGGTTTGCGCGCAAATAGTAGTGCCGTTTATTACGTCGCCGCGGCGCGCAGGGATTAAATTTAAACTTCGGTGTGCTAAGATAGGCTCTTGCGCCCAAGCGGAGCGGCGCGTTTAAATTTGCCGCATCGCGCGATAAAATTTAGCCGCTTGGGGCAGCGCAAAATGCGCTAAATTTAAAACGGAGTGCGCGGCGTGTGTTCGCTAAAAAGGCGCGAGCAAAGCTTAAATTTAGGGCGCAGCAGCGATATTTAAAAGGTAAAGGGATGAAGAAATTAAGCGTTTTTATATATTCGATGGCGGGAGGAGGCGCCGAGCGCGTCGTAAGCAACCTCTTGGGCGAGCTTACGGCACACTACGAGGTGCATCTAGTGCTGATGAACGAGAGGATTTTTTATGAAATTCCAAGCGGTGTGCAGATCCATTTCATCGAAAAATCAGCCCCTTTTGAAAACGGGCTGCTGAAGCTTGCAAAGCTGCCGTTTTTGGCGCTTAGGTACAAAAAGCTATGCGAGCGCCTAGGTATCGACATCCACTTCGTTTGGATGAACCGCCCGTGTTACGTGGCGGCGCTGGCGCGAGTTTACGGGCTACGCGGAACGATGATTTTTAACGAATGCTCGACGCCATCGGTGCTGTATAAAGAGCCGAGCTTCAAATCCAAAATTTCAAAGCTTTTGCTGCGCAAGCTCTATCCGAAGGCCGATTTTATCTTCCCCAACTCGCTTGGAAATTTGCGCGATTTGGTGGATAATTTCGGAATCGATGAGCGCAAGATGAGCGTGCTATATAACGCGATCGATCTGGATGAGATCGGTCGCAAAGCGGGTGAGCAGGTCGCGCAGGAGCGGCCGTTTTTACTAACCCAACCCAGGCGCGATTCAGGCAAAAAACACCCACATATGAAACCCGCAAAAGCAAAAATAAAAAAAAAACACCAA
>CAUSAC010000074.1:0-3688 GCA_963529615.1 uncultured Campylobacter sp. | reverse complement strand
GAACTCGCGACATCAACCATGGCAAGGTTGCGCTCTACCACTGAGCTATTCCCGCATGCGGTAAAAATAAAGCGCGATTGTAGCCTATAAATTTTCATTTGTCAATAATTTCTCGCTTAAATTTCATAAATTTTTACGATTTCTCCAGCGCGAACTTTGTCGCATTCGGGATCAGCCAAGAAAAAATGCGATGCTGCAGCCAGCGGTCTGATGCGCCCCGAAGGCGACGGCATAGGCGTAAAAACTCTGCCTTCATATGCGCCTACGGTTAAATTTACTCTGCCGCTTTTTAGCTTCAGATCGCTTGCGAGCTTGGCATAGATCGCCGCTTCTGCGCTAAAAGCCTCACTTGCGCCGCTAAGCTTAAATAAGATCGGTAGTATGACTGCGCGCGTAAGCACGAAAGCAGCCATCGGATTGCCTGCCATTGCAAAGACGAATTTGCCGTCTTTTGCGAAGCACTTGCTGGGGCGGCCGGGCTTGATATCAATGTGATCGAAAACCTGCAAAAATCCAAGTTCACTCATAGCGCTTTGCATAAAATCCGCCTCCCCGGCGCTTGCTCCACCGCTGGTAATTAGCACGTCAAATTTACGCGTAGCAATATCTAGCGCCTCGCACACCTCGCTAAAATCATCCTTTAAAATCCCTAAATACTCATTTTCAAAGCCGTATTTTTGCAGCAATGCAGCAATACCACTAGAGTTGGCGTTATAAATTTCGCGCTCACTTGCGCTCTGCCACGGCTCTTTTAGCTCGTTGCCGCTGGAAAATAGGGCGATTTTAGGACGCGTGTAAACGCTTGCTTCGTAAATTCCTTGCGCGGCAAGAAGCATGATTTTAGCAGGGTTTAAAATTTCGCCACGGCGCAATAAAAGCTCGCCCGCGCGCACCTCCTCGCCTTTTTTACGAAAGCCGTCGTGGGCATGAACGGAAGCAGGGATTTTTAGAGTTCCACCTTGCGTGTCTACATCCTCTAGCCTCGCGACAGAGTCCGCGCCCGCAGGCATTGGCGCGCCGGTCATTATCTTTTGCGCCTGCCCGGCCTTGATTTCGTAGAATTTCTCATCTCCTGCAAAAATCGTAGGCTCTACGATCTTTAGCTCTTCGTCTTTGAATTCTGCCGCGTAGGCATAGCCGTCAAGCGCCGAATTATCGAAGCAGGGTAGGTTTTTAATCGCAGAAATATCGCTAGAAAGGATGCGACCTAGGGCGCCGGGAAGAGGCACCATTTCGCTCCGCCTGCTTGATGTGATTTTAGTCATAGCCAAATTTATAGCCTCATTTATTCCTATCATTTTAAGTCCTTTTTATCATTTTTTACATTTTAAATTCGCGCAGTTAAGACCTTGCGTAGCCTTAAATTTTATGTTGCGCCAAAGCTTGCAAAGCAAAATTTACCCAAATAAATGCGCGAAATTTTATGGGCTCAAACTTGTCTTGTTTTAATGCGAGCGTTGCTTAAAATTTCAAAGCATATCACTCGTAGAATTCCGCGAGCTTGCTTGCGCAAGATTTTATTCCGAAGTCTTCATTCCTCAAGCCTCTGTATGTCCGCGCCAAGCGCACCAAGCTTAGCTTCCAGCCTCTCATATCCGCGATCTAGGTGGTAAATTCTATGTATTTTGCTCTCGCCGCGCGCCGCAAGGGCGGCTAAAACGAGTGCCGAGCTGGCGCGCAGATCGGTAGCCATCACGTCCGCGCCGTTTAGCTTGCCGCCGCTGATCGTCGCGATGTGTCCGTTTAAACGGATATCTGCGCCCATTCTTGAGAGTTCGCTAACGTGCATGAAGCGGTTTTCAAAAAGTCTCTCGTCGATGGTGCTGACGCCCGTGGCTACACACGCCAGCGCCATAAACTGTGCCTGCATATCGGTAGGAAAGCCTGGATATTCGCTTGTGATGATTTCTACGGGTTTGATCTTTGAAGCGGGTAGGATCGTGATCTCGTCGCCGCCGCTTGAAATTTCAAATTTAAAGCCCATATCTTCAAATTTTGCAAGCACGGCGCCAAGATGAGCCGCGCAAGCGTGCGTGATCGTGATACGAGAGCCTGTGATTGCGCCTGCGCACAGATAGGTGCCTGCTTCGATACGATCGGGAATGATCGAAATTTCGTTCAAGCTTAAAAGCTCACCGCCGCTTCCTTTGATGAGGATTTCGTTCGTGCCGATGCCCTCTATGTCGATGCCTGCGCTTTTTAATGCGTTGCAAACGGCGATTACTTCGGGCTCTTTTGCCGCGTTTATGATATGAGTGGTGCCGCTTGCTAAGGCTGCTGCCATTACGATATTTTCGGTGCCGGTAACGGTAATTTTGTCAAAATTTATAGTCGCGCCCTTAAGCCCCTTTTTTGCGGTGCAAACGACGTAACCTTGCTCGATCTTAACCTCCGCGCCCATCTTTTCAAGCGCGCTAAGGTGCAGATCGATCGGTCTTGCGCCGATCGCGCAACCCCCCGGAAGGCTTACCTCGCAGTGTCTAAACCGCGCTAAAAGCGGCCCCAGCACCAAGATCGAAGCTCGCATTTTACGCACTATGTCGTAGATCGCCTTGGTCGAATTTACCTCGCGCGTATCGATTTTGTCGGTATTGGCGTCAAGAAACTCGCACTTTGCGCCTAAATTTGAAAGCAGCTGAATTAGCGTGTGGATATCGGAAACTGCGGGTAAATTTTTAATTACGACTTCGTTTTTTGAAAGGATAGATAGGGCTATGAGCGGCAATGCAGCGTTTTTTGCGCCGCTTATTTTGACGCTGCCGCTTAGTTTTTTGCCCCCGTTAATTCGTAGATAATGCATGATTTCTCCGTGTAAAATTTCGGCGATTATACAGAATTCAGCTTTAAAGTTACCATTTTGTTACCGCCAGGCGCTAAAATTGCGCACAAATTTAATCGCTACATAATTTTATAAGGATTTTATATGAAACAACTAATTATTTGCGCTTTGGGTGCGTTTTTACTGGTCGGTTGCTCCTCAAAAGCCCCGTCTGCCGGTAGCCAGCAAGCGTATGTCTTAAACGATCATGAAGAGGGAATAACTTCGGTGCCGGGAAGCGAGTTTAATCGCCCGCTAATCGCATCTGTGGACGATTACACCGGCACTCGCGCGGGAGGGGACTGCAGCGGATTTATCACTGTGCTAAATGATAAATACGATGATCTATTTTTTAACTCAAAAGATCTGCCGAAATACTTCACCAACGGACGCAAATCCCAAGCAATATATAATTATTACAGCCGTAAAAATTTACTCAGTAATACGCCGCGAGTGGGGGATTTGGTATTTTTTCAAAACACCTTGCGCTCTAACAAAGGCAAGGTCAATAACGAAATCAGCCATATCGGTATCGTGCGCGAGATCTATGCTGATGGTCGCGTAAAATTTGTCCACAATACTCGCGGTAGAAATCAAGCGGACTTCGTAAATTTAAATAAGAAAAACGTCCATGTAGCGGGGCAAAAGATGGAAAATAGCTATATCGTCCGCTGCGGCAAAGACCGCATAAGCTGCCTAGCATCGAACCGCTTCGCAGGATACGGACGGGTGAATAACTAGAATTTTGAAAATTCTTTCGCCGTATTTTTTGAAAAATTTCTCATAACTTTTGGAATTTATTAGATTTTATGAAATTTCGTTGGACCTTTTAAAAATTCGCGGCGGTTTGATTTATGCTCTAGAATTTCA
>CAUSAC010000073.1:0-3831 GCA_963529615.1 uncultured Campylobacter sp. | reverse complement strand
AAATATAAATTCTAGTCTTGACGGAATTTCGTTAGATGAGCTCTATAAGGTGCTTAATGAGGCTTTAAAAGAATATGGTAGTCGTGGAATTGGCGGTAGAAAATTTCTACCAAAAGAACACCAGATTGTAACATTTTTGCACGATTGAGAATGCTTGCGTGTATTAGAATTTCTGTTTTAAAAACAGGAGAGCAAGATGGATGAAATTTTAAAAACAATCCAAACGGCGTCGTTTATCATGTTTTTTTGCACCGATATGGGCTTTTATAGCTACTCCGTCATTTGATTTTTGGAAAGACTCAAAAATAGATGAGTTTTTTAAATTTGCCGCCATGAAAAGAGATATGAAACTTTGAAACGATGAGAGATACCAAAAGCCTCTAGATCGTAAAATTATTTGGCTTTACATAGCCTTTGAATTTTGCTTGGGGCTTAGCGTATATTTAGGCATTTTCGGGCTTATCGTAAGTACGATTTTGTGGATAATTTTTTAAAAAATTATGGATAGCAGGGTGGCTAAAGTAGTGAAATCCCAAAAGCAGCTAAATAGACAAATAGATAAAATTTTGGAATTTTAAACCCTCGTTCGCTTAAATCAGCGTCGGCTTTAGTTTGCGCGCCGAAAAGTCGGGCCTCTCGCCGCGAGCTAGAGCGATGAGCTCATCCGTCGTAATTAGATAAAAGCCCGCGAGGTCTCTACCGAAAAGCCTTTGAATTTCATCGCTTCTGTCGTCTAAAAAATCAAGCGCAAGCTTGGAATTTACTAGCAAAAAATCGCTTCCGCTATCAAACGCGTCAAATAAAATTTCGCCCCCCAGCCGCAGCGCGCACTCCCGCTCACGCTCGTATATCTGCGCTCCAAGCGGCGCGCCTTCGCAGCCAAAGTGCACGATCTGCGCGTCCAGCCTGCTAGCCAGCTCCTCCGCAGCCTCGTCGTACCACACGGCGACGTTAAAGCCGCTAAAATTGTGCTTCGCGCCCGCTGCGTCAAATTCTGCCATGCTCTGCGCGCTTAAAATTTTATTGCTGCGCGCGGGTTCAAATTTTAAAATATCGCAAAATGCCCTGTATGCCGCGCGGTCGTCAAACTCCATCCCCACGGCGTCGCACTTCGTAAAATACGCCATCTGCGGCTCGATGATCTCCAAAATCCTCATACACTCGCTCGGGTGCGTCTGCATCAGGCGGTGCGCGAAGATAAAGGCGCTGTTGCCCAGAAACTCCTGCGAGCATGCGGGGATTTTCGTAGAGTAAAAATAGGGCGCGAGACTTTTGTAAAACTCAAAATCAGCAGCGTCCGCGATGCTTTCAAAGGCTTGAAATTTGTCCAAAAATGCCCTCGGCTCGCAGCGCAGATCTTTAATCGCCTCTTTTTCGCTAAGAGGCGCGATGATTAGTTCGCTTCCAAAGTGCGCTATCAGCGTATCTAGCGGCTCTTTTACGCTTACGGTGGTGCCGCCGATTTTTACAAATTCCACTCCCCGAGCGCTAAAATAGGGATCGTGCGCATAGATGTCGTCAAGCAGTGCCGCAAGATCGGCAAAGGGCGCGCTTTCATAAACATAGGGCTTGAAGTAGCTCGTGACGTCGCAGTGCGGATCGAAGCGAAAGAGCCTGATTTGAAGCATTTTTCATCCTTTTTTTATGGCGAATGATACTAGAATTTGCCTTAATAATGAGTTTTTTAGGCTCAATTTTATAAAATTAAGCCTTAGATTAACGCAAAGGCGGGCTATGAAAAATTTATACACCCTAAATCACGCGCCGATAAATGCGCATTTTAGTAAAAACTCCAGCGATTTCGTCGTGCGCGAAGTACCGCTTTATGAACCTAGCAATGAGGGCGAACACTGCATTTTGCTGCTGCAAAAAAAGGGCATCAGCACGCACGAGGCGCTGCGGATTTTAAGCGAACGCACGGGCGCTAAGATGCGCGAGTTCGGCTACGCGGGGCTTAAAGACAAACAGGGCCTTACGACGCAGCACGTTAGTATGCCAGCTAAATTTGAGCCCGCGTTGGGCGGATTTTCGCACGAGAGCCTTAAAATTTTAAGCGTGCAAAGGCACAAAAACAAGCTTAAAATCGGGCATCTTAGGGGCAATGACTTTTTCATCCGTCTAAAAAAGGTTCTACCGCCCGATGCCGTCAAGCTCGCAGCCGCGATAGATACGCTAGGGCGCGAGGGCTTTGCGAACTACTTCGGCTATCAGCGCTTCGGCAAGTTCGGCGACAACGCGGCGCAGGGCGAGGAGGTGCTGCGCGGACAGAAGCGGCTTAAAAACCCCAAAATGTGCGACTTTCTAATCAGCGCCTATCAGAGCGAGCTTTTCAATCGCTGGCTTAGTAAGCGGGTCGAAATTTCAAAATTTGCGGCGGAATTTAGCCTTGGGGAGTTTGCTAAAATTTACGGGCTAAGCAAGGAGGAGGCGCGCGAGATCGCGGCTCAGCCGCAGTTTTTTAAGCTTTTAAGGGGCGAGATTTTAGGACATTTTCCCCGTGGCGCGTTTTTTAGCTGCGACGATCTTGGCGCTGAGTGCGAGCGCTTCGCGAAGCGAGAAATCACGAGCGCAGGCCTTATCGTGGGGCGAGCGAAGTTGCGAGCTAGCGGGCTTGGCGGTAGATTTGAAGATGAAATTTTTGCGCCTGCTCGCGAGTTTGAGGCGCAGATGAACGGCTCGCGCAGGTTTGCGTGGAGCTTTATGGAGCGCGTACAGCACGCCTACGATGCGCAAAATGCGCATTTTAGCTTCAGTTTTTACCTGCCGAAAGGCTCTTATGCGACGGTCGTTTTGGAAGAAATTTTGCACCGAGATATATTCGAGGGCGCCGCGACGGACGAGGATTGAGCCGCATCGCGCCGCGGATTAGGGCTCACGCCGCATCAAACCGCGCCGTAGAGTATGGTTCGCACCACATTTACGCTACGGCGTAGCGCACCGCACTGCACCGCGCTGCAGAATAGGGCTCGCGCCACGCCACGCCCCACGTCAAATCGCGCCGCGCCGCGCAGAATTTTGCGAAATATTAAAACCGACTGCGTGGATTTAAATTTATGCGACGATGAAATTTTATGAAATTTCGTAAAATTTTATTGCAGTAAGCGCGCCGTTTTGTTTAAGCCATAGAATTTCAAATTTAAAATTTATTCGGCTTGTCCGTAGATAAAATTTGATAAATTTCACCTTTTTATAGTTGCCCAAATTCATTTTCGCCAATAACCAGCAAAATATTATTAAGCTTAAAATCGCTTAAATCTTTTATCTACTATTGCCCGTTTACAATATTTTCAAAAAAATTATTCTCTTCCCAAAAGTAGCATTCTAACATTTTTAAAATTCCATTTTCCAAAAGAACCATTGCTCCTCCAATGTTTTCATCAGAAAGCGTTAAATTTACATTGCCGACAAAACCGTTGTTTTTGCTTTTTTCTAATATTTTTTTACACTTGAAATGGCAATAATATCCGGCTGTCGAAACCTCTCTTTTTATAATTTCTGAATTTTCAAACTGCTTATAAAGCGCATAATCGTTTAAATCATCACTTATTAGCTTAATAATTTCAGCTTCGATATTTGTAATATCCGTAAAATTATCAAGGGATAAACATCGTTCCGATTTTTGGTTTTCCATTTTTTTATAACTCCACGTACATTAATTTCATAGCCTTTAATATTAACTTTATAGCCATTAGTAAAATTATTTGGCAATTTACCATTTGCCATATCTCTTTCAAGTTCTTTAATTATAGCATTATAAGCTTTTTGTTGATTGTTTTCAAATTTATTTAAAAAATCATCTAATTTACACCCCTTTTTTGTTAAAGATATGAT
>CAUSAC010000072.1:0-3843 GCA_963529615.1 uncultured Campylobacter sp. | reverse complement strand
TTTTAGTGCTGCTTTTGCTGCTGCTAATTCCGCTAAGCTTTATCGATAACCTCACCTACTCGCGCTCCGAAACCAAGCAGCTCGCGCAGGATTCGATCCTCACGCCGGTGGGCGGCGAGCTGCAAATCCAGGGCCTTGCGATCGTAGTGCCCTACGCAGAGATAATCGAAGCGATAGACAAAAGCAACAACGAGCTCGTAAAAAGGCGCGTAGAGAAAAATTTCATCATCGTGCCTAAAAACTACTCCCTCGCGGCGGAGATCGACCCCACCTATCTAAAGCGCGGGATTTTTCGCGTTCCGATATATAACGGCGACTTTGCGCTTAAGGCAGACTTTGAGGCGATAAACTATACCGAGCTCGGCGTCGATCCTGCGCGGCTAAATTTCGACGAAGCCGTACTAGTACTCGGCGTAGGCAATCAAAAATCCTTCACCGCCTCCCCCGCTTTAAGCCTAAACGGCAAGGAGCTTAAGCAATATCACGGCAACACCGAGGCTAAAATTTTCGATCGAAGCTTAATCTACAAGCTCCCCGCTTCCGCGCTGTCGTCTGATTTTAGCATCAGCGGCACGCTTAAAATCCAAGGCGGCGAGGCGCTTCATCTAGCTCCGATCGCACAAAATAGCCGTTTTGAAATTAGCTCTACTTGGGCATCGCCTAGCTTTGGCGGCGGCTTTATCGCCAAATCGCGCGAGGTAAGCGCTAGCGGCTTTAAAGCTTCGTGGGAAGTTACAGGCTTAGCCGCAGGCATCGCTCCTGCGTGGCTCGCAGATCAAGACACGCAGATTACGATGACGAGCCGGCGTAGCTACGACGATAGAAATGATGGTGTAAGCATCGGCTTCATCGAGCCCGTGAATAACTACTCGCTGATTAAGCGCTGCACGGATTACGCTCTGTTATTCTTAGCGGTGCCGTTTTTGGCGATCTTTTTGTGCGAGGTTTATACTCACGAGCGCATCCACCCGATCCAATACCTATTAATAGGACTTGAGGACGTCGTTTTCTATCTGCTGGTGCTTTCGCTTTCCGAACATATAGGCTTTGCGCTTAGCTATGCTGCTTCGGCGATCGCAGTCAGCGCGATAGTATTTTTCTACGCGAGCGCGATTTTTAAAGGCGCGCGCTGGGGCGTTTTCATCACTTGCGTTCAGCTCGTTTCATACGCGATCCTCTACGTCATCTTAAATTCCGAAGACTACGCCCTATTGATGGGAAGCTTGATGATATTCGCGGTGATTTCGCTCGTTATGTATTTTACGCGCAAGCTCGATTGGTACGACACCGCGATCCCAAGCGGCGAGAAAAAACAGGAACAAGAGCCCGAAATTTAGCCTTTAAATTTACCGCTAAATTTAATCGCAATGGCCTTTGGAACTTTAAATCCAAAGGCCTTTTTAAATTTGCCCGCTAAATTTCGACTGCCAAAATTTCATCTATTTAAAATTTTACCCGCCGCGGCAGATACGGAGCGCATCGTAGCGGCAAACATGGTGCGGTGGCGACGCGTTTTAAATTTAATTCCGCTAGCGTACGGCGACCGAGCCGAACAGTACGCTTTAATTTAGCCCCGCGAGTGGAGGTATGTCGCGACAAAGACAAAATTTAGATCGCGCCGCTTTAAATTTTAAAATTTCATCTGCGCCGATTTTTGAGTATAATGAGCGAAAAATTTTAAGGATTTTGTGTGATACTTGCTATTGAGAGCAGCTGCGACGACAGCTCGGTCGCGGTGATGGATGAGCGCAGTTTCGAGCTGAAATTTTACGAAAAAATAAGCCAGGAGGCCGATCACGCTAAATACGGCGGCGTCGTGCCCGAGCTTGCCGCGAGGCTGCATACTGAGGCGCTGCCGCGGATTTTACAGCGTGCAAAGCCCTATTTTGGCAAGCTTAGCGCCGTCGCAGCGACCAATACCCCGGGGCTTAGCGTGAGCCTGATCGGCGGCGTGAATATGGCAAAAGCGCTCGCGCTCGCGCTAAATTTGCCGCTCATCGGCGTAAATCATCTCATAGGCCACGTTTACTCGCTGTTTTTAGACGGCGAGGCGCGATTTCCGATGGGCGTTTTGCTCGTTAGCGGCGGGCATACGATGGTTTTGGATATCGATGCGGCGGGGGGTATCGAAATTTTAGCGACCACCGGCGACGATAGTTTCGGCGAGAGCTTCGATAAAGTCGCAAAGATGCTAGGCCTCGGCTACCCGGGCGGCGCGCTCATCGAGGAGCTCGCAAAAGGCGGCGAGCCGCGGTTTGAGCTGCCCGTGCCGCTGAAGGGCGACAGGCGGCTGGAGTATAGCTTTTCGGGGCTTAAAAACGCCGTGCGCGTGCAAATAGAGAAGCTAAAAGAGGCGGGCGAGCTGGATGAGCGGGCGATGCGTGATCTGGCGCGCTGCTTTGAGGACGCGGCGTGCGCGCACATACTGGATAAATTGCAGCGGATCTTTGAGCTGCGTCGCTTTGCGCGATTCGGCGTCGTGGGCGGAGCGAGCGCAAACTTGCATCTGCGCGGGCTTTTGACTGATTTATGCGAGCGGGCGGGCTGCGAGATACTTTTCGCGCCGATAAAATTTTGCTCCGACAACGCCGCTATGATCGCGCGCGCGGCGATAGAAAAGCTGCGTAAAAAGGAATTCACGGCGCCCGCAGAGCTGCAAATCATTCCACATTTAAATCTACGCTCGGCGTTTGAGTGAAATTTTAAAATTTACAAATAGTCTGCGCTCACTAGCGAATTATTGCGCATTTGGCGTTTGAGTAAAATTTTATCTCGCGCTCGTTCACGATTGGATTTTGGATAAAATTCGCTTTGAATTTACACATCGCGTTTAAAGCTCGCGCCACGTTTTACTAAATCTCTTTCGTGCTCGCACCGCCATCGGTACCGCTACCCTTGCACGTCCTTGTCGTTTGCAATATATGCTAAAAAATTTGATCGGCTTTGTTAGCTTGTCGTTTTTACGCTTTCTTAATCGTGCAGAAAAGTTACGACTTCATGTTCTTTTGGTAAATTTTCTCTACCATCAATACCGCGATTTCCGTATTCCGTTAGAGCTTCTTTTAAAATTTTATAAAGCTCGTCTAACGAAATTCCGTCAAGACTAGAATTGATATTTTCCAGCTTATATTTTATAAAAAACGGATTGTCGACTAGCATTTTACTTGTAGTTTCGTCATAAATTCGCCTTATATCAAGCTTGATAATATTGCCCTTATAACATAAAATATAAATCTCCTCACCCGTAAATCCATCTCGCGGATCCGGTAAGCATGGATCGCAAACGAACATAAACCAAATACCTCTCTGCCTATCAATAACCCAATCAAGCTGCGCTATAGCCATATCGCTCAAAGTTGTTCTGCAACGATATTTTATTCTATATTTATTCACGATATTTACGACATTATATTTCTTTAAGTCCTCTTTCGAAATATATTCTGCTACAAACGCCATTCTTCACTCCTTAAATTTAATATTTAATTATATCTACGACATATTTATATTCGCTTATATGCTCGTAGATATCGCCTTCGCTTTTAGTGCCTAGCTTTCTAACCATATCGTTTAGAAAAAATTTCTCAAAATTTTCAGCAGTTACCTTAGCGCCGCTACTGGTTCGTATATCTTTACCATTTGCAATATCTGCTAAAATTTGATCGGCTTGTTTACTCGTCATTTTTTATCCTTTATATTTAATCGTGCAGAAAAGTTACGACTTCATGATCTTTTGGCAAGAACTTTCTACCGTGTATACCGCTTTCGCCGTATTCTATTAAAGCTTCACCAAGCACCTTATAGAGCTCATCTAACGAAATTCCGTCAAGACTAGAATTTATATTT
>CAUSAC010000071.1:0-4531 GCA_963529615.1 uncultured Campylobacter sp. | reverse complement strand
TTGGATCAGGCAGATGCGGGCTACAAACAAAGATAAGCCAAATATCTCTTTGCCTGTCGATGACCCAATTCAACCACTTTATTTGATAGGGTTTTTGTGGATTATAATGATATTTTGCCAAGCACTGATCTACAAGATTTATAATATCATATTTCTTTAAGTCCTCTTTCGAAATATATTCTGCTACAAACGCCATTTTATCCCCTTTGCTTTAAATTTTTGATACGAAAGTTACTCGAATATTTTCTTTAGGTACAGAGCTTGTTATAACCTCTCCCCCCCTTAAACTCATTTAAAATTTCTTTTAAAATATCCACAATCTCGTGTTTTGGTATATCCCCAATATCGCTTCTTATGGATTCTAGCTCATATATTATTCTAAATGGATTATCCGTAACTTTTTTACCAGTATTTTCGTTGTTTATATCTCTTAAATCGATCTCTATATCTTTACCTTTATAGTGCAAAAGCCATATATCTTCACCGCTAAATTCCATATCTCTAGGATCTCCGATAGTGATACTGCGCACTGAAAAAAGCCAAATACCTCTTTCTCTATCTATGCACCAGTCTCTTGAATTTAAGTTTGCCCAATCAAGCTCGCCCTGATAATATTTTTCGCATATCTCATTGCTCGGTTTTAGCAAATCGTATTTCTCGATATCCTCTTTTGAAATACGTTCTGTAACAAACGCCATTCTCTCCTCCCTAAGAATTTAAAATTTTGACTGCTTGCAGATTGCCGCTTTTGCTCTTACAACAAATCGTTTAGCTATTCGCGCAAATGCTAAATATACGCTAAGCTCTATCTTGCCGCGCCGCGTAAATTTTAAAATTTTGCTTTTATACAGGCGCTGTTTTCTTGCCTATCTATTGCCGATAACTCGCCGCCTGTAGTTTAGATGAAATTTTAAAATTCCACTACCTAGACGCATGGATAAAATTTTAAAATTTCGTCGTCCGCGCGCACGAATAAAATTTTGAAATTCCACACCGCCTAACACGAGCGGATGAAAATTTTATAAAATTTTGCCGCCGCAATCAAAGCGCAAATAAACGCGCTAGCGCACAGAAATCGCGCGAACTAACAAAAGTCGCGTTTGAATTTCATCGGTAAATTTATAAATTCCGCCTACGCTTCGGCGGTTTCGTTTTCGTCGATTACGGCTTGCATCGTGTCTCTGGCGTGCTGCAACCAATCTTTATCGCTCGTGTCGAGCAGGTCTAGGTAGATGATTTTGACGTGTCCGCTGTGGACGGTGAAATCGTGAGAGTTTGCGATGTGCTGCGTGCCGATGAGCACCACGGGCTGGACGCGCAGACCGAGCTTGCTAACGATCGCTTTGGCGCCGCTTTGGAATTGCAAAAGCTGCGTGCCGCGATGTCTGGTGCCCTCGGGAAACATCGTGATGACGCGCCCTTCGCTCACGCGCTGCTGCACTTCATGCACGATCCGCACCAGATCGCGCGGATTTGAGCGATCGACCTGGATCATCTTCGGAAGCGTGATGATTTTGCCGATGATAGGGATGTCGGCGATCTCTTTTTTGGCGATCCAGCAGATATCGGCGGGATGGGTCTCTTCGAGCACGACGATATCCATTATGCTTTGGTGGTTGGCGATGAGTAGCTGCGCGCGCGGATCGGGAGTGCCCACGATCTGTATGTCGTATCTGGCGCCGAAATGCTGGAGACGCCCCCAAATGCGGCGGAAGCGGCGATGAGAGGAGTTTTTCACCGTCATAGCGATTACGACCCAAACAACGGTTAAAATAAACCAAAACGCGTAAAATAGCGCTCTAATCCTTGACAAGCTCATCCTTTTTTACCCAGCCGATCTTATTGCCGCCCAGCATAATTTTGTAAAATTCCTTATTCGTACCCAAAATTTCGACCTTTTCGGGATTTTTAGTCACGTAAAACACGGTGGAGCTTTGCATAGGCAGAATTCTAACCGGAGAATTTTGCGCGATACTGCCCGTGCCGTAAGGCCTTTGCGCGTAGAAATTTACTGCCAAAATCAGCACAGCAAAGATAAGCGGCGTGATATTTTTACTAAGCAGAAACATCACCAAAAGCACGGCAGCTAGCGTGTAGATCGCGATCTGCTTATAGGCTTCGAACTTGCTCTCTTTCGGATTTAGACCGATCTGCGTGCTAAGATCCTCGGCGCGCGGATTAAGCTCAAGACCGAAATTTTCAAATTTTTTAGTATTAAGATTGAAATAGCTGAAGTCTAAATTTGTGATATTTTTATCCACGACGGCGAAATAATATCCACTCTGACTTGCGTATGTGCCGCGCACGGAGTCCACACCC
Organism: uncultured Campylobacter sp.; assembly: GCA_963529615.1. Taxonomy (GTDB): domain Bacteria; phylum Campylobacterota; class Campylobacteria; order Campylobacterales; family Campylobacteraceae; genus Campylobacter_B. The sequence goes on along the minus strand of CAUSAC010000071.1, from coordinate 2,212 downwards.
TGCTTGATGATGGCAGGATTATCGATACTAAAAGCGCTGATTGCGCCGTTTCGGATACCAAGATCGAGCGTGAGTAAATTTGAAGCGTCGTCAAATTTAGTAGTTTTGTAGTTTTTAAGTTTCAGCTCGTCGGCTACGATATGCGAAAAATTAGGCTTCGTATCAAGCTTCATAAATTCCGGATTATCAGGTTTGATAGAGCTTTTTTCAAAGAATTCTCCGTTGCGCTGCAAGGTCAAAACGAGCTCATTTATCTTATCGCTCTTATCGCTTGCTGCAAACCACAGCGTCGTCTCAAACATCTCGTCACCCTCAATCCACGTAAGATTGTCAGCATTAAGCCACTTCATACCATTGGTGCGGCTGATCTCTAGCTTTGGCTTGACGGTGATTTTCTGTCCTAAATACACGGCGAAGTCAATCTTAAAAATTTGATTGCAATACACCTTCCTAGGCATCCCGCTGGCTTTTAGCGTAAGCTCTTTGGGCTTAATGTCCTGATAGACCTTATCGTCGGATACATCCAGATCGACTTCGTTAGTAGGCGCCAAAGCTTTGAGATCGTCGATGCTTAGATTATCCATCGACATAACCTCTTTTTTATTATACTTCAGCATCACCTTGGAATTATCGCGCGTCTGCGGCTCGTCGGGCTTATCCTCAGCTTTTTTCGGTGCGTATTTACTTAGATCATCAAGCGAATCGATCTCAATCTCCGGCGCAGCAAACGCAAGCGTGCATACACCTAAAATAGTAAGAATTTTTTTTAGCAAATTAAGCCTTTTAGCATTTTCTCTCCGTCCGTGCCGCCTAAAATAGCCTCTATCGCGCGCTCAGGATGCGGCATCAGTCCGAAAACCTTTTTGTTTTTATCGCAAATCCCGGCGATTGCGTCCACTGAGCCGTTCGGATTTAGATCCGCGCCGTTTTCGTCGCAATATTTTAGCAGCACACAATCCTCGTCGTATAGCGACTTTAGCGTATCCGCAGGCGCATAGTAGTTGCCCTCGCCATGCGCAATCGGGATATTTAAAATTTCGCCCTTATCGCAACAGTGCAGAAATTTATTATCGTTTGAAACGACGCGCAAATTGTGAAATTTTGAGATAAAGCTTAAATTTATATTTTTATTCATCGCGCCTGCGAGCAAGCCTAGCTCCAAAAGCATTTGAAAGCCATTACAGATGCCTAGGATATAGCCGCCGCGCGCAGCATGAGCGAGAACCGCCTTCATCACCGGGCTAAATTTGGCAATAGCAGCCGTCCGCAGATAATCTCCGTGGCTAAAGCCACCGGGAAGCACGATCAGATCGGCGTTTATGTCGGTTTCTTTATGCCAGATTATCTGCGTTTTGCAATCGAGTTTATCAAAGGCGTATTTTGTGTCGCGCTCGCAGTTGGTGCCTGGGAAATTGACGATCGCTACCTTCATATCACGATCTCGTAGTCTTCGATGACAGTGTTTGCCAAAATTTCATCGCACATTCTAGCGACATCGGCATAAATTTTATCCCTATCCTCGCCATCTAGCTCAAGGACGATCTGTTTGGCTACGCGCACATCTCGCACGCCGCTAAATCCAAGCGAAGCGAGGGCGTGCAAAACCGCCTTGCCCTGCGGATCGAGCACACCCTGCTTAAGCCTTACGTTTACGATTACCTTCATCGCTTATCCTAAAATTCTACGCAAGACCTCTTCGTAGGCCACTTTTACGCTACCGAGATCCTGCCTGAATACGTCCTTATCGAGCTTTTTGTCAGTTTGTTTGTCCCAAAAGCGGCAGCTATCGGGGCTGATCTCGTCTGCAAGTAGAATATTGCCGTCCTTATCCCTGCCAAGCTCGATTTTGAAATCCACGAGCTTTAAATTTCGCTCGTCGAAAAATTTAACCAAAATTTCATTGATCTTGCGCGCGATTTTTTTGAGCTCATCAAGCTCGCTTTGGCTCTTTACGGCGCCAAGCAACAAGCAATGCTCGTCGTTTAGGATCGGATCGCCCAGCTCATCATCTTTGTAGCAAAACTCCACCAGAGCAAATGGAAGCTTCGTGCCCTCTTTGATGCCCAGACGCTTTGTAAGCGAGCCGGTGGCGATATTGCGAGCGATGATCTCAAGAGGGAAAATTTTACATTTTTTCACTAGCTGCTCGGTCGGACTGATCGTCTCAACAAGCGCGGTGGCGATGCCGTGCTTTTTAAGCAGATCAAAAATC
>CAUSAC010000070.1:0-4770 GCA_963529615.1 uncultured Campylobacter sp. | reverse complement strand
CGGCTAGCAAAAATACTGAAAATTATAAAAGGGCGAATGATAACAAAGCGCATTTTATAATATGTAACGCACTTTTAAATCATGATATTTTTGCCGGTAATTTTAAAATTTTGTGCCCAATCGCTGCATTGTAAATTTATCATTTTATAGATTGTCGCCTCTCGGGATTTGTTAGCAGATTTATTTATCGGTGCCGGAATAGGGCATAAATTTTTGCCGGGTAGAATTTCACGCTGCGCTATAAATTTTATGCGCCGCGAAACGGCAAAATTCTATCTCGCAAATAAACCATATCGCCACGTTGTGGGCATTGATAATCTACTCGTTTATTCCGCCAAATTAACCCATGCCGCCGCAGATTTTATGTTTTAAAATTTCACGCCGAATCTTTCGCGGCTAAAAAATACCCCGCAGAGCCGCCGTGCCCTCTACATGTCTGTACGGCAAGAAATAATGTGTGAAGTTTGTGCAAGTGCCCCCAGACACGCATATTTCGGCGCTCAGTCTGTGTTTGACATGCGTAGAATCGAGATCAGGTATCTCCAATCCGCCGCTTTCGTAACCGCTATAGCCCATCTCTATCGGCACTTCTAGCTCATCTTTTTCAAAAACGACGCGCCCGCTTTGCACCTGCTCGAGTTTGATGTTTTTCAGCACAATCCTGGGCGCACTCACGTGGTCAAATTTTATACTTAGTTCATACGGGGCGCCGGTGGAGTTGTCGTCTGAGAAGTCGGGCTTCGGCTCGCGCTCGTCGCGCCATAATCGTCCGCCGATAGTGGTAGCTCTTAAGCTAGCGCTGATGCTAAAATCCTTAAGATCCAGCGAAGCGCTGCTAAAATCACGGATGAGCGTCCAGGCCACGACGGTGCGGCCGAAAAATTTATCGGCGATCATATATGTGCCAAAAAGCGAGCTTATGACCACCCAAAACAGAAATATAAATTTAAAAACCTTGCGTAAAACAAACCTTAACGTCTTCATCATTATCCTTTTAATCTAAAGCTTAAGCGGAATTCCACCTGCAAATCCGTGGATTAAAATTCCGCGCAAAATTTCGCTTATGAAATCCCGCGCTTTTTGGTCTGCGGCGGAATTTTAAGACAGAATTCCGTGGCGAAATTTTGCTGCGAAATTATAAAACAAATTTCGCCTATGAAATTTTGCCTAGAACCACGCCTGTAAAATTCCATAAACGAAATTTGGAGATGAAATTTTATGGGCGAAATTTCATAGCTAAAATTTCACGGCAGAGCCCAGAAATTCTTTCCTGCGGCAGAATTCCGCGTCTTAAAATTTTAAGAAAGTATGAAATTTCTTATCTGATCGCAGATCGCTTCTTCAGATTGCGCGGCGTCGATTTGCAGCGTCTGAACGCCGCACGCCGTGCACGCCTGCGCCATAAGATCTTGCACGCGCATTAGGTATTTGAGCCCGCGAGCCTCGATTATATCGCTGCTAGCGCGCGTTTTAAGCCGCTTTTTGACGAGCTGTTCGTCCGCCGAAAATAGCACGATTTTATCTGCAAATTTGCCCCCAAGCGCAAATTTATTAAGCGCGATAAGCTCGCTAAGATCCGCGTTTTCGTCGTTTGCCAGCGCATAGGCAAGCCCCGAGATGAAGCCGCGATCGCTTAGCACGAGCCTGTCCGCGCCGCTCTTTATCACGCGCTCGTAGTGCTCGGCGCGGTCTGCGAGGAACAAAAGCAGCTCGGCGCGCTTTGAGATTTCGCCGCAGGCCTCGCGCAGATTTACGCTGCCGCGCCGCCACTTAAAATCCTCGCCCAAAACGAGGCTTCGCACCGCCTCGCCGAGCTTCGTGCCGCCGGGCTCCTTAGTCACGATCGCTTGCGGAAAAATCGCCGCCAGTCGCGCTATCTGCGTGCTTTTGCCCACGCCGTCGATACCTTCGAATATTACATACATTTTTCGCCTTTAAATTTGTGCGCTATTTTACAAGCTTATAGCTAAATAGCGGCTTTTCTTAAACATCTGAGCGTAAATTTCGCCTCAAAATCGGGCTTCTGCGCGAGCTTATGCGAACCGATTTTGATCTTTCGGCGTAAAATTTTATCGGGTGCTTTGTTGCTCGGCTCTTGCTTTTTGGGGCACGGCTCGCGGTTAAATTTAGCGCTCGAGGATGAGCTGCATAATAGCAGGCGAGTAAATTTTGCGCTTACGGACATCTACCGGGCGGAGCAGGGCGCCGGTCGATAAAGACAGCGCGCCGTGCGGATAGAATGGCACGTTGGGCGAGGTAGGGTGCCATTATATACATAGTAGGATATGTCCTTTGCGAAGCGGATAGCGTTATACGGAGTAGGGACGGTGCTTTTGGCGGAGCAGTGTGGCGTTATGCAGAGTGGGGCGCATTGGGGCGGGCGAGTGCTGCGTGCAGTGACAAAATCGCGACGATAAAATTTTAAATTTTGCCTTTATGCACCTATCGGTTCGGGATTTATAGCTATGAAATTTTTCCTCAGATTGCCAAGATCGCAATCGGTAGCCGTGATCGTAAAATCATTCGTCATATCGAGCGCAAATTCGCCAAGACCTGCTTTGAGCTGCTTCACGCACTCTAAAATAAGCTTTTTAGCCTGCGCATATTTATCATTTAGCTGCGTTTCTTGATTGAAAAGATCGAAAAGATTTGCCGTCTCGTCATCCTCGTCCAACTCGGCCTGAAACTCGTAATCGGCGACGTTCCAAACGATCCAGTTATCGTCATCGCCCTGCGCAAGCCACTGCGCGCGCTGTTCTTGCGAGCCGAATCCGATGATCGGCGGCAAACTCCTATTGTCGCAAGCTAAATTTATGCAGTAGAGTTTACGGGCGGGCGCGTGCTTTTTGATCGTCTCTTTAATCGCGGGCAGCAGCCTTTGCGCGGCGAGCTCATAAAGCTTTTTGTAGCTCATATCCTTATCGGGCTTTTGATAGCGCACATAACCATTTTCGGTTATTAAGCTCAGCTCGCCCATTGCGTCAAATTCATAGTTTGTTACGTCATTCCTTCTACCTGCGCGTGGGTGCTCTACATACTCCCATCTTTGTGCGAGTTTGCCGCCTTTGTAAGTAAAATTTTCTATCCCATAGGCGTTGTTCTCAAAGGCCGAGTAGATGGACTTTAGCTCGCCATCCTCATAGATAAATCTTTTTATGTTGAAGCATCCTACGCATCTTTTATTGTAGCAACCAAATTCGTATTTTAAAACTTCGTCCCGCCCCCAAAAATAAAGGTTTTCAAAGAAATGTTTTTTGCCGTCATGTTGCCTTTCAAAAACGACGCGATCTTGCGCGTCAAAGCCGTATTCGTAGGCGTTTGCGATCTTTTTCGGTTTAGTTTTTAAAATTTTGCCCTTAAAGAAGCGGTTATATTCGAAATAAAAGGGCTCTAAATTGATATAGCTACCCGATGCCCAGCGCCTGCTTACGGCCTGCGCTTCGGCTATTTTATTTAAGGCTTTGTATTCATCTCTCGCGCTTTTTAAAAACGTTCGCAGTCTTTCTATCTCATCCATTGCTTCGTTCATTTTATCTTCCGTGCAGCTTCAAATTTTAAATTTAGCTGCGCCTGCGAGCTAAATTCAGGCTAAATTTCAGTCGCTTGCGAGCTCATTTTTTTAAAAATTTTAAAATTTCGCTCGGCACCAGGTGCGAAACGTAGCCGCCGTGGCTCAAAACGGAGCGGACAATCGAGCTTGAGATGAAGGCGTTTTTGAGCGTCGGCATCAAATACACGCTCTCAAATTCCTCCCATAGCGAGGCGTTTGCATAGCCGATCTGCAGCTCGTATTCAAAGTCGCTAACCGCGCGGAGTCCGCGGATAACGAAGCGCACGCCGCAAGATTTAGCAAAATCCACGAGCAGATTATCAAAGCTTTGCACGCTCACGCCACGAAGCCCGCGCGTCGCGGCTCGCGCCATCTCCAGCCTGGATTTTAGGCTAAAATAGGGCTTTTTGCTCTCGTTTAGCGCGACTGCGACGATGACTTCATCAAAAAGCCCTAGCGCACGCTTGATGACGTCCAGATGGCCGTTCGTGATAGGATCGAAAGTGCCCGGATAGATACATTTTCTTGAGTTTTGCATTATTGCCACCTTTTAAATAGCTCGTTTTGCACGCCCAGCGCGTCGCACCACTTGCCGATTATGAAATTTTTTAAATTTTGCACGCCGCAGTAGCCCGCGATCACGGGCGGAGCGATGATGACGCCGAGTGCGGCTAACTCGCTCATCTGACGCAAGCTGATCGCAGAAAGCGGCATCTCACGCACGCCAAGAACCAGCCGTTTGTGCTCTTTTAGCGCGACTGCGGCGGCGCGCGTGCTTAGGCTGTCGCAAAGCCCGCCGTAGATTTTGGCCAAAGAGCCAATAGAGCAGGGCGCAAAGATTGTGGCGTCAATGCCGAATGAGCCCGAAGCGGGCGGCGCACTAAGATCGGTATCGAGATAAAATTTTACGCTCCTAAATTCCGTAGATTTTAGAGCCTCGTCCGCGTCTATGCCGCTTTCGGCGAGCAGAACGCGGCGCGCGCCCTGCGTAAGCACGGCGTGAATTTCATGCGGTGAGCTAGCAAGAAATTTAAGCAGATCAAGCCCGATCTCGCAGAAACTCGCGCCGCTTATGCAAACTAAAATTCTCATTTCAAGGCTTTCATATCGAAATTTTGCAGTTTAAAAACAAACGCGGCGGAAAGAATTTTAAAATTTGAAGTTGAAATGGAGCGGGAAACGAGAGTCGAACTCGCGACATCAACCATGGCAAGGTTGCG
>CAUSAC010000069.1:0-4818 GCA_963529615.1 uncultured Campylobacter sp. | reverse complement strand
ATGCCGATGCCGGTCGTTTCAATTTTTTTAAGATTTTCAAATGGCGCAAGCTCGGCGACATCAATATTTTTAATGTCAAAAAGCTCGTCCTCGCCGTCCCAATCAGGCGCAATTTGCAGATAAATTTCATTTCCGCCGTCAAGATATAGCTCGCTCACCTGCTCTGCCAAATTTGCGGGGACCGGATAGTCCTTAAACCACTTTTTGGCTTGCGGCAGGGCGCCGAAGTCCGCATACGGATCGATACCGCGCTCCTCGCAGTACTCAAACACGTCAAATTTGGGCTCCAGCAGAGCTTTTTCATACATCAGCTCGTTCATCACGGCGATTTTGAAATTGAAATTTTTAAACGCTAGCGTCTCGCCGGCCGCGCGCGGAAGCTTAAATTTATCGCTCGGCTTGCGCCTTACCTTTTTCGTCTTTTGATTGATGCAGACGCGCCCTATCGGCATTTTCGCAGCTCGCACGATGTCTGCGATCTCGTCGGTGTCGCGTTTAGCGAAGCGCTCGGCAAAGTCCATCGCTCCTATGCGCTCCTGCACGGCCTCGGCTAGAGCTAGCGAGACTTCAAATTTGCCTAAACTAAGCTCCAAAAATATATATGCGCCGCGCAGCTCCTGCTCAGATACGGCCTCAAGAGGCGGCCTGCCCTCAAGCGTGAACGCGCCCCCGTATAGCTTGCGCGGAACCTCGTGCTGCACGCCCTTTGCGACCTCAAGCATCAAAATCATCTCGGTAAGCTTCGGCTCTGCGAGCTCGTCTGCGCGCACGAAGGTGAAAATCCCCGCCTCATCCCAAAAATAGCGGCTTTTGCCCTCCCCATCATCGATCACGCGCGGCTGCCCCAAGGCTTTGTTAAACTTAGCTAGATCAAACTCACAGTTTACGCCGCCGATGAAAATGCCGTCCAGACGCACGTCGATGTCAAATTTATCCTTTTTAAAAATGTCAAACAGCCCCATTTCGCCTCTCCTGATTTTGCGTTAAATTTCGTCTTAAAATTTTTCCAAAAACTCGTAAAAATCGTCTGCGAAAAGCCTATCCTCGCCCTCCGCGTAGTCGCGCACATAGACTTTGTATTCGCACGGCGCATCGTCTGCCCGCTCGCTCGCTATCTTTTTCGTCGCTCCGCTTACCGCCTCGTCTGCCGCCTCGCTCATTGTCGCGCCCGCTGTTTTACACATCGTTTCATCTGCCGCTTCAGCATTCATATTGCGCGCCGCATCCAGCGATCTCTCTGCGCGCTTCGTCGCCAGGTGCCCTATTTTTCGCACCGTCGGCTACCGTCGCGACGACCGTATCACGCGCCGTCGCGCCCGCAGCTTCGCTGCTCGTACTCTCCGCCGTCTTGCCGCTCGCCGTATTCGGCGAGCCGTCCGCTATGTCGCTTGCGGGCGAAATTTTAAAATAATACTCCTCGTCCTCTAGCTGCAAAAACACGAGCTCATCTGCGGCAAATAGGCCGTTTTTGAGATTTACCTCATACGTGTAGCAGATGTCGGCATCGGCACTATCCGCAAACTCGGGCGGCGCGATCGTTTTTAGCTCCGTTCCCGCCGCGCTCACGCTAGCATATCTTAGCAGCATCTACTTGTAGCTCGCAGGCAGCGCGAAACCGAGCCGCTGCTGCGCCTGCGCGATCCATGCGGGCTCTATATCGCTGTGCCCCGCTGCCGTGATATTTTTAGATTTTTGAATAAGCTTTTCTATCATTTTGATCCCATTTTGAGCGAGAAATTTTAACGCCTTAGCGCACCGAGACGCGCTGTTTACATAAACCCGCGGGCCTTTGGCGCGGCTTTTAAAATCTAAATTTAAAAACTAACGCAGCTTTAAAACCAAAGCGAGCCGTTTAAAATTTCAGCAGCCCGCGTCTAAATTTTAACCGCAAACACGAACGGTAGTATTCCTGCGATCTAAATTTAGCGCTACTTAGCCAGCGCTATTACTTCGATCTCCACAAGCGCGCCCTTGGGGAGTTTGGCGACCTGCACCGTGCTGCGAGCGGGCTTGTGCGCGCCGAACGCCGCCGCGTATATCTCGTTCACCGCGGCAAAATCGCCCATATCGGCTAGGAAAATCGTAGTTTTGACGGCATCTTGCAGCGTCGCGCCCGCTTCTTTCAGGATCGCAGCGAGGTTTTGCAAAACCTGCCTGCTCTGCGCCTCCACGCCGCCCGCGACGAACTCGCCGTCCGGCTTAAGCGCGATCTGCCCCGAGGTAAAGATGAGCCCGCCCGCCTTGATCGCCTGAGAGTACGGCCCGATGGCCTGTGCCGCATCGGGAGTCGAAATGATCTGCATACTAAATCCTTTGTGAAAAATTTCGTCCATTTTATCGCAAAATATTTTAGCATTGCTTTAGGCGGCGGAATTTTGCGGATGGGCGGCTAAGATTGCGGGCGCGGCGGGTACGATGAAATTTAATTGACGCGAGAGATTGGCTAAATTTCGATGGGCAAGGCGAAACAGATACGCAGCTATACGGCAAATTTAAATGGTATGGATAAGCAAAATTTCGCCTATGATAGCAGAATGAAGCGGCAGGCACAGCGGTGCGGCTAAATTTAATCGCTGCGAGTGGATTTGGTAGTACGTACGGGCGGCACGGCGAAATGATCTATGGAGGGTATTTTAAAATTTCGTGGGCATAAACATATAAAATTTCATAGCACGGGCACGATAACGCCGCGCGCTCGGCAATACAACGACTCTATCAGCGGCACCGAATGAATGCATGGCGATACGACGAAATAGATACGGGCAGTGTGGCTAAATTTGACTGATGCGAATGGACGAAACTTCATCGGCATCGTTGTGCAGTAAATCAAATCCTTGCACCATCAAGATCGCGATATCGCGACAGCAAAACCAAGCCCCCCCACGGTAGTGATACGGGCGACGGGGCGGTAAAAGCAGCGCCAAAATCGCCACCATCGCAGCAGAAAGAACAGCGCCGTCATAAAAAATCAGTGCGACACCGCGCAACGCAACTAAAATCCTCGCAGTAGCAAGCGCGGTAACGAAGTTGTCGATGTAGCAGAGTAAAATCAGCGCCACTAAAATAATAAAATCAAAGACCTCGCGATAAGCGAGGCCTCCGACGCAACGGCAACAGAATCAACATCGCAGCAGCGGGAAATTAGCGTAGTCGTGACAAGATCAGCGTAACACTACGATAAAATCGACACTACAATTAAAATTTGCAGTGTCGCAGTAAGTTTGGTGCGATACTGCGGCAAAATCGACGCCGCAGCAGCAAAATCAGCACTGCCGCGGCAGTAAGATCAGCGTCATCAAAACATATCGGCGAGGGTTCATAAAATTTTACGCGAAATTTTATACGAAATCCTGTATAAAATTCTATGATTTTGACTTTAGATTGGCCTATGATCGGCCCTCAACCAGTCTGTAATTAACTTGCGATCAGCCCGCCAATCAGTCCTGTATTCAGCTTGCGATCAGTCCGTAAAGTAGCTTTAAAATCGTCGCGGCAACGACGAACAGAAGCATCTTGCGCACGAATTTTACGTCGCATCGCATCACCAAGCTTGAGCCTGCGAAGCTACCCGCGATCTGTCCGACCGCCATCACCGCTCCGACGAGCCATAAAATTTGCCCACCGATGATAAAAACGCCCAAAGAGACGATGTTTGAGGTGAAATTTAAAACCTTCGTGTGCGCGACCGCCTTTTTCATATAAAGCCCTAAAATTCCTACGAGCGCAAACGTCCAAAACGAGCCTGTACCGGGACCGAAAAACCCGTCGTAAAAGCCCAAAACAAGCCCAAAAATCGCGTAAAAGCTATTTTTTGACATCTTGGGTTTGGCGGGCGCTTCGCCTAGGTTTGGCGAAAAAATCATATAAAAGAAAAGCGCCAGCAGCAGGATCGGAATGAGGTAGTTTAGGAATTTCGCATCGATTAGAAGCAGGACATAAGCGCCGACGAGTCCGCCTATGAACGTAAAAATCACGCCGCGCAAGATCTCCGCAGCATCGACATAGCCCTTGCGGATGAAATTTAAAGCGGCGGTGAAGCTTCCGAAGCTGCCTTGAAATCTATTTGTAGCGATCGCTACATGCGGCGGGATGCCCACGGCAAGCAGCGCAGGCAGCGAAATCAACCCACCGCCGCCCGCGATCGAGTCGATAAATCCGCCGAAAAACGCCGCCGCAAAAAGCACCGCAAACTGCCAAAGCTCAAGCTCCATTTTTGTCCTTTTTTTTTCAAATCACGCAGGCACGTGCTATGAACGCCTGTCAGAATTCTCGCAATTACGATCGCAAACCGCTCATACGTCGCAAAGTGCATACGGGCGCCTGCTAGAATTTCGTGAAATCCTATAAAATTTCGCGGAATTATATCGGATTTTACTACACGGCTCCCGCTTAAATTTTATAAAATTTACCGCGCGATTGCCGTTTTAGCTCCATGCAATTTATCGCGTCTCGCACAAGCTGCAAAATTTCGTAAAATTTAAGTAGCGCAAGGCTATGGAATTTTACCCAAATTCTGCAAGTTAACCCTATAAATTTCACGCAGCTCTCCGTGAAATTTGCAGAATTTTATGAAGTGGTCTCTTGCTAAAATTTTATGAAATTTCGGCGCGTTGTACTTAAGGCGCGCGGCAAAATCCATAAAGCCAGCCCTACTTATGCGGCAAAACAGCGCAAAATTCCGCCGCACAGCCGCACTAAAACTTCATAAAATTTCATCGCCCCGCTCGTACCAGATAAAATTTCGCCGACTTACTTCGCAGTTTTACCTAAACTCGCGCTTAGTTCGGGTAAAATTTTATCTATCTCACCGCTCTGTCC
>CAUSAC010000068.1:0-5213 GCA_963529615.1 uncultured Campylobacter sp. | reverse complement strand
ATCAGGAGGAACACGATCCCGTAAAGTGTGCGAAAAAAGCCTTTTGGGAAATAAGTGATAAATACGACGCAAATTCAACAAAGGAGTAAAAGATGGCAAATCCAAAGAGGGGCAAGGAGTTCTAATGAAAAAATTCTATCTTAAAATTTGGCTACTTGCATTTATAATGGCATTTGTATCGATCCCTGCTATGGCACAGCCTACTTTAACAGGTTTAATAAAGTTAGAGGATTTTAATAACGAAGAGCAAAGGATGCTTTTTAAATCCTGCGATTACGGTGACGGAAAATATAGTTCGTGCAATAAACTCGTTGAAATTTTATCTAAAGAGTGCGAGGATGGTAATATGCGCTCATGTGCTATACAGAGTGAGCTTTTACTATCATTACGCCGAATAGAGGAAGCTACGAAATATCTGATTAAGCTGTGTGATGCTGATAGTACATATCACTGTTTTATATTGGGTACGCTAATAAATATATATCTAAACGGTAATATGCAAGCAGCAATTAAAAGTCTTGAAAAAGTTTGTAGTAGTGATCTTAAAGATAGAGATATAGTTTGCAAAAATATCGAGGAACTGAAAGCTTGCCTGAAAGACAAAGAGTGTAACCCTATAAAAAAAGGTAAAATTATTTTTGAAGGTGTCGAAAGGAAATTGTATGGGGAAAATTAATTTTGTATTTTATTCTATGATATTTTTAGTTTCTGTCGCAATGGCTGGTAAGCCTACGGCTGAAGAGGAAAATCTTTATAATGAATGCGATAAAGGAAACGGCAAATATAGCTCGTGTACTAAACTAATAGAAATTTTATCTAAAAAATGTGATAGCGGAGATATGACCAGATGCTCGGATCTTGGTTATATATTAGGTCCTAAACTTGGTATGCGTGAAGCTTCTATCACTCCTTATGAAAAATCTTGCAAGGCGGGTATCGCGGAGTCTTGTTTTGCTCTTGGAACACAAGATATAGGTTTAAGAGGCAACATTAAAAAGGCTGTTATAAATTACACTACGGCTTGTGAAAAATTTACCGATCAGAAAAAACTATTTAAACTAAGATCTTGCGCGTTGAAGACGGCTTTAGAAAACTGCTTACGAGATCAGGAGGAACACGATCCCGTAAAGTGTGCGAAAAAAGCCTTTTGGGAAATAAGCGATAAATACGACTCAAATTCAATTAAGGAGTAAAAGATGGCAAATCCAAAGAAGGGCAAAGAGCGATAATGGAAAAATTCTATCCGCAATTTTGGCATCTTTAATAACGCAAGCCGCGGCAGAACTCAACCAAAGCGCAGCCGCTAGCAAAGAGATAAAATTTATGTCGTCTGCCGATCTAAATTTAAATTTATATCATTCGTAAGGATTAAAATGAAAGCGCTATTTTTTTATACTCGCAATAAAACAAGCGTGCAAATGGGTGCTTGATATGAGCGAGGAGGAGGAAGAGCAAATTTTATATTTGAGGCGGTATTTAAAGCTGGGCTGCAAAGACGGCGATGCGCAAATGTGCAAGGATTTAGGAAAAATAGGGAATTAGGGCAGAATTTTAAATACTAAATTGCCCCACTTGCAAGCTCATGAAATTCGGACTTTAAAATTTAATCTTAATTGGGCTATAATCTTAGAATTAATATTCAAAAAGGAGTTTTTATGCAAACACAAAATAATTTTATAAACCGCGAGCTAAGCTGGCTGCGCTTCAACACCCGCGTGCTAGAGCAATGTAAAAAGGATATCCCGCTAATTGAAAAATTAAAATTCCTAGCGATTTACAGCACGAATTTAGACGAATTTTATATGATCCGCGTGGCGGGCTTGAAGCAGCTTTTTACCGCCGGCGTTATAACCAGCGGCGATGACGAGATGACGCCTCTTGAGCAGCTGCGCGCGATCCGCTCATATCTGAGGAACGAACAAACCGAGCTTGAGCAGCAGTATTTCGGCATCCAAAAAGAGCTTTGCAAAAACGGGCTTTTTATCAAAAGCTACGACGAGCTACAGCCCGAGCTCAAGCCTGCGGCGGACGAGTTTTTCTTCTCGCAGATAATGCCCGTCATCGTCCCGATCGCAGTGGATGCGACCCATCCGTTCCCGCATCTAAACAATCTCAGCTTCTCCCTCGCAGTCAAGCTCTGCGACGAGGGCGCGCCCGAGTCGGTACATTTTGGAATGATTAGGATCCCACGCGTGATCCCGCGCTTCGTGCAGGTGGCGCAAAATACCTACGTGCCGATCGGCACTATCGTAAAGCGCCACGCGGAGGAGATTTTCCCCGGCTACAAGCTCATCAGCTCCGCAGCCTTCCGCGTTACGCGAAACGCCGACATCGTGATCGAAGAGGAGGAAGCGGACGATTTTATGATGATCCTGGAAGCGGGGCTTAAGCTGCGCCGCAAGGGGGCTTTCGTACGGCTTCAGATCGAAAAAGACGCCGATGCCGAGCTTTTAGAATTTCTAAATTCCCATCTTAAAATTTTTTACAAAGATATATATGAATGCGCCGTGCCACTTACGCTGGACGGGCTTTGGGAGATCGCTTCCAATAAGGATTTTTCCTTTCTAGCCCATCCTCAGTATCTGCCAAAGACGCTGCCCCCCTTTAACGAAAACACCTCCGTTATGAGCGCGATGGAGAAGGAGGATATCTTGTTAATTCATCCTTACGAAAGCTTCGATCCTGTCCAAAAGCTCATCAAAGAAGCTGCCAAGGATCCAAAGGTCATCTCAATCCGTATGACGCTGTATCGCGTGGAGAAAAACTCCCCGATCGTCCAGAGCCTGATCGAGGCCGCAAGCGACGGCAAGCAGGTAACGGTGATGGTCGAGCTTAAGGCGAGATTTGATGAGGAAAACAACCTGCACTGGGCAAAGGCGCTCGAAGACGCGGGCGCGCACGTGATCTACGGCATCACGGGCTTTAAAGTCCACGCCAAGGTAACTCAGATCATCAAAAAAGAGGACGGCAAGTTAAAATTTTATATCCACTTAGGCACGGGCAACTACAATGGCTCGAGCGCTAAAATTTACACCGACGTGAGCTTTTTTACCTGCGGCGACCACTTCGATAAGGACACGACGAATTTCTTCCATATCCTCTCGGGCTACAACAAAAACCGCAAGCTAGACAACCTCTCTATGTCGCCGATGCAGATCAAAGAGCGGCTCCTAGCGATGATAAAAAATGAGGAGAAAAAAGGCTCTGCCGGCAGGATCATCGCTAAGATGAACGCTCTTGTCGACGGCGATATGATCAAGGCTCTGTATAAAGCAAGTGCTGCGGGCGTAAAGATCGATCTCATCGTGCGCGGCATCTGCTGCTTGCGCCCGGCGCTTAAGGGCGTTAGCGAAAATATCCGCGTAATCTCGATCGTCGGCAAATACCTGGAGCACGCTAGAATTTTTTACTTCGCGCACACGCAGCCCAGCCTATACATCGCGAGCGCGGATTGGATGCCGCGAAATTTGGAGCGCAGACTGGAGCTGATGAGCCCGATTTACAACGAAAATCTGCAAAATAAGCTCAAAGAAATTTTAAAGCTTCAGCTAAGCGATAACGAGCTCGCATTCGAGCTGCAAAGCAGCGGCGAGTACCGAAAGATCGTGCCGAAAAAGGGCGAAGATAAGATCGACGATCAAGAATTTTTAGAAGCTTATTTTAGTAAAATTTATAAAAATATTCGCAAGCACGATGAAAGCGGCACGGTGCTAACCAAGCTTTTGAAGGAGAGCTAACGCAGTTCTGTTCGGCTTGTGCCAGGGCTGGCTGTGCACCTAGCCCGCGCGCAAGCCGAGCTTGTAAATGCTAAATGAGGAATTTTGCGCCGTGAATGCGCAAGTAGATTTACAGAAATTTTAAAGGGATTAAATGAAAAGATATCTTTATCTAGCCGTTATAGCTATGTTTTTGCATGGGTGGAGTCTTTGAAGACGTGGACAAGTTCTATGAGGACGGCGATTATCCTAAAGCGATAAAAATGTGGCAGCGCAGCTGTGACGGTGGAGATACGCGAAGTTGCTATAGGCTTGGAAACTTATATCGATTCGGCAGGAACGTCACTCAAAACTATCAAAAAGCGGCGAATTTTTATCAAAAAGCCTGCGATGACGGAGATATGACCGGTTGCTATGAGCTTGCAGGACTATACTTTGAAGGCTATGGCGTTAGACAAGATTATCAAAAGGCGGCGAGCCTGCACCAAAAGGCTTGTGACGGCGGCAATATGCTTTCGTGCGATTTGCTTGCAATTTTATACGAATCCGGTATCGGCGCCCAAAGAGACAAGCACAAGGCTATGGTTTTGCGTCAAATGATTTGCGATAACGGTGATGCAGATATGTGCAATAACCTTGCATATTTATATAAAAACGGCGACAAGGTCAGACAGGACTTGCAAAAGGCAGAGATTCTATATAAAAAAGCGGCTGTTTTGTACCAAAAGAAAGCTCAAATAAATCAAAAGAAATGCGATGAAGGCGACTTATATGAGTGCCAGCGCCTAGCGGATCTATATATAGACGGCAGGGGCGTAAAGAAGGATTTCAAAAAGGCTGCGGATTTATACCAAAAGGCTTATGATGGCGGCAGGGCGGCGGCGTGCTTGATTCTGGGAGACTTATACAAAGCAGGCAATTACCAAAAAGCAGAAAGCCTATATCAGCGCGGGCTAAATTTGCTTAAAAATACTTGCGAGAGCGGGGATTCGGACTCGTGTAGTTATCTCGGGGATTTATACAAAAATGGATGGCACATTAAACAAGATAGATCCTCAGCAAAAGAATTTTACGGGAAAGCATGCGATTTAGCAGAGCAGATCGGCTGCGACGAATACAAGCAATTAAACGAAGCAGAACTCATCGATGATAAGCACGGCATCGCACCGAGCGCGCCTTAATCCGTGAAGCTTGCATGCTTGTATGTGGACAAGGGGTCTGCGATCGGCAAGCTATTGGATTTTTGAAATTTTAAATTCTAAATTTTATAAATTCTTTCAGGTATAGCTTCGTAAAAATGCCGGTCCGCATGATGCCCAAAGTACTACGTGCGTAGATAAAATTCCGCCTACTTATGATAAAATTTTAAAATTTCTGAAGTTAAATTTTCAAATTTACTCGCTGTCTCATCGCATGCATTTAATAAAAATACTTTCAAATTTAAAGTAAAAATTTGTAATTTTAAAAATGTAAATTTAAGAGATAAAGGCGTAAACC
>CAUSAC010000067.1:0-5237 GCA_963529615.1 uncultured Campylobacter sp. | reverse complement strand
GATGCCGCAGGTATGAGTAAGACGATGTATGAGACGCTAAAAAACGTCGTAAATGAGGACTTTCGCGATATTTTTCCCGCACTAAGCCCACAAAATGCGCTCATATTTTGGGGCAAAGACGACCGCGCCACTAGCCTAAAAAGCGGCGAGCTGATCCACTCGCTCATTAAAAACAGCAAATTTTATCCGCTAGAGGGGGATCACTTTTTCTTTTTGCAGAGCGCGGAATTTATTGGCGAGCAGATCGAAAAGGAGCTTGGCGGCAGCTAAATTTAACGATTTTGCGCCGCACTAAATTTAAAACAAGACGCGATTTTGTATAAAATTTTAAAATTTAGCCGCGAAATTTTAGCGCCGCTAAAAATCGCGCTTTAGATGCAAAGACAGATCGCGCGAATGTAAGAGCGGAGTGCAATTTAAAAGCGTTTCATTGCGGCGCTTTAGCGCAGTTCTCCCGCGTTTTAAAATTTTGCAATCTGTTTGCGTCAAAGATCGCAAACCGAAGCGTAAATTTAGATTATAAAGTCGCGAGCACGCGGCACATATTTAAAATTTAGTGGCGCAAAATCCGCTCTTTGGGCGCGTAGTACAAAACGCAAAGCCCAAATCACAGCGTGTCGTGTTAAATTTTAAAATTTTAATGCGGCAACGGATCGTTTCTGTTCCGCGTTCGCGGCAGCCGTATAAATGAGGTGAAACCGCGTGTGCACCGCAAAGCGGGCAATTAAATTTAGTCGCATAACCGCGTCATGTATTCGCCGCGACAGAAGGCCTATGTGCCGCAAATGATGCAAATCATCGCGCGAGATAGGGCTAGATATCGTAAGATATACAGCGTGCGAAAATTTTAGGTCGCGAAAGATAGATACGGCGCGGTATCGAAAACGCAGACGGGGCGCGGCAGCGTAAATTTATCTAGCGTGGCTCGTGCAGCCAATACGAGCGCGTGAATTTATGAGTGCGCAAGTTTGCAAAAATAGAATTTGCAAAGCGAGAATTCATAAAATTTACAAATGAGGTCGAATGCCTGTTAGCCCGAGCTCGCCGCGTTTTGCCCGCACAGGCTTGCAAGGCGGGCGCGCAAATTTATAAAAAGGAATTTTAAAAGATGAATATAATATTTTTGATCGCGCACGCGGCATTCATCCTGATGCTCGGCTTTTATCTGATCACCTGCTTGCAGTGGTTTTCATACAAGCCTGCGCGCATCATCTTTCACTTCACCAAACCCGCGTGGCACCTTTATTTTTTGATTTTGCCGCTGGCGGCGTATTTCGGCTGCGAGATCGCGGCGGGCTTGGGCGCGGCTAAATTCGGTTTCGCATCCCTCTACACCCTGCGCGCCGCTAAAATTCTAATCGTCGCGGTCTATGCGCTAGTGCTGTGGCTTTGGCAAAGAGGGCTTGATAAAAAGCTCGTCTTTACGCCGCGAGTGAAGCGATTTTTTGCGATTTTGGCGGTTTGTGTGTTTAGCTTTAATGCCGCGTTTTATGCCGCGGGGGGTCCGATTTTGCCGATCTTTTTACCGCTTGGCGCGGGCCTTGCGGCGAGCTTTGTTTACGAGCGGGCGCAGGCTGCGAAATTTAAGGCCGCCGCGCGCAAAAAACTAGCCCAGGTGCCCTCCCTTACGATCATTCAGATCACTGCGAGCTACGGCAAGACGAGCATTAAAAACTTCTTGTATCAAATTTTAAAAAGCGACTTTCGCTGCTACAAGACGCCGCGCTCGGTAAACACGCTAGCAGGGCTTGTGCGCGATGTAAACGAGGCACTGCCCGCAGATACGCAGATCTACATCGCCGAAGCAGGCGCCAGGCTAAGCGGTGACATCGCCGAGATCACCGAGTTTTTGGCGCCACAGATCGTCGTCGTGGGCGAGATCGGCGCACAACACATCGAGTATTTCAAAAGCATCGAAAACATCCGCAAAACCAAGCTTGAAGCGCTCACAAGCGCGCGGCTAAAGCATGCGTTTTTGCACAGCTGCACGCAAAAAAGCGCGGACGAGCGCGTCACGATCTACGACGAGGGGCTGGAAATTCATGGTGCGGATCTGGACGGTATAAAATTTAGTCTTAGCTTGAGCGAGGATGAAAGCGGTGCGAGCGGCAAAAATTCCGTGCCGCATGCAGAAACATCCGCCGCAGATGGCGAAGGGCAGGGCTATTTGAGCTTAGATGCAAGCAGTACGGCATGCGCGGAAAAAGACAAAAATTCTAAAAATTGCGGCGCCGATTTTAACGATACAAATTCCATATCCTGCGCCAAACAAAGCGAGCAAGAATTTTGCGAACAAGCCACCCGCGCCGCTAGCGACGATAAAATTTGCAGCGACAAAGAGCGGGGCGCGCAAGAGGCTCCAAACGGGCATAAAATTTCAAACGGGCGGAGAGAACTATGCGAGAGGCATGAGTTTTTCGCGCCGATTTTGGGTAAATTTAACGCTGCAAATCTCGCCGCGTGTATAAAGATCGCGCGATTTTTGGGGCTTAGCGCAGATAAGATCAAAAGCCGCGTCGCGCATGTTAGCGCCGTCGAGCACAGGCTCGCGCGTCTCGATGCGGGCGGCAAAATCATCATCGACGATAGCTTCAACGGCAATCTAAGCGGCATGCTGCAAAGCTACGAGCTGATGCGAAGCTACGGCGGGCGCAAGGTCATCATTACGCCGGGCATCGTCGAGAGCACGCGTGAGGACAACGAGACGCTCGCTGCCAAGATCGATGAAATTTTTGATCTCGCGATCATTACGGGCGAGCTAAATTCCGAGGTGCTGCAAAGCAGGATAGACCCCGCAAAGACTATCGTTTTGAAGGACAAGCGCGATTTGCAGCGGGTTTTGAGCGAAAATACGCACAGCGGCGATCTGATTTTATTTTCAAACGACGCGCCGAGCTTCATTTAAGCGAGCTTTAGCCGTGCGGGTTGTTTTACTTGGCGGCGTACGGCGCGTTGGTAGGGCGTGTTTTTAGGCAGAACTTTGAGCGGGTACGGCGGACGATTTATATAGTGATGCGATCTATCGGGCGATTAGTTTGTGCGTGCGGCGCGATCTGTTTAAATAGATAGCCTGTGCGGCAAAATTTTAGCGCGCCGTTATAAAATCGTAATCTCGCGCGCGATTAAATTTACGATCAACTTTAAAGGAAAGTTATGGATTTACGAGAAAAGATGCTAGGGCAGCTGCGGGCGTTAAGCGAGGAGAAGTTCGCGAAATTTTCGCAGCGCCTAATACCCGCGCCGCAGATTTTGGGCGTGCGCACTCCCGCACTGCGCGCACTTGCTCGTAAAAGCTTCGCCGCTTTGGGCGGCACGGACGAGGCGCAGCGCGAGCTGCAAAATTATGAGCCCGTTTTTCACGAGGAGTTCGTGCTAAAAGGCTTTTTTATAATGCTTTTGAAGCAGGATGAGGCGAAATTTGCGCTTGCGAGCAGTTTTATCAAAACGATGCCTAATTGGGCAGTTTGCGATATGTTCGCTCCGAAATTTAAAGACGCCGCTTTCGCGGACGAGCTGCTAAAGCAGGTTAAAAGCGGCGTGAGCGAGTTTGAGAGGCGATTTTTCTACGTTTATTTTATGCGAAATATGGGCGCGATCTCGCCTAAAGAATTTCTTGAAATTTGCGCCGCCGAAAGCGACGAGCGGTACTACGTGCAGATGGGCGCGGCGTGGGCGATAGCTGAGATGTTTATCAAGCAGCGTGAGATCACGCTTGCGTTTTTGGCGAGCAAGCGGGCGGCTAAATTTATCCAAAACAAGGCGATTTCCAAGATCCGCGATAGCTTTCGCGTAAGCAAAGCCGAAAAAGATGCGCTTTTGAAATATAAAATTTAACCGCGGCGGCTGAGGCAAAGCGGGCTAAAATTTTAGCCGAGCGGTGCGCGGTTTAGGCGGAATTTTACGGATGAAATTCCGCTGCGAGCTTTACGATGGAATTTTGCCGTGAAATTTTATCGATGGAATTTTAAAATTAGTAAAAATTTTATCGACGAAACTTCGCTTCGCCGTAAAATTTTAAAGCGGGTAAAATTTCAAAGCCTGCAAAATTTCGAAGTTTGCGAGATCCATAAATCTCGCTCAAATTTTTAGAGCATAAATTTACGCATTGAAAGGAAAAGTATGAAACGATTAGAGGGTAAAACTGCCGTAATTACGGGCGGAAGCGACGGAATAGGGCTTGGCATCGCAAAGTGTTTCGCCGAAGAGGGCGCAAATTTGATCCTGCTCGGCAGAAGCGAGGAGAAATTAAAAATCGCGCAGGAGGCATTGGGCGGTTACGGCGTGAAAGCTTACGCGATAGAGGCGGATTTGGCGCAAAGCAAAACGATAAAAGGCCTTTGCGAGCGCATTTTAGCGCAATCTCCTAAGATAGATATCCTAGTAAATAACGCCGGGTTGGGAAAATTCGTACCGTTTGAGGCGACCGACGAAGCGCTGCTGGACGCTCATCTAAACCTAAACGTCAAAGCGCCATATCTGCTTACTCAGGGGCTTTTGGGTGCGCTTGCGGCTAGTAAAGGCTGCGTGATAAATATCTCGTCGTATTTCGCAAACAGAATGCTTGTGGGGCGCACCACGACGGCGTATTCGATCACCAAAGGCGCGCTAAATTCTTTCACCAAATCGCTTGCCTTTGAGATCGGCAAACTCGGCATTCGCGTCAATGCCATAGCGCCCGGAAGCGTGCTGACGCCGCAGTTTGAGCGAAATTTAAGCGCGCTTAGCCCGCAGGGGCGCGAGGCGTTTGAGCAGATGGTGCAAAATATCTATCCGCTCGGCAAAATCGGCAGCGCGCAGGACATCGGCGATGCGGCGGTGTTTTTGGCGTCGGATGCGGCGAAATGGGTCAGCGGCGCGATATTTGCGATAGACGGCGGGCTTACGACGAATTAGCCGCGACCGGGCGGAATTTTGGGCGCGGGTTTTGAAATATAAAATTTTGCAGCAGCGAATTCCGCCGCGAAAAATTTTACTCGTAGAATTCGCAGCGGCAAATTTGCAACGAAATTTAGCCACGTAGAATTTTACGGTGACGAATACTGCGCGTGAAATTCCGCCGTGGCGAAAACGCAGAATTCCGCAAGCTGTGCAAATTACAACGTAAATTTTAAAATTTATATTGTAAAATTTTGCAGCGTGCGGTTTAGGCGGAATTTTACGGAGCAAAATTTCAAGTTGCGGCAAAATGGCGCCTGCGGGGCTAAATTTAAAAAGCGGCGCCGGCAGTCGGTTTGAGA
>CAUSAC010000066.1:0-5507 GCA_963529615.1 uncultured Campylobacter sp. | reverse complement strand
AATTCCAAGAATTCCAAGAATTCCAAGAATTCCAAGAAATACGCTCACCTCAAAAATCATAGCTAAAATTTAGCAAACTCAGGACCAGATTGCTAAAATTTTATAAAATTTATATAAAAACCTTGACATCCTACCACTCAATGTTGTATAATACTGGCAATCTTACCGAAAGAGTGCTAAAAGTGAAAACGAATAAACGCGATATGATCCTGGAATCCATCATTTCCGCCTATCTCGATAGCAACACCCCGATCGGATCTTCCGAGTTGGGCGAGCGCATGGGCGTAGCGATGTCCGCGTCTAGCATCCGAATTTATTTTAAGCGCTTAAGCGACGAGGGGGCTTTGACGCAGCTTCATGTAAGTGGTGGTAGAATTCCGACGGTTGCGACGATGCAGGATTACTGGCGCGCTAGGCTTAGCTTCGACGATGAGTTGAAAATAGACGATGCTCGCGAGCTAGAAGCGGTGCTTGAGGATTTTGAAATTTACTGTATGATTTTCAACGCCGAAAATGAAGCCCTAAGCGAAGTTATCAATCACGATAATCGCTTCATAATCCTTGCATTTAGAACGGACGAGATTATCTTAAAATACGATTTTAGAGTTTTTAAATTCCTATCAAATTTAATAGGAATTTCACTCGGAGATTTGGAATTAGCTTCGATGCAGATCGGTCTGTGCGAGCTTAGTACCAAAATTAAGGAGCTAAAAAATTCTAAAATCGAATTTCTTTGTAACGAGGTCGTAGCGTATAAAATTTTCAAAGACGAGCGATTTAAAATTTTACTCAACCCCTCGATCGCCGTAAATTTTACTAAAAATTTGATCTTCGCGCCCTACTTCGAGCACGGATTTATGGGGATCAAACGCCCCGTAAAATTCGAAGGCGAGGACGCTACGATGATCTGCGCAGGCAGCGTTTACGAGAATTACGAGAAATTTTTTAACTACGCTAAAGGAGTAGCATGAGCCATAAATTTAAAGAGCACGGCGATAAAAATGCAGCGTGCGATAGTGAAGAAAAAGAGGTTTGCGAGCAGTGCGCGTCAGATGCGGGCGAGCCGCAAGAGGCGCAGACATGCGACGATACCGATGCACAGATACAAAAGCTTCAAAACGAGCTAAGTGAGATCACCGATAAATTTTACCGCGCCAATGCGGATTTTGAAAATCTCAAAAAACGTTTGGAAAAAGAAAAAGATAGCGCTGTTGCTTACGCTAGCGAGAGCTTTGCGAAGGATTTGCTGCCGATAATCGACGCGCTTGAGGAGGCCGCCAAAATTGATGTGGAAGGTAATGAGCTTGCGGATAAAATCGAAGTTGGCGTAAAACAATGTCTAAGCCTTTTTACAAAGACTTTTGAAAAATATGGTATCGTGCCAATAGCGACGGATGCGGGATTTGATCCTAGCATGCATAACGCTATTTCGATGATTGAAGCCGAAGGCGTTAAAAAAGGCGATATCGTTCAAGTATATCAAAAAGGCTATATGTATAAACAACGCGTTTTGCGCGCCGCTATGGTAGTAGTGGCGAAATAATCGCTTAAATTTTAAAATTTTAAATTCAATACAAAGGATAACAAATGGCAAAAGTCATAGGCATCGACCTAGGAACAACAAACTCGTGCGTAAGCATATTCGAGCGCGGCGAGAGCAAGATCATACCGAACAAAGAGGGTAAAAACACCACTCCGTCGGTAGTAGCTTTCACCGACAAAGGCGAGGTTTTAGTAGGCGACAGCGCCAAGCGCCAAGCAGTCACCAACCCAGAAAAGACGATCTACTCGATCAAGCGCATCATGGGTCTTATGATGAATGAGAAAAACGCGCAGGAAGCTAAAAAGCGCCTACCGTATAAGATTATCGACCGAAATGGCGCGTGCGCGGTAGAGATCGCGGGCAAGGTTTATACGCCGCAAGAAATTTCAGCCAAGGTGCTAATCAAGCTAAAAGAGGATGCTGAGGCGTTTTTGGGAGAGCCCGTCGTAGATGCGGTCATCACCGTGCCTGCGTATTTCAACGACAGCCAAAGAAAGGCAACAAAAGAAGCAGGAACGATCGCAGGCCTAAACGTGCTTCGTATCATCAATGAACCTACCGCAGCGGCGCTTGCGTATGGGCTGGATAAAAAAGAATCCGAAAAGATCGTCGTTTACGATCTAGGCGGCGGTACGTTCGACGTAACCGTTCTAGAAACCGGCGATAGCGTCGTAGAAGTTTTAGCTACCGGCGGTAATGCATTTTTGGGCGGCGATGATTTCGATAACAAACTGATCGACTTTTTAACCTCAGAATTTCAATCTGAAACGGGTATCGACTTGCGCGGCGATGTCATGGCTATGCAACGCCTAAAAGAGGCTGCGGAAAACGCCAAAAAAGAGCTAAGCAGCGCGATGGAAACGACGGTAAATTTACCTTTTATCACCGCAGACGCTACAGGTCCAAAGCACCTAATGAAAACCATCACTAGAGCCAAATTTGAAAGCATGATCGATTCTTTGGTAGATGAGACCATAAGCACTCTCAAAAAGGTCGTAAGCGACGCAGGGCTAAGCATGAACGACATAAAAGAGGTCGTCATGGTGGGCGGCTCGACGCGCGTGCCTTTAGTGCAAGAGGAGGTTAAAAAGGCTTTCGGCAAGGAGCTAAATAAGAGCGTAAACCCTGACGAAGTCGTAGCAATCGGCGCGGCGATCCAAGGCGCGGTCATCAAAGGCGACGTAAAAGACGTGCTACTGCTCGACGTCACTCCGCTAAGCCTAGGCATCGAAACCCTAGGTGGCGTGATGACCAAGATCATCGAAAAGGGAACTACTATACCTACGAAAAAATCTCAAACCTTCTCGACAGCAGAGGATAACCAAAGCGCCGTTACGATCAACGTCTTGCAGGGCGAGCGCGAGTTTGCGAAAGATAACAAATCGCTAGGAAATTTCAATCTTGAAGGTATCATGCCCGCTCCTCGCGGCGTACCACAGATCGAGGTGGAATTTAACATCGATGCGAACGGAATTTTAACCGTTTCGGCAAAAGACAAGGCTACCGGCAAGGCAACCGACATCCGCATCACCGGCTCAAGCGGCTTAAGCGACGCCGAGATCGATAAAATGGTAAAGGATGCCGAGCTTCACAAAGAGGAAGACAACAAGCGCAAAGAAACCGTCGAGGCGCGTAACCAAGCCGATAGCATAGCACATCAAACCGAAAAGAGCCTAAGCGAGATGGGCGAGAAGGTACCGGGCGATCTACGCGCTAAGATCGAGAGCGCGCTAAACGATCTAAAAGCCGTGCTAAAGGATGAAAACGCGAGCAAGGAAGCGATAAACTCCAAAGTAGAAGCTCTAAGCAAGGTCGCCGAGGATCTATACAAGGCTGCCAGCGCAAATCAGGGTGCGCAAGGCGGATCGCAAAGCAGCGGTGCAAACGGCGGTAAAAAAGACGACGACGTCATCGACGCCGAAGTCGAATAGCTCGCTCGCGCAAAGTGAAATTTATAGCCGCGCGCTCGGTAATTTTGCTAGAGCTTGAAAAGTAATTTTACCGGCGCGCGGCAGAAGCGACCCCATAAACCGCACATGAAATTTCATAGCTTCACAGGCTCGGGCGTTTTTCATACGCCCGAGCTTAACCGCAACTTCAAAATTTAATTCATAACAAACTAAAATTTGAGTCAAACATAAATACTACTAAATTTTGCGCTGTATAAATCTCGCTAGACATTAGAGCATATCCGAATGCGACTGAAATTTATCCCCACTGATCCCAAATATAGCTGAAATTTTAAGCCTATTACAGACAAACGAAGCTGCGATAAATTTAAACGTATGGCGAGAAAGTAAAAAATGTATCGTAAAAAGACGCGGTAAAAAACGCCCGCTAAATTTAGAAGCAAAAGAGCTAAATTTAAAGGCGCGTAGATTGATTTATTAAAAAGCAAAAGCCCAAAGACGGCGCTTTGCCTTTGGGCTTTAAATTTAGCTAGAGCTAGTTCTTGCGAGTATTCGCATCAGGGGTGAAAAGCGGCTTATTTAGCAGCTTGAAATCGCCTACGAACTTCTGCCCCTTCTCGCTAGTGATCCATTTGATGAAGCGCTGCGCGTTTTCATAGTCGGCTTTTGGGCAGTGCTTCGGATTGACCGCGATTACGGAGTAAAAATTCTTCAGATCGTTATCGCCTTCGTTGATGATAACCATATCGGGATTGCCCTTTTTATTATCCTCGTATTTGATGTAGGTGCCGCGATCGGTGAAGGTCACGCCCTTTTGCTCGGCGGCTGCGTTGATCGTAGCGATCATACCTTGACCGGTTTGGTTATACCACGCCTCATTTTCAGGGACGGCGCCCTCAACCTTTTTCCAAATACCTTTCTCTTTGTTATCGGTGCCCGATTTATCGCCGCGAGAGAAAAATTTAATCTTTTCCGCCTTGATTAGCTCAAACGAGCCTTTAAGGTCTTTGCCTTTAAATTTAGGCGCGATGGATTTATCGGCGATGAGGATAAAATCATTATACATAACGGGCGTGCGATCAACGCCGAAGCCTTTTTCTACAAATTCTTTCTCGACCTTCGGCGAATGCACGAAAAGTATGTCCGCATCGCAGTTCTCGCCAAGCTTTAGAGCAGCACCTGTGCCTACCGCCGTCCATTTGATATCGACGCCGGTTTCCGCCTTATACGCAGGATAGATCGCATCTAGCAAGCCCGTATTATCGGTGCTCGTTGTAGTTGCCATCACCAAATCGTTATCGGCGGCAAAAAGGCTCGCACTAAGAGCGAGCGAAGCGAAAAATATTTTTTTCATGTTATCTCCTTTAAAAAATGTGCTATTATAGCATATAAATTTGGTTTATAAATATGCCAAAATAGAACATTTAGGACACAATCTTGGACTTTATTTTAGAAGGAATTTTAAGCGCATTCGGGCTACTTTTTAGCGGCGATGCGGAGACCTTTTCGGCGATTAAAGCGACGCTTTATACTTCGAGTATCTCGATACTTTTTGCGATTATAACCGGCTTTCCGATAGGATTTATCCTCGGATTTTACGAATTTCGCGCTCGCAGAACGCTTAGGCTTTTAAGCGACGTCGCACTTGCGATGCCCACGGTAGCGATAGGACTGATCCTTTACGCTTTCATCTCCAGAAACGGCCCTTTGGGCGAGTTGGGGCTGCTTTTTACGCTCAAAGCCGTAATGCTCGGGCAGTTTGTGCTGGCGCTTCCCATCATCGTCTCGCTAAGCGCCAGCGTCATCGAAAATATGGATAAGAAGCACTATCTAAACATTATGAACTACCGCCTAAGCCCGCTAAATTTAATCCTTTGCGTGCTTTACGAGCTGCGTTATGCCCTGCTGGTCGTCATCGCCACCGCTTACGGGCGAATCGTCGCAGAGGTAGGCGTAGCGATGATGATCGGCGGCAATATTAAATATTTCACCCGCACGATCACCACGGCGATCTCGCTTGAGACCAACAAGGGCGAGTTTGCGATGGGTATAGC
>CAUSAC010000065.1:0-6582 GCA_963529615.1 uncultured Campylobacter sp. | reverse complement strand
GGCGTAGGGGGCGGAGTTTATACTTGCTCACGCCGTAAAATTCCACCCCTTAAATTCCGCGAGCCGTAAAATTTAAGCCAAAAAAGCTATAATTGCGCTCGGGTGTGGCGTGCGGTCGCTCCGCAAGGAGAGGAAAGTCCGAGCTGTAATAAGACAAGGTTGCGTCTAACGGACGCCGGGGGCAACCCTAGGGAAAGTACAACAGAAAGCAAACCGCCGCGCAAGCGGTAAGGGTGAAAGGGCGGGGTAAGAGCCCACCGCGCGCGTGGAGACACGGGCGGCAATGCAAACCCAACCTGCAGCAAGAACGGGTGGTTTCGTCTTATATTCGAACCGTTCGCTCGAACCGATTTGCAAAAATCGGTCTAGATAAATGACCGCTGTAACGGAACTCGGCTTATAACCACACCTATTTTTACGCCGAATTTACTTATAGAATAAGGATAGAATTTTGAAAAGCTTAATTTTATGCGGTACGCTTTGCGCTGTCGTTTTAGGGCTCGAAGGCTGCGCGAGTGCAGGCGCTGATAAAGCTATAATCTTGCAAGGCGACGCTCACGATCGCGCTTGCGCAGAGGTTTATGAGCGCTACAAAGAGCTCGAAGCGGAGCTTTTAGCGGTCGAGGATCGATACGCAAACCCAAGCGTCGCGAACGATTATATACAGGCTTACGACGAGTACGAGCGCACCATCGCCTACTACAATGAAAATTGCGCGACCGATAAATAAACGGCGTAGATTGAGCGTGATTTGGTATAAACATGACTGCGGCGCAGCGGCGTAAAACGCTCAAAATTTTATGAAATCTCTAAAAAATATTGAAAATTTTACGAGAAGCAGAAAGCGTCTAAAATTTATTGCGTACGCTTGGCTCTAGCGATACGAAGTCGCGGCGTGGAGCATGGGCACGATGCCTATTCATGCCCGTATTTAGCTTGGTGCGTCAAGGTTGCAGTAAATCGTATGACGGCACCACATACTCGCGCCGCATTGGTTAAGGGGCATGCAATTTATTAATTGGATCGGCGCGAACTCCCAAAGTCGTGCTCAAAAATTCCGTCGCGCAGATTTGAATTAGTGACTTAAAGTGGCAAAGCAATACCCCAAAATTTAGCCGCGAGGCGGACGATGAACGATTATTAATCGGATCGGCGTAAAGTCACACCAAAAATTCCGTCAAGTGGAGTTGGCTGTTATGTCCGTTTATGTGCCTGCCAAAGCCTCGCAGCCTCAATATAAATATATTTCATCGAGTAGATTTGAATTGGCGCCTAGGCGCTTGGATCGATCGTAAAATCAGGTCTCAAAAATCCTATTACTCGGTTTTGACCTATTGCGCGATTTTCGCGGCGTATAAGGGCGGTAAAACGAGATCATTAGCGCAGTATTAAGGTACGGCGTAATTTTTTCGCTTACGCATGCGGCTTTGAGACGCTCGGTAATTTCGATTTACTCGCAGAGTTTTCAGATGCGCGGTTTTTTGAGACCATAGCAGCGGGATTTTGGATTTTTAGCGCGAAGGTATTTTGCGAATTTGCAGTGCTATGGCTTTAATTTTTGTCGAGAAATTTTAGAATTTTATGATTTCACAGGAGAATTTTGTGTGTTTTGGCGCCGCGTCGAACTTAAAATTTTATCTTGCCGTCGCGTAAGATTGCGCGTCTAATCTTTCCATTTTTTTAAATACGGCGTATGTTTTGAGATTTGCGTCCGTTTTTGAAATTTTACTCCGAATAAACGCCGAATTCACAAAATGAGTCGCCCAGTGGATAATTTTAAAAAGCCTGCAAGCCTGCAATGCAAAAGCTAAGCTTTATGAGAGGCGGAACTTAAGGCGCCTTTGCCGATAATCTAGCCGCTCAAAATGCCGCCGCGTTATAAGCTTGCTAAAGTACTCCAAGCTGCATTGTACGCTACGGTTTGCCCACCTTACAGCTCGCTAAAACGCTCGAAGCGGGCTTTTAGAGATTTTGCATTTTTGTTTAAAAGCTCCGCTTGCGCGGCGAGCTTATCTGCGTATGTTTGAAGCGCCGTCGCATACTTAGCATGCGCCTCAAAGTCCGATTTTAGCGCGTAAATTTCATCTTTTACTGATTTTATATTTTGCGCGAGCGCCTCGTCTTTTACGAAGGTGCGGATCGTGCCTAAAAGCGCCAGCAGCGTCGTGGGTGATGCCGCAAAAATGCCGATTTGCGCGCAGTATTCAAGCACCTGCGGCAGCTTCTCGCAGACGTAGACGAAAACCGCTTCGCTGGGCACAAATAGCACCGCAAACTCCGTGCTAAGAGGCGGTATTATGTATTTTTCCGCGATATCTGCGGCGTGCTTTTTCATATCGGCAGCTAGCTGTTTATCCGCACTAGCAAGCGCTGCGGCGTCGTTTGAGGCGGAGGCGGCGATGATCTTTTCATAGCTTTGAAGTGGGAATTTTGAGTCGATGCAAAGAATTTTTTCTTTTGCGATATGTAGCGCGCAGTCTGCGATTCTGCCGTTTGGTAGGTGCTTTTGCAACTCGTAAAACGCGGCGTTTTGCCCATAGATCATCGATAAAATTCTCTCTAATCGGTACTCGCCGAAGTTACCACGCAACTTGACGTTGCCTAAAATCGAGTTTAGCCTTGCGATTTCGTCGCGCACCTGCAGTGAAGTTTTATTTTGCTCGCTCATTCGCGCTAGATTTTCCGCTATGTCCTTAAAGCCGCGATCTAGCGAGCTTAAATTTTCGCTAAGTGCGCTGTTTTGGCGTTGCAAGCCCTCGCCCAGGGATCTATTAAGATAATAGAATTTATCACTAAAGCCGTCATTTAGGCTTTGATTTAGCTTAAAAAGCTCGGCACTTGCTCTCGCACTTTGAGCTGTGAGCCTTTCGCTTAAAAGCTCACTAAGTGTGGAGTTTGCATCGCTTATGCGGCGGTTTTGCAGCACGAGCGTGATCAGCAGGGCAAGCACTAGCGCAGCAAAAAACGCAAACGCCGCGAGTAAAATCCCATCAGTGCCCATTTTCTTGCACGCTTTGCGGATCTAAAATTTCATTTTTGTAGCGTAGATATTCGATGTCGTTGTTAAGCGCGCGATTTTCCTCAAGCAAAACCTCGTGTTTGGTACGAAGCGCGGCGATGTCGCGGCTGATGTAATAAATTTCGTTGCGGATGTAAATCGCCGGCACCGTCAGTAAAAATGCAAATCCGATCAGCAGATAAACGACTAAAAGCTGATAAAGCGTGAGATTTTTCTCCTTTTTTTTCTCGGCGTCGTAGTTGCGTAGCAGCTCGTCTTGCGCGCCAGCAAAACTGCCGTAGCCGCGCCCTGCAGCAAGGCTTGCATAATCATGCGCGCCCAGATCCGCGTAATTTTGATTTTGCGTGCCTGTAAAGCTTGCATCTGCAAACGCCGCGTAATCCGCCTTGCCGACAAAATTGGCACCTGCGAAATCGCCGTAGCTCGCTCCGCTGGAATTATCGCTGCCGCGATTGGCTGAAAGATTTGCGTCGTCGCGTCCTTTAAATTTTGCTTTACTGTTTTTATTAAATTTTGTTCCGCCGCTTTCGGAATTTAGGTAGTTTTGGGTATTTATAAAGCCTGAACTTTCGAATTCCAAGCTAGTAAAATCGTCGTAGCCGTCAGCTGCGCCCGCGTAGTTTCGTTTTACGGAAAGATCCGCGGCGAGCCTATCCTCTAGCTCCTTATCCGTCAGATCCTCCATAGCTCGTCTTTTTGCAAGCTCTATGCCCGCTAGATCGGATGTCCCTGCGAAGTCGTGCCCGTCATCGTCGTCGGCAAAATATTCATATTTATTCATCTAAAATCTCCATAAATTTAAAACCACGATCCTATCTTTACTCGCCGCCAAGGCGCCTGCGTCAAGGTAAATTCAGCTCGAAACCCGCAACTCGCGTGTACCCAGCAATGAGCCGTTAAGGTAGAATTTAAAAGTCAAAGTTACGAGCAAAATTCTTTTTTGCAATTTTACCTCGGTAAATGGAATTTTATCTTAACTTGCCAAATTCTATCTCGGCCAGCAAAGGCAAATTTTAATTTAGCGAGCTATTTTTGTTAATTTTACTCGCTCTTTTTATGATACTGTATAGCAGCGGAAGCTACAAAAGGAAGCATCGTGTTAATTTTGCTCGCCTTTGCACCGCCCGCTTGGGAAAATTCGCTTTGGTGGGTAAAAATCGAGCTCACTTTACCGAGATTGACTATTTATAAAATTTTGTCAAATAATCTGAAAAACCGCTTAAAATTTTTACTGCGTCTTCGATGCGCCTTAAAACGTTAAGCGTAGATATTTATTTGCAAGATAAGCTCTATCATTAAAATGTCAATGAAACTACTGCTCGCTTACAAAATTTCGTTAAAGCAAAGGGCGAGTTTGACATTACGCCGCTTACTTTAGGTGCCAAATTTTAACTTTCGCTCGGTTCTATATCTATGTTGCCACTTAGTTTTTAAAATATGCAGCAGTTAAATCTCATAAAATTATACGTTAAATATAGCGTAAAATTCAACGTTAAATTTTATGATTTAGACATTGTGCGTTCGAAATAACGCTGAAAATATCATAAATTCTAAAGCGAATCTTTGAAAGCTGAATTTCAAAATTCCGTAAAATTTTAAAATTTAATGCCTGCAAATCTATAAATTTTACAAAATTTCGTCAAAATTTAAAATTCCTAGCAAGCAAAGGCGGTTATTTTAGCCGAAAGATTCTAAGCTTCGCGCTTGCAGCCCGCGAGTTTTGCGCAAGCTCTTGCGCGTCCGCTATTATAGGGCTTTTAGTTAGGATTTTACCTAACGAATGCCCGCCGCCGCATTCGCAGCGCATAAACTCGCTAGGGCAGACGCAATCGCGCTCCCACGCCCTAAATTGCTCCTTTACTATGCGGTCTTCAAGCGAATGAAACGAGATTATAGCGACAGTTGCATTAGTTAGAATTGAATCGCGCGATTTTTGCTCAATGAGCGTGAGCAGGCGTCTTAGCTCGCCAAGCTCGTCGTTTACCTCGATGCGGATCGCTTGAAATGCTAGCGTAGCCGTGCTGATGCTGCGCCCTTTAATGGACTTCGTTCCGATTAAATTTGCCAAAGCTTTGGCGCTTGTTAGTGGTGCGTTAGCCCGTGCATTAGCTATTCTGGAAGCGATTGCGTTAGCGTTTGTTAGCTCGCCGTATTCGTGGAAAATGCGCGCCAGATCCGCTTGCGAGTAGCTGTTTACGACATACGCTGCATCTAGCGCTGCGCCTGCATCCATTCGCATATCCAGCGCGTCGCTTTTAGTGGAGAAGCCACGACAGTTTTTATCTAGCTGAAGCGACGAAACGCCGATGTCGGCTAAGATCCCGCGAACTGCGCGGAGCTTTTGCTCGGGCAGAATTTCTAAAATTTCGCTAAATTTTGCTTTGTGGATTTCTATGCGATCTTTAAATTTACTGAGCCGCTCGCGCGAAAATTCTATCGCTTCGGCATCTCTGTCGCAAGCGATAAGCTTAAGGTACGGATTAGCGGTCAAAATGCCCTCGCTGTGCCCTCCGTAGCCTAGCGTGCAGTCGATAACGTAGCCGTCCTCAAGCTGCGAAAATGCGGCGATCGTTTGCGAAAAAAGTACCGGAATATGTGGAGCTTGCACCTGAATTTATCCTTTTGAAATTTCTAATCCTATATAATAGCGAAATTTTTTACAAAGGCGAGAGATGGACGAGTATTATTATGAAATTTTACGCAAAATTTCGCTTTCGATGTTTAGAGATAGGCTTTTTGGGATCTTTCACGGCTCGATTTCAGCAAAAATTAAAGAAAATCAATTTTTGATCAACAAAAAAGACGCGATTTTCGATAGCCTGGATAGGGATGATTTTATAACGTTGTTTTCAAAAAAAGACTACCGCTGGCAAGATGCTAGCATCGATAGCGATATACATATAAATATCTACAAAAATATAAAAGAGGCAAAATTCGTAACCTACGCGACACCGCCATATCTCGTCGCATATACACTGGAGCATGATTTTATTTTGCCGCGAGATTACTTTGGGGTGAGCAAATTTAAGCGCATTGAAATTTACGATCCTAAGAACTACGACGACTGGCACGAGCGCGCGCCGTACGAAATTTGTAACTATATGATAAATGAAAATAGCGATATAATGGTAATTCGCGGCTATGGGGTTTTTGCCCATGCAAGGAGCGCGCAGCAAATGGCGAAAAAAATAGCGATTTTAGAAATGAGTTCAAAGCTGCTTTTGCTAAGCTAAGATTAATGTATACCAAATCGTTTACTAACGCGTTATAATTCGCCAAAAATGCCTATTTTTCAGCCTTACATAAGGTTTTATCTGTATAATTACTAACAAAAAATTTCTTTAGTTAGTTATTTAAGGATTTAGATGATAGATTGGATGCAAAAGCATAAGAAGTCGCTTATACCGACTATTTGGATAAGCACGATAGCTTTCGTGGGCGCAGGCTTCGTCGGCTGGGGCGCATATGATATGAACGCTAATCGCGCAGGCTCAATCGCTAGAGTAGGGCAGATCTCTATAACAAATCAAGAACTAAACACAAAATACTCCGAACTATACAAC
>CAUSAC010000064.1:0-6764 GCA_963529615.1 uncultured Campylobacter sp. | reverse complement strand
CATAAAGGACGTGGACGCGGTGCAAATTTTAGCGCATCGCGTCGTTTGGTCCTTCCTGCTGCTGCTCGTTTTTCTCTGCTTTACGCACCGCTTAAAAAACGTCGCGCGACTTCTTAGCACCCCTAAAATCGCTCTCACGCTGCTTTGCACCGGGCTGCTTATCAGCACGAACTGGGGTATTTATATCTACGCGGTAAATTCCGATCAAATTTTAGCCACCAGCCTCGGATATTTTATAAATCCGTTATTTTCGGTGCTTTTGGGCGCTTTGTTTCTGCACGAGCGGCTAAGTGCGGCGGCAAAATTTTCTCTGCTGCTAGCCTTTGCGGCGATCGGCGTGCAAATTTACGCTCTGGGCAGGCTTCCTATAATCTCGCTCGTACTGCCGCTTAGCTTTGCATTTTACGGCCTCATACGCAAAAAAGTAAGCGTGCCTAGCTTCGAGGGGCTGTTTTGCGAGACGGCGCTGATGCTACTGCCTGCGCTTGCGTTTCTGATCTACTGCGCGCTGAAAGGAAGCGGCGCCTTCGGCTTTAGCACAAGCGGCGCGCTGCTGTTTGCAAGCGGACTGATTACGATTTTGCCGCTGCTTACCTTCGCCGTAAGCACGCAGTATCTGCCGCTATCCACGATCGGCTTTATGCAGTACATCAGCCCCAGCATGAGTATGCTGATCGCGGTATTTATCTACGGCGAGGAGCTTGAGACTTATAAAATTTTAAGCTTTTCGCTAATTTGGTTCGGGCTCGCGGTCGTGGGCTTGGACGGCTTAAGGAGAAAAAATGGCTAATTTCGCTTTGATGTTCGCAGTCGCCCTTGCGGTGGGCGCGCTCGTGTATTTTCAGGTCCAAAAGGCTTCCGCGCGCGCAGACGCCGCAGATCCCGAGCTTAGCTCGCAAAGGTATATGAAATTTTGTGATATTTTAGAGGACAAACTGCGAGATTTAAAGCGGCTAGAACTGCGCGACGAGGGGGCTCGTGAGAGTTATCTAGACGAGCTTGAGGCTCTTAGCAAGGAGTTAGTCTATATCAAAACGATGCATCAAAGCAACCTAAACCCCGCCGTGTGGGAGGGCAAACTATTTGAGTTTTTAAGTAAAACGGACGCACTTATCGAAAAATACGCCGCGGGCGCAGAGCGCTCGCTGCAAGACTGGCGCAA
Organism: uncultured Campylobacter sp.; assembly: GCA_963529615.1. GTDB lineage: Bacteria > Campylobacterota > Campylobacteria > Campylobacterales > Campylobacteraceae > Campylobacter_B. The sequence continues at coordinate 5,602 of CAUSAC010000064.1, read as the reverse complement.
GCAGCTGGAGATGGAATTTAAAAACTTATAGTCGCGATCCTTAAGATATCAAAATTAGGCTACATATAATAATCGGCTCGGCATAAAAGGCTTAATCGATGAACCTAAAATTGTAAAATTTAGCCGCAGTACTAAGCCAAATCCAGCTACAAGACAAGCTCGATCCAAAATCAATAAAATTCCAAGCGCGCTGAAAAATCTTAAAAATTTACAAACTCTGCAAAGATTCAAAGGAGAATTTATAGTCTTGCCACAAGGATCGCAATAGATCATACCAATCTTCATCGCAAAAATTGAGTCCACGGGCGAGGCCGACAAGACCTGCTAAATTCAGAGAAAATGGGAGGCACAGCAAAACATACGTCAAATTTTAAACCGTGTATAAGCGCTAAAGTGCGTAAATTTTAAACCGCCAAATATCAAGGAATATCAAATTTAAACCGCTCGCGCGCTCTTTTTGGTGAAAATTTCTAAAAATTTAACCGCCAGTTTTTGTAGCAAGCCCTGCTTTTTACGTTTACTTAGTAAAAATTTTGCCGTTTCACTTCTACCAAACATCACAGCAAAGGCATAGGGTGTCATACCAAGACCACTCGTATCTTCTACGTCTGCACCTGCATTTACGAGAGCTTTGACTACCTCCAAATGCCCTTTAAAAGCCGCGCCCGCGAGCGGAGTTTGCCCGCGGTCGTTACGCTCATCGACTCTGGCGCCGTTTGAGAGCAGCATATTTACAGTCTTTAGCGCGTTATTGTAGCTAGCTAGCATTAAAAGCGTGTCGCCTTTGGCGGATTTTAAATTTACGCTAAGACCGGCTTTTATCATCTTTTCTAGCTCGTCAGCATCATCTCGCCTGGCAAAATCAAGCGCTATAGCGCAAAGCTCACCATATCTTTGCTCCTCGGCCTGCGTTAAGCTCGTCAATTTTTTGCTTTCAAAGCGGCTCTTACGCCATTTGCATAGTCAGCGGAAATTTTTTCAAAATGTCCTATCGCGCGCTCTTTTATCGCTTCGCTCACACCCTCCATACTATCTGCGATATTACTAAAAAGCTGCGATTTTTGTTCGTCGCTCATTAGCTCAAAAAGCGCTCTAGGTTGCGAATAATAATCCTGATCCTCGACTCTGTGATCGTATCTTTGCATCGCGCCTTCTATGCTTATATCAGGTTCTAGCAGAGCACGATCCTCTTTGGCACCGCCAAAGCTGTTAGGCTCATAGTAAGCCTTATCATCAAGCTCATACATTCCGTTATTCATCGCGCCGCCCACGACGTAAGTATTGACCTCGCTTACAGGACGATTAACATCTAGCTGCGCGTAGTGCGTGCCGATACGATATCTTTGAGCATCGGGGTAGCTGAATATCCTTGCTTGCAGCATCTTATCGGGACTAAAGCTGATACCAGGTACTATATTTGACGGACTAAATGCAGCCTGCTCAACTTCATTGAAATAATTTTTCGGATTTTCGTTTAGCGTCATGACGCCCACGTCGATGAGCGGGAACTCCTTATGAGGCCAAGTTTTGGTTAGATCAAAGGGGTTAAATTTGACCTCTTTTGCCTGCTGTAGAGTCATTATTTGAATTTTAAAATCCCAGCTTGGAAAGTCGCCCTTTTCTATACTCTCAAAAAGGTCGCGTTGATTGCTCTCTCGATCTTTTGCAATGATCTGTGAGGCCTGAGCGTTGGTTAAATTTTTAATGCCTTGGCGAGTTTTGAAATGAAATTTAACCCAAAATCTTTCGTTTTTGTCATTTATAAGGCTGTAAGTATGACTACCAAATCCGTGCATATGACGGTAACTTGCCGGAATACCGCGGTCACTCATCAGGATGGTTACTTGATGCATACTCTCAGGGCTTAAGCTCCAAAAGTCCCATGCTGCCTCATTTGAACGGAGGTGTGTGCGAGGATCACGCTTTTGCGTGTGGATAAAATCCGGAAATTTATATGGGTCTTTTACAAAAAAGACGGGAGTGTTGTTTCCGACCAAGTCCCAGTTGCCCTCTTTGGTGTAAAATTTAATCGCAAAGCCCCTTACGTCGCGCTCAGCATCAGCCGCTCCAGCCTCACCGGCAACGGTAGAAAATCTCAAAAGCAGCCTTGTTTTCTCGCCTTTTTGCAATACCTTGGCTTTAGTATATCGCGAGATATCCTGCGTAATCTCTAATGCTCCGTATGCGGCGCTACCTTTTGCGTGAACGGCGCGCTCAGGGATGCGCTCTCTGTTTTGATGAGCTAGTTTTTCAAGTAGCTGATAATCTTGCAACATTATACCGCCGCGGCTGCCTGCGGTAAGGGAGTTTTGGTTATCCGCGATAGGATTACCCGAAGTAGTGGTTAGTTTTTTCATATTTATTCCTTTCTAATAAAATTTATTTATAATTATACATATATAAATTAAAATATTCATTAAATAATAAAAATTATTGATAAAAGTTTAGCCTTAGAATTTGTAATATTTTAAAATTTTATATTTCTAACCCATATTTAACATTATAAATTTCATAAATTATGAGATCTGCTATATATAAATTTATCTCATATTAATATAAGAACCATGATATTTCGCGATCTTATATAAATTATAGATGCTATATACAAAATACAAGGTAGTGATAACTTAAAGGTAGGATTGCGATGATCAAGATATTAAAGAGAAACGACAAATTTAAAATCATTAAAATTTTATAAAATTTTGCCAAATACGTAGCGATCATATCCAAAAGCTTTACGAAATTTTACTTATTGGCAGACGCGGTATCTGCAGTCTTGGATCCCGCTTGCTCTAGCTGCTTAGACGCATCGCGCCTTAAAATTTTATCGTACTCCTCCACTCTTATCACCTTGCCCTCATACTCTATTTTAAGATAAAATTCCAAGCCTTTTAAGTGCGAATATCTAAAAAATTTATCCAGATCAAAGCCGCTCGCGCCATTAAGCTCATCGCCACAGAGCGCGGAATAGCGCTTTATAAGCGTATCGTAGATACCAAGTAGCGCCGTATTGGGCGTTACTGAGCCGCATCTATTAAGATCGGGCAGCGAACCTCTGTTAAACCCGATTGCACCCTTTTCCCAATCCTTTGAGCGCTCCCTCATAATAAACCTAACTATATCATAATTAAAGCTATCCAACCAGCTCCAATCCAAAATAATCTCATCATAACAATAATCATCCATATGCTCTAGGTATATTTTCTTATACTTCCTCAACGTATCCAAATCCTTACGGCAGTCATCGTATTTTTTCCGAATACGCTCATCGTCCGGAAGTCCTGCCAAATCGTATTTAAGCAGCAAATTTAGCATACTCACGTCATATCGTTGCGGCAGCATCTGATAGATGGAGCAGTTCGGCTGCCGCTCATCTTTGCGGTGTTTGAGCGTAAAAGCAATACAATGATCGTCCGTCCAAGCCGTAATCTCAGGTCTTACGCCGCTGCTAAGCATAAGCTCCGTCATCTGCAAAAATCCGCCTGCTACGGCATAATAAAGCGGATCGGATACCGCACTAGTACCCTCGCTTTTAGGCGTTCCGTAATATGTCCTTACCTGTGCATCGCTAGTATCGGCGACCAAATAGGCATCGCAGCATCCCGGAGTCGCAAGCCACGGACGAACATATTTAACGCTAGAAAAGCTAGCTCCATGCTTAAGTAGAACTTCCGCGGCGGCGGTAGAGTTATTTTCGATAGCATAGCTTAGCGCCGAATGAGAAAAATCGTCCGTGCGGTTGATATCCGCTCCGTGATAGATCAGCTCCTCGGTAGTGTTTGCATCGTTGTAAAAGCTAGAATACATTATCGCCGTTATACCAAACTGCAGCGGATCGCCCGCAGTGATGCGCTGCTCTCGCATAAATGTTAAAATACGAGCAGTGTCCTTGGAGCGCAAAAGCTTGCGGAAATACTCCATCCGCTCATCGCCCTGCACTACGCGCTCGTCTAAATTTAACTCGGCGCCCAGCCTTTCGTACCGGTACCTTGCTATTGCGGCGCGATCCTCGTCCGTTAGCGGCCGATTGGAGGAATTGCCGGAGGTCGCGATGCGGCTCGCCGTGGAATTTTGCGCGGGCTGAGTTTCGGATATATTCATAAGTGCACCGCCTGCGATCAAGAAAAATAGGCCTGCCGTAACAACCAAGCACGCTATGATGAGCTTGGATTTTATCTCTTTCAAAGCAACCTCCGCAAATAAAATGACAAATACTACCGAGTGTGAGCTTAGCCGAATATAAACGGGCAGAATTTCATAAGGCAATTTCGCTCGGGCGAAATTCGCAGGGCGAGGTTTAAGAGAGTTTAGGCGCAAAATTTTGCTTTCGAAATTTTACCGATAAAATTCCGCGTAGAAATGTCGCTCGGGTAAAATTCTACCGACGAAATTTTATCCCAACGACAGGCGGCTAGAATTTCAACAAGCGCTTCTACGCATAAAATTTAGCGCTAAAATTACGCCGTATTTGCACTCGGTATCGCTACGAAATTTAGTGGCGGCTACCATAAAATATTGAAATTTTAGTTTTAAATTTGCCGCCCGTTTCGCATATCCTCCTAGAAAAGAACCGTATAGTCTTTTTTAATATAGTCTATATTTATATTTTTCTGCAAAAAATACTCTCTAACTTCGTCGTAAATTTCACTGCTATACAAATAAATCAAATAGTAGTGCGCCGCTATGGCAACGGCATTGTATAGATACTTACCATATCCAGGTCTGGCGACTTTTATAAACGGGAAAATTTTAAATCCTTTTAAAGAATGGTTAATATAGAAATAGACGATTAGTTTTAGAAGCATATTGGTTATATACATAAAAATTAGCGCTACCAAGAAAAGACCCAGAGAACCGACACATAATACAACTAGCACAATAAAAGATGAGGTGCGAAAATTTTCAGTTGAAAAATTTCTACGCAATACTTCCTCTTCCACTTTGCACTGCCTTTTAACGACCCCTTTATCTAAAAATTCTATGTATTGATCGGTAAATCTTATTTCGCGTTTATTGCGTATTGCGGTAAAGATATAAGTAATAACGGCGATTAGTAATAGCGCCATGCAGGACAGCAAATATTCGTAAGTATTGATATATCCGAAGTCTATAATATCTCGAATAAGAAGTAGCGGCAGACCCGATACCGGAAGAATTATAAAAAGCCGCGCATAAACAAAAAATTTTTCATAATTTTTGATGATTATCGGCTCTTTGTCGTAATCTCTAGCCTTAGAATTTTTAAATAAAATAGCATTGTCTGGATCTAAATTTTGAAATTTTCTACCGCGCTCTGCGTTTAAATTTAGACCGTCTGAATTCTTGTCATTATGATTTAAAGCTTTAGAATTTGTATTGTTTAAATCCGAGGCATCGAAATTTAAAACATTTAAATTTGAGTTAACGGATTTTGAGGTATTAAAATTTTCGCCATCGAAATTTTGAGCACTAAAATCTTCCTGCGAGCCTTGCTCTAAATTTTGACGCCGCTCATTTAGAATTTTCTTTAGCTCTTTGAGCCTTGCTTCGTTCATCCTTATCCCTCGCCTGCGATCTTAAGCGATCATATTTTACTTCTTTATACCTTGGGACAGTATTAAAT
>CAUSAC010000063.1:0-6958 GCA_963529615.1 uncultured Campylobacter sp. | reverse complement strand
AGGCTCTACTTAACGCTATCCATACCGAAGAGGATCCTAGATACGCGGAGTGCATGGCACTATTGCACAACGATGTGTATCTAAAATACGCCCGCGCTACGGAAGAATTTAAGATCGATCCGCAAAAAGAGGTCTGGAGCAAACGATGATTGAGGTTTTTAAGCTTACAAAGCGGCATATGGACGAAAACGAAAATTTACCCAAAGAGCTAAAGGATATCAAGGTTTTTTCCACCTGCGTCGGTCACGGCGTAGGTACGATAGATTTTAGCGAAAAGGTACTTGAGATAGACGATGAAGAATTTAAACGCATCATCGAGAACTCGGGCGACTACGTTAAATTTAAGATCGGCAACCTAAGCAAGTATTTCGAGATTGAAATTTTTGCCGAGCACGCAGCTAAGCTAATCCCTCAGCTTTGCGAATGTGAGCTTAAAGATCTGCTAAAAAATATGCGCGAAGGATACTTCGTGCTAAGGAAGGATTTTTGATGCGAAAGGCGTTGCTTTGTATCGGCAATCCCCTTCGCGGCGACGACGACGTGGGCAATGAAACAGGGCGAATAGTCGAGGCGAACTTAAAAGACTGGCGCGTTTTTTATGGGCAGGATGTGCCCGAAAACGAATTTGCAGCCCTTAGGGAATTCGCCCCTGAAATTCTGATCGTAGTAGATGCGATGAGCGGCTTTGATGAGGATAAGATAGAATTTTTCGACCTCAGCAACGATCGCGACTATATCTACTCGACGCATAACCTACCTACGCCGGTGCTTCTAAGCTATCTGCGCAAAATTTGCCCAAAGACGCTATTTTTGGGCATAAGCGTGCTGCTTGATAATGTCCTTGATTTCAAAGAAGGGCTAAGCGAGAGCGCAAAAAAAAGCGCGCAAAGAGCTTATGAGCGTATCTTAGAAATTGATTCAAATTTAAATGAGGAGGAGTAAATGTTAAATCCTGCAGAAACCGCGCAAGCGGTATCTAGTTCGATGCAACACAAGGCGCATACCCCGCTAATTAGCATAATTTTTCTAGCTATAATGGCGGGCGCTGCAATCGCTATGGGCGATATTTTTTGGGCTCACTCGACCGTCGGAATGGCTGAAAAGCAATCTATTGGCTTATCGAATTTCATCGGTGGTATTACCTTTAGCTGCGGTCTGATGATGGTGGTTTTTTACGGTGGGCATCTATTTACCAGCTCGGTTTTAACGGGCGTACCTGCCGCCGACGGCAAATTGCCGCTAGGTAAAACAATCGGCTATTGGGCTATCGTTTGGTGCTTTAACTTCGTAGGCGGCGCGCTGATAGCGTATATGTATTATTACTCAGGACTTCCGCTTAAATATGATGGCTACATCTTGCAGCACTTCATTCCTGCAGCAGCAGGCAAAATAAACGCGCCTTTTCATGAGCTATTCATCCGCGGAATTTTTTGTAACGTGTTTGTATGTATGTCTATCTGGACTGCGACCAGCGAGAGTAATCTATCGGGTAAATTCTTTGCAATTATGTGGATGATCGGCGCATTCGTAGCTTGCTCTATGGAACACTGCGTGGCAAATATGTTTATCCTAACCGAAGGTATCATCGCTAAAGGCCACTATTTAGCAGCTGCTGGTGGCGATGTAAATGCTCTTGCAAGCTCGCTTCACGGTGTAACGGCAGCTCAAATAGATTCAATAAACTGGGGAAATTTCATCGTTAAAAATATGATCCCAGTTACGCTAGGTAACATCTGCGGCGGTCTATTTTTCGTAGGCTTGGTCGGATTTATGGTAAATAAATACGATATGAAAAAGAAAGACTAATCTATCGCGCTTCAGCACGATATAAACAAAATACGGCGCGGCACTTTGCCGCGCATTTTTAATTTCTAAAATTTTAAAAATTCTCATGCATAAAATTTCGCTCGATCCAAAATTTTAGACGAAATCCTAACGAAATTCGGAATGAAATTCTAAAACCAAGCTCTTGATAAAAATTTTACGCTGTAAATCTAGGTAAAATCCTGCGCCGTAACTTTAGACAAAATTTCGCGCCTAAGCCGTAACGTAAGCCGCATAAATGCTTTAAAAACTCTAGCCTGCGCTAAACACAGTAGCTAAGCAATCTGTCGTAGTCTAGGATCAGAAACTCGTGCTGGCTGATTTTTTGAATTACGTTATCTTTTACAAGCTCGTTAAACGCGGTACTCGCGCTTTGGCGCTTGAGCCCCACGAAGGATGAAAGCACCTTTAGCGAAAAGGGCAAAAAGACGTATTTGTAGCCATTTTGATGAAAATTCTGCTCGTTTGCAAGCTCGATCAAAAAGCTCGCGATGCGCCCTTTTGCATTTTCAAAAAGTATAGAGCGTGTGATTTTGCGCTGCAGCAGAATTATCTCTGTTAAAATTTTTATATATGCCTCGCAAAAGCTGCGATTTGCCAAGATCTCCCCTAGTCCGCTCGCATCGATCGTGTAAATCTCGCTGTCCTCTAAAAACTCAAGCGCGCAAATTTCATTAAGAATAGTGATATTGTCCTTGTTTAGGTAGTTGATGATGAATTCTTCGCCGTCTTCAAAAAACGAAAGCTTTGCCTGTCCACTTTTAAAAATAAAAACTTTAGGCGCCTCGCTATAAAAAACATAGCCTTTTTTGATGACTTGGTGCTCGAACATTGCAAGCTCCTCGTCGCTAAGCGTGGCGATGGCCTCGGTTTGCAGTAGTCCTAGCCGCGATTTTTCCATATAACCTCCAAAAGCTAAGAATTATACAATGAAATATTTAGACAAAGATAAAGCTGCGCGGATTAAATTTACCATCCGCACTATGGCTGCGCATCTAGGTCGCCTAAGCTAATAAATTTTATAGCTTTTAAAATTCTAAATTTTACCCGCGCTTTGCATCGCGTAAAATTTCAAAAATTTATTGAGCCTTATGCGGCGAAATTATAGCCAAAACCCGCGGCGCGAATTTAAAATTCTGTCTTTAAATAAAAATTCATATCATTTCATTGAAATTTTATTTAGCAAGGATATAATAATACATATTAAAAATAAGCGGTATTTTGCTCGCGATGACACCGCAAGAAAGGCACTTCATGCAAAAGTTAAATTTTAAAGATAACGTTTCCGAGACGCTGCTAATCAACGTCTATATGCGCCATTTGGATTTCAAAGACGCGGATCCGATCCTAAACGATCCGTTTTCAAGCGCCGTCGTAAAGCAGATCGATTATGATTTTGCGAAATTTAACGACGCGCGCCTTAGCAAGACGGGTACCGTGATCCGCGCGAAATTTTTCGACGACGAGACGCTGCGGCTCGCGGCGGAGCTTGATCGCCCTATCATCGTGCAGCTCGGTGCCGGGCTCGACACCCGCCCGCTTAGGCTCCAACACGCCCTGCCGAACGCCCTATTTTACGACCTCGACCTACCCGATGTCATCGCCGCACGCGACGCGCTGCTACCCAAAGCTCAGAACAACTTTAGCTTGCCCTACTCGATGCTAAATCTCTCGTGGATGAACGAGCTGGTCGCAAAGCGCGGCAGCGCGGGCTATATATTCATCTTAGAGGGCGTGAGTATGTATTTTGAAAAGGAGGAATTTAAAAAATTTTTTATCGCACTCGCGCAAAAATTTAGCGGCTACGTGCTGAGCGACTTTATGAGCGAGTTTTCGGTAAGAAAATTCGACTCCAAGCGCCACGACGCGATGCGGCACATGCAAAACGCGCCCTTTAAAATGGGCATCAGCGGCGGCGCGGAGGTGCAGAGCTGGGAGCCCGCTCGCATCCGCTTTATAAATGAAGCCGCGATGATGAAAATGTACCGCGAGCACTGGAGCTTTAAAGCGCGCCTCTTTAGCCTGATCCCCGCCTTTTGTAACGCTTGCAAGATGTTCGTTTTCAAAATCGGCGGTTATGAATAATAAGGCCTAAAATTTCAGTTGATTGCTTTGCAAATTTCGACAGCTAAGGCGGGAATTCTAAGCTGCTTATCTGGCAAGCTGGCATGCAGAGCAAACAGCACATACCGCTTTGCTTAATGCTTGAGTAAAATTATAAAAACGCTTTAAAATTTTGCTTAAATTTACCTCGATTTATAGGAATTTAAGAGTTTTTAAAATATATTTTCGCATCTTAAATTCACGGAAAAGATCATGCAAAATTTTCTCGACAAACTCACCGCCACAATTGACGCAATCAACTCCTTTTTGTGGGGTCCGTACTTTCTGATCGCTCTACTTTGCGGCACCGGCGCGTATTTTACGGCGCGCTTGCATCTGGTGCAGATTTTTAAATTTAGAATGGGTGCGCGCAAGCTTTTCGGCAACTTCTCCCTGCACGGCGAGGCTGCGGGCAAAAGCGGCATGAGCTCGTTCCAAGCCGTCGCCACGGCGATCGCGGCGCAGGTCGGTACGGGCAACCTGGTAGGCGCCAGCACCGCGTTAGTGATGGGTGGGCCGGGCGCGATATTTTGGATGTGGTGCGCAGCGTTTTTAGGCATGGCGACGAATTTCGCAGAGATCTGCCTGGCTCAAATTTACCGCACCAAGGACGATAGCGGACATATGATCGGAGGGCCCGCGTTTTACATCAGCCGCGGACTTAAAAGCCCCTTTGCCAAGCCTTTAGCGGCGTTTTTTGCGCTAGCCATCATCTTTGCTTTAGGCTTCATGGGTAATATGGTGCAGGCAAACTCCATCTCAGACGGCTTTAGCGGCGCATTCGGGATTCCGAAGTGGGTGAGCGGCGCGACCTTAGCGCTCATCTGCTGCGTCATCTTTTTCGGCGGCGTCAAAGCGATCGCGCGCGTAGCCGAAAAGGTCGTGCCTATAATGGCGATCTGCTACGTGCTGGTGGGTCTCGTCATCATCGGCTCAAATTTCGATAAAATTCCATCCGTCATCGCGTTGATATTCAAAGCCGCGTTCGATCCATCCGCTGCCTGGGGCGGCGCTACGGGCGCTACGATCGCTACTGCGATGAGATACGGCATCGCGCGCGGACTCTTTTCAAACGAAGCCGGCATGGGCTCGACGCCGCACGCACACGCCGCGGCAAACGTCAAACACCCAGTAGATCAAGCCGTGCTCGGCATAATGGGCGTTTTCGTCGATACCTTTATCGTGCTTAACATCACCGTTTTCGTCGTACTCAGCACCGACGTAGTCACCTTCGAAAACGGCAAGGCGGTATTTTCGGGCATCTCTCTGGTGCAGGAGGCCTTCGGATCGCAAATTTTGGGTCGCAGCGGCGGCTACGGCTTCGTGGCGATCTGCCTGTTTTTCTTCGCATTTACCACGATTTTGGGCTGGTATTACTTCGCCGAGATCAACGTGCGATACCTCCTGGGCGCAAAATTCGTCAAGCTCTTGCAAATTTTGGTCGTTGCATTCGTATTCATAGGAAGCGTGCAAAAGATCGACCTAGTCTGGGGGCTAGCCGATATGTTTAACGGACTGATGGTGATCCCCAACTTAATCGCAATCATCCTGCTTAGCCCCGTCGTCGTGCGGCTTTTGAGCGACTTTAACGACGGCAAAAGCTACGACGCAAACGACTACAAATAACGCCGCGCCCTAAATTTCAAGCCCGCGCTTGGAATTTAGCGCAAAATCGCCGCAAAATTTAGAATTTTAAAATTCTTTTCAAGCTAAAATCCTAGCCTAAATTTTATGATTTAAGGAGAACGCATGCAAATTTTAAGGAGCGAAAAATGCCCGTTTTAAAGGCATTGCTGACCGGGCAACCGCGCACTTACGGCGACGAGCGCGCTACGCAGCCTCTAAAAAGGCGCTGGGAGACGGCGATATTCAAGCAAGCTAGAGCGGGCGAAGTGCGCGCGAATGAGCTTGGGTTCGAGGGTGACGCGGTAGCCGACACGCTGCATCACGGCGGAGAGGAAAAGGCGATTTTTGCCAACTCGCTGCAAAATTACGCCGCGTGGGAGAGATTTTTGGGACTTAAAAATCTAGCCTACGGCGCAATGGGCGAGAATCTCACGATCAGCGGACTACACGAGCAAAACGTCTGCATCGGCGATGTGCACCGCATAGGCTCTCTGGTACTGCAAGTAAGCCAGCCGCGCAAGCCCTGCTACAAGCTTTCAATGCGCTGGGGCAACGCGGAGATGACGGCAGAGATCGCTCGCAGCGGACTTACTGGCTGGTACTACCGCGTGCTGGAGGCGGGCTCGTGCCGCGCGGGCGACGAGATCTACGTCGTAGAGCGCGACCCTGCTATGATGAGCGTGATGGAGCTCAACCGTCTATTTTACGGCGATCGCCTCGATGAAGGGCTGTTAGCAAAATTTAACCGGCTTGCGACGCTTACGCCAAAATGGCGCGAGGACATGCGCCGCAAGCTGGAAGGCAGCTACGACGACAACTTTATGCGGCTATGAAATTTAGCCTCAAAGCGGCGTTTTAAAACAGCAAAGTAGCGCCGCTCCTTGTTAGTTTTAATACACACTCTGGGTACGGATTTCAAAATACTTTCTTGCGAGCCAGCCTGCAAAATACTTTTTTGCTTGAGCATTTAAAAGATCTTTTAGGCTTTCGGTATTAACGCGCAAAATCACTTCTTAAGTGCGAGCCCTAAATTCAGGCTAAATTTCAAAGCTGGAATTTTAATTTGATCTGCTCTTGATCGCGCTCTGTTCTCTTACCCTATTTTATGACATGATACAGCTACAAACGGAATTAAAAATGCAAATTTAACCGCGCCTATAATTTAATCTATATGAAGTCTAAATTTAACCGCATATTCAAAGCCGCACGCGCCGCTCTTTGTAAATTTTAAAATTTAAAAGCGGTAAATTTAACCCTCTTGCTACGCAGCGAATTTTTTTTCAAAAATCAAAAATCAAAAATCAAAAATCAAAAATCAAAAATCAAAAATCAAAAATCAAAAATCAAAAATCAAAAATCAAAAATCAAAAATCAAAAATCAAAAATCAAAAATCAAAAATCAAAA
>CAUSAC010000062.1:0-7102 GCA_963529615.1 uncultured Campylobacter sp. | reverse complement strand
ACTCTGCACGGCACGGCGCGAGCAAATTTCAGAGCCGATACGTATGATTTTAACGGCACCTTCGCTTCGCACGAGATTGCGGGCGAGCTTGACGTGCACAATATCGGCTCACAGCTAAATATCGAGATAAACCGCGCCTCGGCATCGAGCCTTAAAAATTTTATGAATGAGCTAGGCGCACTTACGGGGCTAAATCCTCTTGCGAACGAGTGGATATACGGCAAGGCGGTCGCGCAAAACTACTATATCGAAAATCTGCATGCCAAAGTCGATCTGAAAGATCCGCGTCCGATCGCCGAAAACGTCAGCGCCACGGCTTACGCGCAGGATCTTACGATAAAATTTCAACCGCAAATCGAAGCCGTAACGGTAAAAGATGCCAACATCACGCTTAAAAACGATTTTCTAAGCTTCACGCTAAATGAGCCTAAATTTAAAGGCAAAAGCCTGGAGGGAAGCGGTGTGCGTATCGGCGGGCTTTTTGAAGAGAAGCCGATCGTATATCTGGATCTGCGAACCAAGGAGAGTTTGGGCAAGGACCTTGTGGATATTTTGCAAAGCTACGGCATAAACGAGCCCGTATATCCGCTAGGCGGCGGGATCGATGCGCGCGTGCTTATAGACGTGGACGTCGAAAAGGAAAGCGCCAAGGTGGATGCGAACGTAACGCTAAAAGACGCCGATCTGATGATCTCTAAAGCGAAATTTCACTCCAAAGCTGCGCGGGTGCACATCACAGAAAAAAAGATCGACATCAAAGACGCAAATCTGCAAAATGAAATTTTTAACGCCACGGCAAGCGGTAGTATCGATATCGCCACGCGCAAAGCTAAATTTAACGGCACAATTCATAGCTTCAATCTCTCCCCGAACGGCAAAGAAATTTTAAAATTTGGTGACGCGCGAGATAATATGAGCCTTGATTTTAGCGGCAAAGCGCCGGTGCTGAGCTCGCAATTTTTAGGCGCGAAGATGAGCTTCGGCGAGCGGATCGAGATCAGCTCGCCCGATATTAGCGGAATTCTGCCCTTTTCTAAGACGCTTAAAAACGCGGGCATTAGCGGCGGAGACCTTAAAATTTTAACCAGCGATTTTACAAATTTGGATATCAGCAGCAACAATCTTATCTTTGATTTCGGTCTGCTAAACAAAGACGGCAGTCACTACAAAAACGATTCTTTCGCGCTTCGGGTGCGCGGGGGCGATCTGGACGGCTCTAGCGGAAGCGGTAAAATTTCTCTCAAAATCAACAAAGGCGGCAACTTCGTCGCTCTAAAAGACGTGGACGTCGCAATCAATACGAGCGTACAAACCAGCGAGTTTAATAGCGGCACAAAGGAGCGCTCGCCGATAAATTTCAGCGGGCAAAACTCTTCCATCGTGCTATCGGATCTTAATAAGACGCTGAAATTTACGCACTTTAACGGCGTGCTGGACGGCAAAAATATGAATTTAAACGCAAGCTTTAAGCGCGGCGACGTGAAGCTGATCTTTAAAAAGAGCCTGCTTCAAATTTTTGCGCAAAACATCAGCGGCGAGGCGCTTAATCAATTCCTAGGCTCGCAGAGCTTCGACGGAGGGGTATTTACGCTAAAAGCAAGCGGTATCGATCCGCGCAACTACCGTGGCGAAATCAACGTGCAAAACACCTATCTGAAGGACTACATCATCTATCAAAGGCTGCTTAGCTTTATAAACTCCGTGCCGTCGCTGCTTACGTTTAAGACGCCCGATTTCAACGATCGCGGCTTTAGCGTGCAGAAGGGCAAAATTTACTTCCGCCGCAGCGGCGATAAAATTTACATAAACGCGATGAACTTTACCGGCAGTAGCGCAGACATCGCGGGTAACGGCGAAGTGGATATGAAAAGCGGCGCGCTAAATATCGATCTGGAGCTTAAATACCTCAAAGACGCAAGCTCGATAATCTCAAAAATCCCGCTGCTAAATCATATCATCTTGGGCGAAAACAACACGATCTCCACGATCATCGAGATTCGCGGCACGACGAAAAAGCCCACCTACTCGACCGGCGTTGCAACCGACGTGCTAAAAACGCCGTATAATCTCATCAAAAACACGCTGATGCTGCCTTTCGTAATCTTAGGCGACAGCGAGGAGAGCAAATGAAATTCCCGCTCGATTATAAGGATAGCTTTGAAAAATCGCTGCTGTTTTGGCTCGTAAAATTCGTGCGCTACAAGCTAAGCGCGCTATCAAATAAGGAGCTGAAAAACGACGCGCTGTTTCGCTGCGCAAGCCTGGCTCTAAATCACGAAGTAGCAAGCATCGAAGAGCTCGAGCGGCTCGCAAAAGACGCGCGAAATGCAGGACTTACCGGCATCAATACCTATTTTAACCCACTTAAAAAATTTTACGAAGCGATCATGCAGTACGGCCTTGAGAGTATGAAAAATATCGACGAGGAGCTTTTGAGCGAAATTTTAGCCTCGATTACGGGCGGGCTGAGCGATGCGAGCAAAAAAAACTACCGAATCGCGCTAATAAATTTTTTCGGCTTCATCGACCGCCAAAACGAGCAGGACGGCACCTCGCATAACTTCGGCATCGAGCTTAAGCACTGGGGCGGCATTAGCGGCAGCCGCGGCACGAAGCTTCCGGAGTTTATGAGCGAGGAGGAGCTGAAGCGGTTTTTGGACGCGATAAATCTAAGCGAGTTTCGCTCTTTTGCCCATCGCAACCGCCTAATCGTAAAAATAATCGTCTATACGGGTATCCGCGTGGGCGAAGCAATAAATTTAAAGCGCAAAGATATCGCGCCGGAGGGCGATCTTTTCGTCATCAGAATCCGCGGCAAGGGCAATAAATACCGCATCGTAATGATCAAGCGCCACCTGATCGAGGAGCATCTAAACGCGCTGGAGACGAACTTTGCAAACAAAGAGGGCTATCTTTTCGTCACCAAAAACGGCGCGCCGCTTACTCAGGCCTACGTCAGCGGCATAGTGGAGAAAATTTTAATGAGCGCGGGCATCCGCAAGGAAAAAAACGGCGCTCACATGCTGCGCCACACCTTCGCAACGATGCTTTACAAAAAGCAAAAGGACCTCGTGCTCGTCCAAGAAGCCCTCGGTCACGCAAGCCTCAATACTTCGCGCATCTACACCCACTTTGACAGCGACAAACTGCGTCTTGCGGCGAAGGTCGCGGAGGAATTTGAGGAGTAAAATTTTAAAATTTGCAGCGGCGCGAGGCTTACTTGAGCGAGATTTTTTAAATTTAGTTTTGAGGCGGCTTTGAAATCGTTTTTTATGGAATTTATTTTCTAAAAAATTTGGAATTTTATTTTGAAAAATTCTGAAATTTGTTTTTCATATTCGAATAACAAAACCCAAAATTTTACCTTTCGCACTTTAGAATTTAACTCATTAACTCGGCAAAATTTAGAATTAACGCGCGAGCCTTAGAGCTTGATTGCAAAAAATCTAAAATTTTACTCTTTTGGAGTATAGAATAATTTTACTTTTTAGATTTTCTCATGCGATTTTGCCTAAAATTCCAGATAAATTTAGTATAAAATTTCATTTAAATTTTGACGATACGGGATTTCATCCGAGGATTTTATAAGCAAAAGATAATCGACATATTAAGAGGTAGCGGATATAAAATTTATCTGCAAATTCCGCAAGGATGGAATTTCTGATTTAAAATTTAAACCCTCAAAAATTTTATAGTTTGATTTGCCTTCAAATTCTCATCGCACCGAATTCGCCTTAAAATTTAAAGACACAAAAGATTTGCCACCAAAGTTTGCTACGAAATTTACCGACGCGAAGCTTGCTTCATAAACAGCGCAGGAATCATATAGAAATTTCTAATAAAATTTAAAGAGATAAAATCATCAGCATGATTATTTTAGATTTATTTTACGACAGAAATCCCGCTCTTGCGAGCAGGATTTCATTTCTTAGGGGGATAAGAAAAGGAGTTTAGGCTAAATAAATTTAGCCCGAGATTTCGTCTAGCCACGGAGTCCCGCGGCAAAAAGGAGCAAAAAGACGAAATCTCGCGCAAAATTTAAGCCAAGATTTAAGCGATCGGCTCGCGACAATAAACGAGATTTGCGACGGCTTCAAAAGTTATCGCAAAAACGCCGTGCCGCAAGCATCAAAATTAAACAAGCCTTTGTTTTTTGAAATACTCGCGCGGAGCCTTGCAGAGCGGACAGGCGCCAGGAGCTTTCTTGCCGCGATGAACGTGGCCACAGACCTCGCATACCCAAACTTCCTCGTCAAAACTCTCGAAAAAGCCCTCCTCTAGCAGGATCTTTTGAAGCTCGTTGTATTCGCGCTCGTGCTCCTCCTCGACCTTGCCGATGGCGTTAAAAAGGCGCGCAACCTCTTTTTTGCCCTCTTCGGTCGCGATTTTAGCGAAGCTCGGATACATGCTCTCGTGCTCGTAGCGCTCGCCGGCGGCAGCATCAAGCAGATTTTTATCCATTTTATCAAGCGGAATGCCTGCGGCCGCGTGATGCGCCTTTAGCTCGGCTCTAGCGTGCCATTTTTCATTTTCGGCGGCCTCGTAAAAATGTCGCGCAATAGCGTGAAAGCCCGCCTCTTTGGCTAAATCGCCGTAAAGATCGTATTTATTGCGCGCCTGGGACTCGCCTGCGAATGCCTTCATTAAATTTACCTGCGTCAGATCTTCGGTGATACATTTCATCGGCTCGCCACAGCAGCTAAGCGCACCGCCGCCTACTTTTTGCACCTCGACCTCCGCGCCGCATTTGTCGCATCTATAAGTTTCGTACTGTCTCATTTTAATTCCCTATCAAAATTTTTAGGGAATGATACCACGGCTACTATTAAATTTTACTTAATAAATTTTATTCTTCTCAATAAATTTATATTTTTGAGAAAATTTTGGCACGAAATTTTCGTCCGAAAAATTTAAACTTAAGATTTTTCAAAGCAAATGAAATTTGAAGCAAAAGCGCTAACGCTCGATTATCTAAAAATATAAAATTTAGTTTTTTGACTCATTTAGTCTGCGATTTTCAAGGCTAGTCACATCATTGGAAATTTTTTAGAATTTAAAGTTATCTCAAAAACAATTTGCTATTTTGCCATATGGTCTTATTTCACGAGCATATTGCAATGCTCGGCAAAAAGTAGCCTTAAATGCGCCAACGAGCCGCCTGATTGTAATTATGAAGCGTTAAAAGCGTAATTAAGGGCACTGTAGCATTACCATTTTGCCGCTATGATCGGTAATATCTGAGAATTTATGAACGTCAAATTCTAAGCCGCAAATCGAACAAGGAGGAAATTTATCGACTTCCTTCTCGCCTAAAAGCGAGCAAATTCCGCCTATTGCCGGATTATGTCCAACGATAAATACGCATTCTGCGCTAGCTGCGTTAAAATTTTGCATAACATCAGTGCTAGAAATTTCCACATTGTTGCAAGATATCGCATTATTTTCGCTAATGCTAGCGGGAATTTTAATGCTCTTGAAAGCAGAATTTTCAGCGTTTGCGTCGCGATGTTTTTCGCTACTCAGACCAACCACATTGTATTTTTCAACATTCACACCGCACCCAAAAAATCGTTTCTCATCCAAGCTGCGAACAAACTTTGCTAAATCCCATAAACTTACGTCGTATAACTCTTGCAATGGCACTACCCTTTTTGTCGCGCCCAGCGCATTAGCAATAATTTGCGCCGTATGGAGTGCGCGTATAGCCGAGCTTGTAATAATTAAATCAGGCATAAGTCCCAAGCTGCGCAGCTTTTCTCCGAGTTTAATTGCGCAAAGTTTGCCCGCATAGCTTAATGTCCGCTCAAAATCGCTTTTGCCGCCGCTTTGTGCCTCGGCATGTCTTATAAAATATATCCGTTTCATCTGCATCCTTTCATAAAATTTTATGTAAAATTTAGCGTTAAATTCTACAAAATTCTAAATTTTTTCTGGATCATTCCAAAGCCATAACCGACCGCAAATCCCGCTATGTGTGCATACCATGCCACATTTATACCCATTAACATCGGCGCAAAGCTCATTATCAAAATCGCGACAAAAATCCCGCCCGCATTGCGTTCATCAAAATAAGCAATCACGCCTAAAAGCACGCAAATAGCGCCACTAGCGCCTACGATATTGACGATTTCTCCCATGCTTATGGCATAACGGATATAAATCAGACACAAAGCGCCACTCAGCAGCCCGCCTACGATGTAAAGTAGCGTAAATTTTATCCCACCGAACGTCCGCTCTAAAATCCCGCCAAATTGATACAAAACAGCCATATTCATCGCTAGATGCATCACTCCGCCGTGCATAAAAAATGAACTTAGTAGCTGCCACGGCATCCCTTCGAAAAAATACGGATTGAGCCCGAAAAACAGGTAGGACTTAAAGCCGAAAAAATATTCTAATGCGAATGAAATCACGAAAAATAGGATATTTGCTGCGATTATCGCGAGAGTAAATTTGCCTGATTGCATGAAACTCCTTAAATTTTTCACGCATAGTAGCGAAATTTTGATTAAATTAAAGGCGTCGTATAATTTTATAGGCTCGAGATAAATTTATGGATAAGTGTTGGCATCAAAATTTCGGCGAATAGTTTTAATTGTAAGCGCCTTATCAAATAGCTGCGCTAAAATTTAAAATTTAGATATAAAACTTTAAACTAAAATTTCCTTAATAAAATTTAGATTGTAAATCTTTTTTAAAACTTTACGGAATTCATAGAGTTTATCCGACGTAAATTAAAAAGCAAACACACTGTAAATTTAAAAACGATAAAATTGCAGTTATATGAAGCCATTTTGTAGAATTTTATATAAAATTATAAGTATAATTTTACTAAGAATAACAAAAATTTGAGTTCAAATTAATTTCAAAACAAATTTTTAGAGTAATATTTTATTAAATGCTTGTATATATAATTACGCGTTAAAAATGCTAATTTGATTTGTCGCGATAGTATCAAAGTGAGTTTTTATTGGTAAGTTTTTGCTGCAAGAGTTTAAAAGCCATAAAAAATTTTAAAATTTGATTAGAATTTTAGAGATTTAATAAATTCTGCAAAGCTAGGTTGCAGCTAGAATTCCAAGCTAAATTATCTGCAAAATTT
>CAUSAC010000061.1:0-7242 GCA_963529615.1 uncultured Campylobacter sp. | reverse complement strand
ATACAATCTTTTTCTCGACCTTCGCGCTTAAAAATTAAAGCTGCAAATGGCGCCCCAGCATTCGGGCTCTGCGCTACGCCACGGTATTTTTGGTGCATCTGCTTTTCGTGCTTTCCTTTCGCGCGGATATTCAAATTTTAGAGGGCGACATCAGCGGCTCGCGGATACTTGGCTTTCACCTAGCAGATCCTTTCGCGACTCTTGAGGTGATCGCCGCACACAAGGATCTACCGATAAATCTGCTCATCGGCTCGGGCACCATCTTGCTGTTTTACTTCATCGCGGGCGGCAAGGCATTTTGCTCGTGGATCTGTCCTTACGGAGCGCTTAGCGAGATCGGCGAAAAGCTGCATAATACGCTAATTGCCAAGCACGTCATCAAGGAGCGCACCCTGCCTCGCGGTATGCGCTATGCAATCTGGGCGGCGTTTTTGGTGCTAAGCGCGATTACCGATCTGCTCGTTTTTGAAATTTTTAACGTAGTTGGAATTTTATCGCGCCTCATCATCTACGGCTTCTCGCTGGCGGGGCTTTGGATCGTTTTTGTGTTTTTGCTCGAAGTATTTTTTAGCAGGCGAGCGTGGTGCACGCACCTATGCCCGCTAGGCAGCACCTATTCGCTTGCGGCGAAAGCTAGCCTTAGCAAGATTACTTGGGATAAAAGCAGGTGCGATCACTGCGGCGTTTGCCAAGACGTCTGCTTCGTCTCGCACGTACTGGATATCACTAAAAAAAAGGCATCCGAAAACCTGGGCGATAAGAGCAAATTTATGCTAAAAGGGATCGACTGCACGCTATGC
Source organism: uncultured Campylobacter sp. (assembly GCA_963529615.1). Lineage (GTDB taxonomy): Bacteria > Campylobacterota > Campylobacteria > Campylobacterales > Campylobacteraceae > Campylobacter_B. The sequence continues at coordinate 6,442 of CAUSAC010000061.1, read as the reverse complement.
GGACGCTGTATCGACGTGTGTCACCAAGACGCGCTCAGTATCGGTAATAAGCTAAAAGATATGATCTAAGGAAGCCTATGATAGAGATTAAAAACGTAAGCAAGAAATTCGCAGATCAATTCGTTTTAAAAGATATCAATCTAAATATCGCGGACGGCGAGCAGGTGCTTTTCGTCGGGCAAAACGGCGCGGGTAAAAGCTCGCTGATGCGGACGATTTTGGGCGAATATATACCCACAAGCGGCAGCGTCGCTATCGATGGATTTGATTCATTTAAACAGCGCAGCCATGCTCTACGCGGTATCAGCTTCGTGCCGCAAACCCCGCCACCGCTTAAGCTGAGCCTAAATGAGCTCATCTACTTCGCCGAGCGCACGGCGGACGCAAGCAGAGCGGATATAGTAAAATTTTGCGGTGAAATGGAGCTTGATCTGAGTTCAAATTTAAACAAACCCTTTCATAAGCTATCCGGCGGTATGAAGCAGAAATTTTTAATTGCGCTAGCATTCGGCAGAGCTAGCAAGGCGATGATTTTCGACGAACCGACCGCTAATCTCGATCCGAGCGCGCGCGAGCGTTTTAAGACGCTTTTGCACAACCGCGCAAAAGACAAAAGCTTGATCTTTATCTCGCATAGGCTCGACGAGGTTGAAGGGCTGGTAAAAAGAATGATTTGTATGGATCTAGGGAGGATCGTAGATGACAAAAATGTTTAAATTTTTACTTTGCGCACTTGCGGCGCTTACGTTTTTAGGCTGCGGCGACGAGAAAGACTACGGCAACGTCCACTACGACAGAGACGTGTGCGAGCACTGCCAGATGGCGATCAGCGACAACCGCTTCAGCGTCGATGTACGCGTGGACGGCAAAAACCACTACTTTGACGACATCGGCTGCTTGGTGGATTTTATGGTTACCAACGACAAACTAAACTGGCTAAAGGACGCCAAAATTTACATAAATGACGCTAGCGGCAACGGCGAGTTTATCAACGCACGCACGGCGCACTTTTATCGCGGTTTTAAAACCCCTATGTCGTTTGGCTGGGGCGCGTTTAAAAACAAGCAAGAGGGCAAGCAAGACTTCAGCTTCGATCAAGTAGTCGCGGCGCTTAAAGCAGGCGGCGGCTCGCACGGCATGGGGATGGGCGATATGGGTCGCGATGCGCACGGCGATATGGGAAGCATGCACGGACACGGCGACATGGGCGGAATGAGTGGAATGCAAGACCCTCACTCCGCAGAGCACGGCATGAGCGGGCCTAAGCATGATATGGGCAGCGGCGATGCGGGCAGCACGGCACATCCTCAAGGCTCACCGCACGATATGGGGCAGATGCACGAGGGCAACGGCACGGCGCACGATATGCATTCGGGGCACGCGCATTAAGGACGCTTTGGCTAAGACGAAATTTTAAGCGACCCATGTTTTGCGCTACATTTAAAGCGTAAAATTTTAGCGTGCCGTCTGCGCCGCCATCGATGAGATAAAATTTTACTTTGCAGCTTTAACGTGAGGCGGAGATGGGTCTAGAAAACGACCGCAAAATTTCATCTCGCAACGCGGCTAAATTTAACGCACGGCGCGAGATTTCGTTCTGCCGAATTAAAAAATTTACTCGGACGCGCTAGCTTAAAATTTCGCCGTAAATTTAAAATTTATCCGGCGCGGAATTTGTCGCTTCGGGATTTTTAGAATTTTAAAATTTATGCCGCGGGATACGCCCGGCTTTGAAATTTTGCGGAATTGAAATTTAAGCGACCCCGTCAAACGGCTAAATTTTAAAACTGCGGCGGATTACGGATAGCGGGTGGCAAACAACGCGCTGTTTGCAGGCGCCGTAAGCGAGCCGTAAATTTAAAATTTATGCGCGAGCCGCAGTCGCAAGCGGCGGATAAAATTTCGCCGCCTATTTAAAGCTTGGCTGGCAAATTTAAGGCTGTAAAATCCGCGCCGCGAAACGGAGCCGAGCTTAAAAGCGCGCATTTAAGCTGCGCGAGAAATCTAAATTTAAAAGCGCACCGAGGCGCAATAAAGGAAAAGAATGAAAAATTTACTCACCATCGCCGCTTTGGATATCAAAGAGTCCTTCCGCTCGCGCTGGTTTTTGCTCTATCTGCTGATCTTTAGCGGGCTCGTGGCGGCATTTTTCATCACGGGGGTGACTGACTCGCGCGTGCTCGGTTTTAGCGGGCTTTCGCGACTGCTACTGCTGTTTATTCAGATCTGTATCATCATCCTGCCCGTATTCGTGCTCGTCACCACCAGCAAGGCGATCCTGGCCGACCGCGACCTAAACATCTTAGAATACCTGCTAAGCTTCCCGATCTCGCAGGCGCAGTATTATTACGGAAAGGCGCTGGGAAGGCTATTTGGAGTCTTCGTGCCGATATTTTTATCGCTGCTGCTTGCGATCGTTTGGGGCGCGATCAAAGGCACGGGCATTCCGTGGGCGATCTGCCTGCTTTATACGGGGCTTCTTTTTAGCTTGTGCGCGGCGTTTTTAGGGATCGCATTTTTGATCTGCGCCGTTTCAAAAAGCCAAGAGATGGGGCTTGGGCTCGCGTTTTTCGTCTGGCTTTTCTGCCTTGCGTTTTTGGATCTCGTGCTGATCGGACTGCTCGCAAAAACGGGCGTAAACGAAAATCTGATCTTTGCGATCGCCCTGGCAAACCCGATGGAGGACTTCCGCATCGCCGCTATCAGCCTATTTGATCCCGATCTTGCAGTCATCGGCACGACGGCGTATTTTATCCTAGATCACTTCGGGCGCGGGCTTTTCATCGCCTTTTCGCTGCTCTATCCGATCGCGCTGGGCGCGGCGAGCCTGATTTTGGGCTATTTTATCTTTAGATCAAAGGATTTGGCGTGAAATTTCCACTCATTTTGGCGGCATTTATAGCGCTTTGCGGCGCAGCGGAGATGCAAAATTCCGCGGCTCAAAGCTCCAGCTCGGCGCAGAATTTAGGCGCGCCTGATAGTATAGGCTCCGGCTTGGCGCAGAATTCTAAAAGCATGCGCGAGCCCGCGTGGCTTAAAGATATAAATCTTACCTGCGCCAAATACGGCATCGATACTAGCGCGCATCCCGAATTTCGCGCCTATGCAAGGCTCAAAGACAGCAGCGCGCTAGCGTTTGCTTCGCCCAAGGCGATGTTTGCATATTTTTTTGAAAGTGAGAGCTCGGGCGCAAATTTTAACGGAGCTTCCGCAGGGGCGAATTCTGCGAGCAAAAATCCAGCTAGCGGCAATTTAGCTGAGGCAAATTCCGCTAGCGCAAATTCCCGCGAGGCAAATTCTACGGACGCAAATTTCGGCGGCGCGGAGCTTTACGTCACCGATTACGCAAGCGGCGAAATTTTGCGGGCGCAGGACGCGTTTTATGTCTTCGGCAGCGTGCTGCAAAGCGCCAGAAGCGACGATCTCATCACGTTTGCCAGACTTCAGGACGCACAAAATTTCATGCGCGAGAAAAAGGGGCATAAAATTTTGCAGTTTCGCGAAATATCCGCCAAGCTAATCGATTATCTAAGATGATCGAGCCACTTGGCAAAATTTAAATCCAGCTATTTTAGTATATTTTATCCATAAAATTTTATCTTTTATTTTAATGCGCTATTAAGGGAATTTAAAGCAATTAAAAAATACAATCTCATTAAATTTTATTTATAAGAATTAGATAGTGTAGTTTTTAAGTATATTTATTGAGGGCTGCATTCTCGCTTATTTTTAAAATAAATTTTAAGGAGACGTCATGGCAAACGACAAAATCTCAAAACAAAAAGACTCACGTAAGAAGGCTGCTACGGATAAAAATTCCGCTACGAATACGGGAGAAAATTCCGTCGCAGACACGGTCAAAAGCTCAGCTGCGTCCGTTTTTTATAAAAGTGCAATCACTGCTAAAAATTCCGCCGCAAATTCTATGACTTCCGCCTCGCATACTCGCGACAAAATTTCTAAAAATCGCGCCGCAGGCGAGAATTCCTGCGACAAGTGCGATTGCGAAGCTAAAAATTCCGCACCGAGTTACGATGATAGCGCAAGCTCTGCTTCAGGCACGAACCCTGCGGCGCGCTCAAGCGCTCAAGGCGCAAGCAACGCCCAAAATTCCGCGATAGGCTCTACGATAAATTCCATCTCAAATCCTGCGAAGAGCCCAAGCAGCGAAGACCACTTCTCTTGCTCGCACGAACATAGCGATAGCTCCGCAATCCACTCGCATCTACACGACGAAGATCTTGCGACCCACCCACACGATCAAGAAAAAAACCTCGCAGCTTATTTGCACGAATACGGCGCAAATTCTGCGGCGTATTCGCATGAGCACGACGAGGATTCCGCCATCAGCTCGCATGAGCACGACAAACATTGCCATGATCACAAGCCCCACTCTCATCGCGCGATTATCGGATTTGACGAGCACGGCATCCCAAAAGTTTTAGTGCCCGCAGAGGCTAGTCCGCACACACATAAAGATGCACAGGGCAATCTTTTCGAGCATTTTCATGAGGCGGAATTTACGGCGGATTATATGAAAGCGGTGCTTGAATACAAAAAGACCTTCCCTACAAAGCAAGAAGTACTTGAGAAAACCCCTGATCCTGCCGTGCGCGAAATGATGCTTAGGATGGAGCAGATCGGCGTAGATACGGCGTTTGATCGCTTCGATAAACAGATGCCGATGTGTAGCTATGGACTTACCGGAGTATGCTGTAAGATCTGCAATATGGGGCCTTGCAAAATTACTAAAAAGGCTGATCGCGGCACTTGCGGTGCGGACGCCGATCTCATCGTGTCGCGCAACTTACTGCGCCAAGTAGCTGCAGGCGTAGCTCAACACGGCGCACATGCCAGAGAGCTTCTGCTGTCGCTAAAATGGGCGGCACAAGGCAAGCTAGATCTGCCCATAATAGGCGAATACAAAATCATCAATACCGCCAAAGCCTTTGGAATTCCAACTGAAGGCAGAGAGTTAAAAGAGGTAGCGATCGAGCTTGCCGATACGCTTTTGACAGATCTTTCGCAAAGCAGTGGCGAGTATAAAACCATCACTGCACTCGCACCCAAGGAGCGTCAAGAGGTATGGCGCAAGCTGGATATCTTGCCAATTAGTGCATATAACGAAGTCTTTGAGGCGTATCACCGAACGGGTGTAGGCACGGACGGAGACTGGCGCAGCGTGATGCAGCATCTTTTGCGCTGCGGGCTTGCTTTTACCTTCACCGGCGTAGTAGCTGCGAATATCGCTACGGATGCACTATTTGGCGTAGGAGATCGCGTAACTTCCAAAAGCAATATGGGCGCGCTTAAAAAAGGCTGGGTCAATATCGCCGTGCACGGACATCTGCCGACATTAGTAAGCCTAATAGTGGAGATCGGAAATTCTAAGGAGTACCAAGACAAGGCTCGCGCAATAGGAGCGCAGGGTATCGCATTTTACGGCGTGTGCTGTTCTGGGCTATCGGCGATGTATCGCAACTGGGGCGTCGTGCCGCTCTCAAACGCCGTAACTGCCGAACTCGTCATAGGCACGGGCGCGCTTGATCTGTGGGTCGCCGATGTCCAAGATGTCTATCCTGCGATCATGGATGTGGCTAACTGCTTCCAGACCAAGGTCGTTACCACAAGCTCATCAGCTAGGCTTCCCGGAGCCGAACATATTGGCTACGATCATCACCATAGCAATATCGCCGAGACTAGGAATTTGGCGCGTAAAATTCTAGATCGCGCATTGCAATCTCACGAAAAGCGTAAGGGTCTGCCGGTATATATCCCGCCGTATGAAGTCGAGGCCGAAGTGGGCTTTTCGGTAGAATTCATCCATAAGCACTACGGCGGCATGGAGCCGTTAGCGCACGCGCTAAAAAGCGGTGAAATTTTAGGCATCGTAAATATGGTCGGCTGCACCAATCCTAAAGTGCCTTATGAGCGTGCTATCATAGATGTCGCACAAACCCTAATCGAAAATAACGTCCTAATCCTAACCAATGGCTGCGCGTCGTTCCCGTTAATGAAGCTGGGCTTTTGCCAAAAAAGCGCGTATAAAAAAGCAGGCGCGTCGCTGCGGGCGTTTTTAGAAAAAGACGAGCTTCCACCGGTATGGCACGTGGGCGAGTGCATCGATAATACCCGCTCCAGCGGAATTTTCGCAGGTATCGCAGGAGTGCTAGGCAAAAATCTCTACGAGCTGCCGCTTGCCTTCACCTCTCCCGAGTGGGCGAACGAAAAGGGCGTCGATGCCTCGCTCGGATTCCGTCTAATGGGCATCGACTCGTATCACTGCGTCGAATATCAAATCCACGGCTCCGCAAACGTCATACACTTTTTCAAAGAGGGCACCAGGCGGGCACTTGGCTCTGTGATGCACGTAGATACCGATCCGGTCGCGCTTGCGCTAAAAATGGTAAGCGACATGCGCCTAAAGCGTAAAGCCCTAGGC
>CAUSAC010000060.1:0-7279 GCA_963529615.1 uncultured Campylobacter sp. | reverse complement strand
TCTTTAAATTTAATTAAGTTCCGAAATTACAAATGATAAATAAATTCTTTTTAATTTAAATTTAAAGAATTTTTCACTAATATATCGCCGCTTTTAATAACGCCTATGAGAAATAGTATTATAAAAGGATCAAAATGAGCTTATTTAGGTTTTCTATTGCAGCGGCGGGAGCGCTTTGTTTATGCGCGGCCACTTTAGCTGCGGAAGATGATAGCGAAGGTGGCTCCCAAAATTTAGGGCAGATCAATGTTACGGGAAACGTAGAAAGCGACCCGCTTACCAAAAAAGTCGGCGAAACCAAAAAGAGCGCAAAGCAACTCGCCAAAGAGCAAGTTAGCGATAGTAGAGATATGGTTCGTCACGAAACCGGCGTTTCGGTTGTAGAAAGTGGAAGATTCGGTGCTAGTGGCTACTCGATCCGCGGAGTAGATGAAAACCGCGTAGATATAAGCATAGATGGGCTTCGCCAGGCAGAAACGTTAAGCTCGCAAGGATTTAAAGATCTATTTGAAGGATACGGAAACTTTAATAACACCAGAAACGGCGTTGAGGTTGAAAACGTAAAACAGGTAAATATCACTAAAGGTGCAGATTCGGTAAAAAGAGGCTCGGGCGCGCTAGGTGGCTCAGTAGCGTTTGAGACAAAGGATGCGAGAGATTATCTAACGGAGAAGGATTGGTATTACGGATTTAAGCGCGGGTATCAAAGTGCGGATAGACAAAACTGGCAAAGCCACGCAGCTGCAGTTCGGTTTAAATGGTTTGATCTCTTGGCTATTCACACCGATAGAGAAGGACATGAACTAAAAAACTGGGGATATAAAAAATATGATCCTACTGTTATAAGAAAAGTTAGAGAAAAACCTGATCCTTATAGAATTTACAAAAAAAGCACATTGGTAAAATTTGGCTTTCAGCCTACCGATACCGATAGATTTAGCTTAGGATACGATAAGTCTAATATAAAATCAGAGGGAATAGACTGGTCGAATCAATTTGCTCTTTATAATACGCAAACCCCTTGGGGAGCATTGACTAACGATATACGACACACTAACGATAGAAGCGAAAGAAAGAATTACTCGTTTTCTTACGAAAATTTCGATGAAACGCCTTTATGGGATAGCCTGAAATTTAGCTACAACAAGCAGCGCATTAAACTAAAGGCAAGAACGGACGAATATTGCGAGGGCGATAACTGCGCAGGTATTTCAAATCCGTCCGGTCTACATATAAACGAAAACGGAAAAATGGTAGATAAATACGGAGGAGAAGTAAAGACATGGCTAAAGTGGGGATTTATGCCTACATTAGTAGATAGTCAATTTGATTTTTCAGATCCGGATAATCCAAAAAATGAACCTCATATATTAAATACGGACGCATATAGTAGTTATAAACCTAATGATGATGTTTACGTAAATTGTGATGAATATGATTGTTCTAAAGGCATGACTCTTTTTGATACCGATAGCGGCACATATAAAACATATTCAATAAATAAAGTAACTACGCCTCATAGTAAAGGCAATTACGGCAAATTATCACCAGTTGGTTCGGATGAGGTACTTTTACCTAACCAAAACGGATATGTAGAAAATAACTGGAAGGATAGGGATTTAAATACCGATACTAAGCAGTTTAATCTTGATCTTACAAAAGACTTTCATATAAAAAGCACAGAACACTCTTTAAGTTATGGAGGGCTTTATAGTAAAAGCGATAAAAGTATGGTAAATAGGGCGGGTTATTCTCCTCAAAATAAACAATGGTGGGCTAAATACTTTGCAGGAGTTAGAAATACTAATCCTAAGTTTCCCATATTAGGCACTTGGTATCCAGATAAATGCCAATCATATACCAATGCCTCTGCCTATAATAACGCTTGCGGTCACGAAGATGATCCTTTTAGCTTCCTTATTCCGGTTGAGACCAAAACCGGAGCGCTTTATGTGGGAGATGACTTTCGTATAAACGATGTTTTAGCCTTTGATCTTAATTATAGGTATGATAAGGTTAAGCACAATCCATCATATATCCCGGGCGTAACACCAAAAATTCCAACTGATCTATTTATCGGAATGTTTGTTCCTTATACTCCGCTTCCCGGTACGCCGTCTAGTGATGAGATAAAGGCGCATAAGAATGCAAATGCAGAAGCCAACGCCGTATATTTAGCTTCTCAGAAGAGAAAATATTCGGCAAATTCATATTCTTTAGCTACAAGCATCGATCCACTTGATTTTTTCAGACTTCAACTTAAATATGCAAACGGATTTAGGGCGCCTACTTCGGACGAAATTTACTTCACTTTCCAGCATCCGGATTTTTCGATATATCCAAATTTGGATTTGAAAAAAGAAACGGCAAAGACTAAAGAGATTGCCTTTACGCTTCATAATTCGCCAAGCTTCGTTACATTGAATTTATTCCAAACGGATTATAGGAATTTTATAGATTTACAGTATAAGGGGGAATTCCAGCTTCCTTATGGAAACGGTGGAAGTACAATGCCTACCTCTGTGTATCAAAACGTAAATCGTCCAAAAGCAAGGGTAAGAGGAATAGAGATAGACTCGAGACTGGCTTTGGATCAAATTTGGCAGCCATTGCAGGGTTTTAGCATTGGATATAAGCTAAGTATCCAAAAGGGTAGAATGGACATAGGTAACGGCAAAATAGATACTCCGATGAATGCGATCCAGCCTAGAACGGCGGTTTATAGCGTAAGCTACCAAAGCCCAGGAGATAAATTCGGCGCAGATCTATTTGTAACTGCGGTAGCTGCAAAAAAAGGAGACGACACCTATAATATGTATTGGTATGAGCAAGCGCGAAGCGGCAAAATCGTAAACGGCAAACCTGTAAGCAATAGCGAAGTGGAATGGAGAAGCGGCGGATATACCACGATAGACTTCGTAACATATGTAAAGCCGATCAAATATCTAACTCTTCGTGCAGGCGCGTATAATATAACCGATCGCAAATATATCACTTGGGAAAGCGCCAGATCAATAAGGCCTTTTGGAACTAGCAATTTGATAGATCAAGAAACAGGACTTGGCATCAACCGCTTTTACTCGCCGGGTAGGAACTATAAACTCACATGGGAGTTTCAGTTTTGAAATTTAATCAAGTGTTTGACGTCTTATTAAAACAAAAACCTTTGGAATCAAAATTTATAGATTTATTAGTAAATTTAAAAAGGATGGCGATAGTAAATCATTTGGTATCATTTAGATTTTCAAATTTTATGTAACGTATAAATTTCAAATTTTACGTGACGCGGCAACCTAAAAGATTCTATCTGCGATGATGTCAGCTTTATAATTTTGCAATGACGCCCGCGATCTCTTTCAAAATCAAGATAGCGAATTTTGAAATTTTAACTGCGGTCTCTATGAAGTCTTTTAGTTCGCAGAATTTCTCCACCGTTAGCGCGTAAGGTTTTGTCTCCGTCACGCTATTTTGCGCAATGTAGTTTTAAAAAATCTTTATTTAAATAACCCAAGACTGCTTAGCTTAACCGCCGAAAAACAAGCGAAAAAACCAAGCGCAGGCTTCAGGTAAAATTTGCGCGGAATTTAAAATATTTTAAAATTTGAAAATTTGTAGAATTAAAATTTAAAAATAAATTTGACCGAGCGGATCGGTCAAATTTTGATTAAATTTTAGCGCCGAGTGCGCAAAAAGGGGATTATTTATAAGCCTTGATCGCTTTGTCTAGGATTTTCTCGGCTTCCGCGGCGCTTGCGAAATCCTTTACTTTAACCCATTTATTCGGCTCTAAAAGCTTGTAGGTTTCGAAGAAATTTTTGATCTTATCCAGCGTCGCTTTAGGCAGATCGGAGACCCCTTTGATGCCGTCATATCGCGGATCTATCTTGCTAACCGGCACGGCAAGCAGCTTCTCGTCCATTCCGCTTTCGTCCTCCATCATCAAAACGCCGATTAAGCGGCACGGGATCACGCTGCCTGCGGCAAGCGGGTATTCGTTTAGAACCAAAACATCCGCGGGATCGCCGTCGTCGGCTAAGGTATTGGGCACGAAGCCGTAGTTTGCGGGGTAAAACATCGCGCCGTATAGCACGCGATCTACGCATAGCGCGCCGCTTGCTTTGTCGATCTCGTATTTGATATTCGAGCCGTAAGGGATCTCGATCACTGCGTTGATTTTATCGGGGTTTGAGCCCACTTTTATCTTTGAAAGATCCATAGTTTTCCTTTATTTAGAATTTAAAATTTTGATATTTTTCACGTCTATCATTGTTTTGGTAAAATCTTTATCGATCTCGCCGCTAATTCGCACGAGCGTATTTTCATCCACGCTCACGCCGCACCAAACGTCATCGTCGATCTCAACCTCGATGCTATCGCCGTTTTGATCCACAAATCTATAATGTTCGTGTCTGAGTTGAGATTTTATCCTGCCGTCGATCGCGACAAAAGAATCATCTCTTAATGTAAGCGCTTCTTTGACGCTTGACGGTTGAGTTTGCGCCGCGGAGCCGCTTGGCACAAATCCGCCCGCAGCGAATGCAGCCGCACACAAAGCCATACTAATTAAAAATTTTCTAACCATATCTATCCTTAAAATTTTAATCTCTGCGTCCGCAAACAGATCTGAAATTTTATTAAATTTAAATCCATTTGTATTTGACGCTTACATTTAAATTTACACGGCGAGCTACTTAAATTTACGCTTGAACTTTGGCTATCTAGCACAACGGCAAGCTATAAATTTAAAGGCGCACTCGCAAAAAAGGCGCGTTAAATTTAAACGCGATCTGCGCCGCTTGCGGTATGAAAAAGAAGCCAAAGGCACTTAAAATTCAAGTCGCCATCCAAGCGCGCTAGCCCAGTTTTTCGATCTGCGCGGCGATTATAGCGTTTATGTCCGCTACGATCTCCTCGACCGTGCGCTCGCCGTTTACGCTGTAAAATACGCCCGCGTCGCCGTAAAATTTACGGATATCCTCGATCGGCTCTGAAAATACCGCCATGCGGTTTTTAAAGACCTCCTCGTTATCGTCCGCTCCGCGAGCGCGTCCTAAAACACGCTCCTTGGCGACCTCCTCGCTAACGCATACCTCGATTACCGCGCTAAGATTTACATCATCGTCGCCTCGCAGCACCTCGTCTAGCTTGTTCATCTGCTCGACGCTCCTTGGATAGCCGTCGATGATGATGAAGTCTTTAGGTGAGCTTTTAATCGCGCTAACGATAGCATTTACGACGATATCAAGCGGCACGAGATTGCCTTTAGAAATGAAGCCATCTATCTGCCTGCCCAGAGCGCTGCCGCTTGCTACCTCGGCGCGTAGCAGATCGCCCGTGGAGTAGTGCTCGATGCTTTGATTCATCTGAGCGATCATACTCGCATCGGTCGTTTTGCCGCTGCCCGGAGCGCCGATGATTAGAAAAAGGCTTTTCATTTTTGCTCCTTTTTCTGAAGCCTAAGACCTAGCTCGCGAAGCTGCTCGTCTGTAACGACGCTAGGGGCTTTGGTGAGCGGACACTGCGCGCGCTGCGTTTTAGGAAACGCGATGACCTCGCGGATACTGCTTGAGCCGGTAACGAGCATCATCAGCCTATCAAAGCCGATCGCGATACCTCCGTGCGGAGGCGCGCCGAAGCTTAGCGCATCAAGCAGGAAGCCGAATTTCTCCCTCTGCTCCGCAGGCTCGATCTTAAGCAGCCTAAAGACCTTCTCTTGAATGTCCGCTTTATGGATCCTGATGCTGCCGCCGCCAAGTTCGATGCCGTTTAGTACGACGTCGTAGGCGATCGACGTGATATCCTCCAAATCTGGCTCGTCGGGATTATTCGGCATCGTAAAAGGATGGTGCATCGCAGAGTAGCTGCCGTCGTCGTTTTGCTCAAACATAGGAAAATTTACGACCCACAAAAACTCAAGCCTGTTCGGATCTATGAGACCAAGCTCGTTTGCAAGGAAAATTCTAAATCTACCCATATAATCAAGCACGATTTTCTTTTTGCCCGCGCCGAAAAATACGACGTCGCCGACCTTTAGCTCGCAGCGCTTGATAAGCTCATCAAGCTCGCTTTTTTCAAAGAATTTTACCAGCGGTCCCTTTAGACCGTCCTCTTTTACTTGAATGAATGCTAGGCCCTGTGCGCCGAATTTTTTCACGTATTCCTCAAAGCCTTGCATCTGGCGCTTGCTAAATTTCAGATCGCCGCCCTCGACTTTAAGAGCTTTTACACGGTTGGCTTTGCGGTCTTTGGCTAAATTTGAAAAAATTTCGTTGCTCGATTTTTCAAAAATATCGGCTACGTCGATGAAAGGCATATCGTAGCGCAGATCGGGTTTGTCGCTGCCGTAAAGCTCCATCGCGTCTTTATACTCCATATGTCTAAAAGGTGTGACGATCTCGCGACCGCAGGATTTGAAAATATCCTTTAAAACCTCCTCGGCTACGCTCATTACGTCGTATTGGGTATTGAAGCTCATCTCGATATCGATCTGCGTAAATTCCGGCTGGCGGTCGGCGCGCAGGTCTTCGTCGCGAAAGCAGCGCGCGATCTGGAAGTATTTATCAAAACCCGAGCACATCAAAAGCTGTTTAAAAAGTTGCGGACTTTGCGGAAGCGCGTAGAAGCTGCCCGGATAGACGCGGCTAGGCACTAGATAATCCCTAGCGCCCTCAGGCGTCGCGCGCGTTAAGATCGGCGTTTCGACCTCCACAAAGCCTAGCCTATCAAGAGCATTTCGCGCGGCGATCGCAGCCTTGGAGCGCATCTTAAATTTATCGAAGCTCCCCTCGGCGCGCAGATCCAAAAAGCGGTATTTTAGCTTCGTTTCTTCGTTGACGCTTTTATCACCGATTACGAAAGGAAGCGGCTTGCTTGGATTTTCTATCTCTAAGCTTTCTACCACGACTTCAATGTCTCCCGTTTTTAAATTTGGATTTTCCAGCCCCTCGCCGCGAGCGCGGATCTTGCCGACTGCTTTTAGGACGAATTCGTTTCGCACGGTATTTGCTACCTCGTATGCCGAGTGGCTATCTTTGGGATCACAGACTAGCTGTAAAAGCCCGCTTCGGTCGCGCAAATCTATAAAAATCACGCCGCCGTGGTCGCGGTAAGAATTTACCCAGCCGCACACGGTTACACTTTTGCCGATATCGTTTTTACTCAAATCGGCGCAATAATGACTTCGCAAATTTACTCCTTTAAATTTATTTGTAAAACGCAAGTATAGTTAAATTTTGCTTTTACAAAGCTAATTTTTTATAAAATAAAACTATGGAAAACA
>CAUSAC010000059.1:0-7746 GCA_963529615.1 uncultured Campylobacter sp. | reverse complement strand
TGGGGTCACGGACGCGTGAGCCTAATAGAGGCGATTAAAGGCAGCTGCGACGTGTATTTTTACGAAGGCTCGCTGCTGGTGGGGATCGACTATATGTCCGCGTATCTGCAGCGTATGGGTTTCGGTAGCAAAACGGGCGTCGATCTGCCCAATGAGTTTGTAGGCACGATGCCTAATAAGGCCTGGAAAATGCAGAAATTTAAGCGCGCGTGGTATCAGGGCGAGACGGTCAATGCCTCGATCGGTCAAGGCGACGTGCTCGTCACCCCTATGCAGGTGGCGAAAAACACCGCGCAGATCGCCTCGGGCAAGGCTATCACGCCGCATTTTTTAAAAAGCATCGACGGCAAGCCGGTAGAATTTGCCCCTACCGAGCTTTTCACGCCGAAAGAAAAGGCGCAGCTGCCCCTCGTGCGGCGCGGGATGTATGAGGTCGGCAATAACCCCGACGGAGGCACCGCCTACAAGCTCATCCATACCGCAGTAGTGCCTCTAGCGGTCAAGACCGGCACCGCGCAGGTCGTAGGCATCTCACAAACCGCCAAAAAGCGAATGAAAGAGGCCGATATGGACTACTTCCACCGCTCGCACGCCTGGATGACGAGCTTTGGGCCGTACGACAAGCCGCAATACGCCGTAACCGTACTCGTAGAACACGGCGGCGGCGGCGGAAGCGCGGCAGGTCCCGTAATAATGCAAATCTACGAAAAGCTCGTCCAGATGGGCTACATCGACGCCAACGCAACGACTAGTAAAGACAGCGCAAAGAAAACAAAGTAGGATGGAATTTAAAATTATAAAATTTTAGAATTCCGCTCGTCCTTCGCGAGCTTGGAATTTTATCTAGCCTCCATAGGTTTGAAATTTTAAAATTTATCCGCTTTCGTGAGCCTGAAATTTTAAAATTTCGTGCAGGCTAGAGGTATAGAATTTATCTTGTCTTTAGGATTTGGAATTTTAAATTTCATACAACCCATGCCTCGTCTGTTTGAAATTTTAAAATTTAGCGCAGCGCGGGACTTTTAAATTTAGAATTTTACCCGTTCTTTGCAAACTTGAAATTTTAAAATTTAGGGCGGCAAAAGACCTTAAAATTGAGTAGATCAAAGCGGTTTTAAATTTTAAATACATTATATATTAGCGCATAGGCAGGTATAAACATATCGCGGTATAATCCGAGAATTAAATTTTAAGGAGTCGAGAATGGCGTTTGTAGCGGAATATATTTCTAAAGTTGATTCGGAAAGATACAGCATTATAGACACTGTTGATAAAATTAGGACAAAATTTAGAAAACCTTTATTGAGCGATCAAGATATTAGATGGTTAAATTGGGTAGTAGATAAACAAAAACAGACCTATCTTATCTTTATCGGTAGCCCTCAACTGCCGGATCCACGGGATGGCTATACGGGCGAGGATATTTGGTTGCTTTATTATAAAGGTAAAAATATCGAGCTTGATATAAGGCGAATTTATGATGAGACAACGAGTAAATATTTCACGGAAAATCCATTTAAGGTCAAATATAAATTCCAAAGCGTAAATTCTGACATTGGAGATATTTCGATAGACGAGCTTTATAAAATTTTAAATGAAGCCTTGTCTGAGTATGGTAGTGGCGGCATTGAAAATAGGGAATATGTTCCAAAAGAACACGAAGTCGTAACTTTTCTGCACGATTAAATATAAAGGATAAAAAATGACGCGAGAACAATAAGCAAGGTGAAAATTATAAAGTCACGTTGATAGATGCAAGAAAAGGATAAATAGTTTTTTATCCGATCAGAATTCAGCTCGGTAAATTTTAAAATTTAGCGCAGCGAAAGGCTAAAATTTGATGAGAAATTACGATAAAATGTCTTTAAAAGCGCCGAAATGAAACGCGATATAAAAGCCAAATTGATCTTAAAAGCTATATGAATTGGGGGGCAGGGTGATAATAGAGTTCATTAAAAAATGTTTTGAGCTAAAAGGGGTGAGGATTTTATTCTGGATCGCCTTGCTCATTTTTACTATAGATTGCTTGGGCGTTATATTTGCCAGCATAGATGCGGTTTTTTTGGCGGAGTATAGCGGTTACGATATCGCGAATCCGCTTTCTATCGTTATGAAAGCTTTTAAACTAACGTGGCACGAAGAAGCGAGCGATAGCGAAAGCGATATTTTCGGCGCTATGGTATTGTATCTATTTTGCGCGACGGTAATTTTGCCTTTAATCATCTGCTGCTTCGTATTTTCAAAGATAAAGGCTTTTATTCTGCTGGATAAAATATCCGGCGCATCTGCATTTTTTATAAGTCTATTTTATACTTATTCGCTGACCGTAATAATCCTAGCAAAAGCGGGTTTTACTTGGTTGGGTCATCTGTTTGATCGCTCAAATTTTAATTTTAACATAATGATTATAAGCGCTTTATCATCGCTAATAATCGCGTCCGCGATGGTTTTCATTCTAAAAAGAAGAGATAAAATTTAATGCGGATAAGTTTATGAGATCATCTTTTTTGACCAAATTTTGCGTAAATTAATACGTAAAATTTTATGAATAGAGCTTGAGATATGTAAATTTAAAAGGGGTAAATTTTGAAATTATTTTAAAATTTGATTCCGCTTCGGATTTAAAATTTTAGGTTTCGAAGTCTGAAATTTCGGTCATCGACTTCGAATTTTAAAATTCTAATCCTACCTGCCTTCTTAAATTTTATAATCTAAATCCTCGCTTTTTGAACCACGCAGCTTGAAGTCACTGTTTCTTAAATTTGAAATTCTAAGCTCTGAGATGCGGAGCCTTGCTCGATAAATTTTAAAATCTAAGCCGGAATTTAATTTGGTAAAAATTTTATCAGGCAGAATTCGGCTCGGTAAATTCTACAGAATGCTACTATGTAAGAGGAACAAATGAAGCTTTAAATAGAGCATTTTAATTCCCAAGAGGATGAAATTCTACCCCGCAAGGAACGAAAGTCGTAGGCTCTTATTCCAGGTTTCAATTCCCAACGGGATGGAATTCTACCGTTCGCTTAGCGCAGCAAAAGAGGCGCTCAATAAGTTTCAATTCCCAACGGGATGAAATTCTACTCCATTCCGTTATTTTGATCGAGCATATATTCAAAGTTTCAATTCTCAACTGGATGGAATTCTACTATGCGCCGATCCTATCATGGCGCAAAATACCAAGTTTCAATTCCTAAGGAGATAGATTATTCGCCCAATTTATATTAATAAAGTATTTTAGATTCACCTCGCCAAATTTACTTAGCAGAAGCGCGGAATTTACCCTGCAGGATAAATTCCGCTGAATTTTACTTCACCCTCTTTATCTCGATCTCGCCGTCACGTGCGCCGATTTCGATCCGATCGCCGGTTTTGATCTCGTCGCTTAGGATCATATCGGCGATTTTGTCCTCTACTAAGTCGTAGAGCGCCCTTCGTAGCGGCCTTGCACCGTATTCGATATCAAAGCCCGCCGAGGCGATGAGCTTTTTGGCATTTTCGCTTAGGCTCGCGTTAATGCCACGATTTGCGAGCGTTTTTTGCAGGCTTTTAAACATAATGCCCACGATTTTTATAAGATCGTCCTCGCTTAGGGCATTGAAGATCACGATGTCGTCCAGGCGGTTGATAAATTCGGGCTTGAAATAATTCTTCAGCTCGCTCTTTACCGCCTCCTCGCGCTCGGCAAGCGCGATCTCGCGCGGCTTGTCCGCATTTTTGGCGTCAAGCTCCATAATCTTAGCCGAGCCGATATTGCTCGTTAGGATGATGATCGTGTTTTTGAAATCAACCGTAACACCCTTATTATCGGTCGCGCGCCCATCGTCTAAAATTCCAAGTAGGATGTTAAAAACGTCCTTGTGCGCCTTTTCGATCTCATCAAAAAGCAGCACAGAGTAGGGCTTTCTGCGCACAGCTTCGGTAAGCTGTCCGCCCTCATCGTAGCCCACGTATCCAGGAGGCGCACCGAGCAGGCGCGAGACGCTGTGTTTTTCCATATACTCGCTCATATCAAAGCGGATCATCGCTCGCTCATCATCGAATAAAAACCTCGCTAAGCTCTTCGCGCTCTCGGTCTTGCCGACGCCGGTAGGGCCTAGGAACAAAAAACTTCCGATTGGGCGATTTTCATTCACAAGCCCCGCTTTATTGCGCTTGACGGCGCGAGCGATGGCGTGCAGCGCCTCGTCCTGCCCCACGACGCTTTCTTTTAGGTGCTCCTCGATGTGGAGGAATTTCTCCTTTTCGGAGGAGAGCATTTTACTTACCGAGATGCCCGTCCATTTGCTTAAAATTTCAGCCACGCTCTCCTCGTCCACGCGGTTTCGCAAAAGCACGCCGTTTTCTTTCATCGCGTCCCACTTCGCCTCAAGCTCTTTGACCTTCGCCTGCGCGGCGGGGATCTTGCCGTATTCGATCTCGGCAGCCTTGCTAAGATCGCCGTTGCGTCTTGCTAGGCTAGCTTCGTTTTTGAGGCTGTCGATCGCTTTTTTCGCCTCGCTAATGCCGCCGAATACGGACTTTTCGTTTTCAAATTTAGCCTGAAGCGCGTTTTTTTGCTCGGTTAAATTTTCGATCTCTTTGTCGATCTGCGCGAGCCGCTCGTCGTTTTTGCCGTCATCCTCCATCTTAAGGGCTTCCTTTTCGACCTGAAGCGTGAGGATGTCGCGCTTAGCCTTTGCAAGCTCGTTGGGCTCGCTTTCTATCTGCATTTTAAGCTCCGCCGCCGCTTCGTCAATGAGATCGATCGCCTTATCAGGCAGAAATCTATCGCTGATGTAGCGGTCGCTTAGCCTTGCGGCGGCGACTAGCGCGCTATCGGTGATGGTGACGTTGTGATGCACCTCTAGCCGCTCCTTTATGCCGCGCAGGATCGCCGTAGCCTCGCTCACGCTAGGTTCTGCGACCGTTACGGGTTGGAAGCGGCGCTGAAGCGCGGCGTCTTTTTCAAAATACTTTCGGTACTCTTTCAGCGTCGTAGCGCCGATCGCGTGCAGCTCGCCGCGCGCAAGAGCGGGCTTTAGGATGTTTGCGGCATCCATAGAGCCTTCGCTTGCGCCCGCGCCTACGATGGTGTGAATTTCATCGATGAAAAGTACGACGTTTGCGGCCTTTACGACCTCGTTTATGACGGCTTTGAGCCTATCTTCAAACTCGCCGCGGTACTTCGCGCCCGCTATCAGAGCGCTCATATCAAGCGCGATTACGCGTTTGTTTTGCAGACTAAGCGGAACCTCTTTTTTGGCGATCAGCTGAGCAAGACCCTCGACGACCGCGGTTTTTCCCACGCCCGGCTCGCCGAGCAGGATAGGGTTGTTTTTCGTCTTGCGGATTAAAATTTGCATCATTCGCGAGATCACCTCGTCGCGACCGATGACCGGATTGAGCTCGCCCGCGATCGCCTTGGCGGTGAGATCGACGCCGAATTTGCTAAGCGCCTCAAGCGTCTCGTCAGCGGTTTGCGAATCGATGCTTTTGCCGCCGCGAAGCGCCTCTAGCTCCTTTTTGATCTCGCTAAGATCTGCAAATTTAGACAGAATTTTCTTTAGCGGATCTGCGTTTAAATTTGCAATCAGCCAGGTATCTACGGCGATAAATTTATCGCCCGAGCTCGTCATCAGCCCTTTTGCGACCTCTAGCGAGTTCATCAGCTCGCGCGAGATTCGCACGTTTTCCTTCGTGACGTTTGAGCTGGTCGGTAAATTTGAAATTTCGCTTTTGATCTCAAGCTCGACCGCGGTCTTTTCGATGCTAAATTTATTAAAGATTTGATTTAGCACCGAGCCGCTGTCGGCTACCAAAGCCCAGAGCATATGCAATACGCCCACTTCGTTATTTTTGGAATGGATCGCCAAAGAAACGCTGCTTTCGAGCAAAGAGCGCATTTTATCGGTTAAAATTTCAATAGTTTCATTCATAAATTTTCTCCTAAAGTTTAAGTTGATTGCATTATATAACTTTAGTGTCTTTATGTCAAGGTTTTTTAGTGAGATTTTAAAATTTCGCCTTAAATTTATCCGTAAACGCGCAAATTTCGTATGAAATTTACCTTATTTTTAGCCAATTTTCTATAAAATTCACTCCATTTTACTTTCAAGGATAAACTTTGCGACAAAAACACCTCTTTTTTGGCTTGGGATTCATATTTTCTCTATTTTTAGGCGTTAGTTTTTTTACCGGAAATTTACAAGCCAGAGAGGTCAACGCAACCAAAAAGCCAGACAGCGAAAAAACGCGTCTGGAGGCGCTAGCCAAGCTTACCAAGACGCTTGCGATCGTCGAAAACAATTATGTCGATGAGATGACCTTCTCGGAGCTCGTGGATAAGACGATCTCGGGGCTTATGAATAACCTCGACGCGCACTCAAGCTATATGGACGAAAAGGCGTTTAACGACACGAAAGTCCAGACCGAGGGCGAGTTCGGCGGACTTGGAATTCAGGTGGGTATGAAAGACGGCGCTCTGACCGTCATCTCGCCTATCGAGGGGACTCCTGCCGACAAGAAAGGCATTCAGGCTAACGACGTGATATTGCGTATCGACGGCAACGCGACTTTCGGCATCACGATCGACGATGCGGTCTCAAAAATGCGCGGCAAGCCGAAAACTAAAATCACTCTAACGATCGTGCGCAAGGGCGTTAGCAAGCCTTTCGACGTCGAGATCATCCGAGATATAATCAAAGTGGAATCGGTTTACGCCAAGATGATCGAGGATGATAAAATTTTATATCTGCGCGTTACGAATTTTGATCAGCACGTGGTAGCGGACGCGAGCAAATTTATAAAAGAGCACAGAGACGCCAAGGGCATTATCTTGGATCTGCGAAATAACCCGGGCGGGCTTTTGGATCAAGCGATCGGGCTTGTAAATTTATTCGTCAGCAAAGGTCTTATCGTCTCTCAAAAAGGGCGCGCGAAAAACGAAACCGAAGCGCACAACGCCGATCCTAAAAAGAAGATCACCGATTTGCCGCTGGTAGTATTAGTAAACGGCGGTAGCGCGAGTGCAAGCGAGATCGTAAGTGGCTCGCTTCAGGATCTAAAGCGCGCCGTGTTAGTTGGTGAAAAAACTTTTGGCAAGGGAAGCGTGCAGGTGATCCTGCCGATAGAGGATAAAGAAGCTCTGCGGCTTACCATAGCGCGTTACTATCTCTCAAGTGGTCGCACCATCCAAGCGGTGGGCGTGACGCCTGATCTCATAGTGGCGCCGGGTAAGGTGCCGAGCCGCGACGAGGATGAATTCTCGCTAAAAGAGGCCGATCTTAAAAAGCACCTGCAAGGCGAGCTAGCCAAGGTCGAGACCAAGAAAAAAGATGCTCAGAAAAAGGATGAGAAAAATTTCATCACCGCAGAGCAGATTAATAACGATATCCAGTTAAAAACCGCAATAGACGCGATAAAAATTCTAAACATCAAGTAAGGAGAGTGTGATGCAAGCTACCAAAAAAGAGCTCATCTACGAAGGCAAGGGCAAAAAGATGTGGTCGGTTAACGAAAGTGACGACCTTTTGATTTCGGAATTTAAAGATTCGCTGACGGCATTTAACGGCGTCAAGAAGGCCGAAGAGAGTGGGAAAGGCGCGCTGAATTGTAAAATTTCGACGCTGATTTTTGATCTGCTTAAAAAGCACGGCATCGCCACCGCGCTTGTTGAGACGATTAGCCCGACCGAGCAGCTCGTAAAAAAATGTAAGATTTTCCCTCTTGAGATCATCGCTCGCAATATCGCCACCGGCTCGCTTACAA
>CAUSAC010000058.1:0-8244 GCA_963529615.1 uncultured Campylobacter sp. | reverse complement strand
TACTTAAAATTTCAGGGGCGAGAGATTTCTCACCCCTTTTTAAATTTAGACGCTACACAGATGATCTCGTTTATGGCGCATAAAGAGACTATCAATCTTGCAATGCAAAACGGGATAAATTTAGCAGCTTCACTCTTATGCGATAACGATATTATTAAACGCGCCGTATCCGCCCGCGTGAAATTTTACCGAAAGCGGCTAGCTGCGCTTATTTCTCTTCGCACTCGCTTGCTTTGGGTATGCAGACGCAGTTTGGATCAAGCTTTGAAGAGGCTGCGTTAAATTTTAATCTGGCCGCCAGGCATAAAATGCACGCCGTAATGATCCCTGCTACGGCAAAGGCATTTATACCGCTAATAGCCGCGGCTAGCCCCAAGGCGCCGCCTAGATACATGGCGCACAAAACAAGATCCTTATCGATCTTGCCGCGAAAGATGATGGCGAAAAATAGCGCCGTCGCCACGCCGCTTACGAAGATGTTGCTCGCTGCGAAGAGATAGTTTAAAATTTCGCCCCCGAAGCTTGCTAAAAGTAGCGCGATCGCGCCGAAACCTAGCGTAGCGATGCGGTAAATTTTTAGATCCTCGCTTCGCAAAATATCGTGCGCGAAGATGCTAGAAGCCGTGATCAAGCAGGTGTCCGCAGAGGATATGATCGCCGCCAATAGTCCCAGCATCAAAACCGAGCCCAACGACGCAGGCAGCGCATTAAAAAGGCTTACGTTAAGCAGATTTTCGCCGCTCGTGCCGGCGGTCGCAAGGCTCATCGCACCGAAACCTATAAAAGCGATCATTATGCTGCTGATTGCGATTCCAAAAGCACCGAAGATAGAGCCCAGGATCGCCGCGCGCTCGTCCTTTGCGCTTAAAATTCTAGAAAATAGCATCGGATCGATCACGTAGCTAGTACCGATAACCATCAGATAATATCCTATCTTATCGTATCCTAAGGCGTAATTTTTGAGCGTAAAATTTACATTTTCAAATACCTGCGGCGAATTAAAATTTAGCCAGAGCAAAACTGCCAAAAACGCCGCGATTACGATAGCGTATTGATATACATCACTTCTAATGACCGCTCTTTGTCCGCCCAAAATCGTATAAACGGTGATGACCGCGCCTCCGATGAGTAACGAGGAGTTGAAATTTAGATCAAACGTCGAGAGTATGCGTGCGCTAGCGCTAAACTGCGCCGCTAAAATAGCGCACCACGCCACGCAAATGATAACCGCGCTAACGAGCCTGGCTCTTTTGTCGATAAAAATTTCTGCTATCTGCGCAAAAGTCAGCGCCTTGCTCGCGCGTAGAATTTTCGCAATAAAAATCGCTAAAATCATCAGTCCGATCGCGCCGCTTAAAAGCCACCAAACCGCGGCAAATCCATACTTTTGCATATTCGATACCACGCCGATCGTAGCTGCGCCGCCCACACAGGTAGCGACTATCGAAAAAGCAATCTCAAAAGCGCTTGCCTTTCTGTCCGCGACCAAAAAGCCCTCAAGGGCGGTCTTTTTGCGAAATTCCAAGAAGCCTAGCAAAAGTAGAAATATGATAAATACGATTAAAATTTGCAATCTTATCCTTTATAAATTTTTAATTTTACCGCATCGCGGATCGCTTCGCAAAGCGCCTGCGTATCGCTTCTGGGCGTGATGAACGGCGGCATGAGATAGATGTTTTTGCCAAAGGGTCTGATCCAGACGCCCCTTTTTACGAAAAATTCCTGCAGCGCCTCTACGTCCACTGCCTCCTTCATCTCTACGACGCCGATAGCGCCCAAGGTGCGAACGTCTGCCACGCCGTCTAAGCTCCTGCACCCCCTCAGGCCCTCTTGCAGGTCGGAGTGGATTTGCGCGACCTTCTGCGCCGTGTCCTGTGCGCATAAAATTTCTAAATTTTTAAGCGAAACGGCACAAGCTAGAGGATTTGCCATGAAGGTCGGTCCGTGCATCAAAACGCCGCCGTTTCTGCTCACGCCGTGCGCGATCTTTTCGTTCGTCAAAACCGCCGCAAAGCTCATAAATCCGCCGCTTAGCGCCTTGCCTATGCAGATTATGTCGGGCGCCGCGCTACAGTATTCGTATGCAAATACCCTGCCCGTGCGCCAAAAGCCGGTGGCGATCTCGTCAAAGATAAGCACTGCGTTCGCTTCGTCGCACAGCTCGCGGAGACGGTCTAAAAATTTCGGATGGTAAAACCACATCCCGCCAGCTCCCTGGACGATAGGCTCGATTATGATGGCTGCGATCTCATCTTTGTTTTCTTTAAAAATTTTAGAAATTTTATCCGTGCTAGATGGGTCAAACGGCGCGTCGAAGCGACAGCTCGGGCGCGGCGCAAAAATTTGACGCGCCAAGATACCGCTAAATAGCGAATGCATACCGGTGACCGGATCGCAAACGCTCATCGCGCCGAACGTATCGCCGTGGTACCCGCCTCTGACGGTTAAAATTTTATTCTTTTTAGGCGATACGTTTTGCTGATAGCAGATCGCCGCTTTCAATGCCACCTCGACCGCTACCGAGCCGCTGTCCGCGTAAAAGATGCGATCAAATTGCGGCAACATCGAGAGTAGCTTTTTGCCTAAATTTACCGCGGGCGCGTGGGTAAGCCCGCCGAACATCACATGAGAAAATTCCTTCATCTGCGCGGTCGCCGCGGCATTTAACGTCTCGCTGCCGTATCCTTGCACGGCGCACCACCAAGAGCTCATCCCGTCGATCAGCGCGCCCTGCGTCGTGTAGATTTTATTGCCTTCGGCGCGGAGCACGCCGTGCGCCTTAAGCGGATGCGTCGCGGAAGTGTAGGGGTGCCAAAGATGCTTCGCATCGAAGTTTAGATCAATGGGGTCCGTGTTTGAAATGCTCATGAGCGGCGGCGCGACGTGGCTGCTTTTAATTTCGCCGTCTTGTTCGCAGACCTGCGCTGTGTCCAAAGCAAAGCAAGCATCGCTATTTTTAGAATTTTCATCTAAATTTGCATCCTTCTGACCCCTTTGCGCCGCATCCAAGGCTATCGCAGCGGTTTCGTTTAAATTTGCCGCGCCCGCGTCCATCTGCGACGGATCGTTAAAATTTAGCGAGGCGATAAAATTTTCAAAAGAGCGTGCTGCCGCTGCAAAGTCGTCTTTTTGAAATTTGCGTAGCGATATGACGGGTATGCCTTTGAGTTTGCTTTTCAGATACGCTGCGTTCGATACGCAAATTTCGTCCTTTTCGTCGGTGAAATTCAGAACCAGTGCTGCGATTTTAAGCCCGTGCGAGCGCAGGACATAGACGCTGCAAAGTGCGCTGTTTATTGCGCCCAGCTCGTTTTTGCAGACCAGAACGATCGGCGCATCTACCGCTCTCATCACGTCTAAAAAGCTCTCGTGCGAGTTTAGCGGCACGAAAATACCGCCTGCGCCTTCGATCAGCGTGATTTCGCGCTGCGCCGAATGAGCGTCGATAAATTTTAAAATTTCATCCGTCTTGATCTCTCGATGCTCTAAACTCGCGCTGTAATGCGGCGAAGCCGGAAATTTAAACGCATAAATCGGCGCAATGTCGCTATATGCGTTTACTTTAGCATATTCGCTCACATCCGGCGCGACAAGCCTGCCGCCGCTCATCTCACATCCCGTCTGCACGGGCTTTAGCGCGATTGCGGTGCGACCGCTTTGCAAAAACGCCCGCAGAAGCGAAGCCGTAACGAATGTCTTTCCTACCTCCGTATTCACGGCGGTTACAAAAAATTTCAATCTCGCTCCTTAAAAGCCTATCATAACTGAAATCAAATAGCGGCGTTGAAAAGAGGTACCGCACTAAACCCAAGCGAATGTCGATCGCAAGTAAAGTAGGGCGGTCGACAAAAAGGATAAAAACATATAAAAGAAGAGATTCCCGCAAAGTAAGGCATGGCGCAGGAAGCGCAAATTTGGACGCATTATAAAATTTTAGCCTTTGCGGTTACGGATTTTATTTTGAGTTCGTAAATTTTCGTGCGCTTTAATGATGCTCTGGAGGCAAACTCTACGCGCGACATATAGTTTGGGGTGTATTTTTCGCAAAGTATCCGCAGGGCGTAAATTTTACGCTCGTCATCTATTACTTCATTCGCTTCGCAAATGGCGATCGCGCTGCGGTACTCCGTCGTATAAACTCTAGAGCCTAAAGCGGCAGCGTCGTTTGCGATAGATCGGTATTCTTCGTCGCTTGGGGTAGGAACGCGGTTATAGCTAACAAAAACCGCCGTTACCGCGCGTCCGTTTTGAAAGAGTTTTGCCTTTGTGCCGGCAGGAGCGCCGTGGATATAAATAACGTCCGCATCGCGCACCGGCGAGATAGGCACGCTAAAAATTCCGCCGCTATCATCTATGCAGCTAAGCGTAGCGTATTCGCTCTCGTCGATGATTTTTAACGCCTCATCTTCGCTTAGCTGCCTATCTCGTCTGCGCATTTAGTCCATCTGGTTGCGTAGGAATGCGGGCTCGTCGAGCTCGTCGTAGGTTTCGTCTCCGTTAAAATCGCCGCTACTTACCTTCTGTCTAGAAAAGATAGAATTTCGACCCATGCTCTCTAAAAGCGCCTTCCTGCGATCCGCCACGTTATCGCTGGCGACCTGCTTTTTTTCCTCGATGCTCCTTTCAAAGCCGGTGGCGATGAGAGTAACCTCGACCCGGTTATTTTCCATCTTAGGATCGGTGGTAGTACCCCAAGTAACGTCGGCATCCTTATCCACTGTATCTTCGATGATATTCATAGCAGATTCGATCTCAAGCAAGGAGCAATCAGGCGACATCTTAAAATGCACTAACACGCCCATGGCGCCGTGGATGGAGGTATTATCCAAAAGCGGAGATTGGATCGCGCTTTTTAGCGCTTCTTCTGCCGCGCCGTCACCCTCACTAACGCCTATACCCATCAGTGCCAAACCGCGGTGAGTCATTACCTTTTTGACGTCGGCATAATCGACGTTGATATCGCTATCGCCGGACTCCAAGATCACGGAGATCATGCCGTTTACGGCTTGGAATAGGACGTTGTCCACAATCTTAAAGGCATCCTTTAGGCCGGTTTTTTTATCGATGATCTTCAATAAATTTTGATTTGGGATAACGATTATAGAATCGCACTCTTTTTTAAGTTCTTCAAGACCCTCTTGCGCTAGTCGCATGCGCTTTTTACCCTCAAAACCGAAAGGGGTAGTAACGACGCCGATAGTTAGCGCTTTTTTCTCTTTCGCAGCTTTAGCGACTATAGGCGCAGCGCCGGTACCGGTACCGCCGCCTAGACCAGAGCCCACAAAAACGATGTCGGAGTAGTCCAAGCGGTCCTTAAGATCGTCGTAGTTCTCCTCTGCAGCCATTTTAGCAAGCGCTGGATCCATACCGCAGCCAAGGCCCTTGGTGGTGTTTTCGCCTAGTAAAATTCTAGTATTTGCGATCGATTTTTCTAACGCCTGCGCGTCGGTGTTAGCCACCATAAGCTCAACGTCGGTTTTGGTAAATCCTTCGCGGATCATATGATTTATCATGTTGCATCCGCCGCCGCCGACGCCGATAACCTTCATCTTGGCACCGTAGATGCCCTTTCTTTCTTCCATACTATATCCTTTCACGAGTATCTCCTTAGCTTAAAATTTAAAACCAATTTTTCATAGACGACCAAATTTTATTGAAAAAATTCTGTCCGTCTTTTTTGGGAAGTTGGATATTTAGATCCTCCTTCTTAGCCGCACCGCTATCCGCTCTGACGCCCTCTTTTTCTATCGCCTTACTGACCTCTTTTTCATAATATTCGTTCACGTTTCGTTTCGGAGCCTTGTTTATAACTTCGTCTTTGTAGCGGAGTTTGCCGTTAGAGTCCATCTCGTAAGGGGTGAATTCGCCAAAGCCATACATGCAAAGTCCTAGTGCGCAAGAATTTGAAATATCATCAGCAATCTCGTGCAGGCCGCCCACGCTCTTTGCTCTCGCAACCCTAACGGAAGTGTTATCAAAAACTATCGCCGCTAAATCGCGCACATCGTCTAGCTTCGCCATGCCGCCGGTGATTACGATACCTGCACCTATGCGGTCTTTATAGCCACTTCTTTCGATCTTGTCGGCTATCATATCAAAGGTCTCTTTAACGCGAGCAAGGATTACTTGCGAAATGATCTCAAGGCTTATTATGTGATTTTCCGATTCGCTATCGCCTAAAGCAGGCAATTCAACTTCGCTATTGCCTTGATTAATTAGATCGTTGTAGGTGATCTTTATGTTTTCCGCATATGGAAGCGGCGTGTGCAGAGCGCGCGATAGATCGTTAGTAACGTTATTGGAGCCGAACATCACAACATCGTTATAACGTAAGGAATTTCCCAGGTGGATGACTATATCGCATGTAGCACCGCCCATATCGATCAGTACGACACCTAGCTCTTTTTCATCCTTGCTAAGCGTAGATATGGAGGATGCGTAGCCTGAAAGGACGATGTTATCGACCTTTACGCCCGCCATCTCAACAGATTTTTTCAAATTTTTAATCGAGCTTTCCGGTGCAATGACGATGTGCGTAGATACCTCTAGGCGAGTTCCGCTCATACCGAGGGGGTCTTCGATGTGCTCCTGCTCATCGACTCTAAAATCATACGGAAGTACATGTAAAATCACACTATCGCTAGGCACATTTGCTTGCGCTTCGGCAACCTGCATGGCACGCTTTATTTCATCCAGCCCGATCTCATTTTCCATAGTTATGACACCGCGAGATTTAACGCTTTTGGCATATGAGCCCGAGATAGATATAATGGCTTTATCGTAGCTTCTACCAGCGCCTTTTACTGCTGCTTTCACCGCCTGTTTTATTGAGCCCGCAGCTTGCTCTATGTTTGTTATAACACCCTTTTTGATACCTAAAGTATCGGCTCCGCCAACGCCTAAGACCGTAAAAATGCCATCATTTTTAGCGATTATCGCGCGAATTTTAGTTGAGCCTATATCTAGACCTAAAATATACTCACTCACTGTCTTTACCTTTAAAATATCTTTCGGTTTTATAGCGCTTTTCTAGCATTTTGGTTAGATCATCTTGCAGATTAGAATTTAATAACGTGGTTATTCTATCGGCGACGATCGCTTTTTCTTTATCTATCTCTTCGCTGCTACCTAGGCTCTGCTGTGAAATTTTATACACTACGGCTTTGTTATCAAACATCACTATCCCTTCTTTGGCAGGCTTATTAAACATATCAATAAGAAATTTATAAAATTCGTCATCGCTTAGCTTGGTATTATTTTTACTATTAAGAGATAGCGTGCCGAAATCTTCGCCTTTGAAATTTCTAAGCGCATCTTGAGCTCTTTTTTCAAGTAGCTCTTTACGTTTCTTCGTTTCAAATTCTTTAGAAGCCAAAGACTTAGCTTCTTCAAAGCTCATCTGCCTAGGCTGCTCTACACCGTTTAGTTTAGCAATCAAATATCCGTCTTTGTACTCGAAAGGCTTGATGACATCTCCTGGCTTTGCCACCTCGATCTCAGATACTGGAAAATTGCTAGCCGTAGCAACTATAGTTTCATTAGTATCGAGCTTGCCTTTTTTAATCTCCAGATAATCCTTTGTAGCGTCTTTTTTAACCTGATCCATCCGGTAATCTTTTAAGACGCTAGGTTTAGCCTCTGCAAAATCCAATAGTTTATCATCCAGGCTTCTATACTCGCCTCTGTGTTCTTCATAAAATTTACTTAGTTCCGTATCATTCACATCGGCATTGCTAGGTGCCACGAAATAGGCCCCTAGATTATATTTTTTCTCGGTCATAAAGTGCGATTTCTCGCCTTCCCAAAATTTCTTTAGCTCGTCGTCATTAAAAGTGACGTTAGCGTCTGCGTAGATTATCTCTGCAGAAACCTTGTCCTGCATCAGCTGCGATGCTGCAAATGCTTCTACGATCTTAGGGCTAGGTGTTATTTTTAGCGCTTTGCCGAGCTTTTCTAAAGTTAGGACCTTTTGTAGATTGCGCTCAAATTCTTTTTTAGTAAGTCCG
Organism: uncultured Campylobacter sp.; assembly: GCA_963529615.1. Classification (GTDB taxonomy): domain Bacteria; phylum Campylobacterota; class Campylobacteria; order Campylobacterales; family Campylobacteraceae; genus Campylobacter_B. The sequence continues at coordinate 238 of CAUSAC010000058.1, read as the reverse complement.
GAATTTTTTACTACGTTGTTGTAAAGTTCCTTACTAAATACGCCATTTTCTTGGAAATTCGGCGAGTTTAGCACAAATTCCGCCACATCTTTATCACTAGCCTGAACGCCTAAGTCTTTAGCAAAATTTAGAAAATATGCTTCGCCGATTAGCTGATCTACTGCGATCTGATCTAGATGCATATTTTTGGCTTGTTCTTGAGTAAATTGCCCATCGCTCATAGCACTCAGCCTGTTGT
>CAUSAC010000057.1:0-9337 GCA_963529615.1 uncultured Campylobacter sp. | reverse complement strand
CCCTTAAAAAGCATAAAAATTCGTCAAATAAACTTTAAATACTATTGAATATTTAAAAATCGAAAGATCTCATAAGAGAGTATCCTATCAAAGGTAAGATACGTTCAAGCTCTCAAAAAATAAATTTAAAGACATTTAATAAGCCTTTGAAGACCCTTTAACCTATCTCATAATTTTCATAAAAAATCTCATTTTTTGCCTTAATGTAAAAAATGAGAAACTTAACAATATTAATTCGATCTAAGGCTACTAGAAATTTTGTAAGTTTTATCTATTGATTTATAGAAATAAAATACTCTTCGTTCTGGAGCTCTTCTATATTTTTGTAATCCATAAAAAGTTTTGGTAAATTTCTTATTATCCCTTTGTATCCTATACTGCTATATATTGCAGCATTTATCAATGTATTTAATTTTAAGTATATAAACATTACTTGTGTTATCTCGTCTTGATTTTTAAGAATGCTAGTTATGGACACATTTCCATGTAAGAGATGATTCCTAAGCATAATACACTTTTTATCTAACTCGTTTAATTTAATTGTATTTTCATCAAACAATGATAATAACTTATCATTGTTTGGTAGATTAAATATATTGTCAATTCTGCCTAATATATTTTTCTTTTTTTCTTTTAAACTAGAATTATCTCCTATGAGTCGTTTTACTTCTTTCTTGAGCTGCTTAATAAAATCTTTTTCATAAGTAGTTCTTTTTATTCCAGTTCTCTTATTGTCCGATTCATTTTTTTGCGTTAAAATTTCTAAAACTGTTGCAAGTAATCTCATTGAGTAGTAGCTTATAGACAAGGTATTTACTATCATTAACGTATCTATCGCTTCTCTGAAATTTATATTGTCTAGCATTTTATCTATCAAATTTTCAAAATCTTTTTTGTTAAGTTTTTTATTTTTTCCATCGATATCAACTTTTTTATTTGAGAAGCAATATTGATGCGGATTTCCTTCTATTGTGTAAAAGCCACTTTTGTAAGTAGGAGTAAAGCAACTTGTGTATTTAAAATTTTTGTATTCTGAGCATTCCAAATTATCACTTTCAAAATAATAACCTCTATCCATCTGTATAAAGCCGGTAATGAAACCAATTGCAGATAATATAACCCTGCAATACTCATCAAACTCTTTGAAGGTGATTTTTTCCTCACAATCTATAATTAAAAAATTATAAATATGATAAAAAAATAAAAATGTATATTTTTCTTTAATATTAAATTTTAAATAATTATTCAAAATAACGTAAGGCCCATGTGCAAATACATCACTACCAAAATGATCAAATAAATTAAGATGTTTACTACTGGCATTTTCACAAGGTATCCATAGCTTATAGTAGCCTTCTCTTGTCTCATTAAATCCAACACTTGCAAATTCATATATGCTCCAATAACTAGAAACCCCCTCTTGTCTTTTAAATAGTGATGATATAATTTTTATCTTCATACCATTTATATCTAATTTCTCATCATCTATTTTTGCGGTTCTGAGATCACCATCAATGAACTCATTGTCTTTTTTTAGTAAAAATATATTTCCATCTTTATAAAAATTATTTTCTTGTGCTTCTACAACATCAATCAATTCTGTCTTTTTCATAAATTTCACTACCTTTTTTGTTTTTTGCCTGGTTATATTATACGGCATTTATTGTGTTTTTGTTATTAATGCAAAATATCTTATTGATTTTACATTAAGGTGAAAAATGAGAAATTTTTTTACGAAAATCGTGAGACGGGTTACATTAAATTCGTTTCCATAGAATCCCTATAATTTAGTTTTCGGCTCGTCCGCGACCGTCGTTTTAAAATCCGCACAAACGAAGTCCTCCGCACCTAAAACAATCTCGCTGCTTTCGTAAGCTACTCGGACGATCTTACACGCTTCTTCTTTATTTCTTGCTTTAATAACGACTCTTCTCGCCGAAGTTTCGACGATCTCTACTTCAAATTCTTTCATTATTATCCATTTATTTTTGCACTTATAGCAATCGCCGCTAAATTTTCCTAATCGGGAGCCTGATTATCGTTTTGCATTTTTGCGGGTCGATTTTTCTAGGGTCGCTTAGGTAGATTTCATGATGCGCTCTTTGCTCGCCAAAGTCCTTTGCATAGCCGTTTGCGGCGATAAACTCGTCTATTTTGGCAACGCTCCCGGGCTCGTCGTCAAAGCTACCTATGTGTAAAATTTGCGCGCAAAGACCTTCGTCTATCCTCAAAAACTCCGCTGCGCCGCAGTCTAGCTTCTTTTTCCAAGCAGCCTGCTGCACTGCCCAGTCGAAATTTTCTCGCGTGATAAAATCTGGCAGTCTAATCGCGCTAATCCAGCTAAAATCGCTCTTTCTAGCGTAGTCTGCAGCGCCGCAAGCCGAGCCGCTTTGCCGCCAAAACCCTTCTAGCGGCGGCACGACGTACTCAAAAAAGCCATCGATCTTATAATCGGTTTTGTAGCTCATTTTTAGCGCGTAACTCACGGCGTAAAGCACCTCTATTGCGTGTTGATACGCGCCGCCTGATTCGTTCGGGTCGCCTTCGCCGCGGACGCAAACAAAATTTGAAGGCGGGACGGTTAAAATTTGCGGCACCTGCTTTGGCGCGTAAAGCTGTCTAAACTCTTTTTTAAAATCAAACATTTTATTCCTTTTACGAGATAAATTTCATAAAATTTTGCGCTAGAAGCGGAGCTAAATTTTAAACGGTCATAAAATTTTACAGCATTACGCGATCGTGTGAATGCAAAATTCTATGAAATTTTACGTTTGCCGCATCGTTACAAGAAATTTTGCCGCAAGCGCGTCAATGTCCAGTTACGCAATAAAATTTCACGCCACCTCAAACGGGTATGAATTTTGGCGATAGAAATTTTACGTGGGCAAAATTCGCGCCGCTATAAATATTTTAAAATTTCGCCGAAGCGTACGGCTAAAGCGGCTAAATTTAAAACGGCGCTTTAAATTTAGATCAGCGCCAGCTTTAGCACCTCTTCGATCCGCTCTACCGGCGTTATTTTCAGATCGTTTTTGACCTCGCCCGGGATCTCTGCTAGGTCGCGCTCGTAGTTTTTGCGCGGGATCAGCACTTCGGCAATTTTGGCTTTGTGCGCGGCGATGAGCTTTTCTTTTAGCCCGCCGATCGGCAGCACCTTGCCGCTTAGCGTGATTTCGCCCGTCATCGCAAGATCTGCGCGTACCTTGCGCTCGCTTAAAATCGACGCGATCGCCGTGCTCATCGTGATGCCCGCGCTCGGTCCGTCTTTCGGCGTTGCGCCCTCGGGCACGTGGATGTGAAGGTCGAATTTGTTATAAATCTGCTCCGAGCTTTCGGAATTTTCCTCTGCGCCTAAATTTCGCGCCGCCGCAGGGCTTTTAGACGCTGCGCCGCCATTTGCGTGCAATGCGGAGTTTTTGCCCGCGCGTGAGGCTTTTGTCGCGCCGCTCTCAGCGTCTTGAGCCGCTTTGAGCTTGCCCTCGTCGATAAGCACCTTTACGACGCTAAAGGCGATCTGCGCGGATTCTTTCATCACGTCGCCGAGCTGGCCCGTGATCGTCATCGCGCCCTTGCCTTTGATCTTGACCGCTTCGATCTTTAGCACGTCGCCGCCTACCGCGGTCCACGCAAGCCCGTTTACGATGCCGATTTGATCGCACTTTTCGACCTCGTCGATCTCGAAAACCTTTTTATTTAGAAATTCGCTTAAATTTTTCGTCGTTACGATGATTTTTTTAAATTCTTTGTCTTTTAAAATTTTAACCGCGACCTTGCGGAAGATCGCTGCGATCTGGCGGCGCAGGTTTCGCACGCCGCTTTCGCGCGTGTACTCTTCGATGATCTCGGAAAGGGCGGCGGGGTTGATCGCTACGTCGGCGGATTTTAAGCCGTGGCGCTGCAGCTCCTGGGGGATCAGATAGTCTTTAGCGATCTGAAATTTCTCCTGCGGCGTGTAAGAGCTAAGCTCGATAAATTCCATCCTATCGCGCAGTGGCGCAGGTATGAGAGATACGTCGTTTGCCGTGGCGATAAAGATGATCTTGCTAAGATCGATGTTGAAATTTAGATAATAATCCCTAAAGCTCGAGTTTTGCTCTGGGTCTAAAATTTCAAGCAGAACCGCCGTCGGATCGCCCTTGTATGAGCTTGAAATTTTATCGATCTCATCAAGCACGATGACAGGGTTCATCTGATTTGCCTCGATGAGGCCTTGCACTATGCGGCCGGGCATCGCGCCGATATAGGTGCGGCGGTGTCCGCGTAGCTCGTTTACGTCCTCGAGTCCGCCTAAAGCGATGCGGATGAGTTTGCGCTTAAGCGCGGTCGCTATAGAGTTTGCAAGGCTCGTTTTGCCCACGCCCGGAGGGCCGTAGAAGCATAAAATCGCGCCGCCGTTTTTGCCGTCCTCTTTGCTTTTCTTGCCGCTTGTGCCGCGAAGCTCCAAAAGCTGCTTTAGCGCGAAATACTCCTCGATGCGCGCCTTGGGCTTTTTCAGGGAGTGGTGGTCTTTATTTAGCTGCGCCGTAACTCCCTCGATGGACATCTTATGCTTGGCGGTCTTTTCAAAAGGCACCTCCAAAACCCAGTCCAGATAGCTCTGCACTAGCCCCGCATCGGCGCTGTCGGGATGGAGGCGGGCAAATTTATCGATCTGCTTTTTGATCTCTTTGTAGGCATCCTCGCCCAAATAGGGCTTTTTGGCTTCCAGCTTTTTGCGGTACTCCTCGATCTCGACGTCGCGATCGGCATCGCCGCCGAGTTCTTTTTGGATCTGCTTGAGCTGCTCTTTTAAAAAATACTCTTTGTTCGTCTTATCGATCTTGGAATGAACCTTGCTTTTGATCTCCTTTTCGAGCCTCTGTGCTTCGATCTCGTCGGAGATGTAGTTGATGAGGTTGAAAAGGCGCTTTTGCAAATTGCTCTCGGTAAAAAATGAGTAGGCTACCTGCTTTTTTAGGCGCAGTGCGCTTAAAATGAGATCGCAGACGCGCGCGGCGTCGGTGCCGTCGTCGATGGTTTTTAGCAGATCGTTCGGGAAAAAATGCGTAAGAGTGCTAAGCGTCTTGGTTTTTTCCTTTAGCACGCTTACCAGCGCGTCTAATTTCTGGTCATTGCCGCGCTCGTCGTGGATGATATCGACGGTAGCGATTAGCGGATCTTGCGAAATTTCTTTTACGATTTTACCTTTTAGCGCGCCTTGAAATAAAATTTTAACCCGACCGTCAGGGAGCGGCACGGTTCTCATCACGGAGCCCACGACGCCTGCGTTATAGATACCGCCGAAGCTTCTATCGCCGCTAAATTCCGACTTTGAGCTTACGACCATTATCATAGATTCGTTTTTGGCGGCTAGATCGAGAGCCTTTTTGTTATGCTCGTCGCCGATAAAAAGGGGCGCTATCATAAACGGATATAAAAATAGCTCGTCCTCGACGATGATAGGCAGATCACTAGGGAAGGTTGTATTTTGCATCAGTTGCATCGCTCCTCCTACTCAAAAATCGCGCGGTACCAAGGCGAGCGCGGTTTGATGACGTCGGTGCCGTTTAGCGGGGACTCTTCGATGCGCTGCTCGTAAATTTTAGCTGAGCCCTCGCGGTCGGTGCGCTGGTAAAGGTCTTTGATGTCGATATTTAGCTGATGCTCGGCAAGTCTGAGCTTCGTTAGCATCGTCTCAAGAAGTGGACGATACTCGCTCTGCGGATATTCAGCTATAAATTTTCGAATTTCGTCGATGCTGTTTAGCATTAGCTTTTGGTTGCGATTTGGGCGGCTAAAGGAATCGAAATTTGCTCTAATTTTTAGAAATCTTGCGTATTCGATCTTTTGCGTCGTGCCGTAGAGACGGATATATTCGTCTAGGTATTTGTTTGCTTTCTCGTAGTTTTCGTCCTCCACAAAAGCCCATGCCATAATGAGCGTCATCTCCTCAAGCAGCGGAGAGGCGATATGCTCGCTAGAAAAGCTAGTGTAATGCTTCTCGGCATCCTCCATGCTGGCGTTATTGATATCTTCTAAAATTTTAGAATACCACGCTTCGGGGCTTAGATTAAAAAGCTCGCCGTCGCCTTTGCCACTGCAGCCGCCGATAAAAGCGACAAATAGGGCGTAAAATAGAATTTTGTTTAGATTTGTCATAAAGAAATCCTTGGAATTTATTTAGCTTGTAATTTTATAGTCTTAGGGTAAATGCAAGCTTAAATTCCGCGTTCAAATTTAAAAATGGAATTTCTTTAAAATTTTTTATGCGTTCGGGCTTAAAAATCTTTGTAAACCAAAAAAATTTACGCGATAAATTCTAAATTTAAGTTTAACAATAGTATAATTAGCGCCGATAACGCAGAGTAAGTTTGCGTTTCCGTAATTTCAAAATTTTAAAGAAAGGATGTAAGATGAAAAAGGGTTTTACTCTAATCGAGCTGATCTTTACCATCGTGATTTTGGCGATTACGACGATGGCGATCCCTCGTATCGTCGCGCAAACCACCGAACTAAACGCTCTCGCGATCAAAGAGGAGCTCGTATATAACGCTAAAGCTTTTATGTCTCGTATATCTAAGGCGCAGTGGGATAGCGCATACGCAGCAGATGCTAGCTGCGGAGGTGATGCAAGCTGCATGAGGAGAATTCTAACGGTAAATCCGCCTTCTGATGGTGCCCCCGAGGTCAGACCAGGGATTTTAAATGAAGCTAGTAGGCGCGGAATTAGCGCTCAAGCTCCAGCTACAAAAAGACAATTCGGTAGAAATGGAATTTCTTTTGGTGGCGGTCGTTATAACGATATCGACGATTTCGACCGGTTCACGACCGATATAACAGTCGGTAATTTAGTGGGCTCTAGCAGTAGAGGTGATTTTATCCTCAATACTAGGATTAATGTCGATGTAGATTATGTAGCAGAGCCTTTTAGCGCGGCGGAGTATGCTACTGGTACTGATATAAGAGGCGTTCTTAGCGATCGACCATCTAATGGTGCCCCTACTAATATAAAGATGGTTAGGGTTGCTGCTACGGATCTAAACGACGCTGTAGCTAAAGATGGTACTGCTAAATCAGTTGTTTTAAAGGCGTTTTTATCTAATATCGGCGTCGGCGTTCAGACAACCGTCACTAGACTACATAACTAATAGGAGCGCGAGATGAAAAGAGGCTTTACCCTTATAGAGCTTGTGTTTGTTATCGTAGTGCTGGGGATCATCTCGATGTTTGGCGCTGATCTATACACCAAGATCTATAAATCTTACGTGCATGTACGTGCGGTAAATCAGCTGGAAGCCAGAACGCAAAATGCGATGATGCTAATCACAAATCGTTTAGAGGATAGAATAAAAAGCTCTACCATAGGTAGAGATCTCGCTGTAAATGATTTTGTGCCGATTAGCGATCTTACCAATCCGAGATTTGATATATTAGAGTGGATCGGACAAAGCGTAGAGACTAGAAATATAAATCAGAGAAATCCTGGCTGGAGCGGCTTTATGTCAATGTCTCAACTCCGAGATAGCACATGGACGGCCGATGCGAATAATGCCGGATATATCGCAGATACTAGGGCTGCGTTTAATATGGTATCCTTGGGTAGCGATTTTCCGCGAGTAGCTAGGATAGTTCAGAATTTAAGGGCTACTGCTTACAATACTCCATCTAATAATACCCAAGTTGCTGTTATTTTTAGGGTTGTTACTAACGATGCTTCTCCTACTAGTGTAAATATAGGTTTTGGTTACGACGGAAGGGTTGAAGATGACGGTAGCAATCGTGTGCTAATCGCAGTAGGTACTCCTAGTAATGCGGGTAGCGGTAGCATACAAGGTGAAACTATCGCCATCAATCAATATCCGTTCAATCCAAACAATGCCAACTCACAGGAATTTTCTGAGCAGTACTATATAGCTCATAGCGCCTACGCGATCGTTCCCGCTAATGTCGTAACTTATACGAAAGACAATGCGGGAAATTTGAGTAAGAATTTTGATCTAGTATTGAGGTATAACTATCGTCCATGGAGCACTGTTGCAGGTGATGCACACTCATATAATACTGCTAGTAGTTCACTACTAGCAGAGGATGTGAGCTTATTTAGGTTTAAGGACGATAATGGCGCCGTTGCGCTTAAACTATGTATGAGAGACGATGGCAGAAATTTTGATCCCGCAGAGCTGGATCTAAACGTTTGTAAAGCACAGGTGGTGTACTAATGAAAACTATGCAAAAAGGCTTTGCTCTAGTAGCAGCCATATTTTTTATCATCATTGTAGCAACTACGGCGATTACGGCACTATCTATAGCATCTATGACGGCTCGCGATGTCAATAATATCCAAGGCAGAGAGCAGGCGCTGTTGCTAGCGCAGAGTGCTACGGAGCTGGCTGTCCTTGCTATGCAAAAGCACCAGTATTTAACTACCGATCTTAAGGCAGGAGGCGCTACAGCTGCGAGCAACCCTACACTAAATACGATTACGCTCGAGTACCCGTCAAATAATGCGGGCGAAAAAATGTTTGATATCACCGTGACATTCGGATATTTCGATAGACAGCTGGGTGCGCCCGGCAATCATACCGTCGCTTATAGTAATTTTGGGCAAGGCTCGTCCGAAACACTTGCAAATGGTAGTGTGGGCAGAATTCTAAGCCATGCCGCGCTTGTAGATGTAGTAGTAAAATCCAACGTAGAAGTTATGGGCAGACCGCAGATTACATATCATAGGCGTACTATTCAAAAACCATAATGCAAAGGAGAGACGATGAATTTAAATATCGTAGGTAAGCAGTTTGAGCTAACGGAGGCTATTAAAAATTATGTCGAAAACGCATTTGAGACGCTAGAAAAATATAATCTCGACATCATCTCTGGGCGTTGTGTAATTTCTGCTGACGAGAAGCAAGGCAAAAAGGGCTTCGTGGTAGATTTCTCATTAAATTTAGCGCATCAAGACACTATCGTCGTGCGTCAAAAAGATAAAGATCTCTATGCCGCCGTCGATCTCATCGTAGATCGTGCTTCAAAAGTTCTACGCAGATACCACGATAAGGTAAATTCTCATAAAAATCGCGACGAAATGAAACAAAACGCCGTAGATAATGCGGTCGGTGCCAATAAGCCAAATTTAAACGATGAAGTTGATGAGATCGTCCCTACCGAGCTGGATCTATATAAGCCGCTAGAGATCGATGAGGCGCTAAATAAGCTTAAAGAAAGTACCGATCAGTTCTTGGTCTTTAACGATATGGACGCTAAAATGCGTGTGCTTTACAAGCGTAAAGATGGTAAATTCGGCTTATTTTAGAATTTTAGAATTTTAGAATTTTAGAATTTTAGAATTTTAGAATTTTAG
>CAUSAC010000056.1:0-9609 GCA_963529615.1 uncultured Campylobacter sp. | reverse complement strand
CAAATATAGTGCTAAAGCAAATTTCCAACAAAACCATAGATGAAGTAAATGAAATCAGCTATAAGATAAAGAAAATAGAAATTTTAGGCGATCGCAGCGCCGCGCCGACGCAAGGCAAAATAAAACGACTAATACGCAAAATGTTTAGATCCACTTGCGAAAGCGGATTAAAGGGCTTTAGTCCAAATTTAATAGATGAAAAATTTAAACTAAGCTTGATCTCACATTCATTTGAAGAATCAGAATTTTTTATCAAACTAAAACAATGTATTGTGAAGCTACAAAACCTCATCGCAAGACGCTAGAACCCGCGCTTAGTGGGTTTTAGCAATAGAATTTCAGCGTAAAATTTCACCTATTTTAGTAGCGCGGAATTTTAAAATTCCACGTTCAAATTTTATCGATAAAATTCCGTAGATGCTTAGTCTGTATGCGCATAGCGGCGTGCTAAGCCTATAAAATTTGAAAGCATAAAATTCTGCCGTGTAAAATTTTACGGCGTAAAATTTCGTTTAAACCGCCGCACAAAATTTCACGGCGGCGCGGCAGTGTTTTAAAACACGATGGAATTTCAAAGAGCGACAAAATTTAAGAGCATGACGACTTGCCAAGACATAATAAAATTTTTAAAGCATAACGGAAGTTTAAACCACAAAGCCTCGCGCGGCGAAATTTTATAATCCACTCCGCAAAATCTCGCGGTAAAATTTCGCTTTAAAATTTTAAATTCCGCGCGTCCTCCATCCGCCGCGCGCCCTTAATTTAGCTAAATTTATAGCCCGAAACGGCGGCGGGCTAAGTTTAAAAGCTAACCAAGTTTAAAAAAGCGGGCTAAGCCCAAAAAGCAATCTAAGCTTAAAATTTACAAAATCATAGTAAGCTTAGCCCATTTTTTACAAAGGTCTAAAATTTGAAAAGCATAATTTTAACGCTGGCGATCCTAGCGGTCGGATTTTATTTTTACTCGATAAATTTTATGGTCACGGTGCTGGCGATCAGCTTCCTCATCTTTTTCCACGAGCTGGGGCATTTTTTGGCGGCGCGGGCGCTGGGCGTGGGGGTAAACGTCTTTAGCGTGGGCTTTGGAGATAAAGTCTTTACTAAGTGCATCGGCGCGACGCAGTACGCCATTAGCGCGATCCCTCTGGGGGGCTACGTGAGCCTTAAGGGGCAGGAGGATTTGGATCCCGCCGCGGCAAGCGCGGACCCCGACAGCTACAACTCCAAAGGCCCGATCGCGCGCATAATTATACTTTTTGCGGGGCCGTTTTTTAACCTGCTGCTTGCGTTTTTGATCTACATCGCGCTGGGCTACATCGGCGTCGAAAAGCTCGCGCCCAAGGTCGGCAAAATTTCGCCAAATTCCGCCGCGGCAAGCGCAGGGCTAATGCTAAACGATGAAATTTTAGCGATCGACGGCAAGCAGATCCGCGAGTGGGACGACATCTCAAAGCAGGTGACCGCAGCACCGCTAAGCTTAGAAATCATGCGCGGCGGCGAGCGGCTGAGCCTACAGCTCACGCCGAAGCTCGGCGAGAAAAAAACCATCTGGCGCGAGAGCATCAGAGTGCCGCTCATCGGCATTTCGCCCGATTACAACGCGACCGTGACACTATATCACAAGGGCGCAAGCTCGCTTAGCTTCGCGTGGGATCAGACGGTGGAAGCGTCAAAGCTCATCTTGGTAGGGCTCGAAAAGCTCGCTAGCGGCGTCGTTTCGCCCAAGGAGATGGGCGGCATCGTCGCCATTACGGATATCACCTCAAAGGCGGTAGATTACGGCGCGGCGGTCCTGCTCGCGCTCGTGGCGCTAATATCGGTAAATTTAGGGCTCATCAATCTCTTTCCGATCCCAGCACTCGACGGCGGACACATCGCGTTTAATCTCTTTGAGCTCATCTTTCGCCGCCCCGTACCAAAGCGGGTGTTCGTGGGCGCCAGCTACGTAGGTATGGGGATTTTAGCGCTTTTGATGATATTTACGGTGCTAAATGATTTTGCTAGAATTTTAGGATTTTATAAATGAGACTGGGTGAAATTTTAAAGCGCGTTGAGGCTGCAAAAGCAGGCGCAGGCGACGTGCAGCTAGTCGCGGTGAGCAAAAACGTAGGCACGGATGAGGTGCGCGAGCTGTATTCGCAAGGACAGATCGCGTTTGGAGAAAACAGAGTGCAGGAGCTAAAGCGCAAAAGCGAGGCCTTGCGCGAACTGCCGCTAAAGTGGCACTTCATCGGCACGCTGCAAAGCAACAAAATCAATCAGCTCATCGCTCTGCGCCCGACGCTGTGGCAGAGCTGCAACAGTTGCGAGCTCGCGCTTGCCGTAAATAAGCGGCTAACTTATCCGCTAGATACGCTGCTGGAGATCAATGCCGCGGGCGAGAGCTCCAAAACGGGGCTCGATAAAAACCGCGCGGTGGAGGAGTTTTTGCGCATCAAGCAGGAGTGCAAAAATCTAAATTTAATCGGCGTGATGAGCATCGGCGCGCACGTGAGCGAGCCCGCGCAGATCGCGCGAAGCTTCGAGGCGACACGCGAAATCTTTGACGCACTCGTGCCGCACGGCGCGCAGATCTGCTCGATGGGGATGAGCGATGATTTCGAGCTCGCGATCAAATGCGGCTCGAACATGATCCGCCTAGGTAGAATTTTATACGCCTAGGTCCCGAGGGACGGGCTTTATCGCGCGAGTAAATTTTATACCGCTTTTATTAGGCGGCGCGCTTGATTTGTCGCGCAAGCTAAATTGGGCGCGTAACTTGAAATTTAGCGCAATGCTTAATTTTACGTGCTACTTAAATTTAGCGCGTTATAGAAATTTTACGCAGCGCAACAACACGGCATCAAATTTTAAACCTCGATGAAATTTATTCGCAACGATGCAAATTTCAAAAACGCGACGATATAAAATTCTAAGCGCAATCCATATAAAGACAGAATCTTAAAAGGCGAAATTTCAAGTGGCGGCAGCTGGCGTACATCGCGCGCACACTGGTTCAGGGCGCGAAAGTGATCTTTATGGATGAGCCCACCAACGGGCTGGATTTTGGCAATCAGATCAAGCTGCTCGAGATGATAAAAGCGCTGGGGGACGAGGGCTATACCTTCGTGCAAACGACGCATTATCCGCGTCATGCAAAATTCGTTTCAAGCTTGACACTATTTATAAAAGACGGCGAAATTTTAGCCTTCGGGCGCAGCAAGCAGCTCATAAACGCCGAAAATATCGATAAAATCTACGGCATAAACTACGAAAGATATGAGGATAGGTTGTAAGCATAAAGCAATTGATTTCTATATCTTAGTATAATTATAAAGTTACAAATAGCTTTTTGAAAAATAATAAATATTCATGTATTATTTAACTTCAATATGTGGTATACTTTCAAAAGTCAATAGCATTACCATCAATAAAGGAAAAATATGAACAATAAATATGAATGGTTAAATAAACGTTATTTGCGTAGCGTTGATCAGCTTAGATTGTGGGATGAAAATCCTCGTTTAAATCCAGATGAAAAGCATCTTACTATAGTTGATTTTGTAGAAGACTTGATTGCGGATGAAGCAGATAAAAGTAGTTTTTTTGATTTACTGCAATCTATTTCCGAAGGATTTGTGCCAGCTGATCCTATTGTTGTTTGGCGCCAAGAAAATAATGGTAAATATTATGTGGCAGAAGGGAATAGACGCGTTATAGCTTTAAAGCTACTAAGAAATCCCAATAAAGCGCCTAAAAGCATCAGGCGATATGTGCGCAAGCTGGCTAATTCTGTGCATAGAGAAGATATCGAAAAAATATCAGTTAATATAGCTCCTACATTTGAGGATGCCGAATGGTATATCAATCAACGAAACAACGCGTCTTCATTACAACGCCCATGGTCAAGAATTCAACAACAAAAATGGATAACTGATTTATATAATAAATATTCAGGAGATATTAATAAAATTTATTCTGTCACGAAAATGACGAAAGGAGAACTTGAAAATTTTATAAGAGTGTTGCATTTATTGGATCTGATAAAAACTGATGAAGTAAAAAGCGTGCTATCTAAGCAAGAGTACAGGGAAGCCATATCGCACAAATTTCCCGTTACTATACTAGAAAGATTTTTTAGCAATAAATCTGTAAAGGAGCGATGGGGAATAGAATTTGAAAATACTGATTTAAAATTAAAGAATAAAAAAGAGTTTTTAATTGCCTATAGCGCACTTATTAAAAATATTATTAGTACTAGCGATTCAAAAATAGATATAAATACACGAACAATTACAACCAACCTAGATGAGATACTGGAAAAATTACCCAAAGTAAATTTGAGAGAAAAGGACGAATGTATCATTAGGGGAAAAATAAAAGAAGAAAATACCGTTTCTATTGATAATAGCAACGAAAAAGAAACTAATAAAAATATAGTAAAAAATGATCCGCATAGAAACAAACTAATACCTTCAATATATCAACTAGATAGTTCCGATTATAGATTAAATGGATTGTTTGAAGAATTAAAAGCGATAGGTAAAAAATATTTAAATGTAAAGGCTGCATCATTAAGGGTATTTTTAGATTTGGCGGTGTTACATTACATTCAATCAAAAAATATTGAGGAAGATATCAGAAAGTACTATGGTAATAAGTTTTGCGAAATCGTTCTTGCCAAGCGTTTAAGTTATATCCAAGAACGAGAATTGTCGTCGAGATACACTAAAAGAATAGTGGCTAAATTATTAGATGATAGTTCTACTTATTCATTGGCAATATTAAATGGTTATATTCATGAAGAAAATACTTGTTATTTACACAATGATTTTGTCAATAGCTTTTGGGACTTTTTGTTTCCATTATTCAAAGAGTTATTAGATATCAAAGAAGAAAAAAAGTGATATATTCTCCATTGCGTTACCCCGGGGGAAAAAATAGGCTAGCTCCTTTTATTGCACAAATTTGTTATGATAATGAAATAAAAAATCACTATGTGGAACCATATTCGGGCGGGGCATCTGTAGCCTTATTTTTATTGTTAGAAAATTTTGTGCAAAGAGTTACTATTAATGATAAAGACCGCTCTATATACGCATTTTGGTATTCCGTGCTATATCAAACAGAAGCCTTATGCAGATTAATTAAAGATACGCCAATAACATTAGAAGAGTGGAAAAGGCAAAAAGATATCCAAGCGATAAAGGAAAGTGCAAATTTGCTTGATCTTGGATTCTCAACATTCTTTTTAAATAGGACAAATAGATCCGGGATAATCAAGGCTGGAATTATAGGGGGTTATAAACAAAATGGAATATACAAAATGGACTGTAGATTTAACAAAAATACCCTAATAGAGCGCATTTGTAAGATATCAGAAAAAAGAAGTGCTATAGATTTACATAATAATGATGCGCTTGTTTTGATTGATAAAATAATAAATAAAAATAAAAACTATAATGATACATTATTGTATTTTGATCCACCTTATTATAACAAAAGCAATTCCTTATATATGAATCATTATAAAAAATTTCATCACCTAGCAGTTGGAGAAAGAATTAAAAATTTGATAAACGTAAAATGGATAGTTTCATATGATGACACACCTGAGATTGAAAAGCTATATGACGGCTGTAAAAATATAAAATACTCTCTTAAACACACGGCAGCAACTTCAAGAGAAGGAAAAGAAATATTATTTTTTAGTTCAAATATAAAATTAAAAGAATGTATGAATCCATTAAAATGCACTTTAAAAAAGCCCTAACAATACTTGCATTATTTATAATAATGTAATTTTAAAATATGTAAAATATTATATAGTAAATTTATATTTTACCATTATAAATAAAAATAGTCTTTCAATAGGGAAGTATAAAAACTTTATAAGGGGCGCAATGACTCCACGCGAGATATTTTTAAACGGCTGCAATGAGATCGCGGCAAATTTTACGTACTTCAAGCCCACGCAAAAGGGGCAAAAACTAACGAAGCTTGCAAGCGACAAGGAGATTTTATTTGAAATTTATTTTGGCTCCAGCATGCGCAATTACTCAGGCAGCGTGAGCATCCTGCCGCAGGTCGCGATCTACTGCAAGCGCCTAAAAAAGCTGATGCAAGAGGAGCTGTCCTACTCGACCGATCTTGTTTTCGTATCGCACCTGGGCTATCTCACGCCGCGCAAACAGTTTCGCGACTGGCAGCTCGCGGGCGCTAGCTTTGAGCCCGGCGTTCGCGAGATTAGCGCGGCTATCAAGGACTACGCGCTGCCTATTTTTGAGCTTTTTGAGGATAAACAAAAGGCGGTGGAGTTTATGATGCGGCGCGGGGCTAAATTTAACAAAAATCTAAGCGCTTTCGATCTGCGCCCGATCTACTTTATCTATTATTTCGGCGGCAGGGACGCAGCGGAGGTGTTTTTTAACGTCTGCCTGAGCGATTGCACCTACAAAGGGCAATTTTATAAGCTTTATGAAGAGCTTGCAAACGGCGCGGAAGCGGATTTTGGCAGGAGTTCGTTTTGGGGCGATACGGAGGCGAAATTTGCATTTGTAAGAGGACTTAGAATTTTAAATGGCTGAAGCTTTAATTCAAATTTTAATCGTAATTTTTAGCGTTTTGCTCCTGGGCGGGACTACTTGGACGCTTTTTTGGCGCAACCCTCGCAGGCTTAGCTCGAGCTGCCTTGCCGCGATAGATGAGATAAGCGAAGCAGGCGCGGTAAAAAGGCTTTCCGTGAGGCCGTTTTTGTTCCGGCTGGAGCGGTTTTTTATATCATGCGAGAGCCTTTGGTTCGATCAAAATTTCATCTACGTTTTTGACGGACAGAAGCTCGCGGCGAGGTATAAATTTGAGCAAATTTTGACGCTTGAAGTCACAAAAATACGGATAAATCATGCTAGGATTTGGCGGATCCGCTTTGCAGGCGGCGCGAGCGAGCTTGAACGTGGCGGCGCGGACAGACTCGAGCAAGACGGCGTGAGCGAATATAAATTTGTGCCCGCCGCTTCGATTTTTGAGCCTAGCTTTAAAGAATTTTTGCAAATTTTACGTGAGAAAAACCGAGGAGCGATCAAGACGGAGCCGAGATTTTGGGAGACCGTTTAGCGCGGCAGAATTTTACAAAACAGATTTGCAAAAAATATAGAAAAGGCACGCAGCTTTCAAGTGCGATCGTCGCAAAGGGCGGCAAAAGCTACATGCGAAACCGCAAGAGGCGATAAATAGACAAAAGGAGGCAAAATGAAACGTTGGAGCAAACTTCAAAAACGGCTTTACGAGCTCGTGGATGAAAGCATTGATTTTAAGCTCCACTGCACGGTTTATAGGATACAAAGCAGGCGCGGCAGCACGGATTTGCCGCGATATTTTATCACGCTTGCGGGCGAGATTATTTTTGATTACCCGAAGGATTTCGTGCTAAAAAGCGGCGGCGTAAAAAGCTTGGCGCAGGGTGCTCTAGCGAAAATTTATCCGTATGGTAACGACATAAGCGACATCGGCGAGCTTATCCGCGAATATATCGACACGCCCAAAGAGGAGCTGTTTGCAAAGCACTTTGGTGCCGATGAATGGGGGCTCGCGAATATCCTAAAGGCCGCCGACAAGCGCATCGGCAAAAGGAGACTGCAAATTTTAGCCAAAAACAAGAAAAATCAAGCGATGCAAAAGGTGATAGCAGCTAGATTAGAGGCTTTGCAATAAATTTGAGCGGTGATTTAAAGGCGGAGTGGATAAGTGAGCGATGGGTTAAAATTTTGATTTATGAACAGGCTTTTTAAAATTTATCTGCAATCGTTCGGTGAAAATTTAAAGAATTTCGAGCATATAAAATACGCAGAGGTGGGCTTACCTTAGCATTTTTCGCCGGGTAGTTTGAAATTTTAGGCGGGTTTGGGCGTGGCGTATAAATTTGCGCTAAAATTTAACGAAAAATCGGTGCGATCTGCTCACTAAATTTTAGAAATGATAGTTATGATTTTAGCTTCAAACTACGATGAAATCGACTTTGACGCGCTTTATAAGGCGCAAAAAGCAAAGAGCTCATTCGGCAAAAAGCTGGCCGAGCATTGGGACAAAAAAGCTCCGAGCTTCAACGAAGGTGTGATGAAAAGCGCCTACGCGCGCGAGTTTATAGACAGGGTCGATTTTGCTGGCGTCTCCACGTTGCTTGATTTCGCATACGGAGCGGGCGCGTTAAGCGTGCTGGCGGCGGAAAAGGTAGATCAAATTTACGGCTATGACTTTTCGCCCAAAATGCTAGAGTTTGCCCGCGAGAATGCTAAAGCCTACGGCGCAAAAAACGTGAAATTTGCGCAAAAAGCTTTTGAGGACGACTGGTCGGACGTGCCTGAGTGCGATCTCGTTTTTGCTTCGCGCTGCCTCGAGGTGGACGATCTAAAGCCTGTATTGCTAAAACTGCTCTCAAAAACTAAAAAGGCGCTTTACATCACGTTTAAGGTCGGCAGCTTCGTAGATGAGCGGATTTTGCAGGCGCTGGGGCGCGACGTGCAAAAGAGGCCCGACTTCGTCTATCTCATCAATATTTTATTTCAAATGGGCTATTTGCCGAGCCTCAGCTATATCAAAGCCCAGTGCCACGGCGGCGGAGCGAAAAGCGTGGAGGAGTTTGTGCAAAAGATGCGCTGGATGCTAGGCGGCGAGCTAAACGAAGCGGAGGAAGCGCGGCTAGCGGAGTATTTTAACAGCGGCAAATACGAGCCAAAGCGGGATTTTATGCACTGGGCATTCGTGCGGGTGGATAAAATGGATGAGCTTTAGCTTGGTTGCCTTATTTTATGAATGAAACAAGATAAATTTTGAAGCTAAATTTAGCTAGAAATGAAGCGTAAATTTAGCCTGCCAAAAATTTTATCGATCAAATTGCAGGAGCCGGTAAGTATTCATTTTTAAAAATTTAATGCAAAATCGGGATCGCTTGTCTGCCAAAAAAGAAGCAAGCCAAAAAAAAGCTCGCTTCATTAAATTTAAAACGCTACGGAGTAAAAAAGCAAAATTTGAGCTAAAATAACCGAGAAAGGTGGTAAAAATGCAAGCACAAAAAGACAAAATCCCCGCGGACATCAGCCAAATTCCGCAAGAAATTTTAAAAAGCTACGATAGATTTCGCTTTTGTAGATATCTGTTTTTCGGGGCACTTTTGACCTTCCTGATTTATATCATCGTATTTCTTACGTTTGTAAATGATGCGCCCATAATGTCGTTTTTATGCATGCTCACGCTATCTGCGATAAATATACTCGTCTGCCTAAACAGGCTGAAGTATAAAAAATACGCCCTGCTTCTATTTAGCGATGCAGATAAAGCCTTTATGCTTATATGGATACATGTGGCTGCGATATTTTACGTCCTTTATGCTTTGGTCGGATTTTATTTACAGATAAAATATCACATAGACTGGGATACACGTCAGATTATACCCGCTATTTTTATCGCTATTTTGGTGGTGATAATAACATATAACGCAAATCCGGAATTTGACGCCGATGAGACCGTGTATCTACCGGCGCCAAAATCGCAGACAAAAATTAGCAGAGCGATCGCTGATAAAATTTCCGGCGAGCAAAATTTTAACAAAACAAACGGCGAGGCGCAAGCTACCCG
>CAUSAC010000055.1:0-10242 GCA_963529615.1 uncultured Campylobacter sp. | reverse complement strand
ATCCAAAGCAGCACTTTGTACCTTTAAAATTTGCAAGCCCGCCATTTAAATATATCTTATTTATCTGCGTTCATTAAAACGCTTTAAATTAGCTGAGTGTAGAAGTAAGAAATAAAGAAGCGTGGATATTTTAGGCATAGCAAATCCGTTTAATTTGATCTTAAACGCTCAAGGCTACTGCGTTAGCTTGCATTTCAGCGCCTCTTGTAAAAGCGCATTGGCTACTACTCTCTCCTTTTTTACGAAGATAAAATTTTCGCCGTATTCGCTCTGCAGCTCGCTTTGTGGATCAGCACCCGTATGCATCACTATGATATTTGCTTTTAAATTAGAGCCGTTTAGCATCTTAGCAACGATGTCGAGCTTTTGCTGATTTGCGATCGTTAGGATGATGACCGACGCATCGCGCGCATGCAGCTCGTCGATCGCAGTTTTTTGCATTATATTTACAAAGTATATGTTCTCTCCGCGCGATTTGCCCAGATCTACGAGCTCTAAATCGCTCTCGGCGACTACGTATAGCAGTCCCTGATCTTTAAGGCGTAGCACAACTTCTTGCCCTATCCTGCCGTAGCCTGCTACAATGATGTGATTTTTCATCGGCGGGATTTGAGTTTTATGCTCCTCATCCTCGAGCTTTTCGACCTTGGACTCGAAACGGTTGGCGATTTTGTTTAAATTCTTAAGAATAAACGGCGTTAAAATCATAGTCGCGGTTACGACTGTAATTAAAATTTGCCCGTTTTCCTTACTTAGCATATCGCGGCTCATCAACAGCGAAAAGATCGCAAGTGCAAACTCACCTATCTGGCATAGCGACAGCGCCGCTTTTAGCGCTATTCTTTTACCAGTAGAGAGAAATAAGATCGCGTAAATCACTACCGTTTTAAGCGCCATTATAACGATAATAGCGAGCAGGATCAGCCCATAGTGCGAGACGATTACTTCAAAATTTATCTGCATGCCAATCGTGATAAAGAAAAGCCCCAGCAGTATGTCTCGAAACGGCGTCAGATCGGCCTCTATCTCGTGTTTATACTCGGTTTCTGCGATTAGCATGCCCGCGATGAATGCGCCCAGCGTGTACGAAAAACCAAAAACATGCGCCAAAAAGCTAGCCCCCACGACGGTAAAAAGGATGGTTGCGATGAAAATTTCTTTAGAATTTGTCCTTACAACGTAGTAGAGGAAGCGGTTGAAAGCAAATTTGCCGAGCACGAAAAGGATCACTACCACTATGGCGGCGCTTACGGCAGTTTTTAAGATTAGATAGTTCACGGGGGTATTGTCGGTCGAGCCGAAGATGTCAATCATAAGCAAGATGGGGATGACGGCGAGGTCTTGAAATAGCAGGATGCCAAGCACCTTGCGCCCGTAGTTTTGGTTGATTTCGCCTGTTTCGTTGAGCGTTTTTAGCACGATCGCTGTCGAACTAAGCGCGAGCGCAAGCCCGATAATCATCACGGTTTTTATGTTTCCGCCGAAAGCTTGATCGATGATGAGCGCTAGAATAATACCGGTGCCGAGTACTTGGAGTATGCCATTAAAAAACACGTCCTTTTTCATACTCATCAGGTGATGGAAGCTAAACTCAAGCCCGATGGTAAACATCAAAAAGACGATGCCGAATTCCGCCAGCTCGGACATATGGGCGTTTTCGACACTGCTTAGACTATATATCTGCGAAAAGCACACGCCCGCAACGATATAGCCGATGATGGTGGGAATTTCAAAAATTTTAAAGACGATATTTAGCACTATCGCAAGCGCAGTGATCGCAAGAAATAGCTCTATAACAAGCTCCATTAACTCCCTTTTTTGTAAGATTATACGTAAAATTTAGCGCTAAATTTATTGTTAAATTTTACATTATCCGCGACCATTTACCGGAGGCGATAATCGATGAAATTTTATCTTTTCATATAAATTTACGGGTAAATTTTATAATGTGATTTTACTAAAATCCCGCTTAAAAATAGAGAAATTATGTCGCACTTTATCGCTAAATTTAGAGGTTCGCGACAAAATTTTAAAGCCCAGTACGGCTTGGAATTTTAAATTTTAAAACCAAATTATATCAAGGCGGTTTTTAAATTTAATCGCAAGAAAATTCACCCCGGTTTGCTTAGCACGACTTTAAATTTAACGCACCCACAAATCCGCTCTGAAAGTCAAAATTTATCGCTTGGATCTACGCTTGCGAGGCGATCTTGCTTTTTGATAGCATTAAAATCTCAGCTTATAGCGCCAGGATCCGATTTTTGCTGAGCTTTAAAATTTTTATTTCGCAAACTTTAATCTGTCTCTCCGCCAAGCTCTAAAATTCTAGCCCGCAGCTCCTCGATCTCGCGCTCATACTCGGCAATCCTTTCTTGCAGGCGAAAGATCACATCCACGCCCGCAAGATTGACGCCAAGCTCCTTTGTAAGGTTTAAAATCATACGTATGCGGTCCATATCATGCGCCGAGTACAGGCGCATCTTGCCCTCCGTGCGCCCCGGACTCACGAGCCCTTCGCGCTCATATTGCCGCAATGTCTGCGGATGGATATCTAGGACCTTCGAAACTATCGATATGAGATAAACTGGCTCATCGTAATCATGCATTTTGATGCCTCCTTATAGCTTTTGCAGCGCGGCTTTGACGTCCTCATCCAGCGAATCGACGTCGGGCAAAACGACATTTACCACCGCGTATAGATCGCCTAAAATTTTACTCTTGCGGTTTTGCACGCCGTAGCCTTTTAAGCGGTATTTCTGCCCGTTTTTGGTATTTTTTGCGATCTTTATCGTTGCGCTTTTGCTCGGCGTCGAAATTTCTACCTTTCCGCCAAACATCGCCGTTTTCAAAGGAATGTCAATCTTTTTGAAAAGATCGTCGCCTTCGCGGCTATA
This sequence comes from uncultured Campylobacter sp., assembly GCA_963529615.1. Lineage (GTDB taxonomy): Bacteria > Campylobacterota > Campylobacteria > Campylobacterales > Campylobacteraceae > Campylobacter_B. Next base: position 7,348 of record CAUSAC010000055.1, on the reverse strand, counting down.
CTCGGCGCTTGGCGCGATTTTTATCTCTAAAATTAGATCGCCGCTTTGAGCGCCTGATTTTTGTCCTTTACCCCTGATGCGTAGCTTCTCGCCCGCATTGATGCCCGCGGGTACTTTAAATTTAATCGTCTCGCCACTTACGCGCACGCTCATCTCGCCGCCTTGTATCGCGGTTTCAAAAGGAATTTCAATCGAGCTGTGCGTATCTAGGCTCTGCGCGCCGCCAAAGCCGCCGCCGAAACTGCTGCCGCTAAAGCCACTAAAACCTTCGCCGCCACCAAAAGAGCTGAAACTAAATCCACCGCGCGAGCCTGCGCTTTTTGCGCCGAAGGAGCCACCGAAAATGCTGTTTAGGATGTCGTTTAGATCGCCCATGTTCGCCGAGCCCTGCGCGAAATCGTGAAAATTCTGTCCGCCGAACATCTCGTCGCCATGACGATCATACTGCGCACGCTTTTTCTCGTCGCTTAAAATTTCATACGCGGCGTTAATCTCTTTAAATTTATCCTCAGCTCCAGGCTCTTTATTGATATCCGGGTGATACTTGCGAGCTAGCCTGCGGTAAGCTTTTTTAATCTCCTCGGCGCTTGCTGATTTATCCACGCCTAAGGTTTCGTATAAACTGCTTGTACTTGCCATTTTAATCCTTAAAATCTTAAAATTTATGTAGATTATATCATAAAACTTTAGTGAGTGTCAATCAAGTTTGCTAAATTCTATTTATAAATTTTAATTTTGCGTTAAGAATATATTAGCGGACAAAATTTATAATTCCGCCAAAATTTCATTATCACAAAGGAAGCAAAAATGAAAAAATCGATCATCATATCGATAGCTTTAGCAGGTGCGCTTTTTGGCGCTAGTATCGACATTAAAGAAGCTCCAAGCAATTATGAGCGCGTAAATCCGGGCTTTAATCAAGACGTGGTGCTTTCGTATCACAGCTCGCTTTCGGACGTAAAAAAATCCGTCGTCAATATCGCAACTAAAACCAAGATCAAAGCAGGCAACAGCCCGATGTCGCAGATGTTTGACGATCCGTTTTTTAAGCAATTTTTCGACTTTGACATTCCGCAGCAACAAGAGCGCGAGGGAAGCTCGCTAGGCTCTGGCGTCATCATCTCTGAAGACGGCTATATCGTCACAAATAATCACGTAATAGAAAATGCCGACGAAATCGTAGTTACACTACTAGAAGGCGATAAAGAGTATAAAGCCAAGGTGATCGGTACTGACCCCAAAACCGACCTTGCAATCATTAAAATCGACGAAAAAAACCTCTCTGCGGTTAAATTTGCCGACTCGTCCAAGGCTATGGAGGGCGATATCGTCTTTGCTATCGGAAATCCTTTCGGCGTGGGCGGCACCATCACTCAAGGCATAATCTCGGCGCTAAATAAAAACAATATCGGGTTAAATCAATATGAAAATTTCATCCAAACCGACGCTTCGATCAATCCGGGCAACTCAGGCGGCGCGCTAGTGGATAGTCGCGGCGCGCTAGTGGGGATAAATTCCGCCATTTTAAGTCGCGGCGGCGGAAATAACGGCGTAGGCTTTGCGATCCCTTCAAATATGGTAAAAGAGATCGCTGAAAAACTCATCACAAACGGCAAGATCGAGCGTGGCTTTATAGGCGTCACGATCTCAGATATGTCTAAAGATCAAAAAGAGCTCTATGAAAGCAAAGAGGGCGCGCTAATCTCAAGCGTCGAAAAAGACATGCCTGCCGATAAAGCAGGCATCAAGCGCGGCGATTTGATTACCAAAATAAACGGCAAATCTATCAAAAACGCCAACGAGCTAAAAAATTTAATTGGCTCAATGGCTCCGGGAAGCTCAGTGGATGTAGAATTTGAGCGCGACGGCAAAAGCAAGAGCACCACTATCAAGCTAGACGCGATGAAATCCGACTCCACCACCTTAGGCTCAGCCGGCGAGGACTCAAAAAGCGCGATAGAGGGGCTAAAGCTAAGGACGTTAAATGACAGCTTGCGCCGCAAATATAACCTCGACGACGATGTCTCGGGCGCCCTCGTCTTAAGCGTAAAAGATGGCTCAAAAGCCGATGATTACGGCTTTGAGGTAGGCGATGTAATCATCCAAGTCGGTCAAAACGATGTCAAAAGCTCAGACGACTTCGATCGGTATATCAAAGATTACAAGGGCAAGAAAACCCTAGTTTGGGTTATCAGGCGCGGAATTCCGCAAGGTCTTGTGATCCGCTAAGCTTGGTCCGCCAGGCTTTAACGGCGAGAAACGCGCAAGCGTTAAAATTTAACCGTGGCAAGCCCGGGACAAAGCATTAGCGGAGCTTGCGAATAAGCAAACAGAAGCTTTTGGGATTTGAGCTTTCTAGCAAGCGAAATTTCGAGCTTTCGAGCGTAAGAGATATATAAACTATAAAAATGGGCTTTTGGCGAGCGTTAAAATGCTGCCGAAAGCCCATTTCTATTTTAAAGCATCTCTGAAAGCCCTCTGCTATTTTAAAACACCTCTGAAAGCCTAGATTTCGCTTGAAATTCTTAAAATTTTACTTTTTTGCTTTTGTTTTCACTTATAATTTTTAAAATTTAACCCTCCACGCCGCTACTTTATCGTTTTTATCGCCTCGCCTGGAACTTACTTTAAAATTTTAATCTCTTTGCTAACAACATATCGCAGAAGTATGGCTTTTAGCCTAGAATTGTTTTAAATTTTAATTCCTCTTTTATATATTGCTTCGCTTTAAATTCCACAAAGTCCAAATTTATAAAATTTATGCCTTGCCCTATTTCTTACTATCGGGAACTGCTGCTTTTTTACTTTAGCGCTTTTCTCGCAGCCTCGTTTCTTGGGAATTCCGCTGGCTAAATTTTAAAGTCGGAATTTTAAAATTCTGCTATTTTGTAATCGTAATTTTTCGTTTAAGCTTCAATAACAAAAATAAGCTGAAATTTTACTTTATTATCGAAAACGTTGCATCGCAATACCCATTTTTTCGCATTAAGCTACCTTTCGTTAGAAATTGTATTAAATTTATTGTAAATAGGTATTTTTATAGTATAATGGATAGTTTTTATTTTTTACAAAGGATTACAACTATGAAAGAGATCAAAATCCCAATTATCTCAGGTCTGAGCATCGCTGCTACGCTAGCATTGCTGCCTATACAGGTCTTAGCCAAAGATGGGCAGGTAACCGTTACTACAGACGGCCATCCAGGTAACTTTTACCATTCATCAGGTAAAAATTTCTCAGGTGGCTTTGAAAGCTCCACAAATGCTCACGGTAAAAACGACAATAATATCGTAACGATAACTGGCGTTGATAGCGGCGGTCAAGCTATGTGGGATTATACGATTTATGGTGGAGGTAACGGAGACGGCACTCCTACAACCCCACCTTTTTATTATAAGCAAACTAGCGCAGCCGAAAATAATACGCTTAATGTTTACAGCGGCGCTACGGTGGCGATACTTGTGGGCGGCGAAGGAAAAGGTGCGAAAAATAATACTGTAAATTTGAATGACGCAGATGTGAATAATGTCGTGCTTGGTGGTAACGGTACGTGGTACGGTCAAGCAGATAGCAGTGGAGATGCTATCCACAATATCGTAAATATTAGCGGTTCTACGAAAGTTAAATATAATAATTTTACAAATTTTAATAGCACATCGGTAATGGGTGGTAGAGCAACAGGCACAAATAAAGCCAATAATAATGAAGTATATATTAAGGGAACACCTACTATCGCTGGTAGAATTGCTGGTGCTGCGGTAGAAAAAGGCGATGCAGACAGCAATAAAGTAGATATCAACGCTATTGTAAATTTAGCAAATGTAAGTGGAGTAATAGCCTCAAAAGACAGCACCGCCACTTTACAAAATAATATCGTCACTATCAATAACGATGGTGCTGTAGTTACCGATGTTTTAGTCGCTAATGGTACGGGCGGTGGTATTGGCGGCCCAGGCGGCAAAGCAACAGCTAAAAATAATCATGGTAAACTGATAAAAGGTACAGTAGGAAATATCAACGGCGCGTATATGGTTAGCAAAACCGAAAAAAATCATTCTACTATCGAGGGTGGCCATGTAACTAACTACGTATACGGAAGTTATTATAGAAACGATGCCCATGATCTTAAATCTAATAGCAAAGGCGATTATGTTACCATTAGCGGTGGTACCGTTGACAAGGCAACTTTTGGTGCTTTTACATATTACGGCGATATAGATGGAGCTCATGTAGATATGAGTGGTGGTAAAGTCGTGGGCACGAATGTTGCTGGCGATGACGGAGTATTTGGTGGGCTTAGCTATGACGGCACTGTTAATAATAGCTATTTAGACCTAACAGGCGGCGAGATAAGCGGTGATGCAATCGGCGGAAGAAGCAACAATAAAGATGTCGCACATAACTACGCAAAAATTAACGGTGGTGCAAAAATAGGCGGAAGATTGATCGGTGGAGAAAGTCGCGGCGGAACGGTTACTAATAGTTATTTAGATCTGACCGGCGGCGAGATCGGTGGAGATTCAATCGGTAGCTTAGGCTCTACAGGTGCAGTTGGTGGTAAGATAATAGCCAGCGGAACAAAATTTAATGGAAACGTAATAGGTGGCAAAAGCTCTAGCGGCAACGTAACTGGAAGTAGAGTCACGCTAACCAATGTCACAGCCAGTAAGAATGTAATCGGAGGCGAAGCCCAAAGCGGCAATACCGATGATAATCAAGTAAGCCTAATAAACGGTAGCGTTACCGGCGATGTATACGGCTCAAAAGCTAGCGGCTCTGCAACAAACAGCGTCGTAAATCTAAGTGGTGCACAAGTCGCCGGTAATGTCTACGCAGCACACGCAGCAAACGGCAGCGATAATAAGGTAAATTTCTATAGCGGTAGTGTAACAAAAACCATCTATGGTCTATCTAGCGCAGGTAGTACAAATAACACATTAAACGTATATAACGCCTCTACTCAAAAAACTGCAGGCGATATTAAGAATTTCAATACTCTTAACTTCGACGGAATTTCAAGCGCCAACGGCAACGCTGCAACTGCGGCTTTAAATTTAAATGCGGGCTCAACTACCAATATTAATAACGCCAAATTCCAATTAGATGGCACTGATTATAATGTAGATACTTATGCAATAGGCGATGGCGAGAAGCGCTATCTGATCCATAATGAAAACGGATTTACCGGTTTTGACGAAACGCAAACGACTAAGCGCACTGATAATGTATTTACGATCAAAAACGCCACTACCTACTCTATGAATTTAAAAGGTCTGATGAAAGATGATGACGGAAAATCCATCGTAATCCAAGGTAAAAAGAAAACAGACCGCACTATCACTGGAGCGTTCGATAACGGCGAGGTTGGTAAATACTCCGGTCCTGCGGGCGATCCTACTATCGACGTAGGCGAAAATCCAAATGCACCGGAGAATTTCGGCGGGCTAGATATCGATACAAATAACGTTCCTAACGCTAAGATAAATCTAGTAAGCGGCGATAATATCGGCGAGATAAGAGCCAATGACGACGATACAATAAATGTAGGTAAAGATGGCAACAATCCACTTGTACCTGGTAAAATTACAGCTAAAAATATATCTGGTGTTGGTAAGCTAAATTTCAACGTTCCGGACGGTTTTTCAGGCAGCGATACTGCGTTAACTTTAACAGATGGTAATCCTACCGATCTAAGCGGTACTAAAATTAGCGTAAATTCTGATAAATTGGCCGATAATACGCAATATACGTTAATCAATAAAACAAATGGAACGATCAATCAGCTTGATCGCACTATCCAAAAAGATCAAGTCTATACTATCAAGAACGCAAACGAATATAGCTTCGTAGGAGAAAGCTATAAAACCGATGCAAGCCTCAAAAAGTTACAATATTCGAAAGGCACACAGACTAGAAACTGGGATGGGGAATTCGACTATGGCGAAACCGAACTCAATAAAATTACTAATGCAGCAAATAACGGTCACTCACTTGATAGGAATAAAAACAATACTGTCATCATTGATGCCAATGCGGGCAATCTAAATGGTAAGAAAATTTACGGCGGAAGCACTGCGGCGGGCGATATCTTAGATATCCACGACAATACGGTAGAGATTAATGGCGGAACAAATATCGGCGATGTCATCGCAGGTAATAACGCTAGCTCAAGCGGTAAAGTCAGCAATAACGTTATAAATTTCAATGCAGGCACATTATCGGGCAAGCTCTATGGCTCTGACGATGCATCTAACGCAAGAGGCAATAATAGTGGCAACACTCTTAACGTAAATAATGCTTCCACCCAAAAAACCGCAGGCGATATTAAGAATTTCAATGCTCTTAACTTCGACGGAGTTACCGCAGCTACTAACGGAAGCGCTGCAACCGCTGCTTTAAATTTAACTACTAATGCCAATACAGACATTAATAACGCTAAATTTAAGTTAAACGGCGAAGAGTACAACGTAAATAAAGATACCTACGGCTCTTTAAATATAGAGGAGGGTAAGGAGTATCACCTTATCCGCAATACTGGCAATACCTTTACGAATTTTACCGAAAAGGCTAAGCAAACGACCAATGAGTTTACTCTTAAAAACTCTACCACCTACGACATAATGCTAAAAGGCTTGATTAAGAGCAGCGACGATCAATCTATCTTAATTCAAGGAAGCAAGCTTACGTCAAGAAAAATTTCCAATGACGGCAAATTTGACGGCGGAGAGATCAATAAATACGGAAATATCCCAAATCCTGTAATAAACGTAGTTAACGAAGATCCATCTAACCCTACGAATTTTAACGGCTTAGATATCGACGGCGGCAACAACTCTACCGTAAATTTAACCGGCGGCAATAATATCGGAAACATTACCGGCGGAGCTGGAAGTACTCTAAATGTAGGTAAAGATACTACCAATCCGGCAGCTCCTAATTCGATCACCGCCAAGAATATTGGAGGATTTGACGATATCAATATCTTTATGCCTCCTACCGTTAAAGACGGCGATTCTATGATTAAGCTTACCGATCCTACGGCTAATACTGATCTAAGCAATATGAGAGGCAAGATCACCGCTTACGTTAGTGGCAATACCGATGTAGGAGATACCAGCACGATCCATCTGATAGATAAGCAAGGAAGCGGACGATTACTACTTCCTGATCCTTCGCATCTACAAACCAGGGTTCAGCAAGGCGCTACCATAGATTATGAAACATATGCTATGGTAGATGCAAACGGAAGAGCGTTGGATCTTAGATTTAGCGGCAAAAGAAGGGTCAAAGACGATACCAAATCCTTCGCAGAAACCAGAGCTGCAAGCTTAGCTAGCCTAAAGAGCGG
>CAUSAC010000054.1:0-10749 GCA_963529615.1 uncultured Campylobacter sp. | reverse complement strand
TTTTTTTTTTATTTTTTTTACTTTATTGGTTAATTTTGGTTAATTTTCCCCCCCCCCCCCCCCTAAGAAATTGATTAAATTTGCCGCGAATTTTAAAAAGGCGGCGAGAATTTAACGACCACGGATCCACCAAGCCCGCTCAAAATTTAAATTTTGCTTGAATTGGGCTATAATCCCTTTTTTAAAATTTTAACTTGGACTAAGAATTTGAAAATAGCGTTTTTTGACTCGGGTATAGGCGGGCTAAGCGTGCTCGCCGAGGCTTTGCGGCGGTTTAGAGGGGCGGAGTTTTTGTATTTTGCCGACGAGGATCACGTCCCATACGGCACGAAAAGTAGGGCCCAGATCGTGCGTCTGAGCCTCGATGCGGTCGGATTTCTGGTCTCGCGCGGCGCGGACGGGGTTGTCGTCGCTTGCAACACCGCCACAAGCGCGGCTATCTCGGAGCTTCGCGGCGCATTTAGCGTGCCGGTTATCGGCATGGAGCCCGCCGTCAAGCTCGCTGCGGACAGCTTCGGCGCGCGCCCGACGCTGCTCATCGCCACGCCGCTAACGATCGCGGGCGAGAAGCTAGCGCGCCTCGTGGGGCGGCTGGAGTGCGAGACGTGGAGCCTGCCGCTGCCTCGCCTCGTGGAGTTTGCGCAGGATTTGGAGTTTGACTCGTCTGCGGTTCGGGCGTATCTGTGGGAGGAGCTGGGTAAATTTGAGCTCGCGCGCCTCGGCTCGCTCGTGCTTGGTTGCACGCATTTTAACTATTTCAAGGACGTTTTGCGCGAAATTTTGCCGTCTCACGTGCGCATCATCGACGGCATAGACGGCACGCTAAACCGCCTTGCAAGCGAGCTGGGCGGAAGGCTGAAGCTTGCGCGCGGAGAGGATTTGCCCTCGCAAGCGGCTAAATTTGACGCTGAGGGCGACGTAAGATTTGATACGAATTTATCGACGCAAGCCCACAAATTTGGCGAGGAAGGAAGAGGCGCGGACGGCGAACAGAGCGCAATAGGCAAGAGCAGGGAGGACGAGGGGAGCGATGAAAGCGCGAGCAGCGAGCAGGGCGCGAAAGGGGGCAACAAAAGCTGTGTCGGCAAAAATAATGCAGAAGGATACGGCGCGGACGGCGGCAAAATTTACTATCCAAACGGCAACAGCGTGGAGTATTTTTACTCGGGCAGGGCGCTAGATGCGGTGCAGATGCGCAAGGTGGAAGTTTTTTTAAAGCGGCTTGATGCGATGCGAGCAATCGACTAGGCTACGCGCCCGTGCGTCGTAGATCCGTAGCGCAGGTTGGGATTCCAGTGCGTCATAAATCACGTCAAATTAAAATTCCTGTTCATCGCGGATCGCACCACGCAAATTAAAATTCTAGCGCATCGCAGATCGTTTCGTGAAAGTTAAAATTTTGATGCGCTATAAATCGCAGCGCAAACTCAAAATTTCGTCGTTTCGTAAATCGCGCCGCATAGACTAAAATTTCGGCGCGCTAAAAAATTTAACTCGGCTTGATGATTTAGAAGCGGCTTCGCAACAGCATGTGAGCAATGGCACCTAGCCGTCGTCCGGTGCGCGAAAGTTAAAATTTTACGGGGCAAATGCTGCCTTCCGCCGCCCGGCACGTAAATTTAAGATTTAACGCACAACGCCGCCGTCCAACTTGAAGCAGCATATCGCGAGAAAGACGCTGTCGCTTCTTTAAATTTAATAACGTAAGCCGAGACGTTGTATATGGGGAGTTGCCTCGCGTCGCACGAACTATCGCTGCGGGTTTGAAATTTTAAATTTAGACTAGATCGTGAAATTTAGCATGCCGCACTGCGAAATTTCACCGCCGCCGAGAGAAATTTAGACTAGCCGCGCGGCATAAATTTTAAAATGATTAAATTTCAAGGTGCCGCGAAACCCGCAAGTCTTTTCTGTGCTAGCCAAAAGCTCGCAGGCTAAATTTGAAATTCCAAAATCCGTAAAGCAAGATTTTGCGCCGTATCGTTTCGCGGGCGAGATTTATACTGCAAAATTCAGCGCCGCGTAGAGTCTAATTTACCCCACACCGAAGGCGCAGAGTAAATTAAAATGTATTAATACCGTAAGAGAGGAGCGGTTTTGATCTTAGGCTGATACCAAAATAATTTATCGTGCTTGATTTCCTAAAAACCCTCTTAATTTCATATTGCCATTAGCCTCTTTTGCATTCATCAAATTACTATACTCAACGCTATTTTTATCTGCCGGCTCTTTATCTTTATATTTTTCTATGATAGCCTTAGCCTCGTCCAAGTGCTCCATATAATACTTAACCGAATACGCCATACCCTTTTCCTCTACGACCGTTTTGGCATTCACGCAATTCTTATATGAGTTGCTGCCATCTTTAAGAGTGTTGAAATCACACTTTGCCAAAACCTCTTTGGCTTCGTCCAGATGCGCGTCGTAATACTCCTTGGTCTTTACCTCGGTATCATCGCCGCAACCAACTAAAAAAGCAGCTAACACCCCCCCAGAGGAACATCTTAGGATTTTTCATTTCATTCTCCTTGTTTGAAATTTATCGATATTTTACTATCCGTTTACTTTAAAAAATTTGAATTGCGCGCGCACGCGCCGTTTTAACGCGGCTCATTAAATTCGGTTTTTAAAATTTGCCCGCACTTTTTGAAATTTCGCTTTAAAATTTTACTTGCGCGACGGAATTTTACAGAGCGGAATTCTGCGGGATAAAGCAAAATTCCGCCGGACAGAATTCCGCATCTCTGCAGAATTCGGAAGCGGAAGGCAAAAGCGAAATTTAAAAATTTACAGAGTTACTCCTCTATCTTTTTACCTGCAAATCGCACGAGAGCCCACGTAACGACAAGCCCTATCGGCAGCGCGATCCAGACGCTAAGCCCTAGCGCTACGGGCAGATAGCCCGCCACCACGGCGACCGCGCCGACGGATAGAGCGTAAGGCATCTGCGTCTTTACGTGCTCGATATGATCGCAGCCCGCGCCCATCGACGAAAGGATCGTGGTGTCCGAAATCGGCGAGCAATGATCGCCGAAAATGGCGCCCGTAAGTACGCCAGAGATATTTACGATCATATAGGCGTGAAGCGCATCGCCCGAAAGTCCGTAGTGAAGTCCCACGGCGTTTGCCAAAGGTATGGCAAGCGGCATTAAAATTCCCATCGTGCCGTAGCTCGTGCCCGTCGAAAAGCTAATGAACGAGCCCAGCACGAAAATCGCTACCGGAAGCAAGAATTTCGGCGTGTTTTGGCTTAGCATATCGACTAGATAACGCGACGTGCCGAGCTCTTTGATGACAGAGCTGAGCGACCAGGCAAGCAGCAAGATCACGATCGTGACGATCATCGTCTTCCACCCCTTGATCCACGTAGAGATCGCCTCTCTGACGTCAAAAATTTTGCGGTAAACGCTCATAAATATAGACACGACCGTAGCAAGAAGCGCCGCTTGAAAAAGCGCGACCGACGAGTTTGCGTTGCCGAACGTCGCCTGAAGCGTCGCAAAGCTTAGCGGAGCGGCTTTTGCGGCTGCGAGAGCATCGCCCTCAAGCTTGCTTAGCCCGCTAAAATAAAAGCTCGCAAACGCCCCGCAGATTAGCACTATAAGCGGGATGACGGCATTTGAAGCTTGCGGCTTGACGCCTTCTTTAGGCTCTAGCGTTTTATCTTCGAGCTCGGCGATGTTAGAATTTTTAGAGTGGATTTCGCCCGTCGCCGCGCGCCTTTCGGCAGAGAGCATCGGCCCGAAATCCCTGCGCATGAACGCCACGTAAACTACGAAAGCAAGCATAAAAAGATTGTAGAAGCGATACGGCATGGTTTGTACGAAGATCGAGAAGGCGTTTACGTTTTGCACGCCGATCTGATCATATCCCGCTCTTATCAGAGAGACCTCAAGACCTACCCAGGTAGAAATTAGCGCGATACCCGCAATCGGCGCGGCGGTAGCGTCGATGATAAAGGCGAGCTTTTCGCGGCTGACCTTAAATTTATCGGTGATCGGCCTCATGACAGGACCTACGATCAGTGCGTTTGCGTAGTCGTCGAAAAATACGAAAAGACCCATAACCCATGTTGAAATTTGCGCTGAGATACCGGTTTTAGCGCGCTTGCTAATCCAAAGCGCCACGGCTTTCGTGCCGCCCGTCCTGCTAATCAGCGCGACCACGCCGCCGATACAAAGCACCTGCAAAAGCACGCCCGCGTTGCCTTTGCTAGCCATCGAGCCCACCACGCGCGCGACCAGATCGGTAAAGCTGCCCACAAGCGCGGAGATCGGATTGTCGTTAACGACAGCGAGCATATAGGTGCCGCTAAAAACGCCGATGAAAAGCGACAGGATCACCTCTTTGGTAATAAAGGCAAGCGCGATCGCCACGACGGGCGGCACCAGCGTCCAGATGCCGAATAGCTCGGCGTTATGCTGCCTAGTCGCGTCATCCACCGCAAACGCGGCAACCGATAAAAACATTAGTAATATAATTTTTTTCATTTTCTCGCCTTAAAATTTAATGCTTTTCGATAAAAAGCCCAGCCCAGCTCTGCTGCGTCGCCATCGCCTCAATCACATTGATATTTACTCGGTGCGGCATCGCTAGGCAGCTTAGCACGATCTGCGCGATGTCCTCGGGCAGGATCGCATCGACCCCCTCATACACGGCTGCGGCGCGCGCTACGTCACCTTTAAAGCGCACCTGGCTAAACTCACTCTTACAGATTCCAGGCGCGATCTCCGTCACGCGGATGCCGGTGCCGCGTAGGTCGTTGCGGATATTGCGGCTAAACTGCTTGATAAACGCCTTGCTCGCGCCGTAAACGTGGCTACCCGGATAGGGCCACGCGCCCGCAGTCGAGCCGAGATTGAAGATATAGCCGCTTTTGCGCGCGATCATCAGCGGCAGCACCGCTTTGGTCGAATACAGCACACCTTTGATATTCGTATCGACCATCGTCTCCAAATCCTCTACGGGCGTCTGCGCGATCCCCTCAAGCCCGAGCGCAAGCCCTGCGTTATTTACGAGCACCTCGACGTCTTTGAAATTTTCAGGCAGCGCGCTTACGGCGTCAAACACCGCAGCTTTATCGCGAATGTCTGCGGCGATAATGTGCGTATTGCCAAGCTCGGTCGCTAGCTTTTGCAGCCGCTCCTTGCGCCGCCCGAGTGCTATGATCTTATAGCCCTGCGCGCTAAACGCCCTGGCGATCGCCTCGCCAAAGCCGCTCGTAGCGCCCGTGATGAATGCCGTGTTTTTCATATGATCCCCTTTGCGTAAAATTTTAAATTTAGCGCAATGATAACGCAAAACGGATTTAGAATTTATGAAATTTGTTCTTGCGGCGCGGGCGCGGATGAAATAATACGAAGACATTGGCAGGTTCTCTTGTGCATGAGTTCGTAATCGGCAGTGGATTCGGCGAGCGCACGGCTAAATTTAAAATTTTGCGCCATTCGTTTGTCGCGGTTTGCTATAATCACTTAAATTTAGGGAAAAGGCAAATGAGCAAATTTATACGATTTATCCTCGTTAGTATCTGTGTTTGCGCCACTTATGCGGGTCTTAAATATGCTTTTATACTCTTTATCACGTGGCTCATGTTTAGTGGGATATATTTTGATGGACCAGGTGCACTGCTCGGCATACCGCTCACGTTTCTAAGCTCGTCGGTTATATTTGATTATTATTGTATTGCGCTGGGCTCTCATCTGCTCTTTTTATCGCTGCTTAAAGGGCGCGACGTGAAAACGCGGTGGATTTTGCCTTTATTTTTTCTCATAACGCTCGCGTTTTGTAGTTTTTGCGTCTTAATCGGGCACGAAGATTATCAGCGCATAAACGCGCTTTTTGCACTCTTGCTTATCTCTCCTTTTACGCTCATCGCATATGCCATCGTTACGACCGTAATCCTTGCCAAAAATAAAATTTCGGATTATTATCCGATCTTAGTCGTGATAATTTTTGTGCCCATTCATGCCGCCAGCATAGGGATATGGGGATTAGAACGGATATATTTTGTAGTATTTCTAAACGCGACGATACTGGGGATTTTTTATTTCACGGCGAAAATCGGGCGCGTAAATTTGATCGCACATAGACCCGTACCCGACAAAACGCAAAATTCTAAAGACCGCGTTATCAAAACAATACAAAGCAGCGCGACATTTTTAAACGACAATATTTTAAAGAAGCGCTAAATTTTATACTTTTTAGGAATTCTAAATAACGCTTTCGTCGCGCGCTACAAGCTTATCTGCTTCCCAATAGATCTGTGCTTTACCGACAAAACCTTCAAAAACTGCGCCGTTTTGCTTCTTGATACATTGACGTCGCTATTTGATCAAATTTAGACCCAGTGCAACTCGTCATTTTTAATCACGTCGAATCCATTATTTAGCACGTTTTGCGCGATCTGTTCAGCCTCAGCTAGCGAGTGCATCGCGAAGATGCCGCACTGAAATTTATTCAGCTGAGTATCCTTTTGAGAGCCTACGCCCAAAATATCCCTTCATACTCGCGCTCCACGCCGTCGCGACGGTAAGGTTTAGTTTCAATAGCGACTAGCTCCAATAAAATTCCATCTGTCACGCACAAGGTCTTTTGCGTTTTTCGATTTAAAATTTGAGTCGCGAGAATTCCATTTGTCATTTACGGATACCAGAATAAATATTGTGGTTATTTTATACCTGCAGGGTAAAATAAAATTTGTAGTTCTCAAGCGTGGCAAAATCAGCACGCCCCGTTTTACAAGCGATAAAATAAAGCGCGCCAGAATCGGCCTTCACTTGAAATTTTATTTAAAAAGCAAATCGGATTTTAGCTTGGAATAAACCTGCTCGCCTTTTAACTCGCGGACGATTTGCAGTGCAAATTCCATCGCAGTAGCGGGACCTTTCGAAGTCATTATATTTTGATCTTTTACGACATTCGCCGAATTCGTATAGCCTGGGTGAGCAATCTGATTTTCAAAGCCTGGATAACAAGTGTAAGAGCTTTTTAACACACCTGCGGTAGCTAGCGCCCACGGAGCAGCACATATTGCGCCGATTTTTGCGTTATTTGCATCAAAGTCGCGCAGAATCTTACCGAGTTTCTCGCTTTTGGCTAAATTCTCCGCACCGGGCAAGCCCCCTGGCAAAACGATCATAGAAAATTCAGACACCTTAATATCATCCAAAATTTCATCCGCCACAAGCTCGATGCCGTGCGTACCGCGAACGCATTTTTTCTCTAACCCCACGGCTGGAGCATCAATATCCGCGCGTCTTAAAATATCAATGATACTTATCGCCTCGAGCTCCTCAAATCCGTTAGCTAAAACTACAGCAACTTTCATCGCATACCCCTTATTTTAAATACGAGCCCTGCTCACTCGGAGCAGTCGAAATTTCAGTGTTGCCGCTAGCACGAGATGGTCTATCATATAAGAACTCATCGTCGCCTTTTAGATAGCCGATGATATAGCCAACTTCTTCAGCGGTGGTTTTGGCAGCGATAGGCTGCATAATATACTTCATCTTTTTGCCATATTGCCCGTCAGAGGTGTAGCTTGAGATCGCGATTGCAATCTCCTTCGCGCTTAGATCTTTTAGCTTACGAGAGCTGCCATAGGCGCGCTTCTGTCCTTCTGAGCCGTGGCAAGAAGCACAGTTAGCATCGTAGATTACCTTACCTTTTTCCTTAATATAGTTGATGTTACGATTTATTTTTGTGCCACCGCCTATAATGTTGCCTTTGGCATTGGGGGTATTTTTGTAGATATTTACGGTTACATTTTCATCTTTAGAATGCTTTTCGATCAGGGATTTTAGCTCTTTGGCAAACTCACCTTTGGCTTCGAATACATACGTGTCATCACTTGCTTTATCCGCGGCATTTAAACTAAAGGCAAAAAAACATGCTAAAAAAGAAATTTTAAAAATTTTCATAGAAAACCTTGATTTAGAATTTAAAAAGGGCGAAGCAAAAGCTTCGCCCTAATTTTACCTGTATAAGGTAAATAATTAGAAGCTGTATTTAGCCTCAAATCTGATGCGATCTTTTTTCTCATCAAGACCGCCAGCAGCATCGTCAATCTTATAGTGAGAATACCAAGTTTTAAAGCTTAGTTTTTCATTATATTTATAAGAAATTCTACCTACTACCTCATATGCATTATCACCATCTGCTTTACCATCTAGGTAATCGGCACCGATTCTGATACCAGTATCAGGGATAGTATAACCTGCTACTACATACCAGTAGTGATTTTCGCCACTAAAGTTTCTATAGTCTAACAACTCTTCACCCGGGCTAATGAAAGAGCCTTGATCTTCAAAAGATACAAAAGAAACTTTATCTTTATCATCAGGTTCAAATTTTAAATAACCTGCAGCTAAATCAACGCCAAAGAAACCAGCATTAGCCTCTGCTGCCCAGAAGTCTGCATCACTAGCACCTGCATCTTTATAATCGCCGTCAAAATCAGAGAATGCGTACTGACCTTTTACACCGAGATTGAAATCATCAGAGATATCAAAGTTTAGAGCTAACTCTGCGGCGAAAAGCTGTGCTACGTCCTCTAGAGCATTATACCATAGCTGGAAAGACACTGGATCGTATGAGCCCATAAATCCTATACCGTATAGATTATGATCAGTAGTTAGTTTATTATCTACCGCTGCGCCCCAATCAAGGCTTGAAATATCTCCATCATTCTCTAAAGAATCCATCCAAAAGCCGCTAATTGTCAAGCCCTCGATATCAGTGCTAGTAATTTTAACACCGTCTCCATACATATCATCGGTAAAGAACGAACCTATGCCCTGGCGACCGACTGCAATAGTGGTACCGCCGATAGTGTATCCTAAATAAGCTTTAGCGATATCGAAATCAGAATCTTTGTCGCTTGGATTTTGTGCACCATGATATTGGCTATTTGAAGAAGAAAGCGACTCGCCATTATCTCTATCTAAGAACCTAACGCCCACTACACCAAAGAAGTTATCATCGATTTTAGCTTTGAAATCTACTTCGGATTTAAATTCCCAAACGCCCTTATTGCTATTTGTTTCATTTTTAAGGTGATCATGGGTATATCGCATACGAGCGTATCCATTTAGATCCACATCCTTGATAGCTTCCTCTAACGGAACAGCACTTGCACTCATAGCAAGAGCACCTGCAGCGACTGCTGCCGCTAAACTAAGTTTAACTAGTTTCATTTTGAACTCCTTTAAAAGTTTGTAAGCGCAATAGTAGCACAAAATGACAAATTATATGCTTAAAATAGGCTGAAAAATACTAAAATTTTACCAAATTGTTACCGAGTATTTACCGAAAATCCAAATTTAACGGGCATAAAAAAAGCGAGACCCACACAGGCCTCGCCGATTATTGAAAGGAGTTCTAATTTCGATGTGGGGATTATATCAGGCTGCGGTAAACAGACGGCAACACCTCTTTCATGCGGGAGAAATTTCATAAAATTTTACGATGTGAAATTTTATGAATGAAATTTCAAGATACGAAATTCGCAAAGCGTGGGTTTAAAAAATCCACGCAACATCTTATCAGCGGAGAATACGGCACTGAAAACGAGCAGTACGCGAAAAACTGCGAGAAAGAAAATTTATAAGAATTTCGCAATCAAAATTCTAGTGCCAGCCGTATTTCTATAATATAAAATTTACGGACAAAATGGCACTATGCAGCAAGGAATTTTAAGCGTGAAAGCAAGCGAATAGGAAATGCTAACCTAGCCATATAAGTAAGATGTGCAGTGCAGAATTTCGTGAAATACAAAATTCCACAACTTTTAAAATATAAAATTTATGCAGGCATCGCGTAAAGAATCAGCGGACTTTAAAGCGCAAGCAAATCGCGCAAGTCCGCCATGATTAAGAACAGAAACCATTACCTTCATAAGAGTAGAGAGCAAACACAAAAAGCGTTCATCACGAATTAAAAAGCAGGCACGCTTACCTTAAAGAGCGCGGCGGCTAAAAATCGCGTAGGATTAAAAGCTGATATTTTCGCTCTCTGGTACAGCAATAGCGTCGTTTTTATGCATTTGTTTGGTCTCGATTTTACCGATATCATAAGCGCGCGGAGCAACGGAACCCGCTTTGCGCGAGATGATTCGCATATCGGTGATAGCGCCCGAAGCGGTACTTATGTAGGCAGTATCTCCTGCAGCCGCATAATATCTGCTTGCGCGAGCGGTGTAGAGCTCGCCGCTGGATAGATCTTTAAACGTATAGACGTAAGCTGTGGAGCTTTGGCGAGTGTAGTTTACGATCTCGGATTTTAGCGAGCGTAAGTTGCCTGCGGGCGTCGGAGCGGTGCTTACGGCGCAGCCTACGAAGCCAAGAGCCAAAAGTGCGGAAAATATGAAATTTTTCATTCAGTATCCTTATTTGTAAAATTTGAACTTTTAGAGTAGTAGGTTTGGGCTTAAAGTTTGCTTTTTTTTGAGAGGCATCGGAGTGGAATTTAAACGACGATGGATGCGCTTGCGTCGCTGGCATTTGTTTTTGAGGAGCGCCGAAGTGGAATTTAAGCAGATCTCTCTTAGCGTTAGGCGGAGCAAGAGCGCGCTTTTAGCGATTTTTCTATATATGCGGGGCAGAATTTAGCAGCAATCGCGAGCGAGATTTAGCAATATCGTCTAAATCAAACGTGATCGTGATGGAGCTCTAACTTCTTTTGCTGGGTTAGCGCGCATCAGCGATATTTGCGGCGCTGACCGCGATATTTGCTAAAATCGGACTCGAA
>CAUSAC010000053.1:0-11368 GCA_963529615.1 uncultured Campylobacter sp. | reverse complement strand
TAAATTGGCCGTCTAAATTTAACTTCTCTAGCTCGGCGAAAAGATTGTCAAAATCCACTCCGAGCCCGACAAGAGCGGCCAAGTTCATATCGCCGCTGATACCAGCGCTCGCGTCGTAATATAAAATTTTAGCCAAGTCTAAGCCTTAGGCACCGTCATCGAGCCAAACGGCAGGATGATGATTTTAGCGTCTGCACTCTTTTGCGCGAGTGCGTCGTCCACGGCCTTTTGGATGTCGTGGTATGGTTTTAGATGCACAGCGCGCATCTCATCGTCGCTAAGCTCACTCACCGCCCAAGTTTGCGCCCAGAGCGATATTTCAGCCATCTTAGCGGCCTTGTGATAGCCGAGCTTAAAGCCCGCGCTGATCTTTTCGAGCACCTTTTTGGGCGTGTCGGCGGAGGCCATCAGGTCAAAAAACGGCTTTGGTCCGATGCCTGTGCGGCACTTTGCGACCATTATTAAAATTCCGTCCTGCGCGAGTGCTAGTTTGCCGTTATCTAGGGCTTTTTGAGCTTGATAGAGATCGACGTCCATCGGATAGGGCGCGACCGAGATCACGATATCTGCCTTGCACGGGATATTTACGCAAAATACCTCGTCGGCCTTTTTCACGCAGTCGTAAAAGCTGTCGTTTAAATCACCCGCGCTTGCGTAATACACGCCGTGCTCGCTATCAAGCACCGTCTGGATCGAAAAAACGTCGATATGTGCAAGAACTTTCATCGCATCGATCATATCCTCGTGCACAGGGTTGCCCTCTAGTCGCAGAGCTTGCGCGTCGGCACTAAGAGCGAGCTTGTGATTTTGCGTGATGCTCTCATACGACGCCGTGCCCGGCAAAAAGGCCTTTCTGCCGCCGGTGTAGCCCGCGAAATAGTGCGGCTCGACCGAGCCTATGACGATTACCTTTTTCGCCTCGGCTACGATTTTGTTTAGATACATCTGCGTGCCGTTTTTGGACTCGCCTAAAAATACCATCTCGTCGTGCTTGGAGTCGTGATCGTGAACTTCGTTTTTGGCTCTGATCTCCGCGTAAATTTCTTTGCCGAAGATCATCTCGTACTCATCAAGCGTGCCCTCTCTGTGGCAGCCCGTGGCGATGATGAAAATTTTATTTTTCTCGCGGATTTTCGGGTAAATTTGCTTTAAAACTTTTGCCGTAGGCGTGGGCCTGGTGCCGTCGTTTACGATGATGACGATCTTTTGCTCGCCCGCGATAAACTCGTCAAAGCTTTTTTGATTTATCGGATTTGCTAGAGCCTTTGCGATGAGCGCCGTTTCGTCAAATTTAGCCACGGGGTTTGGATCGAAAACGCCGAGCAAATTTTTCTCGTTTATCTCTAAGTTTAGATGATCATCTTTGCCGTATGCGATAGGGATTTGCATATCTGCCTCCTGTGTGGAATTTGGCGGGATTATAACGTAAATTTTATTTAAAACTAATTAGCCTAGAGCGGGTTATGAACGGAATTTAGAAAGCTTTAGAATTTCAAAATTTAGAGCATTTAAAATTTCAAAATTTTATAAAATTTTAAAAAGCCGCTGAGGTTTGAAATTTAAAGCTCGCGAGCCGTCTGCCCGCGAGCATAACTATTATAAATAGCCGTAAAGATGTGCAAGCACAAAACCCACACCGCAAGCAGTAAGAACGCCGATCAAGCCAGGGAAAATGAAGCTATGGTTGATGACGAATCTACCGATATGCGTAGTGCCCGAGCGGTCGAACTGGATCGCCGCAAGATCACTTGGATAAGTAGGTAGGATATAGTATCCGTAGCAAGCCGGTGCAAACGCGATTATTAGACCCGGATCGATGCCGATAGTGACAGCAAGCGGAACGAAGGTCGCGATAGCCGCGGCTTGGGAATTTAAAAATTTACTGATGAGCAAAGAGACGATGATATAGGTCCATGGATAGGCCTTAACGACCTCGCCAAGGGATGCCTTAAGCATTTCGATATGAGCAGTAAACATAGTCTCTGCCATCCATGAAATTCCATAAATGGCTACGAGTGCAATCATACCGCTATGAAAAATTTCGTTTTTAGCGATATTGCCCGCTTTTATGCCGGAGGCGATCATCATGATAGATGCTGCAAGAAGCATGAAAATTTGAATGGTTAAGACCATATTTAAATTTGTGGTCTTTTTCATAGTATCTTTTACGACTATGCTTGCGTTTGCGATGCTCTCGCTCTTATCACCTGTCGTAATTACTACATTTCCGTCTTGAGCGACGATGCTTTGAGTAAGCTTTTTATCTTTGTCGTAAATTTCGACGCTATTAAATTTCGTCGCATCTTTGGCTTTGGACTCTTTGACGTTTGAGACGACTTTGCCGCCGTCCACCATGGAGATGACCTGACCATCTTTGATCGTGATATTTTTGACCGTTTTTTTATCGACGATGATCTCTACGGATTTGCCCGGGACATTTTTAGTCCACGCAGGACGCAAGCTTTTCTCGTAACCTAAAACCGCTACTAGCGCAATAGTGGCTAAGAATATCCACATGCAGATCCACTTAATCCTAGGAAGCTTTTGACCTAGCAAGGTCGTGCTTTCGCCGTAGATATATTTTTTCTGCTCTGGGTCTTTGATCTTTTCTTGGAATTCCGGATCTTTATCCAGATCTTTACCTCTAAAAATCGACCATGTTCCAATAGCAAGCATACCGATAAAGGTAGAAGGGATAGTTAGCTTAAGTAGATCTAAATAGCTGCTAAAGCCCTCGATATGCACGCCTTGGCCTAGTAAGATCGCGACCATCGAAACGCCGGCAACCGAAACGGGGCTAGCGATGATAGCAAGTTGCGAGGAGATCGTAGAAGCGGCCATCGGGCGCTCAGGGCGAATCCCATTTTTAATAGCTACGTCATAGATGATCGGAAGCAGCGTATAGACGGTGTGTCCGGTTCCGCATAAGATTGTAAGCGTCCACGCAACAGTTGGAGCGATGATACAAACCATCTTTGGATGCTTACGAAGCAATTTCTCCGCTATTTGAAGCATTACATCAAGTCCTCCCGTAGCCTGTAGCGTTGCACTTGCTACGACAACTGCGAGGATAGTTAAAATAACATCCACTGCCGGCTTACCCGGCTCTAATCTAAATCCAAACACTAAGATCACTAAGCCTATACCGCCTAGAATTCCCAGCGCCATACCGCCTTTTTTAGCACCGTAAAATAAACAGCCCAAGACTATAATGAGCTGCAAAAAGAATTGAGTGCTTTCAGACAAACTTGTCAGAAACTCCATAGTTTCTCCTTCAGTAAAATTTAAAACAAACTTTGGCGATTATACTAACTTTTTATTTAAACAAAATTAAAGGAGCGTTACGAATTGTAAAAATCTATCAAAATAAAAATTTACTGAAATTATAATTTTAAAGCAGAATTTATAGCGAAATGTGAAAAATAAAATTTCACTTAGAGCTGTTTTTATATCATAGAATTTCGCAATTTTTAAGAAAACTTAGAATTTCATTATAGCTCAGGCTTTAAACCGATTTTTAAGCCTTGGAGTAGTATCATTTCGCAAAGAGCGGATTAAGATGAATTTTATAAAATTTTGTATTGCCTTTTTGATTTGTTTATCGCAGATGGCAGCAGCTGATAGCTTTGATCTAAACTCCACGCTGCGTCTGGGCGCATTCGACGCAAGTTCGCACCGACTGCTTTTATGCGGCAGTGGCGGCGAGCTTAGGATGTTTGATACTGCTAAATGGGATGTGGAGTTCGCGCAAAAATACAGCGATAATGAAATCACGGCTCTAAATTTTAAAAACGGCAAAATTTATCTAGCTTGGGGCGGAGCCGAAATCGCGGTGCTAAACGATAGACTAAAGTTTTTACGCACGCTTAAGACGGGGCGTAGCGGCACAGTCCAAATAGATGCGATCTATGCCGCAAAAGACGCGATTTACGCGGTAGTGGATAAGAATCAACTAATAAGATTAGACGAAGACCCTGATAACAGCGCGGACGGCGGCTACGCCCCAGGTGAGAATTCCACCGCGAACGGGCAATCTTTAAATAGAAATTCCATCCCCGACGGGCTGCGCGGAATTTCGTTTCATTACGGCAGGATCAATGCCGTTAGCCTGGGCGCTAACGGACTTTGCGTCGCAAGCTGGAACGGCGTAGCCTGTTTTAGCGCAGATCTCGTCGCGACTAAATTTAGCGGCATCGATACAGCGCCTAATCGCGCCGCACAGGGAGAGCTTGGTAGCGTGAAATTTAAAGATGCGGAATTTAATAATGCGAAAAGCGCGCAAGCCTCCGAGCCAAATAAAACGAAAGCTAGCGGTGCAAAGAGCGCGGAATTTCAAAGCTTAGAATTCAAAGGCGCAAAATTTCAAGACGAGGGGCTTAAAACTCAAAGCGAAATTTCAGCCGAAGCTGGCAATAAAAATTTAAGCGGCTCTATAGCCACTGCGCTTACAGACTGCGACGGGACGCTATTTGCAGGCGATATAGAGGGTAATTTTATAAATTTAAAAAGCGGCGAGCGCAAAAGCGTGGGCTCTTGGATCAAATCCATCGTGTGCGCCCGCGGCACGCAGTTTATCGCTACTAAAGATAAAATTTACGAAAATCAAAAAGCAGGATTAAAGGAGGTTATGGATTTAAAAAGCGAATTTTTAGCGATGTACGCAGACGGGGAAGCGATCCTCGTAGTCAGCAAATCAGGCAAAATTTTAAAATTCTAAGAAAGGATTAGTATGTTAAAAAGTTTCAAACCCGTGCTTTTGGGCTCGGTTTTGTTCGCCGCAAGCGCCCTGTGTGCCGCAGATAGTGACCTAGAGCGCGTGATGAAAGAACGAAATTTAAGCGAAAAAGACGTTTTGGCGGCGGCTAAGACCTATCAGCCGACCGGTAGGAAGGACGATTATATGGTCTTCTCCTCCGGCGGTCAAAGCGGACAGGTGATCGTTTACGGCGTGCCGTCAATGAGGATCTACAAATATATCGGCGTATTTACCCCGGAGCCTTGGCAGGGATACGGCTTTGATGAGGAGAGTAAGGCGGTCTTAAGATCGGGCTCCATTAACGGCAAAGAGATCAACTGGGGTGATACTCACCATCCAAATTTCAGCGAGAAAAACGGCGAGTATGTGGGCGATTATCTCTTTATTAACGATAAGGCAAACCCAAGAATCGCGGTTATAAATTTATCCGATTTCGAAACTACTCAAATAGTCGTAAATCCCGTAATCAAAAGCGATCACGGCGGCTCTTTCGTAACGCCTAATACCGAATACGTCATCGAAACCAGCCAATACGCAGCCCCTTTTGATAACGACTGGCACCCAATCGAGGAGTATCAAGCAGTCTATCGCGGTGCGGTAACGCTATGGAAATTTGACTACGATAAAGGCAAAATCGACGTAAATAAATCCTTTTCTCTAGAGCTTCCTCCATATATGCAAGATCTAAGTGACGCAGGTAAGGGCGAGAGCTTCGGCTGGGCGTTTACCAACAGCTTCAACTCCGAAATGTACACAGGCGGCATCGAAAAGGGTCTGCCTCCGATGGAAGCCGGTATGAGCCGCAACGATACTGACTACCTGCACGTTTATAACTGGCAAATTTTAGAAAAGCTTGCTCAAGACAGCAAAAACTACAAGGTTGTAAACGGACACAGAATAGTTACGATAGACGCCGCTGTAAAAGCGGGAGCGCTATTTTTGATCCCTGAAGCTAAATCCCCTCACGGCGTTGACGTTAGCCCTGATGGCCGCTATATCATTATCGGCGGCAAGTTAGATACTCACGCTAGCGTTTATGATTTCAAAAAGATCAAAGAGCTAATTGATAAAAAAGAATACGCAGGCAAGGATCCATACGGAATTCCGATCTTAGATATGCAAAAGACGCTTCACGGACAAGCAGAGCTTGGTCTTGGACCTTTGCATAACACCTTCGATTCGCAAGACGGCGTAATCTATACATCGCTTTACGTCGATAGCCAGATCGTAAAATGGAACTACAAGACGTTAAAAGTTTTAGATAGGATCAACGTTCACTACAATATCGGCCACCTCGATTCTATGGAGGGTAAATCCTCTAAGCCGGTCGGCAAATACGTAATCGCGCTGGATAAGCTTTCGATCGATAGATTTAATCCTATCGGACCACTTCATCCGCAAAACCACCAGCTGATCGACATTACAGGGCCTAAAATGGAGATGCTTTACGATCTTCCTATCGGTCTAGGCGAGCCGCACGACGTAGTTTCTATCGCAGCTAGCAAGCTTCATACGAAACCTACCTATACTATGGGGACAAACTCTCGCACCGGTAAGCAGCACCCTGCCATGACGTTAGCGGGTCAAGAGCGCATCGAGCGCGACGGCAAAAACGTAAAAGTCTATGCCACTGCGATCCGCAGCCATATTAATCCTGAGCACATCGAGGTTAATAAGGACGATAACGTAACGATCTATATGACAAATTTAGAGCGTGCCGAGGACGAAACTCACGGCTTTACGGTTGATGATTACGATCTGCATATGTCGCTTGAGCCGGGTAAGACTGCGAGCGTAAATTTCATCGCAGATAAAGAGGGCGTATTTCCTTTCTACTGCACAGAATTCTGCTCCGCGCTGCACCTTGAGATGTTCGGATATCTATACGTAAAAGATCCGAATAAAAAATACACTTCAGCTAAAGCGTCTATGCTAAAAGCTCTTAGCCCAGAAGCTCTAAAAGCCGAATACGACAAGGTAGTAGCTACAAATAAAGCCACCGACGACGTTATCCAATCAGTCGTTAAATTCTTAAAAGAGAAGAACTACGAGAAGTATCCTAAGGTCAAGGCTTTAGTCGATGACGCGCTGGATCAATACGGCAAAATTCCTGAAACCAAAGCCAAGGCAGACGCCGCGGTAAAAGCGGGCGATATGAACGGCGCGATACTTTGGGAAGGTCAAGTTTGGCAGTACCTAGTAAAAACCGCAGATGTCGGGCTTCGCGCTAAAAACAACCTGATCCGCGAGCTCTCCACTCCTATGAGCGAGGCCGCATCTAACGGCGAGAAGGCTTACCTACGCGGAGGCTGCAACGGCTGCCACGTCATCGGTCAAGTAAGCTCGGGTCCTGATCTAACAGGCGTCCTACTCCGCCATGAAAACGGCGAGAAATGGGTAGCCGATTTCATCAAAGACCCTGCTAAATTCTACGAAGACGACTACGTTAAGGCAATGATAAATTACTTCAACCTTCGCATGCCAAATCAGCATATGAAAGACGAAGAGATCAAAGATATCATCGAATACCTAAAATGGGTCGATGAGAACGCGGGTCTCAACTAGCCCCACTCTCCCCCGCAAGGGGGAGAATTTAAAGGAGACGAAATGCCAAAATATAAAATTTACGCGATTTTAGCGCTGCTTATTATGACGGTCGCTTTTACCATCCCTACGCTTGGATTTTTCAAAGTCCAGGGCAAAATCGTATCGGGGCAGGTTAGCAGCGTCTCGCAGCTGCCCGCATACTCCGCACCGATATGGAATTTTTATACAAAAGCATCGTATAAAAATCACCTAATTCCTAGTGATGTTAAAAACGATCTAGGCGCGATGCTGGAGCATAAATTTGAAGTGGGCGTACCTAGCATACCGGTGTGGAAAATTTCACTTGAAGCGCCGAACTATCCAAAAGAGGCCTTCCCCGATGGAATTCCGCTTTACGTCCACGTTGACGGCTTTAGCGGCGATGTCGGCGAGATGAATACCCTAAATCACTATATCGGCATGTATCCCGTCTGGCGCGGCGGCACGCTCGAGCACTCGCTATCGCCGTATTATCTCATAATCGCTACGATCGGTATGCTTGCGTTTTTGTACTATGATGGCAAGGGGCAGACTCTGCTTATGATCCTGCCGATCATTGCGCCGCTTATCTTCATCGGCTGCTACGTGGGCTGGCTGTATTGGTTCGGGCACAACCTGCAAGACTGGGGCGCGTTTAAAATAAAGCCTTTTATGCCTACAGCATTTGGCGACGGCAGCGTAGCGCATTTTACTACCCATTCATATCCGGCTCTTGGCTTTTGGCTGATGCTGGCCCTGTCGCTGCTATCGGCGTTAGCTCTACTATCTAAGAAAAAATTCCTACGAGAGCATAGATGAGGCTTTTGCTTCTAACATTCTCGCTCGCGCTAAGCTTAGGCGCGGGCGAGCTTCAAGACGCGATCGATAACGCAAAAGCGGGCGATATTATCGAACTAGCCACAGGCGAGTACCACGGCAATATTTTAATCGATAAGCCCCTTACTATCGACGGACTAAACCGCTCCGCCG
Organism: uncultured Campylobacter sp.; assembly: GCA_963529615.1. Taxonomy (GTDB): domain Bacteria; phylum Campylobacterota; class Campylobacteria; order Campylobacterales; family Campylobacteraceae; genus Campylobacter_B. The sequence continues at coordinate 3,057 of CAUSAC010000053.1, read as the reverse complement.
TGATCATAGGCGATCGCAACGGAACGGTGATCCGCGTCCGCTCTCCGCATGTTACAATCAAGAATTTAACAATTCAAAACGGAGGCTTCGAGCATCTTAGTGAGGATGCGGGGATCAACGTAAGCGACGTAAACAGCGTAATCATAAAAAATAATCTCATCAAAGACGTGCTTTACGGCGTCGTGCTAAGCAAGGCAAATGACGTAACGATCGAGGGCAACGAAATTTCAAGCAATACCTACCGCACGAGTTTTAAAGGCGACGGCATCAAGCTTTGGTATTCCAATGCCAATAAAATTTTAAATAACGACGTCCATAATGTCCGCGACACCGTTTTTTACTTCTCAAACGGAAATCTCGTCGCAGGCAATAAAGGCCACAGCTGTCGCTATTCTCTGCACTTTATGAACTCCGGGCATAACGTCGTGGAGGATAACTACTACGACGGCAACAGCGTGGGATTATTTTTTATGTTTTCAAGCGATAATATCGCCAGACGTAACGTCGTGCGCAATGCAGACGGCGCCTACGGCGTAGGCATCGGTATGAAGGATAGCTCAAATTTCAGGGTTACGGATAATAAAGTCGTTTACAACGCCCGCGGATTTTATCTGGATCAATCCCCCTATCAACCGGGCTCGCTTAACGTTTTTGAAAACAACGATATCGAATACAACAGTATCGGCGTGCAATTCCACGCCACGCAGCTAAAAAGCGTATTTAAAAACAATAAATTTAAAGGCAATATGGAGATCGTGCTAAATGATACGCCCCAATCCAAGCTCTTGCAAAACGAATGGAGTGGCAACTATTTCGACGATTACGACGGATTTGATCGCGATGGCGACGGCTACGGCGACGTTAGCTACAGCTCATACGCCTACGCGGATAGGCTTTGGGCGCATAAACCGAGCGTGCGGTTTTTTTACGGCTCCAGCGGGATCGCGCTTTTAAATTTCATCTCCAAGCTCGCTCCGTTTTCAGAGCCTGAGCTACTGCTAAAAGATCCAAAACCCAGGATGAGGCAATGATAAAGAATAGACGCGAAGCGATAAAACTACTCGGCGGAGCGCTTGGGACGCTAGGGGCAGCGAGCTTGTTTGCGGATGAGAATTCCACAAATTCCGTAAATTTTATGGGCGGCGAAGCGCAGAATTCCGGCGCGTCAAATTCCATAAATTCTACAGGACAAAATTCCGCGCTGAATTCCATAAAACAAAATTCTGCGAAAAATTCTAGTGGGAGTTCCGCCTCTTTATATCTGCGCCCGCCCGGAGCGCTAGCAGAGCGCGACTTCCGCTCTAGCTGTATCAAGTGCGGTCAATGCGTGCAGGTCTGCCCCTATCACAGCATCTATCTGCTCGATATTACGCATCTTTTTGACATCGGCACGCCCGTTATCGATGCCAAAGAGCGAGGCTGCTATCTTTGCGGCGCGCTTCCTTGCGTGCTCGCCTGTCCAAGCGGAGCGCTTAGCCACGAGACGAACGAGCCTAAAAAGGTCAAAATGGGTATCGCCGTGATTAAAAATTTAGACGCCTGTTTGGCGTATCGCGGGCAGGTTTTAAAACCGGACGATCTGCGCCCAAAGCCCGCTAAGACCGAGCAGGAGCGCGAGTTAAACTCCGCGCTAGCGGCGAAAGAGGGCAAGCCTTGCGATCTATGCGCATCGCTGTGTCCTTACCCGCAGCCGCTTGATGCCATCGCGATGATAGAAGCGGGCAAGCATTTTGCTCCGCAGATCCGCAGCGCTTGCGTCGGCTGCGGTGCGTGCGCAGAGCTCTGCCCGGCGCGTATCATCGAAATAATCCCGCGGGCGGATTACAAATCAATCTATGAAGGAAAACAATGAAAAACTCCATTAAATTCTACCTCTGCTCACTAGCTGCGGCACTTTTGCTATGCGGCTGCGAAGATGACGGCAATTCAAACTCTGCCGCGACAAGCTCCGCAGGGCAGAATTCCGTTTCGCAAAGCTCCGCAGAACAAAATTCTGCGAGTTTAAATTCCGCATCGCAGAAAGTGGATCAAAATTCCACCGCCAAGCCTCGCATAAGCGTCAAAAGCGGCGAAGCACCCAAGAAGGACGATAAGTTCGTAAGCTACGATTTTTACGGCGAGCGGAATGTAAATTTTAACCTCAACGGCGATGTGAACGAAACGACCAAAAATATCGTGGCGTATTCGAGCATCAAAAACCAATACGAAAAGCTAAATTTCGACCTGATGAAAAAACGGCTCGGACATGATTTTATCCTGCGCTGCTCGGCGTGCCACGACGACTACGCCAACGGCATCATAGGCCCGTCGCTTCTAGATAAAACCGACGCGCAGATCGTGGATATGATTAAAAAATATAAATTTAAAGAAAAACCCAATCCTCTTATGGTGCAGCTCGTAAACGGAATGAGCGAGCAGCAGATAGAGACGATGGCAAAAGAAATTTACGAGTTCAACAAACAATTTAAGGAGCAAAAATGAAACCGGGCAAAATTTTAGCTTTGATTCTAGGCATTGCGCTGATCGCGCTGATGATCTTTATGGCTAGTTCGGACGATTCTAGCGCGCCACAGCAGGAAGTCAAGCCGCAGGCGCAAACAAAGCCTGCGCCGCAGAGCAAAAGCGTCGATCTCATTGACGATAAGGACGTGAAAAATATTAAAATTTTGCAGCAGAGCGTCAAAGAGCGCGATTTCAAGGTTAGCAGCTCCTATCTGGTAAGTTGCGCGCCCTGCCACGGCGATGACGGACGCGGCAAGATCGCTCCACCGATCGGAGGCAAGAGTAAGGATCAAATTTTAGCAAGCCTCAAAGATTATAAAGCGGGTAAGATCAAAAACAGCCTAATGAGTGGGCTTTTAACCAACGTAAGCGACGAGAGCCTAGATAAGCTCGCGGATGAAATTTCAAAATTTAAAGAGTAGATCTTGGATAAATATAATTCGCGATGCACGATCAAAAATACAAGCTTTTTCTCGACCTTCGCGCTTAAAAATAAAAGCGGCAAATGGCGCCCCAGCATTCGGGCTCTGCGCTACGCCACGGTATTTTTGGTGC
>CAUSAC010000052.1:0-13071 GCA_963529615.1 uncultured Campylobacter sp. | reverse complement strand
TCTAAAGCCGTCTTTAGCGCGCAAGATTTTAGTTTAAATATTCTTTCTTTTTCTAGATGCTCTGAATATTTTTCGCAAGCTATGCTGTAATTATGTGCCGCTCTTTTGACATTGCCTCTTATCGCAATATCATGAATTCCGAGGTTAAAACAAGAGGCTGCAATACCCGCCTTGCAAGATTTTTCTAAAGGCACAAAAGCCGCTTCACGCATACCGAGCTCTAAACCCATAATATAACCCACATCGGCACATCCGATCATATCTCCACTATCGCATTTTTCGGATAAAATTTTTATTAGCTTAGCGCATGAGCTGTATTTGCCGTTTCCTTTATTGCATTCGTTATAAAGATTTTGTTCCTCTGCCGTAGATTTGGCAGATAATGGACACGACAATATCATAATCAATAAGAATAAAACGCTAATACTTCTCATTTCAGCTCCTCTACAGTTCTTTTTAAAAGAGCCTTGCCCTTTATTATCGGATTGCATTCTTTATCTTTTAAACAGCTCTTTAATTCCTCATTCATTCTACAAAAAAGCTCACTATTCTTCAGCTTGCTATCGCATACTTTTTCAAAACTACTAATTGCCCTTTGTATATTGCCGTTAAATTCTATATCTTCCCAACCTAGCCCCATGCAATATTCGATAAGGTTAGCATCGCACAGCTTAATCAGATATTTCATAGCTTCCTCTTCTCTAAACAAAGATTGTAAAAAATCACTCTGTATAGTACATGAGCGCATATTACCATCCTCGCACTCTTTAGATAAAATTTCAACGAGTTTATTGCACGATCCATATTTTCCATCGCCATAATCGCAGGATTTAAAAAGCGTCCTTTGCTCTTCGTTATTAAAATCCTCTAACTTTATCAAGCTTGTCAAATGCGATTTTGCCGCAGCGGAGGTCGCCGCAAATGCCGCTATAAACGCAAGTACCCAAATTTTAAGATAGAATTTTTTCATTAGCACTCCTTATTTTAAGCGGCGATTATATATAAAAATTTTTAGCTGCTTCTTAAAAAAATTTAAGAGGCGCGGCGGCGCGATAAATGTGCCGTAATCCCATTCAGCCTGCGCTTAGATAAATTTTAAAATTTCGCGGTGCGTCGCATATGAAAATTCCATAATCCATGCCAAATTTTACTCGCAACGGGTCTAAATCACGCTGCATTTTCACACGGGATAAAATTTTATAAAATTCCTCGCTCGAGGCACTATCTATTGCGCATCTGCTACGCTATTCGTTTTGTGTCGCTTCTTTTTATTGTCGCTAGTTTCGCTACCGCTTCGTACCTACCGAGCCGCCCGTTTTGATGCACGCCGTCCGCCGCCTGCGCTTAGATTAAATTTTAAAATTTCGCCGCCCGCCACGCACGAAAACTCCATAATCCGCCGTAAAATTTCGCTCGCAACGGATCTAAGTTACGCGGGCATAATCCGCCGCCTACTTCCCGTCTAAATTTAAAATTTCACTCGAAATTTCATCTATCGTCGCGTTGAAATCCTGCGTCAGCGCGCGCTTTAGCTCCTCTTTCGCCGCCATCATATCGCGCACGATCGCAGCTTCAAACTCCTCTCGGTTCAGCGCCTCGTCACCCTTGGCAAACGCAAAATCCAGCCCAAACCACGTAGCCACGGCAAACGCAGGCACGCATACCACCGCGCCCGGACCGCACACGAGCCCCGCACTACCGCTAGTCGCGCTGGCGCCCGCCTTGGTAATGGTCTTTGCGCCCGTTTTAGCCGCAGTTTTAGCGAGGCTCTTGCTTATCAGCTTTGCGCCCAACACGCCGCCCAGCGCCCCTAGCCCCGTCCCGCTCGCGCGATACGCCTTGCTTTTTAGGCTGAAGCTCTGCGTGACGTTGAGATCAACTTTCGCGCCGTATTTTTTGAGCGTAAAATTTAGCGAGTTCTCATAATTTTTGACGTTCGCCGCAGCGATTTTAGCGATATTCTCGCCAAAATCTTTCGGAAAACTCTCGCTCACGAAGCCCGCAAATTTCTCATTCAGATACGCCCCCGCGTCATCGTCCCACACGCCGTGCCACAGCACCAGATAATCGCTCAGAAACGAGTAATTGAAATCCGCCATTTTCTGCGCGCTAAGCCTCGCGCCCTCGTCGTAAACGGCGTCGATGTAGCTATTCAGCGCGGACGCGGCGTTTGCTTCCGCGGCGAAGCGCGTGGCGTTTAGCTCGCCTCTTAGCGCATCCGCCTCACGAGCGCTTAAGATCAGCCGCTCGCCGCTTTGAAGCACGATCTGCACGCCCGTCTCGACCGCGCTTTTAGGGTGCGCGCGCTCCGAGCCGCTACCTACCGTTCGCGTCTGCGCGGCGCAGATCAAACACAGCGTGACGTAGGCAAGCGCAAAGATCGTGCCGCTAAAGCGCCCTATTTTGGGCGCGGACGTGGCTCGCGGCATAAAAAGCACGAAGGCACAAATATGCAAAATCGCGCAGTAAAAGAGAAAATCTCCCGCGCAGATCAGAAACAAAAGAGCGATTTTTAGCGCGCTAGGGCTCTGCGACAGCGCCAGCCCAAACAGCGCGTTTTTGTAAAATTTTAAAGCGTAAATTTCATTTAGCAGGGCGGATTTGAAGTGCGCTTGCGGCGCGATAGATTTTAAAATTTCAAAAATTTCAGCTACCGATGCGGGGCTGGTCGCGGATTTTTCAGCGGAACTGTCGGCAGCCATACTCGGTGCGGCGGGATTTTGGGCTAAATTTTGTGCTGCGGCGGGGCTAGTCGTAGAATTTTTAGCGTTGATTTGCGATGTAGCGATGGGATCTGCCTTAGAATTTTCAGCAAAGGCGTGCACAGCCCTGACAGAATTCTCTTTAAAATTTGCGGCCGAAGCGGTAGGTTTTTTGACGGCGTCAGGCGCAAACTTGACGGCATTATCCGTCTCGGAATTTTCGACAACTATGGCAGCGTTATTCGCCGCGAAATTTTTAGCGGATTTAGCGGAATTATTTGTTGCTAAATTTCCGACGGGTGCGGAAGCGTTATTCCTCGCAAAGTCTTCGGCGGATGCGGCGTTGCGGGCAGGCGGAGTAAAATTTATCGCGGAATTTAAAGAGTGCGCAGCTGGATCCGCAGCGTCCGCAAGCCGCAAATAGGCCAAATTTATGGCGAAATTTACCGCTACGGCAAGCACGGCGAGCAGCAAAATACTAAGTTTGAGCGATAAAATTCTAGGGTTTTTAATCTCTTTTAGGCTGAGCTTAAGCACCGCTAGACGCATCAGAGCAAGCCCCGCCGGCAGCGCTGCGAGCGTCACGAACAGCTCCGCGCCGCGCAGATCGGCTAGGCCTAGCGCTAAAGTGACACTTAAGAGGATCGCGCCCGCGCAAGCAAAAACCCCGCTTATCAGCCTGCCTCTAAAAATTTTAATCAAAATCCCACCGCTGCGAAATAGTGCCGCATTGGCGCGCTGCTTTGCCTCGTAAAAAAAGCTAAATAGCACCCGAAATAGCGCGTAAGCCCAAAACGCCGCCAGCACGCAAAAGCCCGCGTCGTCCAAATCCTGCGCGTAAAGCGCGAAGCAAAAAACGCTAACGATCAGCGCTAGCCTAAGCGCTATTTCACAGATCCAGCGGCGCGTCGTCGTCATCGAGCCTGTTTGCCTCATTAATCTTTGGAATGCCCATCTCTTCGATATTTAAAGGTGGTGCGGGTTTAAATTTCACCTCGTCTGCACCGTTTTGCCGCTCTTGCGCTTCAAGAGGCGGCTCATCGCCCTCATAGCTATCATCACCCTCAAAATACGAGGCATCCTCTAGCTGCGTACTCTCCGCTCCTCGCGACGCGCCCGCTATTACATCATCTAAATTTTGCCCCTTAAATTCTTGCTTTTGCGGTGCGTCCTGTGCCGCGCGCCGTGTTTCTGCCAAGCCCTGCTCCACGCCAAATTTAGACTCGCCGTCTATATCCTCGCCGTCCTGCGCATCGCTTTCGCCGAAGCTAGGCATCTCATCAAAATCGATATTTACTCTGGAATTTTGGGCGCTAGCGAAGCTTGTGTTTAAGCTTACGCCGCTATTTTGAGCTTCATTAAAATTCTGAGCTTCATTAAAATTCTGCGTTAAATTTTGCTGTAAATTTTGCACTACACCCTGATGCGGGGTATCGAGGCGCGGCGCAGCAGGCTCCTCAAAGCCCTGATCTTGTAGCTGCGAGACGTAGTCGAGATTGTCGTTTTCGTTAAAGATCGCGCTCTCGCTGGGTTCGCCGCCGAAGCTCGTATCAACAAAGCGGGTAAATCTGCCCTGAAAGCCCACCTCGATCGTCCTGCCCGCCTCGCCCGAGCGGTTTTTGCCGACGATGATTTCGGCTTTTTCCTGATAGTCGTTGCGCCTAAACACGGGCTCGCCCGCGTCCTTGCCCTCGGCCTCCAGCCGCGAAATGCGCTCGCGCTCCATCTGCTCTTTATAAACCTCGTCGCGATAGACGAAAAGTATGATGTCGGCGTCCTGCTCGATCGCGCCGCTTTCGCGCAGATCGCTTAGCATCGGGCGTTTGTTCGAGCGCGCCTCGAGCGAGCGGTTTAGCTGCGATAGCGCGATGATCGGGATGTTTAGCTCGCGCGCCAAAAGCTTGAGTCCGCGTGAAATTTCGGCGATTTGCAGGTGGCGCTCGGAGTAGTTGCTCGTGCTCGTCATAAGTCCGATGTAATCGATCACGCAAAGCTCGATGTTGGCATCTGCGGATTTGAGCTTGCGCAGCTGGGTGCGGACTTGGTGGATGTTTACGTAGCCGCTGTCATAGACGAAAAGCGGCATATTCAGCACCGCATCGCAGGCGTCGTTGAAGCGCGTCCAGTCGTCGTCGCTGAGCTTGGCGCTCATTATGTCGCTTAGCGGGATCGAGCTAAGCGCGCTTAGTATGCGATACATCAGCTGCACGGAGGGCATCTCGAGCGAGAAAAATACGACGCCTTTGCCGCTTTGCAGCGTTTTCATCATTAAATTTAACGCAAAGGCGGTCTTTCCCATACCGGGGCGGGCGGCGATGATGATGAGCTCACCCGGTTTCAACCCCTTCGTGCAGTCGTTTAGGAAGCGAAAGCCGGTATCCAGCCCCACGAGCTCCGAGCCTGCGAGCGCCTTTTGGCGTTTCAGCTCCTCCACCACGTCGGCGATAATCTCGTGAGATTTTTTGATGCCGCCGTGGCGCTCCTCGTCGATGAGCTCGTAAATTTTGGAGCTGATTTTATCGGCGGTGTCTTTGCTGCGCACGGCTTCGTTTACCATCGAAGGGATCTCGTGCGCGACCTTGATTAGCGAGCGCTTGATCGATTTTTCGCGCAGCTCGAGTGCGTATTTTGGGGCATCGACCACGCCGCTAGTAGCTACGACCTCGGTAAATGCGCCATCATCGTAGCGCTCGGCTAGCCATTTTTTAACGAAGCTCGGTGCAATCGGCTCGTTGTGCGAGGAGCACTTGACGATCGCCTCGTAGATGTCAGCATGCGGCTTGTAGAAAAAATCGCCGACCGAGATTATCTCGCTCAGCTCGCCGTATGCGTCCTCGTTTTGCAAAAGCGAGCTTAAAATCGCGCGCTCCATATCCAGATCGTATAAATTTGCAGGCACATTTTGCTTCGTTGCCATCGCTTCCCCTCGTTTCGCGCGCTTTTGCGCGTCTAAATTTTAAGCTCTATAAAATCGTAAATTTTAATCCGCAGCCCCGGTCCGCTCTTTTGAAATTTGATCTCACGCTTTTAAACCGGCGCGGCTTTGAAAGCTCGCTATGGTCCTCAAACTATCGCGGCTTTGAAAGTTTTGTGCTTCCGAAAGCCGCGTAATTTTAAGCCACTGAACTCTTATGCCGCATATACCGCGGCGACTTTAAGGCTACACCCAAAGGCTGCGGCAGCGGATTTAAAATTTTGAAATTTCATAGAGCTTGAAATTTCGCTAGGGCTTATAATTTTTTAAAATTTTAAGCCCGCCCATTAAAATTAGCGCCTCGAGCTCGGGCGCCAAATTTCATGCCCGCTCCGCAGCGAGCGAATGTTGCTAAATTTAAACCGAACATCGCGACTTGAAATTTCTCAAGCGCCTTAAATAGTGGGCCGAAGCCGCGGCATTTGAATTTAACATTCGCCTACTATTTCGCAAAACAGCGCGTCTATCGCGCTAAATCGCGCCGAATTTACGCGGCTAGCCTAAGCGCAGGAGCCCGCACGGCTATCGTGAGCGTGAGCACATTAAATTAACGCGGCTGGTCTTGAACGCAGAATTTTAAAATTCTACGCAGCCGAGCCCTATGGTTTAAAATTTTGCGCCTTAAAATTTCGCGCGGCAAATTCTACTCTATAAAATTTCGCTCCAAATCGCGAGATTGAAATTTTAAAATGAAATTTCAAGACGAAATTCCAAAGCCAGGATTCTAGCTCGAATTCCAAAGCCAAAATTTTAAACTCAAAAATTTCACACGAAATTTCAAGCTAAAATTCTAAGCCCAAAATTGCAAACCAAAATTTTAAGCCGCATTCCCAAAGGCTCAAATTTAAAAGCGCCGCTTTAAAGACGAAATTTTAAAATTTCACGCCTTAGACGCGCTGTACCGATGAGCCTAAACGAACCGCGATGAGCCCGAGAGCGCCTTAAAACGCCGAGCAAACTACAACTAGCCAAGCGCTCCAAAATTCAGAGCCGAGCCGCCCAAGCTACGAATGCGACATTTAAGCTGCTAGGCGCCGCAGCCCTCACACTCCTTCGCGAGCCCGCACCTCGTCCTCGACCTCTTGCAAAAACCGCTCCACGAGCTTGCTCTCCTCGAGTTTGGCGACCACTTCGCCGTGGCGCATCACGATGCCGCGCCCGTTGCCGAATGCGATCGCCACGTCCGCGCCCTTCGCCTCGCCGATCGCATTTACGACGCAGCCCATGACGCTGATATTTAGCGGCGTTTTGATATGGGCGGTTTTTTCTTCGACGATTTTGATCGCGCTTAGCAGATCGCTTTGCAAACGCCCGCAGGTAGGGCACGAGATGATATTGACGCCGCTTTTTTGCACGCCCGCGTCCTGCAGGATCGCGCGCGCGACGCGGATCTCCTCCTCAAGCTCGCCCGTGATACTCACGCGCATCGTATCGCCGATCCCCTCCATCAAAAGCGCGCCCAGCGCGATCGCGCTCTTGATGCTCGCGTGAAATTTCGTCCCCGCCTCGGTCACGCCCAGATGAAAAGGATACTCGCACAGCGGGCGCAGCGCGCGATACGCAGCCACCGTGCTCGGCGCATCCGAAGTCTTAAGCGAGATCGCGATATCGCTAAAGTCCTCATCCTCAAGCAGCGCGGCGTTATACAGCGCGCTTTGCACCATCGCCTCCACGCTGCGGCCGTACTTTTGCTCAAACTGCTCCTCCAAAGAGCCCAAATTTACGCCGATGCGGATAGGTAGGCTGCGAGCTTTGCATGCGCGCACGACCTCCTTAATACGCTCCTTGCCGCCGATATTGCCGGGATTGATGCGGATGGCATCGACAAACTCCGCGACCTGCAACGCCAAGCGAAAATTAAAATGGATGTCCGCTACGATGGGAAGCGGCGAGCTTTTTTTGATCCGCGCGAGCGCGTCCGCGTCCGCTTTATCGAGCACGGCGCAGCGCACGATGTCGCAGCCGGCGAAATACAGGCGGTTAATCTGCTCTAGCGTGCCCTCCACGTCCTTGGTCTTAGAAAAGCTCATCGACTGCACGGAGATGGGCGCGCCGCCGCCGATTTTGACGGAGCCGACGGAGATTTGGCGGGTCGGATAGCGATTTTTCAAATTTAAGCCTTTAAAATTTTTTGCGCTATTTTATTCAAAACGGGGTTAAAATTTAATAATTCGCGCTCGCCAGCCGCCGTAGAATTTTGCTTGCAGGATTATAATAAAAGCCGCGATGAGGGAAAATAAAAAGCATAGCAAAGCCGTGATTTACGCGGAATTTATTATAGTCCGCGCAAACAATGGAACCTAACGATTAACAAAGCACCATTTGACCGTCGCTAGAATTTCGCCTACATAATTTCACTCGCTAAATTTTACTTTTACGCTTGCAAAAAATTTCATTTCGTCGCGAAATTTGAGCGAATAGAGTCTATAAAATTCCGCCATCTAATAAAATTCTAAAAATTCCAGCAGCAAGCGAAACTCTACAAAATTTGATGGCAAGTGAAATTTAGTAAACCACGCAGCCAAGCAAAATTCTGCAAATTTAGCAGGCGGGCGAAGTCCTGCGACGTAAAATTACGAAATTAAGCTCTTGAAATTTCGACGAAATTTTAACCGCAGTATCGTCGCAGCGCTCGCTCGCGCAAAACGAGTGCAGTCTGGTTTATCCTAGCAGCGCGACATGCAGCCGTGAAATTTCAAAGCAAGTGGATGAAATATGAAAATTTTATTTTTAATTGCAGCAGTAGGGCATTTTTCGCACGGCGGCAAATCCGAAAAAAACGTCAGCCGTTCGTGTTTTTTGCAATGCAAGTACCTGTATTGCGATCTTATAGAGGCAGCAAAATTTAAACCGTCTATGCATATAAATTGCGCCGGCGTGCCGCCTAGGCTAGCGCACCAGCTCCATATTCACCTTGACCCTGCTCATCTTATCTTGCAGCATATCCATCACCGATTCGTTGCGCGACGAAGCGTCATCCGTCGGGGCTTCGTGCTGCTGCCACTTACTTTTCGGCGCGGCGGGGCCCCACTGCGACGAAAATATTAGCCCGTGCTTTTTCTCAGTCTCAGGCGCAGGCTCATAAGGCTGTGGAGCGGGCTTCGCCCAACGCTCATCATAACGCATCGCAGCACCTTGCCCTAGCGCATTACCCTGCTTTGGCGACGGTATTTTACCAAGCGCGCTACCGCTAGGGTGCCCTATCGCACGGCTAGAGCGAGCAGATGTGGGAAGATAGGGCGCGCGGGCATTTTGACGAGCCGTATATTTCGTGGCACTCGAATGAGATGCAGCTGTATGCCCCATAGCGCCAGAACGAGTTGCACTATAGCCGTAGCGAGCTTGCGGTTGTGCAATTCGAGTCGTCGTTAATTTGCGAGCTTGTGCGTCTACGGTTTTGTCAGTCTGCTCATCCGCGCCTCCGTGAGTTTGCGCGCTTGCATTTCTCCGCATATCTGCGCCTCCGTGAGTTTGCGCAGTATTGCGAGCGCTTGGCGCCTCGTCCTCATAGATACGGGTCTTTGACAAACGCATCAGCGTCGCAACTAGACTCTTGCTAGCTTCATTCTGGCTGCTTGATTGATTAGCAGGGCGCCTAGATGCTTTATTTATCGCAGAATGCGATGCGAAATTTTGCCCGGGATTTTTAGTAAAATTTTTCGCACTTTTTTGCGTGAAATTTTTAGCGAAATTCCTAGATGCACGCGTATTTTTTGCGAGCTTGGATTTTGAAAGGCTTTTAGCATTTGCAGATTTTTTAGCATGCGGCTCGGTAGAGGATTTCACCGAAGTATTTTTACTCAGATGATCTTTGGCTCGCAGATTTTGAGATGAAATTTTATATTTATGGTTTTGCTGCGCGGCGGTAGATTTGTGGCTTTGCTGCGCGGCAAAAACGCTAGAGAAGCTCGCCAAAATGAACGCAATTAAAAAAATACGAGCTAAATTTTTCATCGTTTTCCTTTCAATGGATTTTAGGCGAAATTTAGCAAAGCTTAGATTAAGCCGCGTTAAATTTAATGAGTGAGGCTATGAAATTTCAGCTCTAATTCCAAGCCGTATCGCTAAATAAAACATTGATAAAGGCTAAACTTTAAAAATTCCGCAGCTAAAATTCTGTTTGGCAATAAAATTTTATCACACTAAAAATATGACGTCACGGCAAAAATTTTATCTTGTAAGCGCTTAAGAAGGAGAGCTGAAAAATTTTAAAGCTTTAGAATTCTGCGCTTAGATTTTGAGCGGCAAGTCAGAATTTAAGGTAAAAAGTAAGCTCAGATAAAATTTTTAATTTTAAAGGATAATGCAGCAAAACCGTAAATTTGCGGTGAGATACGAAATTTGCGAGATCATGCGGTGACTAAAAATTACACCACTTAATCGCTAATTCACAATAAATCGCCGCGCCTTAGACATACCCAAAACGTGGCACATATCATTTTAGCGGCGCGTAGCTAAAATATCGCCGCACATAAGGCATTGCAGAGCGCTGCAAAATCTCACAGCGCCGTTGCAATGGCATAGGAGCGCCGAATGACGCTCCTATGGGGCTACATCATGCCGCCCATGCCACCCATTCCGCCCATATCAGGCATCGGCGGCATTGCAGGTTTCTCCTCTTTGATCTCGCTTACGGTCGCTTCAGTCGTTAGAAGTAGGCTTGCGACAGAGACTGCGTTTTGAAGCGCGATGCGCTCGACTTTGACCGGATCGATGATACCTGCGTCAAACATATTGACGTACTCGCCGTTTGCAGCATTGAAGCCGAATTTTTTGTCTGAGCCTTGCTCGACCTTATTAGCTACGACGCCTGCGTCAAATCCCGCATTTTCGGCAATCTGGCGAAGTGGAGCAAAAAGCGCGCGCTTAACGATGTCTGCACCGATAAGCTCGTCGCCGCTTAGAGCTAGTTTTACGCTAAGTCCAGCTCTGATTAGCGCAGCGCCGCCGCCGATTACGATACCCTCGTCTACGGCTGCTTTGGTTGCGTTTAGGGCGTCGTCCACGCGATCTTTTTTCTCTTTCATCTCAGTTTCGGTCGCAGCGCCCACCTTGATAACCGCAACGCCGCCGCTAAGCTTAGCCATGCGCTCTTGAAGTTTTTCTTTGTCGTAATCGCTCGTAGTCTCGGCGATCTGAGCTTTGATCTGCAAAACGCGCGCGTCGATATCTTTTTTCTTGCCCGCGCCGCCTACGATAGTGGTGTTATCTTTGTCGATCACGATGCGCTCGGCTTGTCCTAGATCGGCCATAGAAGCGCTTTCTAGCGTTCTGCCAAGCTCCTCGCTAATGACGGTGCCGCCTGTTAAAATCGCGATATCTTCAAGCATCGCCTTTCTGCGATCGCCAAATCCAGGGGCTTTGACCGCGGAGATGTTTAGCACGCCGCGAAGTTTATTTACGACTAAAGTCGCAAGCGCCTCGCCTTCGATATCCTCGGCGATGATTAGAAGCGGTTTGCCGCTTTTTTGAACCTGCTCCAAAACTGGTAATAGGTCTTTTAAATTTGTAATTTTTTTGTCAAATAGAAGCACTAGCGGCGAGCTTAGCTCGACTAACATTTTCTCGGCATTTGTAATGAAATATGGGCTTAGATAGCCGCGGTCAAACTGCATTCCCTCGACTACGTTTAACTCATCGTTGATAGATTTTGCTTCTTCAACGGTGATGACGCCATCCTTACCGACTCTTTCCATAGCGTCTGCGATCAGATCGCCCACCGCGCTGTCGTTATTGGCAGAGATCGTAGCAACCTGAGCGATCTCTTTTTTGCCGCTTACTTTTTTAGAGGATTTTTTTAGCTCCTCAATAACCGCAGCGCTAAATTTATCCATACCGCGTTTAACCTCGATAGGATTTGCGCCCGCAGTTACGTTGCGTAGGCCTTCTTTAAAGATCGCGTGAGCTAGCACGGTCGCAGTCGTAGTGCCGTCGCCTGCCTGATCGTTGGTCTTGCTCGCTACTTCACGCACCAAAGAAGCGCCCATATTCTCGAGCGTATCTTTTAGCTCAATCTCTTTAGCCACGCTAACGCCGTCTTTTGTGATCGCAGGAGCGCCGAAGCTTTTTTGGATTAAGACATTGCGACCGCGAGGTCCCATCGTAACTTTTACAGCGTCGTTTAGCTTCCTAACGCCCGCGTAGAGTTTGTTTCTTGCGTCGTCTGAAAAAATAATCTCTTTTGCCATTTTCAATCCTTTTTATTTAATTATGCCCAAAACATCTTCTAAATTTAAGATAAGGTATTTCTTATCATCTAAGCTAATCTCGCTACCTGCGTATTTTGCAAACGCTACGGTATCGCCATTTTTGACACCTTCACATTCGCTACCGACGGCTACGATTTTGCCAGTCGAAGGCTTTTCCTTTGAAGCATTGTCGGGGATGATGATGCCCGAAGCGGTCTTTTTGGTTTCCTCCTCGCGCTCTATTAGAACGCGCTTGCCAAGTGGTTGAAATTTCATTTCAGTCCTTTCTTTGATTTGTGATTTCTAAAATTGGCACTCAATGTGTTTGAGTGCTAAGATTATATGCAAAATTTAAAATCTTGTCAATAGTTTATGAAAAATTTTTATAAAACTTTAGTGATTTAAACTCAAGTATTGAGATTTCAAACGTTAAATTTTAAGGGCTATAATACCCTCAAATTTTAAATTTTAAGGGGACGAAATGAAAATTTTCGGCATAATCGCAGGAATTTTAATCCTGCTTGTCGTAGGCGCAGGCTGCCTATTTTTCAGCGATTTTGGAAACAATCTAGCTAAGCCTTACATAGAAAATTTGATCAAAGAAAAAAGCGGCCTTGACGTGAAGCTTGAGAAATTCGATCTAAATTTCGGCGATCTGGACATCAGCGCCAACGTAAATGACGCTGCAAACGTAAACGTAAAGGGCAAATACTCGCTTTTTGCGCGCTCTTTCGATCTTAACTACGACGCAAATGCGCACGATCTAGTCAAGCTCGGCATAAAAACGAGCGAAGAGCTAAGCCTCAAAGGGCAAATTTTAGGCGATCTTGTCAAATTCGGCATCAACGGCAGCGGGCGGATTTTTGATAGCAACGTAAAATTTTTAGCAAATTTAAAAGACCTTAGTCCGCTTGATCTGCAAATCGATGCTAAGGGCCTAAACGTCGAAAAAGCCCTTGCCGTGGCTTCTCTGCCTATCTACGCCAAAGGAAATATCGACGTGCTCTCGGACATCAAAGCCGGAGGCAGCGGTGCAGAGGGTAACGCGAGCATCAAGAGTTCAAATTTGATCCTCAACGAATCTGCATTTAAAGATATGAATATCTCTATCCCAAAGGGCGTGCAGATCACGCTAAACTCGGACATAACCGCGCAAAATGACATCCTGCGAGCAGCAAGCAAGATCGATTCGACGCTAGGCAAGATC
>CAUSAC010000051.1:0-13136 GCA_963529615.1 uncultured Campylobacter sp. | reverse complement strand
CTAAATTTAAACCTTACGCGGTTAGAATTTGTACGCCAGCGCGAAGAATTTCACGAATTATAGTTTGCTCGCGTTTTTGTCTAGATACTCTGCGACGCCTTTAGGGTCTGCTTTCATCCCTGCATCGCCCTTGTGCCAGCCTGCAGGGCAGACCTCGCCGTGCTCGTTCGTAAATAGCATCGTATCGACCATTCTTAGCATCTCGTCGATATTGCGACCAAGCGGTAGGTCGTTGATGACAGCGTGGCGGACGGTGCCGTCTTTATCGAGTAGGAAGCTGCCGCGAAGCGCTACAGCGTTACCGAACAGCACGTCGAAGCTGCGTGCGATATCCTTCGTAATATCCGAAACTAGCGGGAACTGCACTTTGCCGATACCGCCTGCGTTTACCGGAGTGTTTTTCCACGCAAGGTGGGTAAACTCGCTATCGCAGCTAACGCCGATAACTTCGATACCCTTGGATTTGAAATCTTGATATCTGTGATCGAATGCAATGATCTCGCTTGGGCAGACGAAGGTAAAATCTTTTGGATAAAAGAATACGACCGCGCCTTTTTCGCCGATATTTTTATAGAGGTTGAAATCCTCAACTATTTCGTTGTTGCCTAAAACCGCAGTTGCCGTGAAATCAACGGCTTTGTTGGTTACTATCATTTGTTTCTCCTTGTTAATAAAATTTATGATGGCGATTATACATTTTAAAACTTTAGATTTGCTGAAATTTGATGAAAATTTTTATATAATAAAATTTATTTGCTTGATAATATTAAATTTTATCATTTTTTAAATTTAGTATGTTATCATTACTCCACATTTTTTGATAAAGGAGAAACAATGGCTGTAAAAATCACCGATATTTGCATTAGTTGCGGCTCATGCATCGACGAGTGCCCGGTAAATGCGATCGTGGACGATAGCGATAACCCAAGTGGCGAGGATAGCTACTATGTATATGCCGATAAATGCGTCGAGTGCGTGGGCTACAACGACGAGCCGGCTTGCGCTAGCGCCTGTCCGACCGACGGCTGTATCGTCTGGAGCGACATCGTAGCGGGCCAACCTAGCAGAGATTCCATAGGTGCGGATCTACGCAGCGGAGATACCCCGGTATTTGCTTAGCAGATAAAATTCCGCGATCAAATGCGCGGAATTTTAATTCATTCAATCCTTAAATAAATTTTAACCTATTTTTCGATACAATCCGCCTTTCACTTTAAGGAGATTATATGCAGCAAACGCTTTCTATTATTAAGCCTGATGCCGTTAAAAAGGGCGTTATCGGCAAAATTATCGATCGTTTCGAAAGCCACGGACTAAGAATCGCAGCGGCTAAAAAATTATGCCTAAGCGCCGAAGATGCGGGTAAATTTTATGAAATTCACAAGGATCGCCCTTTTTATAAGGATCTGATTGAGTTTATGACTAGCGGCCCGGTGGTCGTAATGGTGCTAGAGGGCGACGATGCTGTAGCTAAAAATCGCGCGCTAATGGGCGCTACCGATCCGAAAAAAGCCGATAAAGGCACGATCAGAGCAGACTTTGCGGACAGCATCGACGCTAACGCCGTTCACGGCAGCGACAGCCTAGAAAACGCAAAAACCGAGATCGCATTTTTCTTTGCAAAAAGAGAAATTTGCTAAGAGTGCCGCGTGAAGATCGCTTTTGCTAAAATTTCCGCCGCGCCCGTGCCGTTTGAAATTTCGCAAGACGGGCTTAAATTTAGCGGAAATTTAAAACGAAAAGACTCTAAGTTTATCGAGTGCAAGGGCGAAATTAAGGGTAAAATTCCATACATTTGCGACCGCTGCGGCAAAGAATTCGATCTTGACGTAAACGAGAGCGTAAATTTGCTTTTAAGCGAAGGCGTTTTTAACGACGAAAGGCACGAAAGCTTGGACGTTATGGAGTTTTTCGGCGCCGAAGTTGATCTGGATAAAATTTTAAGAAGCGAAACGGAAGCTTTTAAAAGCGACTATTTTTATTGCGAAGAATGCAAGAACTAAATTTATAAAGGAGAAAAAATGGCAGTTCCAAAGCGAAGAGTTAGTAAAACTCGTGCGGCGAAAAGACGCACTCACTACAAAGTGACCCTTCCGATCCCCGTCAAAGATAAAGACGGAAGCTGGAAAATTCCGCATAGAATAAACAAAACTACGGGCGAATATTAATCCGATGATTTCCGTTGCTATAGACGCGATGGGCGGTGATTTCGGCTGCGAGCCGATAATAAACGGAGTCGTAGATGCGCTGCGAGAGCGTAAATTTAATGCGTTTTTGGTAGGCGACGAAGCGCAAATCAAGCCTTTTATTCCACAAGATCAAGGCTTTGAGAAATATATCACTTACGTAGCTGCAAGCGAAGTTTTCGAGATGAAAGAGGGCGCAACCGACGCTCTTAAACGCAAAGAGAGTAGCATCTTTAAAGCGGTCGATCTAGTAAAAGACGGCACTTGCAAAGCCGTGGTATCAGCAGGACATAGCGGCGCTACGATGAGCCTTGCTACGCTTCGCATAGGAAGGCTCAAAGGTATCTTGCGCCCGGCGATTGCTACGCTGATGCCAAATTCCATAGGTGGACGCACGCTCGTGCTGGATGTGGGCGCTTATGTGGATTGTAAGCCTGAGAATTTGTTTCAATTCGCGATTATGGGCGAAGCATATACCAAGGAGATTATGGGTTTAAACGCACCACGCATCGGCTTATTATCCAACGGCGAGGAGGATAGTAAAGGCAACGAGGTAACAAAAGAAACCTTTCATATGCTTAAGAATATGCAAAATTTTATCGGTAATGTCGAAGGCAATCAAATTTTTGACGGCTCCGTGGATGTCGTAGTTTGCGACGGATTTATCGGTAACATTATGCTAAAATCCAGCGAAGGCGTCGCGAGCGCTATCGGCAAACTTATCAAAAACGAAACAAAAAAATCTCCGATTGCTATCGCTGGCTCCATCTTGATGAAGCGCGTCTTTAAGATAATCAAAAAAAGCACGGACTACGACGAATACGGCGGCGCGCCGCTTTTGGGCGTCAAAGAGTGCGTCATCATAAGCCACGGCAAAAGTACCCCGAAAGCCGTTAAAAATGCGATCTTTCAGGCGCTTAAATTTGCAGATTCCAAAATCAACTCCGCGATAGAAAGCGAAATTTCTTCAAACGAATAGGAAAACGAATGCAAAAAGCCTCGATGATCTCAATCGCAGCATACGCGCCGAGCGAAATTTTAACCAATTTCGATCTTGAAAAGATGGTTGAAACGAGCGATGAATGGATCGTCAAGCGAACAGGCATTCATGAACGCCGTATCGCGAAGGGCGAGAGTACTAGCGATTTGGGCATGAAGGCCGCAGCGCTTGCGATCGAGCGTAGCGGCTTACAAAAAAACGAGATCGATGCGATAATTTGCGCCACGATCTCACCCGATTACTTCTGTATGCCATCGACTGCGTGCGTCATAGCAGATAAACTGGGCTTAAATTTCGGCATCACGGCATTTGATATAAATGCCGCCTGTACGGGCTTCATCTATCTTTTGGAGCTCGCAAAATCCCTCATTGAAAGTGGCGCTAAAAAACACGTGTTGATAATCGGCACGGAAAAGTTAAGCTCGATAGTCGATTGGAGCGATCGCGCTACGTGCATACTTTTCGGCGACGGTGCGGGCGCTGCGGTTATCGCGGCGCGTGACGATAACGAAATCATCGACATTCATACCGCTAGCGACGGCAGCAAGGGCGATCTTCTCATTACCGCAGCCCCAGGCAGCGTCAATCCACTCAGCCAAAAAATCATCGACGAAAAACTAGGCTTCATGCAGATGGCGGGGCGCGAGGTCTTTAAAATTGCGGTACCGACGCTTAGTAACGACGTCGTGGAGATTTTGGAGAAAAATAAAATTTCGCCCGAGCAGGTCGATCTTTTTATCCCGCATCAGGCAAATTTACGCATTATCGAGGCGGTCAAGGCTAGATTAGAATTTAGCGACGAGCAGTGCGTGCTTACGATCGGCAAATACGGCAACACGAGCTCGGCGTCGATTCCGATGGCAATAAATGACGCTTATGAGAGTGGCAGGCTCAAAAACGGCTCGCTTATGCTTTTAGATGCGTTCGGCGGCGGCTTTACTTGGGGCAGCGCGCTTTTGAAATTCGGTGGCAAGAGCATAAACTAGTGCTTTTTAAATTTCATTATCTTTGAATTTCGCCATATTTAAGAGTTAAAATTCCAAGCTTATTTACAAAACTAATTTAAAATTTATATTTATTCCGAGTTAGGTTTCAAAATTTTAAAATGAAGCGTTTGCGATTGAAAGCATATTATAATCTTGCGCAGTTTGCATATCGGCTTCTGCGTGAGATAGTAAAACGACGTTAGTCTTAGGTCTGCTGCTTTTTGGTGGCGGGCTTTTAGAATATAAAAGAAATCAAATATGCAATAGCTTAAATGGGTGTTAATTTCAGCTGATTCTATACATTAACGGCTTGTAATTAGCTGCAAAGCTCGGCAAGTATTTTTACGGCGGCGTATGGTGGATCTTTTTAGCGACTTACATATAGGCTGTAGAATAAAATTCAAATACCAAAACGCTTACAACAGCAAGCAACAAATTGCCTTAGATTTGAAATTTAGCATAAATGCCAGTAAATTTAAATCAAATACTACGAATGGAACAATAAAGGACGCTATGTCATGAGTGCAGGAGCATCGTATCTATATTGGGTTCGTTAAAACCTCCAGTTATCCCATCTCTCCGCTATACAATATGCTCTAAAAAAGGATAGGATATTAAAATTATCCCTGTGTAGATAGTGGCAAGCCGGAAGGTGCGGTCGCGTCGGCTGCAGACTAAAGGCGGTTAATGCACTTAGTTTTAGTGTGAAAACTACAGCGATTTATAGGTTTGATGATATGCCTAGCTCAATGCCATTGCAAGCATTGAAAAATTTTAGCACGAAATATCATCTTGCAGTTATGGACGACAGTTATTAAAGCATATTATTGGGGCAATTTTTTATAAATTTTAAGTTCAAATTCCATTCGGATAAAATTTCGATTTATTTTTCAGAAAGCGATCTAAAATTATTTAAAATTCCCCCGTTAACTTGGACTATCTAGCGTTTTGTTCGTGCGCTCGGTTTAAAATTTTAAATAACGTAAAATCCCAAATTCTCGTGTTTAAGGATAATTTTTCTGATCTCTTTTAGTAGGCTGAGAGAGGCTTCGATTTCTACGCGGCGGGTGCTTACGCTCTCGACGTTTGCGCCTACACTTACGCCTTTTGCGAGGGCATATTTGTAGATGAAATCAAACATCTCTGCGCACAGCGCTGTTGAACTTTGCAAAATATCGACGCTGCTTTGCAGTCGCTGCTGCAGAAAATCTGGCACCGAGATGCCAAGCCATTTCATAAACTCAAGCGTCTTTAGGCTGCCGCACGGCGTGAAAGTAAAGATTATCGGCACCTTTTTGCACTCCAAAGCGGCGTAATCGTCGATGAAATCTTTGGCATTTTGCACATTATAAACCGCCTGAGTGATAAAAAATTCGCACCCGTCCGCAGTCTTCTCCGCGATTTTTAGGTGCTCGTCGCGGCTCTTTTCATAGCGCTCGGGTATGCAGATGCCGCCTAGGCAAAGATGCGGCGCCACGAGTCGCTTGATCTCATAGGCGCGGCTTAGATGCAGTTTGCATTCTTCGTTTTTAGAGCTCGCCCCCACGAAAACGCCCAGCCCGCTTGCGGCATGCCTTAGAATTTCGCAAAATTCCGCTTCATCGTATTTGCCTACCGCGCGGTAGATGATCGCTTCTTTATCGGTGTGTAGATACTGCGTGTAATAGCGCGCAGGATCGATCGTATGCACAAAAGGGAAGGTCCGCTCATCTTTCGTGCGCGCGCTTTCATCTTGTAGATCGTAGATGACGATACCGTCGCATTCGCATTCGCCTAGGCGTTGCGACCACGCCGTACCCAGGCGTTCGAGCTCGTCTTGAGAGGACGTGATTTTAGGCGGAACGATGCCATAGAGCAAAATTCCGCTTTTCCCGTTTCTAATTTTTTCTTTTAACACTTGCCATTCCTTGATTTTTCGCACATTTTAGCAAATTTAAATTTAAAAATTTAAATGATATAATGCCGCGCAAATTGCAAATTTAAGGAAGGCAATGAAAACGCTTCAAGAAAATTTAAAGCTTTTTTATCTGGGGCTTGAAAACGGCGAGCCGTTTTTTTATAAAAACAAGGATCTGACGACTCACGCGCTCATCATAGGAATGACCGGCAGCGGCAAAACGGGGCTTGGTATCACGCTGCTAGAGGAAGCCGCGATCGATAATATCCCATCCATCATCATCGACCCGAAAGGCGATCTAACGAATTTAGCTCTTACCTTTCCGCAGATGAGGGCTGAGGATTTTGAGCCCTATATCGACGAGGCCGAGGCGCAAAACAAAGGTCTTAGCGTGCGCGAGTACGCAGAACAGACTGCAAATACTTGGCGCGAGGGGATTGAGGGCTCATATCAAGACTTAGCGCGAGTACAGCTTCTGAAAAACAGCGCCGATTTTAGAATTTATACGCCCAAATCAAGCGCAGGTCTTGGAATTAGCCTGCTAAGCGACTTTGAAGCGCCGAAGGGTTTAAACGAAGAGGATCTGAACAACTATGTAGGCGGCATCGCCACTAGCGTGCTAAGTCTGGCAGGGATCGGCAGCGATAATCTTAGCTCGCCGGAATTTTTACTAATCAGCCAAATTCTCACCTATCGTTTTAACAAAGGTGAGGGGGTGAGCGTGGTGGATCTCATCGCGCAGATCGGCAACCCGCCTTTCGATAAGATCGGCGTTTTGGGCGTCGATACCTTCTTTCCGAGCGATAAGCGAATGGCGCTTGCGATGAAGATTAACGCGCTTATTGCAAGCCCGAGTTTTAAACTTTGGTGCGAGGGCGAGCGGCTAAATATCGCCAAGATGCTCTTTGATGAAAACGGCAGGGCGAGAGCGAATATATTTTCCATCGCGCATCTAAACGACGATGAGAGGATGTTTTTCGTCACGCTGCTTTTGGGCGAGATGATCAAATGGATGCGCACCACCAGCGGCACTAGCTCGCTACGCGCGATACTTTATATGGATGAAATTTACGGCTTTTTCCCTCCAAACGGCAATCCGCCGAGCAAAACCCCGATGCTTACGCTGCTAAAGCAGGCTCGCGCTTTCGGCCTTGGTTGCGTTCTATCGACGCAAAACCCGGTCGATCTCGATTATAAGGGGCTTAGCAACATCGGTACGTGGTTTATCGGGCGCTTGCAGACTGCACAGGATAAGGAGCGCGTCATCAGCGGTCTAAGCGGCATTGGCTCAAATCCGATCGATAAAAGCGTACTTATGGAAAAAATTTCAAACCTTAAAAAGCGAAATTTTTTGGTAAAAAACATCAACGAGGACGTGCTGCGAGTGATCGAGACGCGCTTTGCGCTAAGCTATCTAAAAGGGCCTTTAAGCAACGAGCAAATTTCAAATTTAATGAAAGACAAAAAGGCTGAAATTTCGTCCGTGTCGGGCGCCGCACAAGGCGTTAAATCCGCTGGCGCCGCCAAGCCCGTAGTTTCTGCTGAAATTTCGCAGCTTTACAGCTACGGCGCGAGCCTTGAGCTAAGCCCGTATCTGTATGCAAGCGCAAAGATGCGATTTTGCGACAAGGGAGTCGATTTTACGCAGCAGCGCACCTATCTGCTCGCGCTTTCGGACGTAAGCGAAATAGATTGGAGCGAGGCGAGTACGCGAGAGATTGGGAGCTTAAGCGGACAGGAGCAGGCGGGCTCGCTCTACAGTGCGCTTCCTAGCTTCATTGCGGGAGCAAAAAATTTAAACGCTCAGCTTAAAAGCTTTAAGGAGTGGCTCTACCGCAACGAAAGGTTAGAACTTTTTAGCGCGCTTGATCTGCTCTCAAAACCGGGCGAGAGCAAGGAGGAGTTTTTCGTGCGCCTAGGTGATAGGGCGAATGAAGCTCTAGAGGCCAAAACTGACGAGATCGCGGCTAAATTTGAAAAGGAAAAGGCGCGCCTTGAGGATAAAATTTCGCGCGCTAGCGAAAAATACGAGAAGGAAAAGGGTGATGTGCTAAGTCGCGGGGTGGATGCGGCGCTAAACATAGGCGGAGCGATCTTAGGCGCGTTTTTAGGCCGCTCGCGCAGCGCTAGCAATATCTCTAAAGCGATCAGCGGCGCCAAGAGCGCGCATAAAATTTTAAATGAACGAAGCGAAGCCAAAAATGCCGAAAATAGCCTAAGCGCGCTACAAGAGGAACTGGAGGTCCTTACGCAGAAATTTGAGGCTGAAGTAGACGCGCTAAAACAGAGCCTGGATCTGAAAAACATTAAACTCGAAACGAAAGAAATTTCGCCGAAGAAAACCGACATCTACGACGAGAAAATTTCGCTACTTTGGAAGAGTTAAAGGGAGAATTTTATGGATAAACTTAGTGAAATTTTAAATATCATATACGCCGCGCTTTGCGATCCTAGCTCAAAATATTTTCTAGGAGATGAGCATGGAATTCTAGGAAGCGGAATTCTTGGAATTTTATATAGGACATTTACGGCGCCGAATTTTTGGTGCTACTTTGCTGCATATCTGATCGCTGCAATCCCCTTTGGGCTTTTGATCGGCAGATACCTAGGCGGCGTGGATATCAAAAGCGAAGGCAGCGGCTCCATAGGCGCTACCAACGTCCTTCGCGTCTTAAAAACTCGCGATCCGAAAAAAGCAAAAAAGCTCGCGATCCTCACCGTTGCCTGCGACGCGCTAAAAGGCGTCCTGCCGATACTGATCGCGCGGGCTTTAGGCTTTGATGAAAATGTGCTGTGGGGCATGGCGGTCTTTGCGGTGCTTGGGCATTGCTTTAGCCCGTATCTGAAATTTAACGGCGGCAAGGGCATTGCGACGGGAGCCGGCGTGCTTGCTTGCTTTATTCCTATCGAGATTGTTATTGCGCTTGCCGTTTGGTTCGTAGTCGGTAAGACGGTTAAAATTTCATCCGTAGCCTCGCTTGCAGCGGCGCTTGCGCTAGTCATCACTAGCTACGTGATCCATCCGCAGATGCCGGCGATCAACACTCATGCGCCGATCTTTCTGATAGTTTTCATCGTATTTTATAAACACGCGCCTAATATCGCTAGGCTGCTTAAGGGCGAGGAAAAGCGCGTAGTATGATTAAAATTTTAATTGAAAAGCTGGAATTTGGCACGATAATCGGGACGCTGGATTTTGAGCGCAAGCGCGAGCAGCGCGTCTGGGTGTGGGCGAAGTTCGGAGCGGAGGAGTTTATCGATTACGCGCGGGTTTGCGAATATATCAAAGCGGAGCTTCGCGAGAAAAAATTTCGCCTCGTGGAGGACGCGCTAAAATACTTCGCGCAGGAGTTTCACTCAAAATTTCGATCGATGGATTATTTTTATATGAAAATTTTAAAGCCCGAAATTTTACAAGACGCGAGCGTCGGCGCAGAAATAGAGATAAAATTTTAAAATTTCTTTAAAAAATCTTGAAATTTTGCTTAAAATATGTTAGAATCGCCGCAAAATTTTAAGGTAAGGAAATTAAATGAGAATTTTAATAGTCGAGGACGAGGTGACTTTAAACAAGACGATAGCGGAGGGCTTGATGGAGTTCGGCTATCAGACGGATACTTCCGAGAGTTTTAAGGACGCAGAGTATTATATCGGCATTAGAAATTATGATTTAGTGCTAACCGATTGGATGCTAGCTGACGGCAACGGCATCGATCTCATCGCATTGGTTAAGCAAAAATCCGCGCGCACCTCCGTCGTCGTGCTATCTGCAAAAGACGATAAAGAAAGCGAGATCAAAGCGCTTCGCGCGGGCGCGGACGATTTTATCAAAAAACCTTTCGATTTTGATGTTTTAGTAGCGCGCCTTGAGGCTAGACTTCGCTTCGGCGGCTCAAATATCATCAAAATCGACGATCTTATCATCGATCCGGACGAGGAAAAAATTACTTACTTGGGTCAAGAGATCGAGCTTAAGGGTAAGCCGTTTGAGGTGCTAACTCACCTGGCGCGCCACAGCGATCAGATCGTAAGCAAAGAGCAGCTATTAGATGCCATCTGGGAGGAGCCTGAGCTCGTTACGCCAAACGTCATCGAAGTCGCGATCAATCAAATTCGACAGAAAATGGATAAGCCTCTAAATATCTCTACGATCGAGACCGTTCGCAGACGCGGATATAGATTTTGCTTTCCACAAAAAGCCTAAGAGTCCGCTTTGTAATACAATTAGCATCCGCTTCGTTGATGCTAATTGTCATTTTTTCGGTAATGCTCTATAATTATATGAGAATTACCATCTTCGAAACTCCCGTTCAAAATTTAATCCAAAGAGCACAAAAAATCGTAGAGGTCTCCGTGCCGCCTGAGAAAATTTCATCTTTTTTACAAGACGCTTCTGGTGAATACGAAAGCAAAATCATCGAAAACGGAGGGCTGAATAAGCCTAAATTTATCGAAAGCTCCGAGGGCAGCAGGAGCTATTTGCAGCTGCACTATCCTTATGGTAAGGATAAAATTTTAAGCATCAAAGCAGATGTGAGCGTTTATGCAAACATCGTAAATCAAATACTCATCGACATCATTTTGGTAAATTTGACGATGATATTTTTGGTGGTGTTTTACGCGATGTTTCTCTCGCGCATGCTGCTGATGCCGATTAAGCTGATCAGCCAAAGGCTCGCTTCGGTGGATGAAAAATTTCTAAAGCCTATCGACGGGGCCGAAATCCCGAGCGAATTTAATATGCTTTCAAACAGCATAAACCGCCTGCTTGAGCGTATCGAGACCTTCATTTTGTATCAAAAAGAGCTTTTTATCGGTATTGCGCATGAGCTTAAGACCCCGCTTGCGGTTATGAAAACCAAAAACGAAGTGACGCTGATTAAACCGCGCGAGAGCGAGAAATACGTCGAGGCGCTTAAAAATAACAACGACTCGATCGATAATATGAATAAAATGATCAGCTCGATCCTGGAGATCGGGCGGCAAGAGGGGGCGCAGTTTGAGGCGCCCGAGCAGACCGATATGATCGCTTATCTTAAGGAGCTGTGCGTAAATTTCACGATTTTAGCGCGCACGGCAGGCAAGGATTTGACGATGGATCTTAAGCCTGAACAGCTTGAAATTTCGGTGCAGAAAAGTCTCTTTATGCACGTGATTCAAAATTTTATCCAAAACGCCATAAAATTTTCTCCGGACGGCGAAAAGGTACTGATCGAGAGCGAAATTTCGGACGGAAATTTCATAGTGCGGGTCGCAAACAAAGGCGAGCCACTTAACGAAGAGATCGATTATTTTGCTCCTTTTAAGCGCTACGGCGGCAAACCGGGAGCCGGGCTCGGGCTATTTTTAGCCAAAAATGCTGCTCAAGCGATGGGTGCGCAAGTGGATCTTAAAAACGACAAAGGGCGCTCGCTAATCGTCGCGATTTTCAAACTTCCACTAAAAAATTTAAGAAATAGCCCGAAATTCCGCTATTTTAAAACAAAATGAAGCTTTTTATGGTATAAACGCCATAAATTTTTTCGTAAGGTAAAATTATATGTCATTGTTGATTACAAAAGAATGCATCAGTTGCGACGCGTGCCGCGAGGAATGCCCTAATGAAGCGATTTTTGAGGATGAGCCGATATACATCATAGATGCCGATCGATGCTGCGAGTGCGTAGATGATTACTCTGAGCCCGCTTGCATCGTGGTCTGCCCGGTCGAGTGTATCATCACCGATCCCGATAATATCGAGACGGCGGACGAGCTGAAATACAAACACGTCCATATGGAAATTTAAATGCCCAAGCGCGTCGCAGTCATAGATCTGGGCTCAAATTCCGCCAGAGCCGTGATTTTCGAGCGCACGAGCAGGCTCGGATTTTTCATTTTGGCCGAGCACAAGATCAAGATCCGCCTAGGCGAAGGCGCTTACGAAAACGGCGGAATTTTAACTTCCGAAGCGATGCAAAAATGCCTACTCGCATTTAAAAAATTTAAAACCCTCGTATGCAATTACAAGGCCAAGCGCGTACTTTGCATCGGTACATCCGCACTTCGCGATGCGCCGAACGGGGCCGAGTTTATAAATATCGTACGCAAGCAAACGGGCATTACGATCCGCAAGATAGACGGGCAGATGGAGGCGTATTTGGGCGCCTATGCCGCGCAGAATTTGCTTAGCGACTTTTCCGAGGGCGTTACGCTGGATATCGGCGGCGGCTCGACCGAGCTTGCTTACATAAAAAACGGCAAGATAGAAAATAAAATTTCTCTAAATTTAGGCACGGTGCGGCTAAAGGAGTTGTTTTTCGACCGCGGCGACACAAAGGGGCTGGAGAAATACATAAACAGCGCGATCTCGCAAGTAGGCGCCGAGTTTCGCACGCAAAATTTAATCGTAATGGGCGGCTCTGCGCGAGCACTATCCGGCGCCGTGATGAGCCTGCAAAACCACCCGCTAAAAATCGTGCATAATTTCAGCTATGATTATGAAAAATACGCGCCGTTTTTTGCCAAGCTGATGAGCGCAAAGACGCTTGATCTGGCGAAATTCCCGATCAAAAAGGACCGCTACGACACAATCAGAGAGGGCGCCATCATCTTTGATAAGATCGTAAGGCGCCTGGGAGCGAAAAAGATCATCACAAGCGGCGTGGGAGTGCGAGAGGGGGCGTTTTTAAGCTCAATTCTACGCGGCGCAAACCTACCTAGAGGCTTTAATCCGAGCCTAAGAAGCCTTAAAGATCGCTTCGCTTCCGAGCCGAGCGAGGCTCCGAAGTTCGCAAAGGCGCTGTTTTGCGCGCTATCGCCTCTACACGGCTTGGGCGAAAAATATATTAAAATTCTGCAGACCGCAGCATCGCTTTGCGAGATCGGGCGGGCGATCGGCTTTTATGCCAAGCACGAAACCAGCGCGGATATGGTGCTCGGCGGGCTGAACTATCGCACGACGCACAAAGAAAAGGCGCTCATAGCCGCGATCATCTCGATGCACGGAAAGCGTGAGCTGGGAGCTACGTTTGCGCCTTTGAGCGCGATTTTGCCGGACGCCGCCAAGCTTGCGTGGCTCAGCTATATTT
>CAUSAC010000050.1:0-13651 GCA_963529615.1 uncultured Campylobacter sp. | reverse complement strand
GAGCTTGGGCATACTTTTTATTATTTCATCTAAATCGACGCTCTTTATTTCGGCGCAATTTTTTACATCGCCGCAGATACCGATAAAAATAAGATCGTCTCTGTTTTTGCCTATAAATTTACCCTTTGCGTAATAGCCGCCTTCAAATCTTTCATAGGCTATATAATATAATATTTGCTTTAAAATTTCACTTTGATCCAGCTTAAAATAGGTGCAGAATTCCACGCCCTCCATATCTTGCGATATGTCGGTGGCGCCTACGGAGCTTTTTTCATATTTTTTAAGATCTATTTTTCGGATATTGTTTTCATCTCCTTCGCCGATTGCTCCAAGCACGCGAAAGTCCCTATCTATCTCGCCGTAAATATCAAAAAAACAGATAGCTGCCCTTAAAGCTTTTATAGGCGAATTCCTTTACGGCGTCCTTAACAATTTCGATATTTGCAAGCGTAACTTCGGTCTTTTTGCAAGATTCGTTTTTTATCTCGACTTCAATCATCTAGGCTTCTTTATCTGACTTGTTTAATTTAAATTTTTCCAATCCTCTTTCTTCACGCCAAATTCAAATTCAGCCTGATTAAACGCATCCTCTATACTTTCATGATAGGTATCGGTTTGCTCTTTCCCCGATTCGTCAAGATAGAACAGATAAAATCCGCTGTCGCCGTCGTATTGAACGATGCTTAAAGCAAACGGCTGCGGCAAAATTTTATTGCCGTCGTAATGAGTAGTATTTCCGGTAGCTACGAAGCTCTTTTTACTATCTTTCAGATAAATTTTATATAGCTCTTTCATAACGCTTTCGCTAAATTTTAATCCGTTAGCCATTTTACCACGTATTCCAATAATTCCTCTAAATTTTCGGCTCCGCAACTTCCTTTGAGTTCGTTTTCCGTGGCATTGATGAAAAACCAATCCTCGTCATCTCTATCGACATTTATTTTTATAGGCTTTTTCCCGCTCTCGCCATCGATTTTAATCAACCAACCGGGATTATCGACCGTTTCTAGCGTAAGGCCATATTCATGCTCCCATTCTCCGTCGCATTTGGAAGCATACCAGTTTTGTATGAGTTTTAGATTACTCATTGTTTCCTCCTTTAATTTTATAAATTTTAAAATTCTCGATTTGTTAGGCTTTGATATTGCAATTGAAGCAGGGCTTCCTTGCTATTTAAATTTAATCTCTTATTAAAAATTTCTTTTCCAAGCCATCTTTATTTACGGTGATTATCTTCGAGTTCGGAATATTTAAAAATTTTATAGCTTTTTCGTCCAGCTCTGACAATGACTCCTCGTGATTATATTTGGTTTTAAAGTAATATAAGAAAAGATCGGCCGTTCGATTTTCATCCATAAGTTGCATTATGCACCTATCGTTTGAATCGCCGCTACCATATCGGTTTATCATCATAAACGCCTCGCAGCTTTTATGAAACGGGAAGCGCCCGAAGTTAAAAAGATTGCCGACGAGCTCAAATACAAGGACAAAAAACAGAAATAAAATGAATAGTTTAATTCCTCTACGTTTCATTGCGGCGTTTCCTAAATTTTGAAATCAAAAATTCGTTTGTGTTTTAAATGCCAGACGGTATTTGCTCTTAAGTCGCGGGTGCGTCCAAGCGCTAGTAGCGGCGGCAGGGCGCAAAATTTACGACGCTATCTCGCCTTTTGCCGCGCCAGCTGCGGCGGATTCGCTTTCGTCCATAATGATGAGCTGTTTTGCGCGCTTAATCTTGGCATCGTCGCGAAACGCCGCGCGCACCTTGTCCATGCCGGTGTAAAATTCCTTCATCAAAACAAGGCACAAATACGCGCCGAATTCCGTCGTACGGATGATCTCGCCCTCGATCCGTACGGCTCCTGCAAGCCTTAGCAGGCTAAGTTCTCTGCCGAGTTCGCGGCGCAAATTTAGATCGTTTGCGGCGTTAAATTTAGCGATATCGATCTCGCCGTTGAAAAGCTCGGTCAAAAAGAGGTATTTCGCGCGCTCGGATCTGCTAAAATCGCAGGTAGCGATGACGGTGCTTTCGTTTTTGCGCACCCTGCTTGCGTACTCTTCGAGGTTGAACGCATTTACGAGTAGCCGCCCGCCTAAGAAACTAAACGCACCGCTTCCGATGCCTACGTATTCGTGGTTTGTGCCTACGTACTCGTCGCTCATATTTGATTTTTCGCGAGCAAAGGCCCATGCGTTGCTGCGGTGCCAGCTCGCAAATTCCTTGCAGATGATGGAGTAGAACTCCTCCTCGTGATCTACATTGCTAACGCCCAGACTTCGCGCTATTTGATCGCGCATCAAAGGCGATTTCATCAGCGGATACAGCGTGATCTGCTCGGGCCTCACCGCCTTTGCCGCTTCGATGTCGCG
The DNA here is from genome assembly GCA_963529615.1 of uncultured Campylobacter sp. GTDB lineage: Bacteria > Campylobacterota > Campylobacteria > Campylobacterales > Campylobacteraceae > Campylobacter_B. The sequence continues at coordinate 11,281 of CAUSAC010000050.1, read as the reverse complement.
AAGTAAAATTTCGCGAGTTTGAAACGGAAAGTTAAAGATCAGATCTAGGCTTAAAATCGGCAAAATTCCGACCGCTCGGGATAGCTTTTCTTGTAAAATTTCGCCCGAGCCGAATTTGTCGTAGCGCGAAGCTTTGCGTAAAATATCGTCATCAAAGCTCTGAACCCCCACGCTTAGGCGATCTATTAGCCCGCGAAATCGCAGCAAGCTCTCAGGCTCGATGTGGTTGGGATCGCTCTCGCACGAGACCTCTTTGATGCTAAAAAGCGACTTGGCAAGCTCCAGCGTGCGTGCTAGCTCATCTTCGTCGATGAGCGTCGTGCCGCCGCCGACGTAAAGCGTCTCAAAGTCGTAGCCTGCGTCTTTAGTGCGCTGCATTTCGGTGCGTAGCGCGCTGAAATACGCCTTGCACGCGCCGCGCTCGTAGGCGTATTTGTGAAAGGAGCAGTACGGGCAAAACGTGTGGCAAAAGGGCACGTGCATGTAGAGCATATATTTTTTATCGGGATTTGGAATTTTGGCGATGTTCTCTTGCGTGATGTCGATTCTAAGGGAGTTGTATAGGGATTTTTGCATGGTGTCGGCGGCATATTTTTTGGCGAAGCTATGCACCATTTGACTGATAAAATTCATAAAACTTTAACCTTTTTTTAAACTTAAAAATTAATTTTCGAAGTTTATCGAAAACTAACTTATAAATTTATCAATAATTCAATAAAAAACGCAGTGCCGCCATATAACTTAGCGTAGGAAGCGCTATCGTCACGAGCGAATTGCGAAATTTGGCATGCACGACAAACGCCATAATTAGGCAAAATAGCAGCACCGCCGTTTGCAGGACATCCGCGCTAAAAGCCCGCTCGCCAGAAAAGCTAGGCAGCATCGTCTTAAGCGCGTAGATCGTCAAAACGACCATTATCAAAAGTCCGGAGTTTTTCTGCAGATACGCCAGATTCGGGCTCGCGGTCTTTTTCTTAAAAAGAAGCAGCGGCAAAAATCGCGTCAAAATCGTAGCGAGCGAGGCCAGAAAGATATAGGGCAAAATTTCCACTACCTGCTCCTTTTTAAAAATTTTCGCAGCCTGCGTCCCGTGCGCGAAGGTCGCTCGAAGTATTTACGAAAGAGCAGCAAAACCCCTGTGCCAAAAATCAGAGTGCCGAATAAAAAGTATTTTGTAGGAAAGATAAAAAGCCCCGCAAATGCGCAGGCAAAGCCCAGCAATAGCACTTTGTATTGCGGGTTTGCTTTAAAAACCTCATAGGTTAGCATTGCAAAAAGCGCCGTCAGGCTAAACTCGACCCCGCTAAAATCAAGCTTCAAGCTTGCTCCCAAAACAGCCCCCGCAACGACGCCCGCGACCCAGTAGGACTGATTTAATACCGCGGTTAGATTATAGAGCAGATCAAGCTCTTTTAGCCTTTGCGGCGTTACGGGCTGTTCGCCGCTAAGCTCCTCGGGGCGCAAAAACGCACGCGCTTTTAGCAGTGCAAAGGTTTCGTCCGTAAGGGCGTATACTGCGTAAATTTTATGACGCACGAAGCGCAGCTCGTCCAGCATCGACATCGTATAGAAAAAATGGCGGAAATTTAGCAAAAACGCCACGACGAAGGTATCTACGAGCGAAGCGTGAGTTACGATGAATGCAATCAGCACAAACTCCACGCTTCCTGCGTATATCAGCAGCGAGGTTAGCGCCAGCGCCCATACGGGCAGGTCTTGGCTGATGCCGTAGATACCAAACGCCAGCCCTAGCGGCACGTAGCCCATCATCACGGCGAGGGTGGATCTGAAAATTTTAAATTTACTCATAGCTTTCCTAAATTTAAAAGCGCGATTGTAACTAAAATTTTATTAAATTTTACAGGGAATGCGGACGAGATATACGTTACTGCGAGCGAGTTTTGCGCTGTGATGCGCCGCAAGAGGAGCTGTAAAATTTACTCGCTTCGGCGCCGTGAAATTTTAAAATTTAGCCTGCGTAGAATTTTGCGAAATTTTAAAATTCCGGGGAGCGGATTTTTAAATTTAGCCTAAAATACGTGGCGCAAAAGCACGAATGCAAACGCCGAAAGCAGCGCCGAGACCGGCAGAGTGATGATCCACGCTAGCCCAATCGGCTTCATCAGCGACCAGTTTGTGCTGTGATTTACCAGGCCGATTCCTAAAATCGCACCGATTAGCACGTGGGTCGAGGAGATTGGCAGCCCCAGCACCGATGCCGCCATGACGACGACGGCGCTTGCGAGCTCGGCGCTAAAGCCCGAGGCGGGGTGGATTTTCGTAAGATTGGTGCCTACGGTGGCGATCACTTCTTTGCCGATGAACCAAAGTCCCGCTATGAGGGCTACTGCGAACATTATCATAATCTGCTGCGGCACGGGAGTGGAGGGATTGATACTATTCGTAGCCATCGTATCGATGATGGCGGCAAACGGACCCACGGCGTTTGCGATGTCGTTGCTGCCGTGCGAAAAGGCAAAGCCGCTAGCGGTGAGCACCTGCAGCCAGCTAAACATCAAAAATGCGGATTTGTTTAAATTTGAGCGGCGCAGGGTTTTAGCGAAAATAAACATCAAAAGCCAGGTAATCAGCGTCGACATACCGATGATGAGGTAGTTGTAAAAATTCGTAAGCCCGAAATTTAGATTATGCAGCCCCTTAAATATCAGCATCGCCGAGATTACGAAGGCACCGATACCCGCTACGGCAGGGATCCCGTACTCTAGGGCTTTGTGAGATTTTAGTTTCTCTTTTTTCGCGTCAAGCTCGATCACCTTTTTATAATACTCGCTATCCAGCTCGCTTGGGTCGAAATCGGGATCGCGCATCGCGTAAATATCGTGATTTAGCGCCTCTGCATAGGCGATCTTTTGGATGTCGTCCAGGGTCTCGAAGGTCTTTTTATGCAGCTTGCGGAGAGATTTTTTTTCGCGCTTTATGCGGTCGATCTTTATTTGAGCGTAGCGGTTATAATCCAAAATATAATGTTTAATTAGCCAAAAAATTCCAAAGGAGATTACTCCGCCCAAAATCGGCGAGAGTACCCAAGAGATCGCTATTTTACCGATCTTATCCCATTGCACGAGCCACAATGCGGAAGATTCTGCGGTATTAAGCAGGGCGCCTAGCGTAAGTCCCGAGCCCACGATACCGCCGATGATAGCGTGCGTAGTAGATACGGGCAAACCCTTTCTGCTGGCAAAAAGCAACCATGCCCCCGCCGCAAAAAGCGCGCTCATCATTACATAGATAAAATCCCTAGGATGCACGTCCATTTTGCTAAGATCGATTATGCCGCTACGGATCGTCGAGGTTACTTCGCCGCCTGCGATTACCGCGCCGCTTGCTTCAAATACCGCTGCGATACAAAGGGCTTGCGCGATGCTAAGAGTGCCGCTTCCGACGCTGGTGCCGAAGGAATTTGCCACGTCGTTTCCGCCGATATTAAAGGCCATAAAGATGCCTAAAAATACCGAAACTAAAAATAGCATTTTATCGCCACTTCCTATAAAACCGAATCCCCAGATAAGAAAATAGATTGTTACGCCGCAGAATATGCCGTAGAAAATGAGACTTATCTTGCTAGATTTCATAGCTCTCCCTTAAAATCCGCGAAATTTTACCACACGCGCCTTAATCCCCACTAAATCGCACGAGAGAGGTATATTAAATTTTACTTTTAAAAGCGAATTTAGTGGCGCGCGCTAAGCTTTATTAAATCAATACTTCGTTACAATCCACATTAAATTTTAAAACCGAGGCGAAAAATGTCTAGAATTCCGCTGCAAAGCCCATATTTCGGAATATTCGTAATGCTAATCCTGGCTTTTTGCGTCTTTTCGCTCATCGTTAAACTATCCTCTTTGGTAGGCTCGCGTTTAGCAGACAGGCGCGACGAGCGGCTAAAGGGCGAAATTTACGAAAGCGGCCCTGAGGCCGTCAAACAGCCCAACCGAATGAACTCCCACTTTTTTTTAATAGCCGTGCTTTTCATACTTTTTGACGTCGAGATTATCTTTATGTTTCCGTGGGCGGTAAATTTTAAAATTTTAGGCGTGTTCGGGCTTGTAGAGATGGCGTTTTTCATCGTATTATTAGGCATCGGTTTCATCTACGCCTGGAAAAAAGGAGCGCTAAATTGGCAGAGCATAAGATAAACTACGCGCGCGAAAACGGGCTTCCCGTAGTTCTTACCACCGTGGATAAGCTGATTGCGTGGGGCAGGAGTAACTCTTTGTGGGCGATGACGTACGGGCTTGCGTGCTGTGCGATCGAGATGATGGCGGCGGGCGCTGGCAGATTTGACTTCGACCGCTTCGGCACGATATTTCGCGCAAGCGCTAAGCAATCAGATGTGATGATAATCGCAGGCACGCTTAGCAAAAAGCACGCCGAGTTTACGCGCCGCCTATATGACGCGATGCCAGAGCCCAAATGGGTCATCAGCATGGGTAGCTGCGCCAATACCGGGGGGATGTTTAATACCTACGCGACCGTTCAAGGCTGCGACCGCATAGTGCCTGTGGATATCTATCTGCCCGGATGCGCGCCGCGCCCCGAGACGCTGCAGTTTGCGATGATGGTGCTACAAAAAAAGATCCGCACCCAAACTCCGCGCCGCGCGCAAAAGGCAAAAAGGCTGATCTGATGAGAAAATTTAATCCCAAAGGCGATCAGAGTAAAAAAAATTACTACAAAGACAGATTTTTCGTTCCCGAAGAAACACCTAAATCCAGCGCAAACGAGAGCGATTTCAAAGACGATCTAGGCGCGCTTGGGGGCGTTCAAATTTTAAACTCGTATGTGGAATTTAACACTCTCGTGCTCTACGTGGAGTCTGCGCAAAATTTAGCGGTGCTGCGCGCGCTTAAGAGCGCAGGATATGAAATTTTATGCGAGCTAAGCGGCGTGGATTTTACCGAGGCTCGCGGCGGCATCGAGGTTTTTTATCAGCTTTTGGATATCAAAAGAGCGCGCCGCGCGCGGCTAAAGTGCTTCGTGCCGAATGAGAGCTTTTTACAAAGCGCTGCGGGCATCTACAAAAGCGCGAACTGGGCGGAGCGCGAACTATACGATATGATGGGCGTTTGGATTGAAAATCATCCAAATTTAGCGCGCCTAATAATGCCCGATGATTGGTTCGGACACCCGCTTTTAAAGTCCTATCCGCTGCAAGGAGACGAGTTTGCCAAGTGGTACGAGGTGGATAAAATTTTTGGGGTTGGCGCGCGTGAGCGGATCGGCGAAGAAAACCGAAATTCCGCATTCGTGGATGAAAAAGATACCTTTAACTTCGCGCGGCTCTATCACGAGAGCGGTTATGGCGAGCCGCGGCCGCAAGAGAAAATTTTACAAGAATATCAGGAAGAGGGCGGCGTGCATTTCGTAAAACGCGTTAAACGCGGAATTTACAAGATCATCACAAAGAGAAAATAATGCAAAATCCAAGCAAGCTAAGACCGTTTTTCGAAAACATCGAGTACGAGCGCGAGGGCGCGAATATGATCTTAAATTTCGGCCCGCAGCACCCAAGCGCGCACGGTCAGCTAAAGCTAGTGCTGGAGCTTGACGGCGAGCGCATCGTGCGAGCCCGCCCGGGCGTGGGCTACATGCACCGAGGCATCGAAAAGATGGCGGAAAATATGATCTACGCGGAATTCGTCCCCGTAACCGACCGCGTCGATTATGTCGCATCGGGCTCGAACAACTACGGCTTTTGCGCCGCGGTCGAGAAGCTCTGCGGCATCGAAGTGCCGCGCCGCGCGCAGATCATCCGCACGATCTTGCTGGAGCTTAATCGCATTAGCTCGCACCTTCTGTTTTTGGGTACGCACGCGCTTGACATCGGCGCGATGACGGTATTTCTCTACTGCTTTCGTTCGCGCGAATACATACTTGATCTCATAGAGAAATACTGCGGCGCACGCCTTACGCACAATAATATCAAAATCGGCGGCGTCTTTTTAGATCTGCCTAACGGTTGGCTAGAAGAGATGTTGAAATTTTGCGACGAGTTCCCGAGCGACATTAAAGAATTTGAAGATATGCTCGATACCAATAGAATTTGGCTGATGCGAACCGAGGGCGTGGGCGTGATCTCGCACGAAGATGCCCTTAGCTGCGGCTGTAGCGGAGTAACGCTACGCGCTAGCGGGCATACGTGGGATATCCGAAAAGAAGAGCCATACCTCATCTACGACGAGCTTGATTTCGACGTGCCGTATGCGAGCGAGGGCGACTGCTACGCGCGCTATAAGTGCTATATGGCGGAGATGCGCGAGAGCCTTAAAATTCTGCGCCAGTGCGCGAAACACTATCCACTAAGCGATCTGCAAATTTTAGCGATCGATCCCGCTTACGTAAATCCTAGCAAAGAGCAGATCATGACCCAAAACTACTCGCTGATGCAGCATTTCGTGCTGGTCACTCAGGGCTTACGCCCGCCCGTGGGCGAAATTTACGCCGCGAGCGAGAGTCCTAAGGGCGAGCTTGGATTTTATATCCGCTCGATGGGCGAAAGCCGCCCGTACCGCCTTAAGATCCGCACGCCGAGCTTTTGGCATTGCGCGGTCTATGAGGAAATTTTACCCGGGCAGTATCTTGCCGACGCCGCGGCGATCATCGGCAGCACTAATATTATCTTAGGCGAGGTGGATCGATGAAACGCTACGATTTGAGGCATCTGGGCGATAAATTTTTAAACCGTATGGGCGAAATTTTAAAAAATTCCGCTCACGGCGAGACGATGATCTTTATGTTTGAGATGGGCGATTTCAGCGCGGTTCAAAAAAGCGCAGATCTGGTGGAGGGGCTAAATTCCACGCTATTAAATTCTATCAGATACAATCAGGTCGATTGGATGATCGTCGCCAAAAAGGGGAGAGGATGAAAATTTTAAATTTAGCGCCGCTACTTAGCCTGCAGGCTCCGACGCTCGCCGCTAGCCTTAAAGATGCTGAAATTTTAAGCGTATCGCCGCTGCAAGACCCGCATCTGCCCGGCGAGCTGATAAAATGCGAGATTGGCGCGCAAAGCTTCGTGCTGGCGCTAATCTGCGCTAGTTTTTGCGACGAGCCATATTTTGCGGATCTGGATGCGGAGTATCTAAGCGGCGAAAGCAGCGTGGGCGAGGAGGAGATCGAGCAGATCGCAGAGTTTTTGCAAAGCGGCTGTGACGCGCTTTTAATCGACGATGCGCTCATTAAAACCCACCCCGATGCCGAAAATATCAGAGCTTTTCTATCTCTTATAGCGGCGAAGTTCGGAGTTAAAATTTTAAGTTTACGCGGCGAGCGAGCGGATTTGGGCGCGCAAGGATGGGCAAATTTAAGCCCTCTAAAAGAGCCTGAGAATTTCGACGGCGCCGTGGTTTTCAAACACGATGCGGACGACCGATTAATCGGCGGAAGGTATTTTTGCATGGTCGCAAAGATCAAACACGGCGATCGCGTCCGTATCAAAACGCCGCACTTAAATTTAGAAAAAGAATTTATTTTGGACGAGGGGCTAAAGGGCACGGTCGCGCTTTTAGGCTCGGGCGGGCATGGCTTTGGCGGTTATAATTTCGAACTCGCAGAAATTTCTAAGGTTTAAAATGGCAAAGATCACGATCGACGGTAAAGCTTGCGAGTGCGACGAGGGCGAGTACATCTTGCAGGTCGCGCGTCGCTGCGGCGTTTTTATCCCTGCGCTTTGTTATCTAAGCGGCGATACGCCGACGCTCGCATGCAGGCTTTGTATGGTCGAAGCGGACGGCAAGCGCGTCTATAGCTGCAACGCCAAGGCCAAAGACGGCATGGTCATCTACAGCCGCAGCCCCGAGATCGACGCCGAGCGCGAGGCGATCACGCAGGTTTATTGCATCAATCATCCGATGGCGTGCGGGGTTTGCGATCAAAGCGGCGAGTGCGAGCTTCAAAATTTAGCCCATCTGATGCGCACAAATATCCAAAGCTACGCTATCCGCGATACGGCGCGCGAGGTGCAGGATTGGGGATATTTGAGCTACGATCCTAGCCTTTGCATCGTTTGCGAGCGCTGTATTACCGCCGCGAAAGACCGCTTGGGCGTAGATGCGTTTAAGCTCGTTCCGCGCGGCGGAGACGCGCTTAGCAAGGAGCAAAAGGACGCGATGCCAAAAGACGCCTACGCCGTGTGGAACAAGCTGCAAAAAAGCCTAATCGCGCGGGTTAACGATGAGGATGATTGCGTAAACTACGGCGAGAGCGCAGCGGTCTGCCCGACGGGGGCTCTGGTAGAGAGCGCGTTTAAATACGTTTCAAACGCCTGGGAGTTGCGCCAAATCCCCGCTTCCAATCCGCACAGTAGCGACTGCGAACTGCTTTATTACGAGGTCAAGCGCCGCGGCATAGGCGACGCGCGTGAAAGAATTTATCGCGTTAGCAGCGACATAAATTTTAGCGTTCTGCATGCAGGAGCGCGCTTCGGCTGGGATTTTTCAAACGAGCGGGCGAGCAAAAACGATGCGGTTTTTAACCGCATCGTGCGCGGCATCGAGGACGGCGAGATTAAAAATATCAAATTTAATAGCTTCATCACCAACGAAGAAGCGCGGATTTTAGAGCTTTTGCGGCAAAAATTTAAGCTCGCTCTGATTAACGATGAAGCGCTTGCGTATCAAAAATTCCTGCGCGAATTTTCTAAGCTTAGCGGCACGAAATTTTATAATGCGGATTCACAGACGATTAAAAATAGCGATTTCATCGTAGTTTGCGGCACGTTTTTGCGCAGCGATGCGCCAAATCTGGGCTATGCGGTAAACAGCGCCTGCAAGCTAAATAAGGCAAGCGGGATCTATTTTCATCCGTTTTGCGACGAGGGCATTAAGGGCTTTGGTAAAAATTTCATCCATCAGCCGCACGCCGCGGGGCTGGAGGTACAGATCCTGCTTTGGATCTTGCAAAAGTTCGGGCGCGATCTGCCTGAGTGGCTGGATGCAAAACTCGTGGCGGAATTTGAAATTTCGCGCGCCGCGGCGGAGGAAAATTTAGACGAGAAACCCGCAGATTCGCAAAATCTTGAGAATTCTGCGGAGGCAAATGGCGCTGGGAACGTTGCGAGTGCGAGCGGTGCCGAAAATTCCGCAAGCGCGGACGACAACGCTGAAAATTCCGCGCAGAATTCCGAAAATCCCGCGGAAAGTAAAATTTCAAATTTCGCCCGCGCGCTGGGTCTGGACGAGCAAAAAATAGATGAAATTTTGGCTAAAAAGGAGCGTTTTTCGCTCATCATTGGCGAGGATTTTATCCGCACGCCAAATAGCGCCACGCTTGCGCGTCTAGCGGGTTTGGTGCAGCGCTACACGCCGCTAAAAGTGCTAGTGGTGCCGCCGCGCACGAACAGCCTGGGCGTCGCGCTCATCTGTGAGCTTAGCGCGCAAATGAGCGCGGGTGAGACGCTAGGCTACAATGAAGCGGGCGATATTAGCTTCGGCGTGCTGGAAGCGGATCTGGACGCGCCTAGCTTGGTGCAGCAGGAGGGCACGTTTACGAACTACGACAAGCGCGTAGTGCCTACGAATGCGGCGCTTGATTACGGCGGATACGAGCTAAACGACATCGCCTGTGCGCTGGGAGTTTGCGCGGAGCACGCGATCAGCTATACGTCAAGCTTGGGCGCAGATTTTGAGCAGGTTAAATTTGACGATTTAGAAAATTTCTACGACAACGGCGGCGCAAACCACCGCGGATATGAGCTGCGAAATGAGGAGTTTGCCGCGAGCGAGGAGGAGTTTGAAATTTCGCTTTCCGCACCGCTTAACGCGGGCGCGGGCGAAACTTTAATCTATGAGGCAAATCCGCTGCATCAATTCAATAAATTTAGCAGCGCAAGCAGCGGGCTCGGCGAAGCGGGCGCTCTGTATCTAAGCCCCGGCATCGCCGAAGCTCTGGGCGTAAGCGCGGGCGACGTCGTTAAAATTTACCAAGCAGACGGCGCGGGGTATAATGAAAAAACTGGCGGCGCGGGCAAAACGAGTGCCGCTAATGATAAAAGCGGTGCTGCTCATGCGAAAAAAACGGATCGCGTTAGCGACGCGCATAAAGCCGACGGCACCGGCGATGAAAATAGCGAAAATGGCGCGACTGAGTTCGTAAGCTTAAACCGCGAAATCGTCGCTAGCGTAAAGATCGATAGGGGCTTTAGCGGGGCATATCTGCCGTATTTTGACGAGAAGCTTCGCGGCGAGATATTTTTCAAAACCTCGCGCTATGCAAGCGTGAAAATCGAGAAAATTTCAAATTCCAAAGGAGAGGGCAGATGAGCGATAGTGCATTTTATTTCGTAGCCACCGTCTTAAAGGCGCTCGTGATTTTAGCCGTCATCGCGCTTCTTTCGGGGCTTGCGACCTACGCCGAGCGCAAGGTGCTTGCCTTTATGCAGCGCAGGATCGGGCCCTCTATGGTCGGGCCTGCGGGACTTTTGCAGGTTGGCGCGGATATGATAAAGCTTTTTACCAAAGAGGACGCGATCCCTACGCGGGCGAATAAGCTTCTTTTCAAAATCGCGCCGATAATATCGGCTACGGGCGCTTTCGTGGCGCTTTCGGTAGTGCCGCTGCTGCCGGAGTTTACGATCGGCGGGCGGACGATCCAGCCGATTTTAAGCGATATAAATGTGGGAATTTTATTCCTGCTCGGAGCTAGCGGCACCTGCGTTTACGGACTGCTGATCGGAGGGCTTGCAAGCTACAATAAATGGGGCACGATAGGCGCGTTTCGCGCGTTTTTGCAGATCACCTGCTTTGAGGTGATAAACGGTCTTAGCCTGATCCCTATCGTGATGATCACGGGCTCGCTCTCGCTCATCGACATCGTAAGCGCGCAAAGCGGCGGCATCGACAAGTGGTTTATCTGGAAAGAGCCCGTCTGCTTCGCGCTATTTCTCATCGCAGCCTTTGTAGAGTGCAACCGCACGCCGCTATGCCTCACCGAAAACGAAACCGAGATCGTAGCGGGCGCCGGTACGGCATATTCTGGCATGCGCTGGGGTATGTTTTTTATCGGCGAATACGCCAATATCATAACATACTCCGTCGTTACGACGCTGCTGTTTTTGGGCGGATTTAACGCGTTTTGGTTTATCCCTGGCGGCGTTATGATGGTGTTAAAATCAAGCCTCGTGTTTTTCTGCTTCCTATGGGCTCGCGCGGCGTGGCCGCATCTGCGCCCCGATCAGCTGATGGGGCTTTGCTGGAAAGTCTGCATGCCGTTAGCTCTTGCTTGCGTGCTAATTACCGCGCTAGCGATCGTTTAAGGAGGGT
>CAUSAC010000049.1:0-13682 GCA_963529615.1 uncultured Campylobacter sp. | reverse complement strand
TTAGGCTCACGCGGCCGTGACCCCACCCCCTCCAGCAGCGAAATTTACGCCCTCCAAGCTCTATCGCGCCGCTGCAAAACACGCTCCAGTTTTCGTTGATCTTACCGCTGTTTAAAAAGCTCATCCCCACAGCCATTTTAATTACGGAGCCCGGCGGATAGAGGCCGTTTACGAGCTTATTCGTAAACGGATGACGCGGGTCTTTTATCAGCTCGTCCCACTGCGTCTGCGAAATTCCGCCTACGAAGGTGTTCAGATCGTACTCGGGGAAGCTGCCCGCCGCGATGATGGCGCCGTCGCGCAGATCCATCACGATCGCTACGCCGTCCTTGTCTTTAAAAATTTCCTCGAGGTATTTTTGCAGCTCAAGATCGATGGTAAGCGAAATTTCGCTGCTGCTGGGCTCTTGCATCGAGATCTCCTCTACGACCTGATTTAGCGCCGTAACCTTCGTCTTGCGCTCACCCTTGCTGCCCTGCAAAAGCTCGTTATAATACCCCTCGACGCCGCTTCTGCCGTTGTATCCGGTAAGCGCGCTTAGGGGATTGCTTTGGATATCCTTTTTATTGGCGCGGCCCACGTAGCCGATGATGTGCGAAGCAAGCGCGCCGTAAGGATAGAAGCGCTGCGAAGCGGGCGAAATTTTAATATTTTCGTGCAGGCTTAGGCTTGCAAAATGCTGTATCGTGGCGTTGTAGTCCAAAAACGGCACGACTTCGATAAAGTCTTGATTATAAGCGGAATTCGCGTCCTTGTAGCTCTTGCTCATCGCGGTGACGTTGAGATCTTTGAAGTAGCGCGAAATATTATTTAGCTCGCTTTGCAGCGCGGCGTCTTTTAGATGCGGCGCGATCGATAGCGAAAAGCCGAGATTATTTATCGCGAGCGGGCGGCCTTTGGCGTCTAAAATTTGACCGCGCACCGGCGGGATGTATTCGGTAGAGATGACGTTATTTTTGGCGACCTGCTCGTAGAATTCGTTCGATTTGATCGAAAGATAATAAATTCTAACCAAAAGCATGCTAAAAAATAGTATCACGAATACGAATACAAACTTCAGCCTCATACCAGCCGCCCCTTAAAAAAGAGCAGAGCAAGCAAAATTTCAATCACGATGTAATTTAAATACTCGCCGCTTAGAGGCAGATACTCGCTCTTTTTGATCGCCGAGATCGCGTTGCTCACCACAAAGACCAAAACATAGCTGATCATCACGTAAAAGCAGATCAAAAAATTTCTAAATTTAATATATTTAAATGAGTTTTCATAGACCACGAAATAAAATATACAATACGCGATAGCCACGCTAAATAGGTTAAATCCGTGGATCTGCTCGGCGCAAAACAGATAAAAAATAGAGAAAAACCAGGTAAAGCCGAACTTTTTAAATTTCACGTCGTTTTCGTATTTTTGCACCACCATCGCCGTGAAAAAAAATCCGATCAGCGGCGGCAGCCCCCTATACACCGCACTTAGAAGCAGGTAAAAAAGAACTCCCGCGCTAAAAAGCGTGTCCGCTATAACGTATAGATAAGTGCGATTTCGTTGCATACCGGAAACTTTTTGCATTTAATACAATCGGCCCAAATTTTTTGCGCGGGCAGCTCATCTTTTGGGATTTCGGTAAACCCCAGCCGCTCGAAAAATTCCTTTTGATAGGTGAGCGTAAATACGCTTTTTAGCCCGTAAAATTTCGCTTCATCTAGCAGCTCATTTACGATAGCTCTGGCAATGCCTCGCCTGCGAAACTGCGGAGCGACGATGAGCGAGCGCACCTCGGCAAGATCTGCGTTAAAAATTTTAAGCGAAGCGAAGCCCGCTAAAATTTCGGCTTCTTTTAAGCACCGCGATTCGTGGGGCTGCGAACGTTCGGTTTGAAAAACGCTCGCGCTTTGCGAATATTCGCTCCGTAAAATTTGCTCTTTGCCCGCTTGCGCGTGGCTCGTCCCAGATACGGCTTGCAGCGCGCTATTTCGTGGCGCGCTATTTTGAGACGTATCTCGTTGCGGCGCAAAATTACCCGCGGCATTTTCGGCGAAATTTTTGGCAGGATTTTCGGCAAAATTTGCGGCGGAGCTTTGGATTAAATTTAAATCGGCATTGCGTGCTAAATTTAAATCGGAATTCTCTTTAGAATCAAAGCTCGTATCCGCCTTAGAATCGCAGCCGAACGCCAGCACGTATGAGCGGATATTAGCAGCGATCTCATCGCTTTCAAGCGGCAAGATTACGCCGTTTTGAACCTCCTCTTTTACGAGCTCCTGCATACGCGAAATGTCGCAAAGGCGCGCCTTTTTTAGCCGTATCATCTAAAATTTTCCCTAATCTTTGCGTGATCTTGGCGGCGCATTTTATATCCGCTGAATTTAATTATTTTGAAATTCTGCGCCGCAAAATTTAACGTATTTAAATTTAGAAATTTCATAATCCAAACGCCCCACGCACGATGATCTCGCGCGCTTTTTGTAGCCCGCCGCCCTTTAGCGTAGAGACCAAAACCGCCTGCGGATCGTACCTCAAAAGCTTTGCGCGCTCGCTTTGGTTGAGCTTGTCGGCTTTGGTGTAGAGCCTCACGACCTTTTGATCGCCGCGCAGAAAACTAGCGAGATAGTTTTGCAAATTTTTATCTATCGTAAGATCAAACTGCCTCGCGTCGATGAGATGGACGAAAAGCTTGATATTTAGGCGTTCTTTGATAAATTCGTCAAGATTTTTTTGCCAGATATAATGCAGTTTTTTAGAAACCTTAGCGTATCCAAACCCCGGCAGATCCACGAAGATCAAAGAGATATTTTCTTCCAAGCTTGCAAGATCGGAAAAAGCGGGGTTGCCCGCTAAGCTTAGCGCGGATCTGCCCGTAAAATTTAATTCGGGGCTTTGCGCGGAATTTGACGCGAGACCTGCCGCAAGATCCACCTCGCGATCCGATCCAAAATCCGCCGAAACGCTTTTTAAATTTAAAATAGCATCCTGCTTTAAATTTCGCTCAGACGCCGCAGCGTCTGCAAAATCTCGCGCGCAATTCGCAGCCGAGTTTAAAGCCCCTTTGCTCGCTAGATCGGGCGTCGTTTCAGCTTGCGAGCCGTCCAAATCTGCGGCAAGCTTTTGTTTAAATTTAACTTCAAAAAAATTTATCAGCTGCGTTTTGCCGGGAGTCGAGCTTGATTTGGCTAGATTTTTGCGCCCGGTAAGCGCGTTTATCAGGCTACTTTTACCGACGTTTGAACGCCCCAAAAACGCCACTTCGCTCATCGCAAACTCGGGCGCACCCGCGATATTTGCGGCGGATGTGATAAACTGCGCACTGCTAGGATAGATCATTTGTTTTGATCTTCGACCTGAAAGATCAGACGCACGGGCTTTTTCTCGCCGCCGCCGCTTTTTACTTCGTAGGTGCCCTTTTGGCGATTTACGATGATCTTATCGCCGTAAACCTCTTTTTTGGTCTCGGCCTCGTGTAGATAGGCATTGTTTTCGAGCGTGTAAGCCTCGATAGTCGGATCGTAGGTCAGCACGCCGCCCTTGCCGTCGTAATGCTTTTGATTGAGTAAAATTTTAAAATTTGCATTTCCCGTCGCGACATATTTGGTAGGCTGGCGCTTGGCGTCGAAGTAGATCGTCACTTTGTCGGAATTTAGCGTATCGTAAGCGCCCTTTTTGATATGGACGTTACCCGTTAGGACGCTGATCTGCTTGATCTCGTCAGCGAAAAAATTATCCGCCGTGACCTCGACCTGCTCCTGCGCGGCACTGAGATTAGGCGCGCCAAAGCTAGTAATTAGCGCGGCTGCGAGTATTAGTTTGTGGAGTTTTGATCTTTTATTAAATACCATGCGTGGATTCCTTTTGAGTTTGTTTGTTTGGTTTTGGTGTCGTAGCTGATGCTGGCGCCCGTGATACGGTCGCCGCCTTGACGCAGCACGTACGGCACGTCGGAGCGGACGATCTTGCTGCTCGTATCGTAGATGATCTCCTGCGCCGTGTAGTCAAAGCCGTCCGTGTTGATATAATGCGCATCGCCGTTAAATTTTATCAGCTCGCCGGCGCGCGTCGCGGTTTTTGAAACCAAGGTGTGATTCAGATCCGCGCTAATCTCCTCGGCTTTGAAATTTTTAAACTCGTCGCGATCCTTATAACGAGTGCCGCCGTCCGCAGTAAATTTAGCATCCACGCGCTCGCCGATCTGATAATCGACAATCTTTCTCATCTCCATATTCGCAATGCTTAGATCTTGCCTAAACATATCGCTAAAATACGGCGTCTGCACGCTTAGAAACACCATCGCGACGCAAAAGATCGCAATCGCAACGTAGAAAATTTTTATCACCATTGCTCGGCTCCTTTTGATCTACGTAGAATTTTGCCCCTCGCGCGCGCTTGCAGAATTACAGCCATTTGCTATTCCACTCTTCGCGCATGCCGTTTTTATCGACGAGTATTTCGATCATCTCGCGCACTGCGCCGCAGCCGCCGTTTTTGCTTAGCACGACGTCCGCTTTTAGCGAGCTTAGCGCATCGGCGGGCTTAAAGCTGATCGCGACCGCATTTAAAAGCTTCACGTCGTTTATATCATCGCCGATCGCAGCGGCTTCATCGAAGCTTAGGTTAAAATTTTTTAAAATTTGCTCCGCCCTTGAGAGCTTATCTTTTTCGCCTTGAAAGAGTGTATCGATCTTTAGCTCGCGCGCGCGATTTGCGACGATTTGTGAGCTTTTGCCGGTGATGATCGCGACCTTTAGCCCCAGCCGCTGCCACTCCTGGATGCCGAATCCGTCTTTTACATTAAATTTTTTCATCTCTTCGCCGCCGTTTGAATGATACAGCCCGCCGTCGCTAAGGCAACCGTCTACGTCTAAAAATATGATCTTTATCACTTCGTTTTCCGTTTTTTGAAATTTTGTGATTTTAACGAAATTTGGCTGAATTTTTGGCAAACGCCGTATAAATTTAAACCGCGATCTTAGCCCTTAATCGGCACGTAGCCGCTATTTTCGATGATGCTTTGCCCCTGCGGCGAAAGGATCCAATCTATCAAGATGCGGATATTTTCGTTTTTGTTATTTTCGTCGTAAACCGCGTAAATTTCGGCTACGAGCGGGTATTTGCGGCTAGCGATATTTTCTTTATTCGGATACGCGCCGTTTAGGCTAAGCATCTTCACGCCGCCGTTTTGCACGATCCCCTCGACGTAATAGCGAAACGAAAAGCCGATCGCGCTGCCGAAAAAGCCCGTGATCTTGCGCTTAGGCTGCGTCTTACTCATAAATTTTAAAAACGCGCTCTGGCTGCCGCTGCCCGCGTTTCGCTGCACGGCATCTATTCGCATGCGCTCGCCGCCCAGCTGCGACCAATCGTCAAACTCCCCAGAATAGATCCCTCGCACCTGATCCACGCTTAAGCTTGAAACTTTGTTATTTGCATTTACGATAAAGACGAACGCCTCCAGCCCGATCGGCACGAAGCGTAAGCGCACGCCCTTTTCCTGCGCATAAGCTAGCTGCTGCTTCGAAGGGGCTGCGACGAAAATGAGATCCGCCTCGCCGTCGCTTATGTCCTTGTATGCGCCGCGAGTGTTGCTAAATTTAAGCCTGCTAGCATTCGTGAAATTTTGCCCGTCAAATTCCACGCTTTCCTTCGGATAGTTCGCCGCAACAAATGCCGAAAATACGGGATACAAAGCCGCTGCTCCGTCGATTATGGGCAGATCGCCGCTAAGTTTTAAGCTAGAGCTGGCGTGCACGATCTGCGAGCCCTGCTCAAACGGCAGAAATTTATGCAGCTCGATCGATTTAGCCTGCATCTCGGCGCTGCTTTGATTTACGTATCGCCTCACGACGAGGCGGTAAAACGCAAAATCGAAAGCCGCCAAGATAAACACCAGAAAAATGGCGATAATTGCACGCTTCATCTTAGTTTCCGTTTGCGATATAGGAGATGATCGAGCATTTGCTATGCAGATACAGCGCCGCTCCTACTAGCGCGCAAACGCTGATCGCCCAAGCCGTCAATATTACGGCGATCGTTTTTTGAAAAATTTCATCGCTCATTTATGCCTCACATATGCGCAAGCGCGCTATTAAGCAGCCATAAAAAGCCGACCACCGCGCCCGTGGAACACGCAAGCGTAAGCGCAGAAAGGATCAGAAAAATTTTATCCTTTCTGCGGCGCGCGGGTTCGTTTTTTGATCTGATAAATTTTACTAAACGCACGACGAACCAAATAAACGAAACGATCGGCAGCGCGAACAAAAGGAAAATAAAAATCGAGAAAGAATCCATATCTCACCTTCAAAATTTAATACGCAAAGCGATACTTCGACGCAATGCGAGCGCAAAATTTTAGACAACCTATACGCACGCCGCTGGTTTAAAATTTTAGCCAAGCGGCGCACTTTGCTCGAGCAATGGCGAAATTTTGCAAATTTCAAGCGGCGGCGAAAGTAAAATTTCAAACGCCGATAAAATTTCAAAACCGCGAATTGCCAAATTTACTAAATTTAGCGCGCATTTGCCGCTATAAAACGCCCTTCGTGCTAGGCACGCCGGCGCGCTCGTTGATACTTATCGCGCGACGAAATGCGACGGCGAACGCCTTAAACGCGGCCTCTGCAACGTGATGCAGATTTTCGCCGCGAATCTGGCTTAGATGCAGCGTGATGCCGGCGTTGAAAGCCAGAGCGCGGAAAAATTCCTCCACGAGCTCGGCGTCGAATTCGCCGATCTTGCCGCGCTTCAGACTCGGGCAATCAAATACCAAAAACGCGCGGTTGGAAAAATCAAGCGCCGCAGAAACCGCCGCCTCGTCCATCACGACGGCGCTATCGCCGAAGCGCTCTATGTTTTGCGCGGGATAGATCGCCTCTTTGATCGCGCTTCCGAGCACGATGCCGCAGTCCTCGACGCTGTGATGAAAATCGACCTGCAAATCGCCCTCGCAGCGCAGGTTCAGATCGATCCACGCGTGCTTGGCAAACGCGCTAAGCATATGATCGAAAAAGCCGATGCCCGTTTGTATCTGCGCCGTGCTGCGCCCGTAAAGCTCCAGCTCAAGCTCGATTTTGGTCTCTTTCGTAGCCCTATTTTTGCTTATCATCGCGCAATCCTTAAAACTAAATTTTGTTTTAAATCTATCTAAATTTCACTAAATTTCGGTTAAAATTTGAGCCAGCTTTTCGGAATTTACGCTACCGATCTGGCGTAGGCTCGCAATCTCGGCGCCCTCTTTAAAAAACAGAATCGTAGGCGGACCGAATACGTTAAAATGCGCTTTTATCGCCCTATTTTGCTCGCTATCTTCGCTAAGATCGATCTTTAAAAGGCTAAATTTATCAAGAGCGCCCGCAAGAGCGGGATCTGCGAACGCTCGCTCGCTCTGCTCGCAATTTTTACACCAGCTAGCCCAAAAGTCCACTATCACGGGCTTTTTGGAATTTTCTATTTCGCCACGCAGCTGCGCCAGATCGTGCACAAACGAAAAATGTGCGCCGCTTAAATTTTTAGCGCGAGAAATTTCGCCCGCCTGCAAACTCTCGCCCAAGCCACCCCTGGAATATCTCGCATTTTGCGAAATTAGATTACCAAGCGGCCTGGAAAAATCTTTTGCGCCGCTGGCAAAGCCCGCAAGCAGCAGCGCCGAATATAGCGCGATTATAAGAGCCAAAGCGCGCTTTATCCCACTCGCGCCGCCGTCAAACAGCCCCAAAAATCCTGCGAAGATCGCGCCTAAAACCGCGTAAATCAGCAGGCTTAAATTTTCGCCGATGAGCGTGCGCGAAATCCACACCGCCGTAAAAAGCAACAAAAAGCCGAAAATTTTAGGCACCGCCTCCATCCAAGCTCCGGGTCTAGGCAGTGCGCCGCCGAGCCCCACCACAAGCAGTAGCGCGCCGCTTCCGAGCCCCAGCGCAAAAAGAGCCGCCGCGCCCAGCAGAACGTCGCCGCTGCCCGCGATGTAAACGAGCGCGCCTGCAAGCGGAGCGGAGATGCACGGCGATACGACAAGCGCCGAGATAAGCCCCATCGAAAAAACTCCGATCAGACCGCCAGCATTTTCGCTTTTGCTATTTAAGAAGCTTTGAAAGCGCGCAGGCAAGCGGATCTCATAAAATCCAAACATAGAAAACGCGAGCGCGGCGAATATGAGCGAGGTTAGGATCAGCGCGGGCGGAGTTTGCAGCAGGCCTTGTAAATTTTGCCCGAAAACCGCTACGAAAGCCCCTAAAATCGCATACGAGCTCGCCATCCCAAAAATATACGCAAGGCTTACGGCGAGGCTCGTTTTCGCGCTCGGCTTGGAGGAGGTTTTTGCCACTATGATCGACGAGAGGATCGGGATGAGCGGATAGACGCAAGGACTTAGCGAGAGTAGCACGCCGTAGCCGAAAAACAGCGCGATCGCCGCGATGAAGCTCTTGCCGCCAAGAACGTTTAAAATTTTATCCTGTTCGGAGATGGGATTTGCGCCGTGCGGATTTCTGTGCGTGGAAGCTTCGTCGGAATTTAAAGCAGCGTTTTCAGCCGAGCTTGCCGCGGAATTTCCCGCCGCGTGCGAGTCCGCCACAGAATCTGTCTCTGCGCCCCCTGCTGCAGTATTGCTTTTAAAATTTACAGCCCCGCCTTGTGCGCTGTATGCGGCAGAAATCTGCGCGGAATTTCCGCCGCTTCGGTATCTTTTCAGCTCGGAGTTTGAAATTTTGCTGATCTGATAGCCCTCCACCACGCGCTTGAAGCTAAATCCGAACTGCTGCGGCTGGTAGCAAAAGCCCGATTTCGTGCAGCCCAAAAAATCGCCGTTAAGCACGAAATCATCGCTGTCTGCGGCATTTGCAAGCACGAGGCCCAAAGGCACGGCGATGCTAAATTTGCCCTCATAAATTTTATAATCCTTGTATTCGGTCGCGGCGGGCAGATTTATTAAATTCGTCACCTCTGCGCCGCCGATGAAAATTTTTATCTCGTTTTGATAGAGATAGATCCCGTCCGCGATATCAAAGCTTAACGTTACGCTATCGCTTTGCGCCGCCACGTTAAGCTTGAACGCATCGGAGGGTTTTAGGGGCTCGGCGCCCAAACCTAAGAGAAAAAACGTTACCAAAATCAGTGATCTGATCAAATTTTATCCTTTGAAATTTTTTCCTACATTCTAACGTAATAAGTATGAATTTATAGTGTAATATAAAGAACTTTTTTGTAAAATTCCTTAAAATTTTTAGGAGGCGATATGAGCAAAGAGATCAAAACCGAAACGGGCGAAATAGCGTTGAAAGAGATAGAATTTAAAAGCTCAAAGTACGAAAAAATCTCGTTCAAAGACTACGAAACGCTGCTTGAAAGATATCAGATCGAGCTTTTGAAGCTGCAAAAATTCGTAAAAGAGAAGGGGCTAAAAATTTTGATTTTGATGGAGGGACGCGATGCGGCGGGCAAAGGCGGCACGATCAAGCGCTTAACCGAGCATCTAAACCCGCGCGGATGCCGCATCGTGGCGCTCGAAAAGCCGAGCAACGTCGAAAAGACGCAGTGGTACTTCCAGCGCTATGTCGCGCACCTACCCAGCGGCGGCGAGATCACGATCTTTGACCGCAGCTGGTACAACCGCGCGATGGTCGAGCCGGTGATGGGCTTTTGCACCCACGCCGAGCATAAAGATTTCCTGCGCCAAGTGCCTAAATTTGAGGAGCTTTTGGTAAGTGCGGGGATAATTTTGTTTAAATTTTACTTTTCAGTCTCCAAAGAGGAGCAAAAAAGGCGCTTTGAATCGCGCCGTACCGATCCGCTGAAGCAATATAAACTCTCGCCGGTGGATGCGAGATCGCAGGAGCTGTGGAATCAATACACGCTCGCAAAATACTCGATGCTGCTCGCTTCAAATACCGAGTTTGCGCCGTGGACGATCCTAGATAGCAACGACAAAAAGATCGCGCGGCTAAACGCCTTTCGCTGCATCCTCTCACGCATAGACTATCCTGAAAAGATCGATGCAAAGGAGCTTGCAGTGGATCCAAACCTCGTGCGAAACGGCGCCAGGGAGATAGTGCTAATGGAGGATAGCCAAAAAAGCGAGGCTTGGCGCAAGCTGGAAAGCCCCTCTCGCAAGAACAAGAAGGATAAGAAAAAGGGCTAAATCTTGCCAATAAAGATTACTTGCTAAGAATTGCTAGGGAGGATTTACTTGCCAGGGATTGCCTCATTAGGAATTTATTTCCTAATATATAGAAATGCATTAAATTCTATGATTGTGCACCTCAAGATTCTTTGAAATTCTATCTAATGGGATGGAATTCTACACAACGCCACGGGCTACGTGATGAAGTATATCACGTTTCAATTCCTAGTGGAATAGAATTCTACCTCGTCGCTTGCTTTTCTCCGCGGCTGTCGCCCATAGTTTCAATTCCCAACGGGAATTGAAATGCGAAACTCACATATCCCGCATTCGCCGCCTTTCCGTAGAATTCCATCCCGTTGGGAATTGAAACTTTTGGCTCGGGATAGCTTGGGGGATAGCGATCGGCGTAGAATTCCATCCCGTTGGGAATTGAAACCTTTGTTTTTCGAGGCACATTGAAGCTCCGCGGTGTCGTAGAATTCCATCCCGTTGGGAATTGAAACAAGTCATCGGCAACATCTACGAGAACCCAGAAATTTGTAGAATTCCATCCCGTTGGGAATTGAAACGCTCTTTGTACTGGCAGATATGGCTCGGCATAGGGTAAAATTCCATCTTGTTCGTAATTGCTACCAGAACCGATCAAAAAAATCAAATCCCAAAAGCTTCGATATTAAAATTTCATCTATCCCGGTTAAAATTTAATGTGCCGATCGATAAGACACCTATTTGTGCAAGCCGGTTCATCTTTACGGCATAATATGCAAAATTTTATAAAATTTTATGTTTATTTTATGCAGTATTCTGTATAATTCATACAGATAAACGAAGTGTTTTGCTATTTTTACTTATGAATAACACGATTTTTATTCATTTTATACGATTTTATGTATAATTAACGAATAAATTTGTATAATTTTCATATGTTAGAAACGAGCGATATATTCAACATTTTGCACAATGCCGTCGAAGCCAAAAACAACGGCAAAAAGATCTCGCATGCCGCGATGGCGCAGAGGTTAGGCGTGTCGATGCGGACGTATCAGGACTGGCGCTTGGGCACGACCAAGCCGCAAGCCGCGACTGCGATATGCCAGATGTTGTGTGAGCTCGATAGCGACGACGCTGCGTTTGTGCTACATAAGATAAAAAAACTTATAGGAGAGTAGAGTGCAAAACATTACTTTGCAAGAAAAGCTGGATCTGCAGGGCGTCTTTCGCGTGATTTATGAGAAAAAAGAGTCGAAATTTGCGATTTTTTATAAGGCGCTTTTGAAGAAATTTTTTAAAAATTTTAAAAAATAATTGGTGGAGAGATTTAATTATTATACTGTATGTGGCAAGGGCGGTAATATCCATCAAATTTAGATGATTTTTCCTTTTTATGACGACCACGCCAATATTATTTGTTTTGCAGTTTCAAAGGTTGTTGCCAAATTCTACTTTATAAAATTCTTTCCATCTTTCTGCCTCTTTGGCATCATCTAATTTAATTTTAAATTCTAACTTTGACACATGATCTTAAATTTGTAGCGTAAATTTAATTGAAATTAATGCGAAATTCTTACTTTAACTTAGCTTTTAAGATCCCTAGCGTGCATTTTTACAAATATTTTGAATTGCTATTAAATGAGTTGCATTTAAATCTATTTATATTGCGGCAAATATACAGTTCGTTAAAATTTTAATTTGTGAGTAACTCCAAAATTTCATTCGTAACCTATAAATTTAATATATTTGGTGGCAAATTGAAACCGAATGAAATTTCACATAAGTGCCTCATGCTGTATCCTATCCCAGCCACAACTAATCTTTTTAAATTTTATAGCGAGATGAGAATTCTACCCATTCCTGCCGCAAAAGGCGTGTCGCGTAAATCCGTTTTGATTTCAACAAGATGAATTCTACCGCCTACGCAAATCGTGCAATAAGCCTATTTATGCGTTTCAATTCCCAAAGGATAGAATAATTTTATTCTACATTCCTGCGGGACGCTATAAAATGCAGTGGCAGAAGTTTCAATTCCCAACGGGATGGAATTCTACGCTTTCAAGACCCACATAAAAGAGCGTTATCCTAGTTTCAATTCCCAACAGGATGGAATTCTACTGTTTTCATCCTATATCCTCACAAGCAAAACTGCCAGTTTCAATTCCCAACGGGATGGAATTCTACAACGGCTACTTGGTGCTTGGGTGTGAAAGCCCCGAGTTTCAATTCCCAACGGGATGGAATTCTACCTATACGCTCTTTTTCTCCTCTTTCTTGCTTCAAAGCAGTTTCAATTCCCAACGGGATGGAATTCTACACTTCAATTTTAGAGGAGGATCATTACATTACGAAGTTTCAATTCCCAACGGGATGGAATTCTACTCAAGCATCGCGAATTCTTTGGCAAGATCAAGGGGTTTCAATTCCCAACGGGATGGAATTCTACCCGTTTAGCCCTGCAAACAACGCGCTTAAAACACCGTTTCAATTCCCAACGGGATGGAATTCTACCGATACATCAGCTCAAACTCATGCAGAGTGTCCTGTTTCAATTCCCAACGGGATGGAATTCTACAAATTGACAGACAACGAAAGTTTTTGCAGGATTAGTTTCAATTCCCAACGGGATGGAATTCTACTCTACGTTTTCTTTGGCTTGTAAGCTAGCGAAAGTGTTTCAATTCCCAACGGGATGGAATTCTACGCTATGAACGCTGAATATGCCGAAAGGATCATCGGTTTCAATTCCCAACGGGATGGAATTCTACTGAGGTTTTAAGCTTGCGTTGGAGCGACGTAAATTGTTTCAATTCCCAACGGGATGGAATTCTACAAGTTATAGCCATCTTATCAATCCTGCAACGAAAGTTTCAATTCCCAACGGGATGGAATTCTACACAAGCTTCGACAAAAACATCACGAAAAGAGAGAGTTTCAATTCCCAACGGGATGGAATTCTACAAAGCCACAAAATTAGAGCTATAATCGCAGCAAAAGTTTCAATTCCCAACGGGATGGAATTCTACTAGACATCTTTACTCTGTCGCGGTGTGAGGAAAAAGTTTCAATTCCCAACGGGATGGAATTCTACGCTTCATTCCTATCGACGCGCTCATTCTTAGCGTTGTTTCAATTCCCAACGGGATGGAATTCTACAGGTGAATATTTCGATTCTACTACTGGTTTATGCGTGAAGTTTCAATTCCCAACGGGATGGAATTCTACGCAGAACAAGGCTTTTTATCGTAGCCCATAAACCGTTTCAATTCCCAACGGGATGGAATTCTACAGCACGAATTTTCCCATTTTCCTAGGTAGAAAGTGTTAGGAGTATATATTTTTATGCCTTAAAATGGACTAAATTTAAAAAAGCGCCGATTGCTCAATGCCCAAAATTCGGCATTTCAGAATCTTAAAAGCAACTTTATCGCTATCTATATGTATCGTGAGTGCAAATGTTAAAATCTAAATATAAAGATATTCAAAAATCGAAGTGTGAATAAAAAGCTGAAATTTTAAAAGCATATGCGTTTTTAAAGCCAATTCGTTCGCCGTTCCGTGCTTCAGATCAAATTTATTTCAA
>CAUSAC010000048.1:0-14374 GCA_963529615.1 uncultured Campylobacter sp. | reverse complement strand
GGTGCGAAACAGAATTGTGATTATACAAGAGCGATGCTTAAAGGGGGCTGAATAATTAGTAGAAAAATGAGGAGTTTTTAAACAAAGAAAAATTCACAAAAAAGGTAAAATTTTAAAGAAACGCCAAATGAAAAAGCAAGGAAATTTAAAAGTAATCAAGACTGTTGTAGGTTTCGCATACAAAATTCTACTCTTAAAATTCCCTCATATTCTAAAATTTCTACGAAATTTCTAAAATTCTAATACGCCATCAGCTTTGCGCCGAATGCACCACGCACCAAACTCTCGCTTTTATTCGCTAGCCTATCTATCATCTTTTCGTACGCCGAAGGCTCCTGCCAGATCGGATCTGCTACGCCGCTAGCCTTTACGAGCGCGCTTTTAGCATCCTCTAAAGAGCCCACCTCGTCGATAAGCCCGACGCCTTTGGCGCCGCTAGCTAAAAATACTCGCGCATTCGCCCACGTATCGCGCTTCCTAAGATCCAGCGAGCGAGCCTGCGCCACCTCGCGCGTGAATAGCTCATAGCTCTCGTCCACTAAAGCTTGTAGGCTCGCGCGCTCCGCGTCGCTCCATTTTCGCATCATCGTTCCCGCCTCTTTGAGCTCGCCCGCTTTGACGATCTGTTCGGCAAAGCCTAACTTAGCGGCCGCTTCGCTCACGTCTAAGCCCTGCATGATCACGCCAATGGAGCCGATGAAGCTGCCCGGATTTGCGTAAATTTTACTCGCCCACACGCCGCCTAGGTAGCTGCCGCTTGCCATCGTGCCCTTGGCGTAGGCGACGACCGGCTTGCGCGAGTTTAGAGACTTGATGGCCAGCGAAATTTCCACGCTCGGGCTTAGCGCGCCGCCCGGGCTGTCGATCAGCAGGAGCACTCCTTTGATCGCCTCGTCGTTTTTCAGAGTTTCGATCTTTTCTAAAATTTCGCTATCGTCCATTATCGCACCGCTTAATGAAAGCTGAGCGAGATTCGCGCCCTTTTGTTGCGCGCTTTCGCCGCCTGCGAAAATCAAAAACAAAATAAGCAGAAAAATTAGGGATTTAAAGTATTTATTGATAAACCCGAGCACGGCGCCGATCGGCGCAAAGATATTCTTTAGAAATTGCATTTCATTCCTTCGATAAAAAGTGATTTTGCGTTTTTGCTCTGCAAAATGAGCTGTAGCGGCAGCTGGTTTTGCTCGCACTCAATGCCTTCAAAAACGGCGATATCGGCGAACTTGCCCTCTTTTAGCTCGCCCAAATTTAATCCCAGCGCCGCAGCAGCGTTTCTCGTCGCGCCTAAAAGTAACGCCCGCGCCAGATCCGCCAAACCTAGCTCGTCGTGCATCATTAAATTTGCGCGCAGCTCGTCTAAAAAGTTTAGATTGAAATTCGAGCTAAGCCCGTCGGTAGCGATGTTGTAATTAAGCCCGCTTGCGAGCAGCTTTTTAAAGCTCAGTCGCTTTTTGCTAAGCAGGCGGTTGGAGCGCACGCAGTGCGTGATCGAGTGAAGCTTCGGATCAAAGATGCTAAAATCATCCACCCACACGCAATGCGTAAAAAGCGTGCGAAGCCCGCTAAAATGCGCTACGAAGCTCTGCGGCGAGTAAAAAGGCGCAGGCGCGGGATTAAATTTAGAAAGCCAGACCTTAAATTTACCGCGGCCCGCGCGCAGCCATTGCCGCTCATACGCGCTCTCCATAAAATGCGTGCTTATAGCAAGCCCGTTTTCGCGGGCAAGCTTCGTCGCAAACTCCGTAATTTGCGGGTGCGTCGAGTACGGCGAGTGTACCGACACGGCAGGGATAAAAAGCGAGCTTGCGAGCGCCTTTGCGCGCTCAAATCGCTCTTTAAATTTATAAATATTCTCCGCCGCAGCGTCCTTGCTCGCGCCTAAAATTTCATTAAAAAACACGGTTCTAATGCCGCTTTGCGCGCAAGCTTCAGCCTCGCCGCCGAAGCTTGAAATTTCGCCGATCGTACCCACGCCGCTTCGCATCATCGCGACGATCTGCTCCAAGGTCAATCGTCCGCGCGCCGCGGCGTCCAGCTGCTGCCTTGAGGCGATGACGCTACCTAGCCAGTCTAAAAAATCGCCGTAGCGCAGCGTGCCTTTGTTTGCACTAAATTCCAAATGCACGTGCGGATTTATAAACGCAGGCATCGCTATGTCGCCGCTAAAGTCCAAAATTTCGGCTTGCGGATATTTGCGCGGCGCGCTCGCAAAGGCGCAAACCTCTATTATCTTTTTATCAAAGACGATCGCGCCCTCTTTTAAAATTTTAAAATTCTCATCGCAGACAATAACCCACTTCGCCCTTAAAATTCTCATCGTTTTCCTTATCTAAAACAGCGCGTGATTTTAGCATAAAATTTTATTTCGCGCTAAATTTAGAGATAAAATTTTATCGCTTGGGTTTGAGCGGACAAATTTGGCGCCATAGTAAAAAATAAGCTCGCTTTGGTTATAATTTTTGCTTAAATTTCAAAACAAGGACGCAAAAATGAAAATTATGGTGATTCAAGGACCGAATATCAATATGCTCGGTATGCGCGAGCCCGCTATTTACGGGGTTATGAAGATGGAGGATATCCATAAGCAGATGAAGGCGGTCGCCGATCAGAGCGGCAACGAGATCGAGTTTTTCCAGAGTAATTTCGAAGGCGAGATCGTCGATAAGATCCAAGAGTGCTTCGGTACCTGCGATGGCATCATCATCAACCCTGCCGCCTACACGCACACTTCGCTCGCTATCCGCGATGCGCTCGCCGCAGTCAGTCTGCCCGTGATCGAGGTGCATATCTCAAACATCGCCCGCAGAGAGGAGCTTAGACAAAAAAGTCTAATAGCGCCTGTGACTGCGGGTCAGATCATCGGATTCGGTCCAGTAGGATACCATCTGGCGATGATCGGAATGATTCAAATTTTTGAGCAGATCAAGGCCGCCAGAGCCGAGCAGAAAGCCAAATAAGTTTGGGATTAAATTTGAAAAATTTTATCCTAAAGGACGAAAACGCCGTATTTCACGAGTGCGGATATAGCTGCGACAACGCGATATTTCTAAGTCTTGGTGGGCGCAAATTTTTCCTCACCGATGCGCGTTATAGCATCGAGGCGCGCGAGCTTTGCAAAGATACCGAAGTGATCGAGGTCGAGCGAAATTTGATAAAAGACACGCGGCTGTTTTTGCGAAAGGCGGGCGTAAAGGAGCTTAGCTACAACCCGTACGATTTTAGCGCGGGCGAGTGGGGGGCGCTTAGTAAAGGGCTTGGGATAAGATTTAAAGCGCGGGCGAATTTTTCGCAAATTTCGCGCATAGTAAAATCAGAGGATGAGATAAAAATTTTAAAACAAGCGGCGCAGCTAGGTGCCCAGAGATTTGACGAATTTGCCGCGTTCGTGCGCGCTAACGGCGAAGGCATGAGCGAAGAGGAGCTGTTTTTTAACGCCGAGCTCATCTTTAAGAAAAAGGGCGAGCTTGCGCTTAGCTTTTCGCCTATCGTCGCGATCAACGAAAACGCCGCTAAAGCGCACGCTCTGCCGAGCAAAAAGCGGCTACGTCGGGGCGATTTGCTCCTGCTTGACGCGGGGGTTAAATTTAACCGCTACTGCTCCGATAGGACGCGCACGGCGTGCTTTGACGAAAATTTTAACTTCGGCAAGGAGCAAAATTTTAAAAACGCCAAACGGCAAGAAATTTACGAGATCGTAAAAGAGGCGCAAACTCTGGCGATCGCGGCGGTTATGCCTGGCAAAAAGGCGAGCGAGATCGACGCGGCGGCTAGGGATTTTATCGCCGCTCAGGGCTACGGCGAAGCGTTTTTTCACAGCACCGGACACGGCGTCGGAGTCGATATCCACGAGCTTCCGTTCATCTCAAAGCGCGGAGAGGTCGTGCTAAAAGAGGGGATGGTCTTTAGCGTGGAGCCTGGGATTTACTTGCCCGGCGAGTTTGGCGTGCGCATCGAGGACGTCGTGGTCGTGCGCGAAAACGGGGCTGAAATTTTATGAGAGTAGCTCGGGTGAACATGCAACTTAAGAAAAACGGATTTTACGAGTGCGCGGACGCGCTGTGCGTCGTAAAAAGCGCCGTTTTCCCGATGAGGCGCCGCGAGCGCGGAAATTTTAAAAATTTATACCTGCTCGGGCTCGGCGGAAATTTAGGGGACGTCAGGCGGCGCTTCGAGCGATTTTACCGCGTTTTACAAAGCGATACGCGCTTTTTCGTAGCGCAAAATTCGTTGATTTTAAAAAACAAGCCGTTCGGCTTTTTAGATCAGCCCGATTTTTTAAACGCCGTGATGCTCGTGCAAAGCTCTCTGCCGCCGCTTACATTACTCAAAATCATGCAGCGCGAGGAGCTACGATTTGGGCGCAAAAGAAGCTTCAAAAACGCGCCGCGCACGCTGGATGTGGATATTTTATATGCAAGCGCGAAGGTACGTGCCTGCGAACGGCTCGCGCTGCCGCATCCGGGTGCCTGCGAGCGCATAAGCGTGATTTTGCCACTTGGAGAGATGAAATTTAAAAGAGGACTGATATGCAAACTAAAATCGTAAATTTTTTAAGCGCCAAGGGCGGAGTCGGCAAGAGCGTGATTGCAGCAAATTTCGCCGAAATTCTAAGCGAGCAGGGCTACCGTACGGCGATCATAGAAGCGCCAAATTTAAACAATCAAGAGATCATCTTAAACGCTTTGCAAAGAAAGAGGATTTCGCTACCAAGCGCTGTCGCGGTAAAAATTTCGCAAAATTTAACGCTCGTCTCGCCCGCACTTGCTTCACAAAATTCCGTGTCCTCGCAAAATTCTATCAAAAACGCAAGCTCTAGCGCGGACGATTGCGTCATGCAAAATTCTACGGATAGCACACAAAATTGGGGAGGCGACGAAAGTGGCGGCTCGCACAATTACGCGCAAAAGCTCACGAGCTTTGATGGCAAAAACAACTCAGAAAATTCCGCCGCTTCGAATTCAATAGCAAACGCTGCAAAAAATTCTATGAATTGTGCAGCCAAAAAACCGCAAAATTGCGAAGATGGATGGAATTTTACAGAAGTAGAAAACCTAGAGAATTTTAAAAGCGATGATTTCACCAAGAAAAATTCAATCCCTGACGAAAATTCTCAAAATTCCGCGAGTGAAGAAGAAATGAAAAATTCCGCCCGCTCATCAAATCCCGAAAAAGCCGGAAATTCCGCAAACGCAAAGGCTCACGAAAGCCCCGCTAGCTTCGCAAGCGAGCTGAAAGAGGCGGGAATCTTCGATTTTATTTTGATCGATGCGGGGCTTGAGTATCTTGGAGATTTTTTGAGCATCGGCGACGAAAATATCGTGCTGTGCGCGAACGAACCCTGCTCGATCAGCAACACCTACGCGCTTTTAAAGACGCTTGGGGAGAGCAAAAAAGAGGTTTTGTTTTTGCTAAATTTCACCGCGAGCGAGGATGATGCCGTGATGATTTACGAAAATCTAAAGTCGGTCGCGCACCGCAATATAAGCGAGCTGCGCTTTAAACTGCTAGGCTTTGTGCCGTTTTGCAAACAAGTAGCCGTCTGCTCACAAAATCGCGCGCTTTTTAACTCGCACTATCCGTTTTCGCCCGCTACCATCGCGCTTAAGCAGAGCGTCTCGCGATTTTTGAGCAAGCAGGGCTGTGAGCCTATCGATATGAGCGCTTACCGCGGCGTCGGCGGATTTTTACGAAAACTTAGCAACCTAGTATGATTTACAACGAGATTTTAAATCACGTAAATTCTGCCTTTTTAAACGGAATTTTAAAAATTTAATGGTATTCTTAAAACTAAAATTTTAAATAATATACATAAAAGATAGATTAATCATGCAATTAAAAGAAATTTTAAAAGACATCAAAATCGCCCGCGACAATCTCAAAAACGTGGGCAAAAGCGCCACGATCTTCGGCTCGGCGCGCTTTAGCGAGGACAATCGCTACGTAAAAGATGCGCAAAAGCTCTGCGAGGGGCTCGCCGATTTAGGATACTCGATCATCACCGGAGGCGGAGGCGGCATTATGCAAGGCGCCAACCGAGGCGCATTTGCGAGAGCAAGGACGCACAGCGTGGGCTTTAACATCATGCTGCCGTTTGAGCAAAAAAGCAACGGCTTTTTAACGCAGGGGGCGAAATTTTCAGCATTTGCGCCACGCAAAGGCGCCCTCATCGAAAACAGCGAAATTTTCGTCATCTTTCCTGGCGGATTTGGGACGCTGGATGAATTTTTTGAAATTTTAGTGCTGGTGCAGACGGGCTTTAAACGCGCGCAGATCTATCTTTACGACGAGGAATTCTACGCGCCGCTAATGGAGTTTTTCCGCACTTCGCTGCTAAAATCTGGCGCGATAAACGAAAGTGATCTACAAAATTTTAAGCTCTGCGACAGCGTGGATGAAATTTTGGCAGATGTGCGACGTAAGGAGAACGAATGAAAATTTTAGTCGCAATGAGCGGAGGCGTGGACAGCTCGATGTGCGCGAAGCTGCTACAAGACGCGGGGCACGAGGTGCAGGGCTGCTATATGAAACTGCACGCAAAGCCGGGCTATCATGAGGCAAACATCGCCAAAGTCCGCAAAGTGGGCGAGTTTTTGGGTATAAAAATCCACATTTTGGATCTACAGGATGATTTTAATCGCGACGTTTACGAGCCCTTCGTGCAGGCCTATATCGGCGGTCTTACGCCAAATCCGTGCGCGCTGTGTAACCGCCGCATAAAGCTCGGCAAGCTTTTGGAATTCGCGCGCGAGCAGGACTTTGAGCGCCTAGCTACCGGGCATTACGTCCGCATCGAGGACGGGCTTTTAAAAGCCGCTGTAGATCTTAGCAAAGATCAGAGCTATTTTTTAGCAAACATCGATCCCGCCGCGCTTGAGTTTATGCTCTTTCCGCTTGGAGGGATGTATAAAAAGGATGTCAAAGAGGCTGCGCGCGCCTATACGGAGCTTTCGCAGATCGCCTCTGCGAGCGAAAGCAGCGAGATCTGCTTTGTGGACACCACCTACATCGACGTTTTGAACCGTCATACGGGCACCAAAATGCCCGGCATCGTGCGCGATCGCGCGGGCAACGCCATCGGTACTCACGAGGGCTATATGCACTATACGATCGGCAAGCGCCGCGGTTTTACGGTCCACGGCGCGCATGAGCCGCACTTCGTGCTAAGCATCGACCCGCACAAAAACGAGATCGTCGTGGGCGGCAAGGACGAGCTGGCGACCTACGAGTTCGACACCGAAAATTTCAACGCCTTTTTAAGCAGGGATGAAATTTTAAATATGCAGAGCCTCGGCGTTAAGATCCGCTACCGCAGCGCCAAACTCCCCGTTAAAATTTCGCCTCGCGAAGACGGCGGCGTGCATGCCGTGCTGTCCACGCCCGCAGCGGGCATCGCTCCGGCACAGCTTGCGGTTTTTTACGACGAACGCGACCGCGTAGTGGCAAGCGGATTTATAAAATAACGCTTCACATCCGAAGCTCCTTTAGCATCGCTTGGGGCTCATCTGCTCGCAAAACGGCACTCTGATCGCGCCGTTTGATCTACACTCGCTATGTTAAATTTCATATCGAAATAAGATATGTGCGCTTTTGAATCCAAGCCGTTAAATTTTATCTCGCAAGCTTCGGCGCGCAAATTTTATACGTGCAATTTTGCGATTGAACCTTTTAAATTTACTCTCTGTCGCTGTGTACGCCTACACTGCTAGCCAAATTTTACGAAAGTTGCGGCGATAAAATAAAATTTACGGCGACGCCTTATCCAAGCGCGACGCGACGCAAAGATCACGACCGATACAAAATATTTCGCGAGCTGTCGCGATGGCGCGAAACGAAATTTGCGCACCCGCTCTAAAGGAATTTGCGATGAAATTCTAAACCTACGCTAGAGCCCACGACGACATTTAAATTTTATAAATTTATGTCGAAATAAAATTAAAATTTTAAAATTTAGCAGCACTTTCCATGCTCGAGTTGTGCTCAAATCGCGGCTAAAATTCCACTCGCGTCTTTACCTCAAAAAGCAGCTCGCCGTCCACCGCCTCAAGCCCGCCGCTCTTTATCATCTCACGAATTTTACTCGTGCCGATGCCGCTTTTTTGAAGCAAAATTTCAACCAAGTCTAGATCCCTGATCTCATAAATGCACCGATCTATCAGCTGTGAAGAGCCCAGATCGTCGAAGTAGAAAAATCGCCCGCCGTTTGAATAGACCCAGCCGTATAGCCCGCCGTGCACGCCGCCGACCTTGCGCCACTCATGCGGCAGCTCGAGCGCGAAAAGCCCGCTTTTGCGAGCGACCAGCCTGCGAGTGCTACGACCGCCGCCCCAAACTTCGGCACCTTCTAAAAAATATATCCGTTTGCCGCTTTGAAATACGCTACCGCTAAGCGCGCGAACCTCGCCCGCGAAGGGATCGTCTGCCGCGCGCTTTTGCTTTCCGTCGTTCTCGTCGAAATAATAGATTCCACTGGGGGAGGTAAAAAGCAGATGGTTTGAGTGCGCGAGCTGCCTATTTAGCGGAGTATAGGGCGCGGTAGCTGGGTCAAATTTTAAATCGTTCGCAAAAACGTCGCCGCTTTTCGCATCCCACAAAAAATAGCTCAACCGCTGCCTCAAAAGTTCGTAATGCCCGCCGCTATCGCGCGCGTCAAGGCGTAGATTTTTAAAATACACGTTCGCGCCGTCCGCAGTATAAACGTCGCTAGCGCGCCCATCGCTTCCCTCTATTTGGCGCAGGCTCGCGGCATCGGCGCCCGGCAAAACCTCTCCCTTATAAAACGCGCGCGAGCCCTGCGCAGCGTAATACACGCCCGCGATTTGGCGCAGATCCGTAGCGTCCATTCGTTTAAATTTATAAATGTAGCTTTGCGGCTTGGGCGCATCCCAAAAAATATGCGCCAAGGTTTGATAAGCAAGCTTAATCGCCCCCAGCGCGTCATTAGGCACCGCCTCGCCGTCGCAAAAGTAGCTAACTCGCCCGTCGCTTACGTATCCGAACGCCACGGCTTTCGTGCGCGCGGGCTCTAGCTCGCTCATCGCGATATTTCCGCAATATACGGCGTTTTTATCCGCCGCGACGTTGGAGCGGTAGCCGGAGCCGAAATCCAAAACCCGAAAGCTCGCCGCATCCGCGCTAGGTATCGCAAAATAGCCCGCGCCCACCACGAGGGCGTAAATTTCGTCTCCTTTTTTGTAAAAATCGCTGTATTTGATCTGCTCTTGCGGCGAGTAGTCGTCTGCGGAATTTATAACCGCCGACATAATAAGCACGCTAAAAGCCGCAAATACAAATGTCGCGCCAAGCGCGATCTTGCGCCAAAGCGGCATGCCTCGAGGCGCGTCTCGTACAGGCTTGCGATCTGTTTCTGCCTCGCGCGCCCTAGCTTTGCGCTTCTTTTGCGCGCGCTCGTCCTTTAGCTCTTGCGTAAAATCCTCATACATCTTTTGCCTCAAATTTAATCTCGCCGCAGATTGCGCGGCACTTGAAATTGTACAAAAGCGCGGCTAAATTTATGAAATTTAACGCTACGGGCAAATTCTGATTCAACTCTTTGCGGCGCTAATTTATTTTACGAATACCACAAAATCTCTGGCAAATTTTAATTCAAAGCGCTTCGTAGCCGGACGGAATCGGCGCCGTAACGCTTGCAAACACAAAATCCTCATCGCCCGTATTTTTCATACCGTGACACTCTCCGCTTTTGGAAATGATTAGATCGCCCGCACAGATCGGCACCTCCTCGCCCTTGCTCGGATAAAACACGCCGCGTCCGCCTAAGCATATCCACACGTCATCGCCGTCTGGGTGAATATGCGGCGCTACGACCTGGCCGCGTTTGACAATCCAAACCGCGCCGCAAGTGGCCTCCGTAGTAAAAAATGTCGTTTTTACGGCTCGCTCATCGCTACAAATAGCATCTTTTATATGAAAAATTCTTTGCATTTTCTCTCCTTTAAGTTCACCGCATCCGGTGCTGTTTCGGCAGAATTTTAGCATTCTTTTTGTGCAGCGAAAGTGAAATTTCAAGCGCCAAACTCGCAACGAAACCTTAAATAAAAATTTTAAATTCTCGTTTTGTTATGCGATTTTTATGAAGAATTGAAGATCGCATCTGAAAGTAATAATGTGCATAAGCAGGGTATTTGCGGATAGAATTTCGGCTTTAATTTAAGACGAAATTTTAAAAATTCTTATAAATTTAAAGCCGGTCTACGAGATAAATTTATTAAATTTGATATGAGCTCTGCTTGCGCGCTTTTGCCACCCAGATTAAAGCCAAATCGTAGCTTTTATCAAGAGCCTCACATGGCGCAGACTTTACGGCAAGCGCCAAGTCGGTTTATAAAACTAAATCGGCTTATAAATAGACGCTACTACCTCCGGCTTGTTTTAGCAGATACACATTTTTGCGCCTCGAATTTTTGCATATTTTACGATAATATTTTATGGCGCGTTATACACTAATCGCGGAACAAGCGGGCGTTCAAAGAGATAGTGCTAGAATTTTGCGCTATCTCTTAAATTTCAAAATTATTTTATCTTGCTTGGATCCAGCGCGATCTCGTCGTTTTTGATCACGCCGATTCCCTTATTTAGCACGTTTTGCGCGATCTGTTTGGCTTCTGCTAGCGAGTGCATCGCGAAGGTGCCGCACTGAAATTTATTCAGCTCGGGGATATCCGCCTGAGAGCCTACGCCTAAAATATCCTTCATACTCGCGCTCCACGCCGCCGCGACGGCGCTCTCGCTAGGCGCTCCGATCACGCTCATATAAAAGCCCGTGCGGCACCCCATCGGCGAAATGTCGATGATCTCGACGTCCGCGCTATTTAGGTGCTCGCGCATGAAGCCAGCGAAAAGATGCTCCAGCGTGTGGGTGCCGCGCTCGCTCATAATCTCTAAATTCGGGCGGCAAAACCGCAGATCATAGACGCTAATTTTATCTCCGCTTTTAGTGCGCATGCTCTTTGCGAGCCGCACACCTGGGGCATTCATGCGGGTATGATCGACCTTAAAACTATCTAACAATGGCATATTTTCTCCTTAAATTCAGATCGTGGCGATTTTAACATAAAATTTCGCACTTTCAGGCGCACAGACGAAATTTTGGCTACAATTGCGTTTATTTTAAGGAGAATTAATGCCCTACATAAACGTCAAAATCACCAAAGAACGTGGCGGCTTAAGTCGCGAACAAAAAGCAAAGCTCGTAAAAGACCTAACCGATGCCCTGGTAGCCGTGTTAGGCAGGGGCGAGAAAACCACGGTCGTTACGATAGATGAAATATCCACTGACGACTACGCGATCGGCGGACGACTAGTAAGCGAAATCAGGGAGCGGCAGAGCTAAGCTTGCGCGTCAAGCTAACTTTGAAAAGTTAAATTTTAGAATTTTAAAATTTTCATGCGAAATTCTACGCGGCAGGCTCCGCTTTTAAGGGAATAAAATTTGCAATAATCCCCGCTTGCAAGATGAAATTTTACGCTAAATTCCATGCTGTAAAATTCAAAAAACCAACCGAGCGGAAATTTTAAAGCGGGTCTAATAGTGAAATTCTTTAAAAAATAGACAAGATAGAATTTTATGCAAATTTCAAAATCTTACTAGATAAAATTTAATCCTCGTAAGTTTAAAATTTCGCAAAATATAAATAGATGGTATTCTTAGCGAGCTAGCGTTCCCAAATTAGCTTTTTGCCGAAAGTTAGGGTATTATCGGTCATTTTCATCCAATCAATTCTGATCGTAAAAAAATCGGTCTCCATCGCGCGCGCAAACGGGAAGCGCTTAAGATATAGCGAGGTTTCGCGCTCATCCGCGCTACGGATATGGCCGCAAATCTGCACGCCTTTGATCCTACCTACAAATTTCGTATCCAGTGCGACCGTAGCCGCAACTCCGCGGTTGGCAAAGACTGCTTTGATATGCTCGGAGTCGCTCGCGCTTGCGATGATGAGCTCCTTATTTTGCGGATCGTAGGCGTAAAATGCACTGCAGCAATATGGCAGATTATTGCGCAAAACTCCGAGAGATAGAAGTTTCATCCTGCCTAAAAACTCGTCGAATTTATCCTGAGCGGCACACATTTTAAGCCTCCTTTTTGCTAAATTATACAATGATTTTCTTTTATTGGCTATAATCGCGAGCCAAAATTAGGAGAATTTTTATGGAAAATTATAAAAAAGTAAAAGAGATGTTTTCGAT
The DNA here is from genome assembly GCA_963529615.1 of uncultured Campylobacter sp. GTDB lineage: Bacteria > Campylobacterota > Campylobacteria > Campylobacterales > Campylobacteraceae > Campylobacter_B. The sequence continues at coordinate 2,170 of CAUSAC010000048.1, read as the reverse complement.
GCAGCAAGCCCTAAACGACGAAACAAACGGCGTGGGCTGGGAGGACGGCTATACAAAAAACGGCAAACTTATCAACTGGAAGCGCTGTATTTACATGGAATGCGCCGAGCTCATCGATAGCTTTGCGTGGAAGCATTGGAAAAATATCTCTGCAGCGCCGGACGTGAATAATATCGTCATCGAGATCGTTGATATTTGGCACTTCGTAATGAGCTATATTTTAGAGCAATATTACGGTGGCAAAGACATCGACCACATCGTAAGCGACGTCACGGCAGTAAGCGGATTTGCGGAGTTTAGCTCCTACGCCTACGACGTGCGCGAATACAGCATCTACGAAATCGTAAACGACATCGAGCTCATAATCCACGAAACGAGCGGCTTTGAGCTGCAAATCGGCGAGCTGCTGACCGATTTTTTTCGCGTCGCGATTAAATGCGGAGTGAGCTTAGAAATACTTTTTGCCAAATATATCGGTAAAAACGTGCTGAATAAATTCCGCCAAGACCACGGTTACAAAGAGGGCAGCTACCGCAAAATCTGGGGAGACCTTGAAGATAACGAGGTGCTAATCGAGGTGCTATCAAAAGGCGCGGTAAGCGCAAGCGAAATTTACGAGCAATTGCAAAAGATCTACGACGCGACGAAGTGAAGTCTGGATTTGCGCACGGGATTTACCTTTGAAATTTTGAAATTTCATCTATAAAATTTCAGCATGCGAATTTTAAAAAGAGATTTGATTTGAAATTCTGCAGTTTTGTGCCTGAAATTTACGCAATGCTAGCTTATTTATAAGTAGTAAAATTCCGCGTAGTAAGCAAATAAATATTTGCAACAGGTAAAAACATAGCTAGATCTGGCCTCTTTTTACACACTATAAATGAGCAAATTAAACGCGGGGATGGCGAGCAATCAAAGCATAAATTTCGTATTATAAAGCGGGATGAGCCGGTTAAAAAAAGCGAATGAGCCAAGCGGGCGGATCAATGGGGCGCGATTTCGTGCGGCAGCCAAATTACTCAGCTCGAATTCCGTCGCAAAAGTCGCTAAAATAATGCAAATAGGAGCATACATGGGTAGAATTTTTAATTTGGCAAAGCAGGATTTTTTTACGCGCAAGTTTATTTTGCTCTCGCTACTACCACTTGTGTGCTCGCTCATAATCTTAGGTACGCTCGCATTTTTCGGCGGCAAAGAGCTTTTTGACGCGCTTTCGCAGGGCGCGCAAAGCGGCGATTTTAGCTTCTTGGACGAACAGCGCTTCCCGGTAATTGCAAAAATTCTAAGTTTTGCTGCTACGAAGTGGATTATCGGCGCGATTTTTTCGGTATTTGCCAGCTTTGCGGTGCTGATGCTTAGCGTGTTTTGCGCGCTTATCATCGCGGCCTTTCTGACACCCGCAGTCACTAAAGAGATCAACGCGCGCCACTACCGCCTAATCCGCGCGGATGAAGCGAGCACGGCGCGAGTGCTAAAGCTGATGGGCGTTGAAATTTTAAAATTTTTAGCGATTTTATTTATCTGTTCGGTGCTTTTGTTCGTGCCGGTAATAAATTTATTCATAATCAATGTGCCGTTTTTTTATATCTATTACAAGCTGGTTCTAATCGACGTCGCTTCAAACGCGTTAAGCGCGAAAAGCTTCGAGCGCTCTTATAAAATGGGCGGCGGATATAAATTTGCCCTAAGCGCTTTTATCTTTTATCTGCTGTGTTTGATCCCGCTGGTAGGATTATTTTTCCAGCTATTTTTCATCATCTTTTTGACGCACGTAGTGCTGATAGACGAAAGCGCCCGCAATAAAAATCGCTAAAGATTAACTAAAATCAATGAAAAATTTTGAAATTTTCATAAAATAGTGCGAAATTTTTTAAGAAAGGATTTCTATGAAATCAGGTGATATTTACATTTGCAATATTTGTTCGCTAAAAAGTAGCGACGATGAAAATGCGGTCTTTATCAAGGCACATAAAAACGGCGAGACGGTGCATATCTGCACATCCTGCATGCCTAGCGTCATTCATGGCTCAGGCATGGTCGTAAAAAGCAACTCCGAGATCGAAGAAGAGCTTCAAGACGCTGCAAACTAGCTGCTAGCACGACTTGCTGCGGCGCGTTTTAATTTGTCTATTAATCTCCGCGCCGCAAAATTCCAAAATTCCAAAATTCC
>CAUSAC010000047.1:0-14616 GCA_963529615.1 uncultured Campylobacter sp. | reverse complement strand
ATTCAATAGTTGATACTAAAAGTATTAAAAGCGATATCAAAGATCTTGTCAAAGAGCAGTTCAATGATGATAACAAATAAATAAAGTTCAAAAAAATAAAGAAAGAAGGATTATTTGAATTGGTTGAATTTTAAAGGGCAGTAAAGGATTTCGCTTGAAATAAAAAGAGCTCGGGAAACCTTGATTAGCCTAATTTAATATAATGATTTTAAAAAGATTAAATCAAACATATTTTCTGTTCTTTATCGTAAAAATTTCAAAATAAAAGCAACTATGAATTTAAAAAGGACAAAGATGGATCGCAAAAATGAGCCTGCAAATTTCAGATCCGCAGACGATGAGATGTTTGCGTTTTTATCGAGCTTGGGCGATCGCTGGCAGGTGAGCGAGGGTGGAGTGAAATTTATAGAAGAAAATTTTACCTTCGTCGGCTCCAAGCCCGTCTTGCGGGGTTTGAAAGATTACGCGACCGCGGACTGCCTGAGCTTTGCCGGTGCCAGAAGCTTCATAGACGCAAATCCTGCGGTAAAAGCGAGGATTTTGAGCGGCGAAATCCACTATCTAGGCGACAGCCTAACGAGCGCCGAGGTTAAATTTGCGCCCGAATATTTTTACGATTTTTTAAAATTTATAATGGAGCAGGTCCCCGAACACCACTATTTTTTCAGCCCTACCGCGCGCTGGCTCCTGCTGGTTGCGATGGAGAAATACGTGGAATTTGCGGCTTTAGATTAGCGTTTTGGCTTGCGTAAATTTATAAAATTTTACGCTTACCGCCTTGCCGTTCGTAGCGTGCCGAATTTGTGCAAACAGGATGGGGCTACCGTAAGGATAAGCCGTCCGAAATTTGGATGTGTAACGATACGCTCGCGCTACGCGAGATCGGTGTATCTAAAATTTTCGTCGCGCGAAATTTGGATGCTAAATTTTAAAATCTCGCTGCCTCTTGCGGTTTGTTTAATCGCGGAGTAGCCGTTACTCTCGCAAATACGGCGCCGCAGGCTACGTAAAATTCTACTCCGCATCCTAGCAATGCTTCGTAAATTTTGATTATGACGATAGTGCAAAAACGGGGGTATAAAAATGTGCAAAATATTGCTATTGTGAAAGCTCTTTGAGGCGGTCTTTATCCCTTGCCTAGCTTGATACGTGCCCTAAAATCGGGCATAATCTGCGCGATGAGCGCGTAAAAATCCGCTCCGTGGTTTGCATGGATGAGGTGCGCGAGCTCGTGCAGCACGACGTATTCGACGAAGCGCGGATCCCGCTCTATCAGGCTTAGCGAGAAGTTGAGATAGCCCTTAGCGTGGTTGCAGCTGCCCCAGCGCGTCTGCATTTTGCGCACCCGCACCCGCGCGATTTTGCGACCTATCCGCGGGGAAAATTTCGCGATATAGCGCAGATAAAGCTCAAGCGCAAAGGCCTTTTTAAACGCCGCAAACTCGCTCTCGCTCTCGCAAAAGATCACGTCTCGTGACATAAAAATTTTATCTTTAAATTTAGAGCTTTGGATAAAATTTTTGATCGTAAAATCGGGCTCGTCGCGCTCGATATCCACCGCTTGCGCGCCTTGTGATACATTTTGCGGCACGTTTTCGCTCGCGGATTTTGAAATTTTTTCGCCCGCGACCGAAATTTCTTCACTCACGACAGAGCTAAAATTTGAAATTTCTCCGCTCACAGCGGGTTTAAATTTTAAAATTTCTTCGCCTGCGACAGGTTTAAATTTTGAAATTTCATCCCCTGCGGCAGGGTCAAATTTTACAATTTCACCGCTTGCGGCGGAGTTAAATTTACCTGCGTCGTCGCTTTGTGGAGCGCACTCGCCCGAGTGAAATTTTAAAATTTCACTTCCCGTACCGCCGTCCGCACTGTCATTCATGCCGTTCATGGCATTGTTTGCGCTGCCGCTCACATCGCCGCCATTGACGCCGCTACCGCCTATGCCTGCGCCGCTTTGCAAATGAGCCGAATGTACGCCGCCCGCGCCGTCATCCACGTAGTCCCGCACACCGCTATCGCCTAAACTTCCATCTGCGTCGCAGTTTGTACCGAGCTCGACCTCGCGGCTAAATTTCAGCTTATAAATTTTGCCTAAAATTCTAACCTGATCGCTCGCTAAAAGTTTGCTTCGCAGTCGCGCCAGCGTTTGGCGGATCCAGCTTTCGTGCTTCAGGATGAAGCTTTCTGCTTGCGCCGCGGTGTAGGAGCACGGCACGCTTACGCTGATCTCGCAGTCCTTGCTAATGCGGATACGCGCGTATTTCATCTGCTTAAAGCGCAGGCCAATCGGCAGGCCCAGCAAATTTAGACTAACTTTTTGCTCTGCCATTTTTTACTTATCCATCGCGCCGTATTGGCGCTGCCGCGCAGCCACTCGTCGCAGAAAAACCCGATCCAAACGCCCAAAATTCCATACCCCAGATGGATACCCAAAAGCCAGCCCACTGGGATCGAGACGCCCCACATAAAGATCACGCCCATCGCAAAGGGAAATCTCGCGTCGCCGCTTGCGCGCAGGGCGTTTACGAACACGATATTAAGCGTCCGTCCGAACTCAAGCCCCAGCGTGAGGTAAAAAAGCGGCCGCATAACCTGCTTGTGCGCCTCGCTTAGGCTTAACATCTCCATAATCTGCTCGCGCGCTAAAAACACTATCGCGACGAAAAGCGCCGTCGCCCCGAGCCCAAAGCGCAGCGCGGTAAAAGTGTGCCGGTACGCCTCCTGTGGCTTGGCGGCGCCTACGAGGCGGCCTACGATCACTTCGTTTGCCATGCTGATCGCGCTTCCTCCGAAGAAGATGAATGATGAAATTTGAAAATAGATCGTCTGCACGGTAAGGCTCGCCTCGCCCATGCTCGCGACGAAGGCGAAGGCGACTAGATACTGCACGATCCACAGCATGTTTTCGCCAGCGCTCGGAAGCCCTACGGATAAAATTTTACGCAGCGTGGCGAGCTTGATCTTTAAAAACATCGTGAGGTAAAATTTTATCTTTAGCACCTTCGTTATGATGAGAAAGAATAAAAATACGCCGATCATACGCCCCGCGATAGTACTTACGCCGATGCCCTCAAGTCCGTAGTACAGCAGTCCGAACGGCCGAAAGAGCACGACGTAGTTGCCCGCGAGAGTTACTAAATTCATCACCACGGAGACTGCGATGATGAAATTTGCGTATCCGTAGACGCGCACGATAGCGCTAAGCACGATCGCGACGGCGTCTATCGCAAAGACGATGCTGATGACCTTAAGATAGATCGCGCTTTCGCTCAAAAGCTCGGCGGGCACCTGCAGCGCGTGCAGCAAAAACGGCGCGCAGCTAAAGACGAAAATGCCGCTGCAAAGCCCAACAAGCGCGTTGAATGCGATGCTCGTGTGGATCGCGCGCATCGCTAGGACTTTGTTTTTCGCCCCGAGCGCCTGCGCTACGAGCACAGAGCAGCCCACGGCGAGGAAGCCGAAAACGGTGACGAAGAGCAAAAATATCTCGTTGCCCGCCCCCAGCGCGCCTACTAGCGAGACGTCCACGCGCGAGATCATGTAGGTGTTGATAAACGTGGTCACGAGGCGCAAAAACATATCGACGTAGATTGCGAGCGAGAGCCTTAGTAGCGAGATTTCTTTCATATTTTGCCTTTATTTGGGGGAAATTGTAGCCGAAAATTCTTTTAGGTTTGCTTTTGTATCAACATCGGCTATTTTGTGCGTAATCGCTCTTTTACATACTTTACCCTTTGCCTATTTTTCCTTAAAATATTCCATCCACAAAAAAAATATTCGTACGGCAAGTTCGATAACATGGAGTGCTAAACTTTCGCTGCATAATTCTATTAATTTGGCTGTAAAGTTATAAATTTCAATTAGTAGAATTTTGCAATTTTACATTTTAAAATTTTGTTTAAAACTCTAGTTGTGTAAAACCTGATTTTGTTGAACGTACTATTGCGTTTACGTATAGATGAAATATCTTGGGGGCGGAAAGGAGGCTTGAATTGCGAGGTCGCTCCCCTTTCCGCCCCCAAACCCCCACCTAACCCCCGACGACGCTTTATAAGGGGCGGACTACGTCCGCGCTAAATTCTATGCGCGGTAGGGCGCGGTGCGTAAATTTAAACCCGAATTTAAAATTCTAACTATTTACCGCAATTTGATATAAACTCGGCAAAATTTTCCCAAGGATCCCCGATGCAAACGCTTGATTTTCACGTCCATCTGCTAAGCAAGGAGGTGCGCTTCGACCGCCCTTACGACAGGCTCGCGCTGCGCCTTTTCGGTAGGCGCTTCGGCATAGACGTATCGCGCGCGATCAAAGAGCCCTATGAAGCCTATGTGGACGCTCTGCTCGGCGGCCTTAGAGCTTCGAAATACGTTAAAAAGGCGGTGCTTTTCGGCGTGGATGCTAAATTTAGCGACGCGGGCGAGCTAATCCATCGCGATAAGACCGTCTGCGCGGACAATGACAGCGTGTTTGAAATTTATCAAAAAAACCCAGATCTCATCGTGCCGTTTTTTAGCATCAATCCGAAGCGAGCGGATGCGCTAGATGAGATCGATCGCTGCTTCGAGCTCGGATTTAAGGGGGCGAAATTTTTACAAAATTATTGGGATCTGGATACGAGGCTGCCTCGATATGTGCCGTATTTTGAAAAGCTCGCCAAGCTCGGCTTGCCGCTAGTGATCCATGTTGGCAACGAAAGCTCGGTGCCGAGCACTCGCCGCTGCGAGGCGCTAGAGATGATCTACGCACCGCTTGAGCTGGGCGTCACGACGGTGTGCGCGCACATGGCGATTAACTACGAGTATTCGCATATTTTTCGTGCGCTCTCGCGCCGCCCGCGAAATTTCGGACACGATTATTTTGCGCTTCTGGCGCTTCTGCGCACGCACAAAAACCTCTACGCTGACGTTTCCGCTCTGATGACGCCGGTGCGCGCCAAGGCTCTGCCGCATCTGGCGAGCCAAACGGACGTACACTCGCGCCTGCTTTACGCTTCGGACTTTCCGGTGCCGTATTCCGCGATATACAACACCTACGATCTGCGCCTGTCGCAGCGTATCGCGCTGCATAAAGAGCCCAACCCTTTCGATCGCAACGCGCGCGGACTGCTTGCATATTTCGGCGAGCAGAGCGATCTGTGGAGCAATTACAAAAAAATTCTGCCCTTTGCGTAGACGGTGAAATTCGATGAAATTTAGGAGGCGGGCGTGAATTTTATAAAATATTTTTTCTCGGAAATTTTTAGGTTATTTAAGCTTCTCGTAGGCATTGCGCTTGTGCTAGCTGCGGGGTTTTTAATCTACAAATTTTTCTTTGCGGAGCCCGGTTTAGCGGAAAATTACGAACGGAACCGCGTTCAAATTTTGGCCCTGCGCGATTTTGCACGCGATATAAAGCCCGAGGGAGTTTCTTTTTACGTCCGTTTTGGCGGCGACGAGGTCTCAAGCATGAGAGCCGTAAATAAAGACAAAAACCAAAGTGCGAGTTTTTATAGTATAGACGAAAAGACGAACGAGCGCGCTGTTCTAAAAATCCTAGGCTGGGATTTTGGGACTTTAAAGCCAAAGCAAAAAGCGCAAATGCCCGAGGCGTAAGTATCTGGGAGGGCGAGGACAAAACCCCTATTTACTACAAAGACGGGTTTGTCTCGGAATTTTACGAGATTTTCGAGGGTCCTGCGAGCGAGGCGGTGAAAAAAGACTACGAGATCGGCTGCGATGATAGATTTGCCGCAGACGGCGTGGTGATGGCGTGCGACGGAGGCGCTACTGCGAGCTTTATGTGCGTGGATCGTGACGGCTACGGCATCAAACGCAGATAAATTTTACAGCAGTTTCGCAGGAAATTTTAGCAGGAATTTTTGTAGGAATTTTTATCGTTTGGGTGCGCGGAAACACGGATGCACGTAGGTGCAACGCCGATAATTCAGAATATGTAGTCGGCATTTGGTGCGCTTATGGCCGCTTTTACAGAAAATGATGCATCTAAAGCGCGCGTATGCGTATAGGGCGAGATGACGCGGGTGAAGCGAGACGCGCGTAGCCCTAAAGGACATAGCGAGCCGAGAGATGGCCTATGCGTCGGCGAGTGCGCGGCTGCAAAGTAAGATGGGTACGCGAGAGCACGGAAGATAAACAGGTTCGCGTGGATGCAAATGCGACGAATGCGATCGATGTAGCGGGTAAAGATGAAGCCGCGCGGCAAACGACGTAACGCGCGCAAAAATGGAGCGGCGAGCAGCTCGGCGTAGTTGCGGAAAGCAGAGTGTATGCCGCTCGAAGCGCGGTAGAGAGCTAATAATGAAGCATGCGCCGCGAAATTTCACAGGGCAAAATTCCGCAAACGACAATTTTCAAAATTCTATAAATTTCGCCACTGATAATCCAGGAGGTGTCGGCCGAGTACGCTCGCTCGACGCTAAATTAAAATTTAAACCGAGCGGTGAGAATTGTAGTACCAAAGCGTTCCTCGGCGTAGTGTAAATCTTGAAATTTCAGCGGTTTTTTAATTAGCTAGCAGTTACACTAAATGAAACGGCGAGATCATACACGGCGCGCTGCTGTTTAAATTTAGCTTGCAGGCGCGCTAAATCCTAGCCGTGACATGGTTTGCTTTAAATTTTAAGCTATTAGCGCAACCTGCAAAAATTTATCGGTGCCCGCCTAAAATCCGCATACACCACGCCGCCTGTGCCGCATCGGCGCCGCGTCGCATGATTTACGCTCAAAACCGATTTACACTTATCAAAGCCGTTAAAGCACCGACGATGCGCTGTGTCATTCGCGCCGAATTGCGCTGCACCTTTCTTGTCGCACCGCTTGCGTTATAAAATTTTAATGCGGGTTTGTTTTAAAATTCATTGTATTGCACAAAAAAACCGTTGCGCGAGAAATTTCAACTACAGCTCGCTTTAAATTTACGCTTCGTGCTGCTTTCGGCTCATTTGTTTCAATCTCTCACAGCGCTTGTTTTGTCGCGACTGTCGCTTGACAGCCGCCCCGCTAAATTTTAAAATTTGCTCGAATTTTAGGAGTTTACAAGCTTTAAAAGCGCCTTTGAAATTCTTGCGATCTCATCTTGCATATGCCCGCCCGGATTTTGCTCAAACTCTGCACTCGCGCCCGCACTGCGGCATTTTGCGATGAAATTTCGCGCAGTCTCGCCGCAGAGTGCTCCGCGCGGATTTTTCGGGTTCATCTCGGCCTCGCCCAATGATGCGTAGACATGCGCCAGCCCCCTTTGCGGCGAGTGCGCGGCGACGAAGGCATCAAAGCCGCTAAACCAAAACGACGCCGAGACGCAGGCGATCTTTTGAAATTTATCGCTCGCAAACGCCGCATACGCGCTAAAAAGTCCAGCCAGCGAGTATCCCCCGCACGCTCGCCACGCAGGTTTGCCCGCGCCGAATACGTGCCGCTCGATACGCGGGATCAGCTCGTCCGCAAATTTTTTTAAGTGCGCCGCGCCGCCGCCTACGAAATCGCATACCCCCTTAAACGGCGATTTTGCCGCCCACGGGCTAAGCTTTTCGCCCCACTGCGTCTCGTTTAGATAGATCGCTGCAAGCACGAAATCCGCGCCGCTTCGTCGCGAGACGAGCTCGTAAATTTCGCCCACACCGTCCGCGCTAAACTCCAAGGCGTGCAGGTAGATGATAGGTGTGGACACGACTTCTTCGGCAGAGGGCGGCGCAAGCACGGAGGTTCGTGCGGACGCAGCCGTTGCGTCGGAGGAGTGGAATGAGGTCTTCTGTGTGAGCATTGCGGGTACCGTATTCGGCATCGATAACGCGGACGAAATCGAGTCGGTAGTTGCCGTAAATTTGGGTGTAGTATCTAGTGTGGACGACGCGGCGGGTTGAATGGCTTGTGCTTTAGGCGCGGCTAGAGAGGAGGGCGAAGCGGGCGCGATGAGCGTAACGAGCGGTGTGTTCGGTGCTGTAGACGCGGAAGGCTCAGGTGAAGTAGCTTGCGCGGACAGACCGAACGAAACGGCGGGTGGATCATCCTGCGCGAATATGGGAGGCGTACCAAGCTCAAACGAGACAATCTGAGTGGATGCAGAGGTATCGAGCAGGGTATCCGGCGTGGATCTGAGAGGCTGCGCACGCGTGGCTGACGCAAAAGACGGCGCGTGCGGGGCAAAAATTTCTATGCGCAGGTCGTCAAATTTCAAACTTTGCATCGCTAAACCTTTAAAAGTTATTAAAATTTAATAGAATTTTGTGTAAAATCACCGAATTTAACACTAGAGGAACTTAAAATTGGCTTTGATCGAGCTTATCGATGTTACGAAAAAATTCGGCTCTCACGTCGTTTTAGACGGCGTAAATTTCGCACTGGACGCTAACGAGCGCGTCGCCGTGATTGGCAAAAATGGCGGCGGCAAGTCCACGCTGATGAAGATAATTGCGGGTCTGTGCGAGATCGACGAGGGGCGCGTGATCACTCAAAACGGGCTAAATATCCAGATGCTCGCTCAAACGCCTAAATTTGACGAAAATCTCTCGGTTAAAGACGCGCTGAGGCGGGAGCTAGCTGAAATTTACGCCGCCCTTAGCGAATACGATACTATCTCGAGCAAAATCGCCGCGCAGCCCGAAAACAAGGAGCTTTTAGCGCGCCAAGACGAATTGATTAAATTTATCGAGGCCAAGGACGGCTGGCAGATCGACAATAAGATCGAGCAGGTGCTGCAAAATTTTGGACTTAAAATTTACGAAAACCGCTCCGTCTGCACGCTTAGCGGCGGCGAAATTCGTCGCGTGGCGCTGGGTGCGCTGGTGCTTAAAAAGCCCGACGTGCTGCTGCTAGACGAGCCCACGAATCACCTCGACGTTTATATGGTGAAATTTCTAGAGGAGATGCTGCTTAGCTCGAAGCAGACGATAGTTTTTATCAGCCACGATCGCTACTTCATCGACCGCTTGGCGACGCGCAGTATCGAGATCGAAGAGGGTAAAATTTCAAATTTCGACGGCGGATATGAGAACTATCTGAGGCGCAAACAGGAGATGCTTGCTTCGCTCGAAAAGTCCCACGAGACGCTGCTTAAACAGCTGCGCGCCGAGGAAGAGTGGCTGCACCGCGGCGTAAAGGCGCGCCTAAAGCGCAACGAAGGGCGCAAGGCGCGTATCATGCAGATGAGGCAGGATGCGAAGAAAAACCCGGGCGCGATCCGTCGCGTGCGGCTCGAGCTGGAGCGCGCGAGTAGGAGCTTTAACGACACGGGCGGCGACAATCGCAAAAAGATGCTTTTTGAATGCACGAATATCAGTAAAATTTTAAACGGTAAGGTGCTTTTTAAGGGCTTTTCGGCGCGGGTTTTGCAGGGCGAGCGCATCGGTATCGTAGGCGCTAACGGCGCGGGCAAAAGCACTCTGCTTAAAATTCTACTCGGCCGCAGCAAGATCGATGCGGGCGAGATCAAACGTGGCGAGATTAGGATCGGCTACTTCGATCAAACCCGTAGCGGCATCACGGACGATAAAAGCATAATCGAAATTTTCTGCCCCAACGGCGGCGATCACATAAGCGTCCGCGGCAGCTACATGCACGTCTATGGGTATTTGAAAAATTTCTTGTTTCCGAAGGAGTTTTTAGATAAACCCGTGGGCGTGCTTAGCGGCGGCGAAAAGAACCGCCTGGCGCTTGCCAAGCTCTTTACCAAGCAATATGATTGCTTGATTTTGGATGAGCCGACGAACGATCTTGATATTGCGACGATCAATATTTTGGAGGATTATCTGCTGAGCTTCGAAGGCGCGGTAATCATCGTAAGCCACGATCGCTATTTCATCGATAAGATCACGAATAAGCTTTGGGTTTTTGAAAAAAACGGCACGATCGATCAAATTCAAATGCCCTATTCGCAGTATTTGGAGTTTGAAGACGAGATGGCGGAGATTGATCAGATCGAGGCTGACGCTGGCGCGAGCGCGAGCACGGAGGAGGGCGGCCGCGAAAACAAAAAGGAAAAGACGAGCGCCGCGAAGCTTAGCTACAAACAGAATAAGATTTTAGAAGAGTACCCCGCTAAGATCGAGGCTATCGAGGCGCGCATAAAGGAGCTAAATCACGCTCTCTCGACGCCTGAAATTTATCAAAAGCTTGGTATGCAGGGGCTTTTTGAAGAACTTGAAGAAAAAAGAGGAACATTAAACAGTATGGAAAATGAATATTACGAAGTGCTTTCGCTCGCCGAGAGCCTAAAGTAGGCGCGATGGTTTGGTTTTTGATCTTTTTATACGCGCTTTATACGATTTATAAAATTTTGCTCGATCTGCTCGAGCTAAGCTTCATCCGCGCCAAGCTAAAAGAGCCTGCGGTGGTGCTTAGCGAGGAGGATTATCGCAAGGCGGGCGAGGTCGGCGCGGTAAATTTAAAATTTAATATATTTTCGCACTGCTTTTCTTTTGCGGTGGCGCTTATTTGGATATTTGCGGGCGCTGGCGCATTACAGCGCGCGATATACGATCTAGCGGGCGACGGGATTTTTGCGCAGAGCTGCTTTGTGACGGCGTTTTTAATCATCGGCGGCGCGATATCGTTTCCGCTTGAAATTTACAAAACCTTTGTTAAAGACAGATGCCTAGGCTTTTCCACGATAACGCCCGCCGTTTTCGTAAAAGACGCGCTAAAATCGCTCGCGCTCACGCTGGTTTTCGGCTTTGCGGTAGCCTCTGCGCTCGTTTTTTGCGTGCAGAGCCTAGGCGCGCACTGGTGGGTCTGGGGCTTTTTGCTAAGCTTCGGCGTGATTTTACTGATAAATTTAATTTATCCGACCGTTATCGCGCCGCTGTTTAATAAGATGCAGCCGCTAGAGCACGGCGAACTCAAAGAACGCATAGAGGGGCTTTTGCGGCGCTGCGGCTTTAAAAGTAGCGGCGTTTTCACGATCGACGCGAGCAAGCGCGACAAACGCCTAAATGCCTACTTCGGCGGTTTCGGCGCGACGAAAAAGGTCGTGCTTTTCGACACGCTCATCGAAAAGCTGAGCGAGGATGAAATTTTGGCCGTTTTAGGGCACGAGCTCGGGCATTTCAAACACGGCGATGTTTTGAAAAATTTAGCGCTTAGCTTCGTGCTTTTAGGCGCGACGTTCGCGGTATTCGGAAATCTTCCCGGGGGCGTATTCGGCGCGCTGGGGCTTAACGCGGGCGGCGGCGCAACGCTGGTTTTTATGATTTTATTTGCGCCGATTTTGCATGCGTTTTTTGAGCCGGTGATCTCCAAGCTTAGCCGCATGCACGAATTTAGTGCGGACCGGCATGGCGCGAGTATGCAGGATAAAAAGAGCATGATCGGCGCGCTAAAGAAGCTGGGCAGCGAAAATAAGGCGTTTCCGCTCGCTCATAAAATTTACGCCGCGGTGTATCATTCGCACCCAAGCCTGTATGAGCGCATAAGAGAGCTTGATGAGGATCGCTGAGGCGCTAAGATGGGGCTTGGGGCAGTGCGGCTCAAAATACGTCGCGCGCGAAATTTTAAAATTCTGTGAGCGACTTGAAGGCGAGCAGCTCGTGCTAAAATGCTCGGAAGAGCTCGCGCATGAAGCGGAGTTTCGCGCTAAGATCGTTGAATTTAAAGATGGCCGCCCGCTTGAATACATCACGCAAAGCTGCGAGTTTATGGACTTTAAATTTTACGTCGACGAGCGAGTGCTGATACCGCGCTGCGAGACCGAAATTTTAGTAAAAAAGACGCTTGCTTTGGCGCAGAGCTTGGGCGAGCCGCGCATTTGCGAGATCGGCACGGGCAGCGGCATAATCGCTATCTGCTTAAAAAAGCTACTTCCTTCTTGCCGCATCACAGCTAGCGACATCAGCGCGGATGCGCTTGAGGTAGCGCGAGCAAACGCCGCAAGCTTAGGCGCAGACATCGAGTTCGTACACTGCGCCTACGCGGATGAGATAGCGGGCGAGTTTGATCTCATCGTCTCAAATCCGCCCTACATCGCAAACTCCTACGCATTGGACGCGCGCGTGCTGCAAGAGCCGAAACAGGCGCTATTTGGCGGCGAGCGGGGGGATGAAATTTTAAAACTCATCGTGCTGATCGCCGCACGGCGCGCAAAATTTCTAGCCTGCGAGATGGGCTACGATCAAAAGCAGAGCCTATCGGCGTTTTTGCGCGAGCAGGGCTTTAGGGCGGAATTTTATAAAGATTTGGCGCAGTTTGATCGCGGATTCGTCGCGCGAAATTTAAACAGATCGTAGGCGCGCCGTGCAAAGCTCGCAACTACGCAGGCTGCTTTATTACAAAGCGTTCGGCTACCGCTACGTAAGTGCTGAAATTTTAAGCGGCGGCGCGCGATTTTTCAAGGCGCTGGACGCGCTAAAATCCGCTACCGCCGAGTGCAATCTCTGCGAGCTTGCTAAAACGCGTGCGGGAAGCGCCGAGCAAAATTTTAAAAATTTCAAAACTATCAAAAATTTTAAAACTCCCGCGGGCGTAAAACTTATGATCGTAGCTCTTGCGCCGGGCGCTAGCGAGGGTTTTGGCGGCGGTTTGGAAGCTGAAGTAGCAGCGGCGCTAGATCAAATTTGCGCACCGGAAGAAATTTATTTTAGCTTTTTGATAAGGTGCGCGGTGCCGCAAAATAGGCGTGTAAGCTCGGAAATGATCTTAAAATGCGCGCCGTATCTGACCGATGAGATCAAAATTTTAAAGCCCAAAGTCGTGCTCTGCCTGGGCGAGCTCTGCTGCAAAATCGTGCTACGAAACGGCGATCTGGCAGGTATGGACGCGCTGCACGGCTCGGTCTTTAACGAGGGCGGCATTAGTTTCGTGCCGAGTTTCGATCCCGCATTCATCGCGCAAAATCCGAGCAAGGCGGAACTTTTCAAAGAGGATCTGCAAAAGATAAAAGAGCTGCTGTGAGGCGCATTTGGCGCTTTCTTTGCGTGCTATTTTGATTTTGCGCGCAGCTTTTTGCGCGGGCGCCGCGATTTTCATTGCGGCGTGCGAGCGGACGGGGCGAATTTAGCCTGCTTAAATTTTACGGACTAGCGGGATTTTAGCGAGGCAAAACACAGACTCAATCTGCGCGGGTTTAAATTTAAGGGTGAGAAATTTCATAAAGCGGCAGGGCAGGGCAAAATTTAACGCCATTGCAAAATTCTGATATTTCAAATTTTGCTTTCTATCTCGGGCGCGTGAGGGGTTTATGTCGCGGCGTAGCGTTAAATTTAAACCTTAACTCCGAGCGAAATTCTATGTCGTAAAATTTTATCTCGTCTGTAAATTTTATATCGCCCAAGAGCTATGCGTATTCTTATATTTTACGCCGAAGGTCGGTCTGCGCTATGTTTGTGCCGCACACGACTAGGCAAATTTGAACCCGCGAGATAAATTTATCTCAAAGATTTGAAAAATTCTAAAATTTCGGCGCTAAATTTGATCGGCTTGCCGTCTTTTACGAATGCGATTTTTACGTCCTGCGCGTACAAAAGCTCGCTAAAATCGGTGTTTTTAATATCTTTGATCTTGTAAATTTCTTGCCGCAAAAGGGCGCTGGCGTTTTTGAGCGCGGCTAGGCTCGTTCGAATTTCAAGCGTGTCGCCGAGGCGCGCGGGGCGGAGAAATTTAGCGCAAAGCTCGCTAACTACGAAGTATGTGTCTGCGCGCGCGAAGTCCACCCCGGCCTGCATAAGCGCCTCGCTGCGCGCCCGCTCGCAAAATTTTATGTAGTTGGCGTGATACACGATGCCCTGCGCGTCGGTGTCTTCGTAGTAAATTTTAATCTGCATCGGCTGCGCTTTGCTCCGGTGCTGCTTTTTTCGCGGCGAGGGCGGGGAGGATTTTTGCGAAAAATAGCACCGTTTGAAACACGATGATGAGTTTCATGCACCACTCGCTGGCGGCGTGGATTTGAGCAAATTCTGGCGTCATCGTCGCTTCTGCACCGATCTTTTGGGCATTTATGACGTAGTCGGTAAAGTAAAGCACGAAAAGCAGGGCTAAGATGATATTTACTAGCGTCAGCATCAGGGTCGAAAGGCGCAAGCGAAAGGATTGGGATTTGTTGTTGTTGAAATTTATCATCTCAAAAACGAGGCAGATGATCGAGACTGCGATGAGGATGCCGCCGTATTTTACGAAGATCTCGCTCATTAGCTTGCCGCTTTGGAAGTGCGATAACACGCCATCTCCGATAATCTGCTGCGGGAAAAATACCACGGGTGCGACGAGTGCGCCGAGCGAGAGCTCGATGCCGATAAGGGCTGCGATGATGAAGATATAAATAGAAAAAATTGCGCGCATAGAAATCCTTTTAAATTTTGATAAATTTTAAATCGGACGTGATTATAGCGAAATCTTATAATCGTGCGCTTAAGCGTTTTGTAGGCGGGTTTTATGGGCGAATAGGTGCGGTCAGCGGTCGCGATATTGCGGCATATCGCGGTATAATGAAATTTTAGTTTGGATGCGGTCGTTTGCGAAATTTATAAAATTTTTACGGAGGCTGGAGATGAAATTTGTCTCAAGCATGCTAAGCATAAAATTTCATTATAAAATTTTGAAATTTTCCAAAACCGTTTTTTAAAATTTCTCTTGTGTATTCAGCCCCCTTTAAGCATCGCTCTTGTATAATCACAATTCTGTTTCGCACCG
>CAUSAC010000046.1:0-14960 GCA_963529615.1 uncultured Campylobacter sp. | reverse complement strand
GTATTATAAACCCAACTAATTTCGATATAGAATTTAGAAAAATAAGCAGAAACAAAAGAGGCGTAGCCAGATCAAGAATAGATTTTGAAAATATCGATGTAGAGGCTAAAATAAGGCTAGTTATGTTTTTAATTTCAAAAGCAAGCCACTTAGATAGCGTAGTTTATAAAATTCTTTTTTGGGAAAGAGATGAGAAAATAGAGGAGTATCTTCTTAAAAATATGAAGGGGCAATATACAAAAGCTAAGCCTTATAAAAACGGCGCCAGAGCGGGCGTTATTTTTATAAAAGAAAAGGCGCTTGAGCCAAATTTTTTGAGATCCATACTGCTGCGTCATTTTAATTTTGAGCTGGCAAAAGAGCCATCTTTGAACATTAGAGTTCAGTTAGCCATAAACAATAAAGATAAATTTTCGATTTTATTTGATATATACGATGACCGAGGCTGCTATGTGTATTACTTTTAAAATTTTATAATGAAAATATTTGAAGAGGTATTTTCTAAAATTTCGTATCTTTTAAGTCCTAGCAAAATAAATATAGTACCTCTCTATGCGCTGAGCTTGATTTAATCCCATTTTTCGCTATAATGAGCGTCAAATTTCACTCACGGGGATAGCGATGAGCCTTGTTTCTTACGAATTAAAAAAGCAAAAACTAGATGGAATGCGCAATGTGGCGCTTTGGAAGGCGCGTGGCGGTGTAGCAGCGGTAGTACTGGCGCTATTTATTGCTATGCGCAAGGATTTCGGAGATTTCTCGTTCCTATTTTTATTAGTGTTGCTAGCTCTTACTTATCCTGCTTACAAATACCTAGCTGTGCGCATTTCGCGTAAATTTGAAGTGCTCAGCGAAGAGGCCTTTAAGAATGAATTTCTGCTTTGGATCGCAAAGGAGCTGCGTCTTACCTTTCAGCCTTTCGGCGCGTTTTTACTCGATGAAATTTACAAAAATCCGCTCCGTAAAGAGGCAAATCTATGCACTTGCAAGCACGCTATAGTAGGAAAGACGCCCGAATTTGGCATAAAAATCGGCGACATTTGCCTAAGTCGCGATTTCGATAAAAACAGAGAAAATCGAGTATTTGAGCTGGATAAAATTTTGCATCTTAAAAAGAAGGATGATACGGCGATTTTCGACGGGCTTTTTGCAAAATTTGATTTTAGCGAGACTTTTGATAGTAAAATTTTAGTCGTGCCGCGCGGAGAGTTCATCTTCGGCGCATCGGATCTGAAGCTGCTTAAAGACAGCCCGCATCTAAGCGCGTCGTTTGACGTATATCTAAACAATCCCGCTGCCGCCGCATTTTTGCAAAACAAAAAAATTTTAGAAAATATGCAGACGATCACCGTAAATTTATTTGGTAAAACCGAGCTTTATCTGGGCGAGAACAGCCTCGTAATCGGCGTTGAAAATAGCGAAATTTTCAAATCCGCGCCGAGCTCGCAAAGCGCAAAACTGCTCGAAAGCCTAAATAAAATGATCGAGATCGCTAAAATTTTCGCCTATCTCAAAAAGCTCGGGCAAGTGGAATAATCTACGCTTTAAATTTGAGCGAGCGCTGTTGAAACGATTTGGTTCTTGCGAAGGCTGCGCTTTTTTGCTCGTCCGTTATTAAATCAAACTACTTCGAAAGGCAAAGAATTCTTTAGTAAGCGCTTTCGCTTTGCTATCGACCTGAGCCGCTTAAATTTTACAAAAATTTTATAGCGGCTCTTAAAAATTTCAAAATTTTTCAAATTTTATATTAAACCATAGCGCCGCCGTATTTTACTGACACCCTTCGCATTCGATCGAACGATCGGCGACGTTGTTTAGCTTCTCGCTATCAGGGCTTTCGGAGCGCAGATAGTAGGTCGATTTTAACCCCAGCTGCCACGCAAGCGTGTAAATTTCGCTCAGATAGCCACCGCTTGCCTTATCTAGGCTCATGAAGATATTTAGACTTTGACCTTGATCGATCCATTTTTGGCGGATGGCGCCCGCTTTTATGAGCAGGCGCTGATCGAGCTCGTATGCAGGTACGTACGCCTGCCACGTTTTCGGGCTTAAATTCGGCACGACGACCGGGATCATGCCGCTTAGGTTGTGCTCGAACCACTTTCGCTTATACACCGGCTCGATCGTCTGCGTGGTGCCTACGAGTATGCTGATGCTCGATGTCGGCGCAATCGCCATCAGATAGCCGTTTCGCATGCCGTCTCGCTTTACTTTCTCGCGCAGCCCGTCCCAATCGCAGCTGCTCTGCTCAAAAAGCCCACCGCGCTTAACGAGCGCCTTGGCGTTTTCGTTCGCTAAATCGATCGGAAAAATTCCTTCGCTCCACTTCGAGCCAGCAAAATCAGGGTATTTGCCCTTTTCTACGGCCAAATTTGAGCTTGCTTTGATCGCGTTAAAGCTCACGTTTTCCATTATCCTATCGATCAGTTCGAAGTGCTCGTAGCTGCCCCACTTCACGCCGCGCTCGGCCAGCATCTGCGCTTCGCCCATTACGCCGAGCCCTATCGCGCGGGTTTTTAGATTGGTGTGTTTGACCTTGGCGTGCGGGTAAAAATTTAGATCGATGACGTTGTCGAGCATCCGCACGGCGATCGGCATCACGCGAGCTATCTCTTCGCGGCTGTTGATTTTGCTTAAATTTACGCTTGCGAGGTTGCAAACCGCTGTCGCGCCTTCGCCGCAGCCCTTTTCTACGATAAAAATTTCTCTGCCGCCCAGCGCGTCTAGCGCGGTGATCTTTTTTGCCTTTTTTACGATGCCCGCGTCGGTTCTTACATCTTCGTTTTCCTCAAACAGCCTCTCGCTGCCATCAGCAAAAACGACTTTGATTTTGTAGTGGTTCGGCGCCGTGTTTTGAAAGATCTCGGTGCATAAATTTGAGCTCCTGATTAAGCCTTGATGCGCGTTTGGATTAATGCGGTTGGCGTTATCTTTGAAGCATAAAAATGGCATGCCCGTCTCAAAATAGCTCGTTAAAATTTTCTTCCAAAGCTCCTTTGCCAGAATGGTGGATTTTGAAATTTTATCGTCGGCCTCGTACTGCTCGTAGCGCGCTTCAAATTCCGCGCCATATAGATCGCTCAGATCGCTTACTTCTGCAGGATCGAATAGCGTCCACTTGCCGCCGCTTTGAAGCCTTTTCATAAACAGATCGTTTATCCACAGCGCGGGGAAAATTTCATGCGCGCGGCGCCTCTCTTCGCCCGAGTTTTTGCGCAGATCGAGAAAGTCGCTCACGTCCATATGCCACGGCTCGATATACACGGCGATAGCACCCTTGCGCGTGCCCAGCTGATCGACGGCGACGGCGATGTCGTTCGTGATCTTTAAAAACGGGATGATGCCGCCCGCGGCGTTTTTATGCCCGTCGATGCTGCCTCCCATCGCGCGCACCTTGCACCAGTCCCAGCCGATACCGCCGCCGAATTTGCTCAGAAGCGCCATCTCCTTATAGCTATCAAAAATCCCTTCGATATTATCGGGCGTGCTTCCCACGTAGCAACTGCTTAGCTGATGGCGCGTCGTGCGGGCGTTTGAGAGCGTCGGAGTGGCAAGCATGACTTCAAATTTAGATATGAGGTCGTAAAATTTCTTCGCCCAGCTCTGGCAGTCAAGCTCGTTTTGCGCAAGGAACATCGCGATCGCCATAAACATCTGCTGCGGAAGCTCGATCGGCGCACCGCTTTTATCCTTAATGAGGTAGCGATCGTAAAGCGTCTTGATGCCGAGGTAGTTAAACTGCAAATCGCGCTGCGGCTGCAAGTAAGAATTCAGATCCTCTAGATCGTATTTTTCTTTTAAGCCGAGCATTATGCGACCCGCCGCCTCGCCGCGAGCGAAGTAATCCCCCAGGCTGTTATAGCCGCTAAAGCCCGTTACTTTATGATATAGATCGTATAAAAATAACCGCGCGGCGACAAAGGTCCAGTTCGGGCGATCCACGTCGATCTTCTCGACTGCGGTTTTGATGAGGGTTTGCTGGATCTCTTCGGTGGTGATCATATCGCGAAACTGGATCTTTGCGTCCACCTCAAGCTCGCTAAGGCTTACGTTTTCCAGCCCCTCCACTGCCTCGCTCGTGTATTTTTTGATCTTGCTTACGTCAAGTTCCTCGGTTCTGCCGTTGCGTTTGATTACTTTCATATCGTTCCTTGAAATTTAAAAATGCAAATTTAGCGTTAGTTTCCCAATATAAAATACGTCGTCAAAAGAGGCGGCGTAATAAATGCCGCTCATAATCCGCCGTCTTTTAAATTTATGCTAGCTGCGCTGCAAAAGCGCGCATTATAGCCAAATTTGCTTAAGTCTATCTGTCATTGTAAGTATGAGATTTTGGCTTGTAAGTTTTAAAATTTAGCAAGGCATGCAGAAACGATGCGGTAAAATTCTAGCGAAATTTTATGGCGCCACCGCGAAATTCTGTAGGTAAAAATTTACGTGGAGTTTTGCGAAATTCTGTGCCGAAAAAGCAAGAAACAAAAAGAGCTTTGCGGGCAGGCTTAAAATCCGCCCGCAAAGCTTAAGAATTTAGTTGTGCGGTAGCGGGATAGGCTTTCCGTTTAAGATCATAGAGTTGCTTGCCTTATCGAAGCTAAACTCCATCTTAACCCCATCTCCATCAGGCTTAAGAAACTGCGAGCCGTAAACTTCAGCCATCGGCGCAAAATCGCGCAGGCTGTCATAAGGCGATAGGAAGTCCGTGATAGTCGTATTTATCGTAGCTTTGCCGTCCAAGCTCATGCGCTTAAAAAGCTGCGTCTCGTCGATGTAGCCGCCTACTAGCGCGCTTGCGTTAAAAGCAAATTTCTTGCCGAGGCTATTTTCAAACGAAAAATCATTCACGTTGATTTTCATATCATCTTTTAGCAGCTTCATAAAAAGCTCTTTATTTTCCGCTAATTTTTCGCCTTCTTGCGGATTTGAGATAACAGACAGATATTTTTCGAAAAGTGCAGCGCTAAAGCTGGTATCGACGCCTAAATGGATGTTTCGCACTAGCACGTCAGCGATTTTTAGGCTTTGGGCTTTATCGCTTTCGTTGAAATTTAAAATTCCATCTTTTACGCGGTAGCTACCTTCTGTGCTCATATCCGTAACTACGACGAAGCGCTGTTTATCTACAGTTACGACGAGCTCTTTTGTACTGCCTGCAAAATCTATGTCGTTCAAAAAGAGCTTAGTTATATTGTCGTCTAGATCTTGGATGCCGTTTTTAAAGTTTGCCTCATAGATAAGATCCTTCACATCAAGCCCTGAATCCTTGCCGTCGTCTATAAAAATTTCACCGATTTTAAAGCCCAAGGCTTTTATCGTTTTACCGCTCATATCGCTCGTGCCGTTTAGGCTAAGGCCTGCAAGACGTCCTATTCCGCCATCTTCGAGCACATTTATATCGGCTAGCTTTGCGCTAATTTTAATCTCAGTAGGTCCGTAGTTTAGATGCGTGCTAAGCGGCGCGTCAGTCTTAAACAGCTTCTTGCAAGGCTCCGCGTAATATGGAGTCTTAATCGTTAAAATTCCGTCGCTCTCAAATCCATCCGCAATGTTTTTTACGCTATGCTTGATAGTGTAGTCGTAGCGAAAAGCAAAATCTTCCGGGAAAATTTTAGCAGGATCCGGCTCGTCCGTATCGTTGCTATCTTGCGCGCCTGCTTTTTCCTTTAGCTTGCTAAAGCCCTCGGCAAGGCTTTTTTGTAGTTTCTCTTTTTTTACTACGCCTTCGATAAAGCCGCTTGAGTTGCTATCTCCCGGATAAAATTTAGCGCTTTTAGTCTCGAAAATTTTGTTTCTAGCGATAGATTCCGCAATCTGCTGCTCAATCGCCGCGCTGGCACTCTTGCCGACCGCACCGTCAACCGTTTTGGTTATGCTATCGTTTACACTTTTAGCTACGCCCGTTTTAGCGTCCTTTGTCGCTACAAAAACGCCCACTATAAGCGCTACGATGAGCACTAAAGCCGCGATGATCTTTTTCATCATCTCTCCTTTAAATTTAAAATTTATTTGGGTCGTATTTTGCCGTAAATTTCTAAAATTTTCAAATTCTAGCTTAGTGTGCTTTAACCTAAAAGAAGTTATAATCGCGACATTAATATCAAAATTTAGGAAAACTTATGGCAAAACAAACGAAATATATTTTCGTCACCGGCGGAGTGCTGAGCTCGCTGGGTAAGGGTATTGCGGCGGCGTCGATCGCGACGCTTTTAAAGCACGCGGGGCAAAAGGTGCGCATCCTAAAGGCGGATCCCTACATCAACGTAGATCCCGGCACTATGAGCCCGCTGGAGCACGGAGAGGTTTTCGTCACCGACGACGGCGCGGAGACCGATCTGGATCTTGGGCATTATGAGCGGTTCTTGGATGAAAATTTAAGCCAAGATAACAACTTCACCACGGGCAAAGTTTACAGCTCCGTCATCGAAAAGGAGCGCAGAGGCGATTATCTGGGCAAGACGATCCAGGTGATCCCCCACATCGTAGGCGAGATCGTGCGCCGCATAAAAAAGGCGGGCGAGGGCAACGACGTGCTGATCGTCGAGATCGGCGGCACCGTAGGCGACATCGAGGGGCTACCGTTTTTAGAGGCGATCCGCGCGATGAGGGTGGAGCTGGGTAAAGTAAATACGATGAATATCCACCTCACGCTCGTGCCTTTTATAAAGGTAGCGGGCGAGCTCAAGACTAAGCCCACGCAGCATAGCGTAGGCGAGCTGCGCCGCATCGGTATCAGCCCCGATATGATAATCTGCCGCTCCGAAATGCCGCTAAATCGCGCACTTAAAGACAAGATCGCGCTAAGCTGCGGAGTGGATAAAAACTGCGTCATCGAAAGCCCCGATAGCGCGAGCATCTATCAGATCCCGCTTGCGTTTTTGAAGCAGGATATTTTAACGCCGATCGCGGAGACTTTAAGCTTAAACAAGCTCGAAGTAGATATGAGCAACTGGGACAGCCTCGTTAAGCGCGTCATCGTGCCTACGAACGAAACCACGATCGCCTTCGTCGGCAAATATATCGATCTGAAAGAAAGCTACAAATCCCTCACCGAGGGAATCATCCACGCGGGCGCGACGCTTGATACGCGGATAAACTTAAAATGGATCGATAGCGAAAAAATTGAAGCGAGCAATGTGGATGAAATTTTCCGCGACGTAAACGGAATTTTAGTCGCGGGCGGCTTCGGCTCGCGTGGGGTAGAGGGTAAAATTTTAGCCATAAACTACGCGCGAGTGCATAAGGTGCCGTTTTTGGGTATCTGCCTGGGGATGCAGCTTGCGATGGTGGAGTTTGCGCGCAATGTTTTAAAATTAAAGAACGCTAACTCCTCGGAATTTGACCCTCAGACCGAAGATCCGGTGATCTATCTGATCGACAGCTTTATCGACGCAAGCGGCAAAAAGCAGATCCGCACGCACAAATCCCCTATGGGCGGCACTATGCGGCTAGGCGGCTATGACTGTGACGTCAAAAAAGGCTCGCTTTTGGGTAAAATTTACGGCGAACAAAAAACCATCCGTGAGCGCCACCGCCACCGCTACGAAGCCAATCCGAAGTACCGCGTCGAGTTTGAAAAGCACGGTCTTATCGTCTGCGGCGAGAGCGACGGGCTTATCGAAGCGGTCGAGCTAAAAAACCATCCGTTTTTTCTGGGCGTGCAGTTTCACCCGGAATTTACCAGCCGTCTAGTGCGCCCAAATCCCGCTATTTTGGGCTTTATCGAAGCATCTATAAAAAATGCTAGGTAAAAATGAGATAAGGGAAATTTTAAAATCGAGATTTGCGAACGATCGGCATACTAAAATTTCTGAAATTCCCTTACCTTGCGAGCTGAAGGATACCTATAAGGCGGCTTTGCGCATAAAAACTGCCATCGAAGAAAACCAGCGCATAGCCGTAGTCGGCGATTACGACGTCGACGGTATCGTAAGCACCGTCATAATGAGCGATTTTTTCAATCAAATAGGCGCGGAGTACGTCATCAAGATCCCCAACCGCTTTACCGACGGATATGGGCTAAACAGCGAGATTATCGAAGAGCTTGAGGACGTAGATCTCATCATCACAGTAGATAACGGTACCTCCGCGACGGAAGCTGCCGAAATTTGCGCTCAAAAGGGGATCGATCTTATCATCACCGATCATCACATGCCCCCGCCCGTGCTGCCGAGAGCTTACGCGATAATCAATCCGAAGCAGCCTGACTGCACCTTCCCAAATATCGAAATTTGCGGCGCTCAGGTAGCGTGGTATCTCGTAGGCGCGCTAAAAGAAACCCTCGGCGTGAACTACGATATGGCAAGCTCGATGGATATCCTCATCATCGCCATAATCGCCGATATGATGGAGCTACGCGACATGAACCGCGCGCTTTTACGCTTCGGCATCAAGCGACTAAATAGCTCAAACCGCGCTTGCTTCAAGGCGATTAAAGAGCACTATTTTAAAAAGCACTTCGAATTCGACGATATCAGCTACACGATCGCGCCGCTAATCAACTGCACGGGGCGGATGGACGATGCGACGATGTCGTATAACTTCCTATGCGCCAAAAATATCAGAGAGGCAAACCACTACCTAGAGACGATAAATTCGATCAACAACTCGCGCAAAGAGGAGGAGAAAAACCTCTACGACGAGATCGTAAAAAGCGTCGATCCGAGCGACAATGTCATCGTCGTGTGGGGTCCGCAGTGGCACGAAGGGATCATCGGCATCGTCGCAAGCCGCCTAAGCAAGACCTACAAAAAGCCCGCGATCGTCTTTAGCGTGAGCGACTCGCGCGCCAAAGGAAGCGCGCGCAGCATCGGTAAATTCGATATTTTAGAGCTGATCTCCTCGCAAAGCGAAATTTTAACGACCTTCGGCGGACACAAGGGCGCTGCGGGCGTGGGGATCGATCCTGCGCTGCTTCAGGAGTTTAAGCGGCGCGTAAATGAGCGCATAACGCCCAAGGATCTGAGCGATTTTAGCGCGCAAGACGATCTGCTGGGCGAGCTGGACGCGTCGCAGATAGACTTCGAGCTGCTTGAAATTTTAGAATTTTACGAGCCGTACGGGCAGAAAAATCCGCGCCCGCTCTTTTGCATCAAAGGCGCGCGCGCCCGCAATATCAGGGAGATCGGCAAGGAGGGCAAGCATATCAAAATGGCGCTTGATAAAAACGGCAGCAGCGTCGAGGCGCTGTTTTTCAACTACGACTTTTTGCCGCGCGCCGGCGAGCGAGTGGACGCGATCTTTACGATTAGCAAAAACAACTTCCGCGGCACGATCACGCCTGAGCTCATCATCAAGGAGCTGATCCCGAGCGAGAGCTAAATTTTAAAATTTAGGCCTGCTTGGCGTGCATTTCGCGTCGGGCACGGCCTTTAAATTTACGCTTAATCTATGAGCTAGGCGCACATTGCGCACTCGGCGGGTTCGCCCTACTACAGACAGCGCCCGTCTGCTCTACTCGCCCGATATGTATTGCGCGCTTGGCGCATTGCCCTATTACAGCGCCTATCTGCTCGACTAGCTTGGCGCGTATTTGCACGCTCGACGCATATTAAGTGCTCGGCGCGACTTTGAAATTTAACGCGCGAGCCATGGATTTGACTTGCGATGCGAGCTCAAGCGTGCGATTTCGGGGCTAGACACAGCGCGCAAACGCGATGTGTTATTTTCAGCTCCCGCGCGGTTTACAAACTCGGCGAAATTTTTGGGCGCGGTAAAAGTAAAATTTAAACGTTTTGGAATTTTAAAATTTTGCGAGGGCGAGCGGGGGCGGTCTGAAACAGACAAAACAACCCTGCGAATGGAATTTCGGATAAAATTTTATGAAGCGGCGGACGGGCTAAATTTTAAAATTTGACCCGCCCTTAAACTTAGAGGCTAAAAAACCACCACTAAAAACCACTTAAACGGCACCGGCGCGAAGATCGCGTGCGGCAAGCCCGCAGGCATGACGATACTTTGCCCCGCTTTTACGCGGTGCTTCTGCCCGTCGATCGTGAAATCGCCCTCGCCCTCAAGCACGTAAACGAACGCGTCGCCGTCGGATTTGTGCGAGCTGATCTCCTCGCCGCCGTCGAAGGCAAAAAGCGTCATATTCAGCGCCGGATTTTGCGCGAGGGTGCGCGAAATCACCTTATGAGGGGACACTTCGACTAGCGAAGCAAGCTCTACGGCCTTGGCGGCGTCGATATTTTTGATGTGTTGCATAAGCTCTCCTTGAAATGAAATTGAATCGATTGTAGCTAAAATTTAGCAAGCCCGCTTTGATGATTATCAATCCGGATCCGCGCTGAAAGGATTTTTCAGAAAGATCGGGATGAAATTTATCAGATATAGCGCGACCGCGGCGATGAAAAGCGCCGCGGGGATCATCACGTATAAAACAAAGCTCTCGCCCGCAAAAACGGCTCTTAAACCTCCCGCGAGCAGAGCCAAAACGAGCGCCGCGCGGCTTAGGCGCGGGAAGTTTAGCGGCGAAATTCCGCTGTGGCGCTGTCCGGCGATCATTCCTACGAAAAGTATCGCTCCATACATATAGCAGATCGCGATGACGTGTAGCGGCGCGGCAGCGTATCCCCCGCGTATCAGCTCCCAGCCCAACCACGCATAGCCCGCCGCGCACGCAGCCTGCAACGCGTAGTAAAACGCCATATAGTGGCGGCTTAGAATTTCGACATAGTGTAGTTCGCGAAGTTTCGCCAAAAACAAAAATCCGATGCCAAGCGCGATAAATCCGCACGTCGCCTCGCTTAAAAAGGGCGTCGCGAGCGCCAAAGCAAAGGCGAGGAAAGCGGCTAAATTTTTGTAGATAAAATTTGGAATAAAAACGGCGTCCTTTAGCCCCGCCTCTCTTAGCGCTTCGTTGCCGATGACGACGCTTATGCGGTAGCTTACGACGGCGATTGCCGCGACGTTGATATGCACGAAGCTAAGCAAAAACTTCTCATCTCCGCTCGCGCCGTAGGCCGCAGAGCAGGCGCAAAACGCCGCAAGGACCGTCAGGATACTAAAATTATTCGAGTTTTTATCCAGCCACAGAAGCCATGCCGCAAAGATGAAAAATACCGCCCAAAACAGCCCCGTAATCGCCGCTGCAAGCCGTAAATTTAAAAAGCTCGCGATAAAAGCCGCGATTAGGCAGGCGGCAAAAGCAAGCGAGACGGGCTTTAGCGAGCCCTCGAAGTTCGTCCAATCTGGCAGCGCGGTGAGCAAAAACGCCGCGTAGATGCACGAGGGCGCCAAAAACAGAAAGTAAAACTTATGAGCGGCGACATAATCGATTGCCAGCGCGTCCGGCGCTAAAAAGCTAAGCGCGCCCAGCGCCGCAAAAAAGCAGGCGCAAAGAACGAAAGCGCGCATCGGATGGGAGAAAAAATTTCTCGCGCGCTCGTCTTTAAATTTAGGCGCGTAAAAGCCTAGCCGCTGCGCCGGGCACGGCTCCGGATTTTTGAACTCCTGCGACGAAACGGGCTCTGCTTGATTTTGCATGGAATTAGCCTTAAAATTCCGGTCGGAATTTTTAGAGCTCTGCGAAAAGTTCTGAACAGAATTTGGTTCGGCATGGCTTTGCGCGAAACTGGATTTAAAATTTTGACTTTGATCGGAATTTTTGATGCTTTGTAAGAAGCTTAGCGGGAAATTCCGTTCGGAATTTTTAATATTCTGCGAGAAACTCGGTTTGGAATTTAGCTCGGCGCTTCTGCCGCTTTGCGAAAAACCCTGAGTGGAATTTTGATCATAGCTTTTACAATTTTGTGAAAAATCCTGCGTGGAATTTTGATTTTTAAATCCTCGCACGGGCTCTGCCTCCGAATTGCGATCGTAATTTTTGGCATTCTGTGAGATATTTTGCTCGAAATTTTGCTTGAAATTCTTAGCGCTCTGCGGGAATTTCGGCTCAAAATTTCGGTCCGAATTTCCGAAGCCTTGCATAGACCCGGCTTCCCTGCCGCGAACAGAATTCCAAAAATTTCGTATAAAATTTAAAGCGGAAATTTTGAAATTTTGCACGGGCTCGGCTTCCAAGCCCCGGTCAAAATTTTTAAAATTTTGTGTAAAATCCGAGGCACAAACTTTAGGATTTTGCGCAAATTTGCAATTTCTGTATCCGAGACCGGGTCCGCACGGCGCACCAACCGCACTCTGAAAATAAAATCTACGCGGCGCGAGAATTTTACTTTCAGAGCCTAGTCTGCGCAGCATACGGGTCTCGTGCTCAAAACTCGTCAAATTGCGCGAATTAACGCTCTTATCGGTACCTTCGCCTGCGCGGATTTGCTTTTTTAAATTTACAAATTGCAGCTCGGCGAGGTTAAATTTCTTCAAATTTACGGGGCCAAAATTCTTAAAATCGCGCGCGTCGTGTAAATTTAAAAAATTCCGCACCGCGCAAAAGGTGCCTAGAGCTGGATTTTGCTCGCTACCTAGCCCACTTGCATCGCAAAACAGCGAGCGGTAGGCGCTCAAAACGGCTTTTTGGGCGCTGAACTGCGCGCTCAATCCGCACGCATCAAAACCGCAACGCGGAAAGGCGTCTCGGTTCGCGCTAAATTTGCAGTACAAATGAACGCTCTGCTTCGTGCCAACGCGCCGCAAGCAAACGCCTGCATTGAAGTTGCGCTGCGAGCGGACGCTCATACTAGATTGCAAACGACCGTTCCTGCTAGAGCTGCGTCGCAAACGAGCGCTCGCGCTGGGATCGCGGCGCGAGTGGACATCTCGGTTCGCGTCAACGCGCCGTAAACCAGCGCCCACGCTAGAGCTACACCGCAAGTAAGTACTCTCGCTAGAGCCGCAGTATGTATCGCTGCTAAATTTCGTCGAATTTTGTGCTGCAAAACCGCAGTACGCTGCGCCGTTCAAAAGCACACTCACGCTATAATCGCAGTTCGCACGGCTGCGCAGTTCGTATTTCGGTGTGATAAAACCGCAGCGCCCTGTATCCTGCGAGAGGCTGTATCTGCCCGCGCCGATATCGATACATCCAGAACCCCGCAAAAGCTCGCGCCTGCGCGCATCCAGATCGTAGCGCCCGATGCCCCGAAAAAGCCCATCTATGCGAGCGCTGAGGTCGTCGCAGCTAGCGCCAGACAGCCAGTGTCTGGCCGCGCCCGGATTGCTATGCGCGCCAAAGCTCCGCTTGCTTGCGCCCGGGCCGCAACATAAGTTTAAATTTCGTGCAGAATTTCCATGCTCGCGCGCACCAAAGATAAAATTTCTACTCATAATAGCTCACTCCCCCGAATTGCTCGCTTACCACGCGCTCTTCGTATCGCTCGTCGCGCGCGCCTAGCGGCTCATCTAGGCTCACGACGCGCCTAAGCCCCATCCCTTTGGGCTCGAGCTCGATGATCTCGTGGCTTAGGCGTGCGGCTTCGAAACGGTCGTGGGTCACCAAAAGGCAGGCAAGCCCCTCGCGCTCGATCTTTGATACTAAAATTTCGATCAGCACGCCGCGCAGATCGCGATCGAGCCCTACAAACGGCTCATCAAGCAGCGCCAGATCGCAACCGCTAAGGATAGTTCGCAAAAACGCCGTGCGCTTTTGCATTCCGCCGCTTAGCTCGCACGGGAATTTATTCAGATCGCTCGGACTTAGCCCGATCTTTGCGGCGAGGGCGTAAATTTCGTTCACGTCTGCGGGGCTAAAAATTTCGATATTTTTAAGCGCCGTGAGGTTTGGTAGCAGGCGGTTTTCTTGAAACAAAAAGCTGATTTTCTTAAAGCCGTTTTCGATCTGCCCGCTTTTTTTATCCTCCAGCCCGCAGACTAGCCGCAAAAGCGAGGTCTTGCCGCAGCCGCTGGGGCCAAAGAGCGTCTTTACTTCGCCCGCGCGCAGCTGCAAAGAAAAATCGGAAATTATAACGTCGCGCAGAATTTCATAGCGCAGATTTGAAATTTTTAGCATCATCTGCTCCACGGCATCAGTAAAATTTGAAGCGGCTTGGTCACGAGATAATCAAAAAGCGCCGTAAAGGCTATGACTAGGCACACATACGCCATGACTTCGACCGTATCGATATTGACGCGCGCTTCGGCGATCTTTGCGCCGACGCCGTCGTTTGCGCCCAAAAGCTCCGCCATCACAAGCACCTTCGCGCCGTTGCTGACCGCGACGTAGATCGCAGGGAGCAGCCGCTCGATTAGGTGCGGCGCGTAGAGGTAGCGCAGTTTTTTTAAAATTGAGCTTTTGTAGCTGTCGAAAAGCTCGGTGTATTCGGTGCTCACGCTAGCCATCGCCTGCGCCGCGGACGCAAAAGTCATCGGCGCGACGACGATAACGACGGTAAAAAGCACGCTTGTATCGCCGAAATGAAACCAAAATATCGCAAGCACGATCCAAACGATGGGCGGCGTCGAAAGAAGCACGGTAATTAGCGGGTTTAAAAAGGCTCGCAGGCTTTTGAAATACCCCGCCGCAAGCCCGCTGCAAATCCCCGCAAAAAGCGCGAGGAAGGTGCCTGCAAGCGCACGTTTAAGCGACAGAGCTAGATCGTTTGCGGCAAAATTTCTTAAAATTTCGCACGCCTTAGAAAAAACCGCCGCGGGCTGGGGAAGAATGAGCGGCCCATAA
This sequence comes from uncultured Campylobacter sp., assembly GCA_963529615.1. GTDB lineage: Bacteria > Campylobacterota > Campylobacteria > Campylobacterales > Campylobacteraceae > Campylobacter_B. The sequence goes on along the minus strand of CAUSAC010000046.1, from coordinate 394 downwards.
GCCTCGCTAGCCACCTGCCAGACGGCTATGAAAAAGCACACCGCCCCTAGGCTCGCAAAGCCGCCCCACAGATAGTCTATGACGTAAAACGCAGGGTTTTGAGCTTTGCGAATTTTATCGATTTTTAGCATAGAAAAAACTCGTCCTTAGGCATCGCGCCGCCGATGAGCTTAGGGTTAAATTCCATCAAAATTTCATAAAATTTCAAAAGCTCGTCCTTGATCTCGCTAGGCTTTTTGACGCATAAATTCGACGTATCGATGCTCATAAATATCGCAGGCGGCGGCGCGGGAAAGAAATTCGTCCCGATCGCCGCGGCGCTTTGTTTGTTCGCTTTGATCCACGCAAGCGCGTCTGTCAAATCGGCGTTTAAAATTTCAAAATCCGCCTTTTT
>CAUSAC010000045.1:0-15597 GCA_963529615.1 uncultured Campylobacter sp. | reverse complement strand
CCCCCCCCCCCCCCCCCCCACCCCACCCCCCCCCCCCGCCGCCGCCCCGCGTGAGCGGATTGTAAGTGGTGAAAAAATCATAGTAAAGGGATTCTGAGTAAAATTTGAAATAATAAAAATCTGAGCTAAATTAATTCTGGCAATTTCAAGCTGCGGTAAAATTTATGCAGGATAAATTTTAAACGAAAATCAAAATTCGCCCCGTAGTGCTGCAAAACTCAGTAGAATTTATGCAAGATAAATTTTAAACGAGCGGAATTTTATATAAATGCCGTTTCGCCCGCGAAAAAGCTTTTTTGAAAAATTTAAACGAGCAAGATTGCGCGATAAATTTTATGTGACCCCCGCTGCAAGAGCTAAAGCATAGCAAGCAGGAGATAAAATTTACGCGATAAATCTTGCGTGATAAATTTTAAAATAAGCCGCAAATCCTACAAAAAGCTGTAAATTCCATCTAGCAAGAAATATCTTTTATCCGCAGCGCCGTGATAAAATGGATTAAAAGTCCCTTCGTATGCCTTTTCAAAAAAGCCCTCTTTGCTTAGCTTTATAAGCTCTGCATTGACGAAGTCTAGTAGCTCTTTATTACCTTTCTGCACGCCAATACCCATGAAATCGGGCTTGCCTAGCGTTTTAAGCGGTACTTCTACCTCGCTATCGACTACCGGATATGCCATTGCGATGAGATTATCGGTCGCGTAGGCATCCACGTCGCCGTCTTTTAGCATGCGGTAGCACTCCCTGGCAATCTTGCAAAATGTAAAATTTCCAAAACCCTCTTGTTTAAAAAATGCCTCGCCCGTACCGCCGCTTTCGAGCAAAATTCTTTTCTCTCGCAGATCGGCTAAGGATTTTATTCTATCGGCTTTGCGGGTTAAAACTCCAAGATTTACTGAAAAATACGGTGTTGAAAAATCGATCTGCTGCGCGCGTTCAGGCGTAATGGTAATCGTAGCGATGACGATATCTACGCGGTTGTTTACTAATGCTGGAATTCTATCCTCGACCTTCATCGGCACAAGTTCGATTCTGCCGCCTTTTTCGCCGAAAAGATCATTTGCTATGGCCTGTGCCATCGTAACTTCAAAACCCTCAAAAGTTCCATCGTTTAGCTCACTAAAAGGAGGCTGTCCGTCGTAAACACCGATGCGAACGACGCCTTTTGATCTGATCTGTTCCAAACTATCGGCAAAAGCAACGATAAATGGTAGCAACATTACAAGAAGCAATTTCATGGCAAATCCTTAAATTTAATCTCTTTTCCGCCTTCAAACGAAGCAGGAAATTTTATTTATTAAAATTCTAAAAGCCGACTCAAAATTTAAAGCAAGCTCTTAGAGCATATTATAAATTCCATCTAGCAGAAAATACTTCTTATCTGCCGTACCGCGATAAAATGGATCAAAGCTCTGCTCGTAGGCCTTTTTGAAAAAGCCCTCTTTGCTTAGCTTGATGAGCTCTGCATTGACGAAATCAAGTAGTTCCTTGTTGTCTTTCTGCACGCCGATGCCGATGAAATCGCTAGGGCCTAGGTTTTTAAACGGCACTTCCAAAGTATCATCGATGACGGAATATGCAAGCACGATGAGATTATCATTTATATAGCCGTCCGCATCGCCATTTCGAATCATTTCGTAACATGCCTTAGCCGAAGCGCAATGGCCTAAATTTTTAAATCCCTTGGTTTTGAAAAATTTCTCGGCTACTGTCGCGTCGCCTTCGAATACGATCTTTTTATCATGAAGCTGCGCGATATCGGTAAAAGCGTCGGCTTTGCGCGTTAATACGCCCAAATTTACGGAGAGGTAGGGGAGGGAGAAATCGATCTTTCTTTTTCGTTCGTTTGTGATGCTAAATAGACCGATAACTAAATCAAGCTTATTTGCCTCTAAAAATGGAATTCTATCATTTACGCTTAGTGGGATGAACTCGATTTTGCCCTCTTTTTTGCCAAAAATTTCTTTAGCAATAGCGTTTGCAAGATCGATCTCAAATCCTTCAAATTTGCCGCCGTTAGACTCGCAAAGCGGTGGATGAGCGTCGCGCACTCCGATGCGAATGACGCCGTTTTGTCTGATTTGATCTAGGCTATCGGCAAAAAGCGCTGCACAAAATAGAGCCGCTATAAAAAGTAGTTTCATTTTATGTCCTTAAAATTGGATTTCGCATATTATCCGCTTATCATAAATGACGTTTTAGTCGAAGCCGTTAGATAAAACACTGCTAAATTTCGTCCTAAAATATGGCATAGAGCCCATCTAGTAAGAAGTATTTTTTATCTGCAGCGCCTTGATAAAATGGCTTGAAAGTTTCATCATAAGAACGTTCGAAAAAGCCCTGCTTGCTAAGTGTAACAAGCTCTTTATTTATCAGATCAAGCAATTCGGTATTGCCTTTGCGCACTCCGATGCCTAAGAATTCCGGATTGCCTAGATTTTGGATTGCTACTTCTAAATTGTCGTCGATAATGGAATAGGCTAGCACGATGAGATTATCGTTAACGTAAGCATCGGCTTTGCCTTGTTTAAGCATATCGTAGCATTCGGTAGTAATGGAGCAATGGATTAAATTGTGGATTTTATTTTTATACAAAAAATTTTCTGCCGTAGTCCCGTTACCCTCTACTAGGACCTTTTTGTTTGAAAGATCGTCTATACTTTTGATGCCGTCGCTTTTACGTGTCAAAACTCCCAGGCTCATCGAAAAATATGGATAAGAAAAGTCGATTTGCCTTTTTCTACCTTGCGTTATCGTGATGGTCGCGACTGCAAGATCTACCTTATCGTTTTGTAATGCAGAGATCCTATCGCTGGCATTTAAAGGGACGAACTCGACTCTACCGCGCTTATCACCGAATATGCTCTTAGCTATAGCATCTGCAAGGTTGATTTCAAAGCCTTCGAAATTACCACTTTTTTCATCACTAAAAGGTGGCCTACCATCACGAACACCGATTTTAACGACTCCAGCAGATCTGATCTGCTCCAAACTGCCCGCAAAAACACTGCTGCAAAGTGCAAAAATAATGCAAAAAAGTAGTTTCATAAACTATCCTTTTCTTAAATTTAATATTATCCCTTAGATATTGCGTGATTTTACCCTAAAATAGTTAAACATAACTTCAATTACATAATACAGATTGCTAAATCGGCAGTAAGTGAACGAGATTAGAATTTAAGAAGCGATAGATAAAATTTTATGAAGTGAAATTTAGCCGTAGCGAAATGTTGCGCAGGAAAGTATAAGCTTTGATTAAAATTTATCTATCGTAATTTACGGTGCAGTTTTTGTTGTATCGGCATAGAATTTTAATTTGGAATTCATCCATCATACCTGCTTGCTTTTCGAGCTGGAATTTTTACGTCTTGCCTACGTGCCGCATATTTCGCAATAAAATTTTAAAATTTGCTTGGGTCGAAATGCTGTTTTGTGTTATAGAATTTTGCGGTATTTTAAAACTATTTTTCGCCAACTTCTACGATTTTGCTTAGCACGTATTGTTCTAGCTCGCGTCTAGGCACGTCATTTTTGAGCGCTTCGTTGTAGATATTTTCGACTATGCGGCTGTATTTTTCGTAGGGGAAGTAGAGGAAATGGTTCGCCCAAGCGCGTTTGATGAGCTCGTGGGTTAGCTTTTTTCTAGCCCACGCTTTGAAGCAATCAAAGCCGATAAAAACCGCCGACGTCGCTATGATCGTAAATAAAATGGAGAAGTGAAAGTCGATCTTTTCAAACATCGCGTGCGTCAGCGTTATCAGAAACATAACGCAGACGAATGCGAAGCAAGCGAAGATAACGTAGGATTTGCCGTAGTTAAATTTAAAATTTAGCTTCGAAGGATCGACGAGCATTCCGTCGTTAAACTCGGCGTTGGCTTCGAGCAGATCGCGGAAAAGCACGGGTTTATGCGATACATGAAACATAATATCTAAAAGTCTATCTTTAAAATTTGATTTATCCATCGGAGCTCCTTCGATTTTTGCGGCATTATATCTTAAATTAAATTGTTATAAGATAAAATAGCGCGAAATTTCAAGGAGCGATTATGTTTGAAATCAGCGGAATGAGCGGCGATGAGATAGTTTATATTAACGGCAAATTTTGCAAAGCCAAAGAGGCTGCGATAAGCCCTTTTGATCGCGGTTTCGTGCTTGGAGACGGCATCTATGAAGTAGCACCCGTGGTAAATTCTAAAATTTGCGACAGAGCGGATTTTTGGGAGCGCTTTGAGCGCAGCGCCTCGCAGATCGAGCTAAAAATTCCATATTCTCGCGAAAAATATGAGGAAATTTTATATGAGCTCATCGCGCAGGGCGGCGTGAGCGAGGGCGCTTTCTACACCCAGATCACAAGAGGGGCCGCGATGCGGGATTTTGATTACGTTCGCGGCATAGAGCCTAGCGTCTTTGCCTTCGTCTATAGCGCGCAAATTTTTGATAATCCGCTCGCAAAAGAGGGGATTGAGATCGTAAGTTTGCCCGAGATCCGCTGGCACAGGCGCGATATAAAATCGATCTCGCTTCTTGCGCAGTGCATCTTAAAGCACGAGGCTCACAAGGCGGGCGCTTATGAGTGCTTTTTGATCGAGGACGGGCTGGTTACCGAGTGTTCGAGCTCCAGCGCGTTTATCATCAAAGATGACGTTCTGATCACGCGGCCGCTTTCAAACGACATACTGCCTGGTATCCGCCGCAAGGTGATCTTGGGCCTTGCCGAGCAGGCGGGGCTTAGCGTGCAGCAGCGAGCGTTTGGAATGAGCGAGGTTTATGAGGCCGATGAAGCCTTTATCAGCGCGGCGACGCTGATGGTGCTGCCGATCGTAAAAGCAGACGGCAGGCAGGTCGGCGGCGGCACGGTCGGTGAATACGTACCGCGCCTGCGCGAGATGTACGCCGCGCGGCTAAGAGCCGAAGCGGGACTGTAATAGAGCGGTCAAATTTAGCCCGTTAAATTTAAACTATGCGGGCTGATTAAATTTTGCTTTCTAGCTCGCCGGTTATGCGGCCTAGCTCGCTTACTAATTCTAAAATTTCAGCCAGTTCGTATTGATGAGCATACGCTGTTCCGGTTGTCGGAGGTATGCTAAATAGCTCTGTTTCAAAGCGGTTTGGCGCGCCGTTTAGAAATAGGTAAAATTTATTATCCATAAACGCCGCGCTTATGCTAAATTTATGGTAGTATCGCTTTAGCTCGTTTAGTCGCTCCATCAGCGCGGGCGTCAATAGATATCGAGCTTCGACCTTGTCATCAGTAAACACGCGAAATTCGCTATTAAAAATGATGTTGTCCATTAGCTCCTTCTCGCCTAAAATTTTTGTATTTAGCTCGCGACTTGCCAAGATGGTTTTGGCGTAAAATCTCTTGCCGAATTCGCATATCAGCACGCTGCCGCTAAAATCCATATACGCATCATATAAGCTCATTGCAAGCGAAGTTAGCTTCACATAGGTATTGTCTATGCCCAGATCGTAGTTCTTTTTGATTCTAATCGCCTCGCTGAGGCTAAATTTTACCCCATCCCATTCGCCTTTTATCTCATCTTCGCTGATAAAATCGGAGTTTGCAAAGATTCCCGCTCGCCTGAATTCCTTCGCGCTTATGCCGCGGCCTGGCAAATAAGTAAGCTGCGGATACGCCTGTGAGATCGCCGTGCGTACCAAAACTTTTTTGTAAAATAGTTTATATTCATAAGCGGCGTCCGCAATGCCGTCGTAAATGCAAGCAACATAAATAATCAAAAGCACTGCGTAGATAAGATAGACTTCGATCATCTTGTAATCCGTATCATCGTCTGTTTTAAATACCGCATCGATCGCAAACATTATGATAAACGGAAACAGATACAAAAATGCTATCTTGGCATAGATCATCACTACCTTGCAAATACACTTTTTTTTGTTTGGCTCTACTTAGCGCTATCGCTCTTTCTAGCCGCATGCGTTTCCTTAAATTTTTTGATTCGAAATTTTATAAAATTCATTCTCTTGATAAAATTTCACCACAGCCTCATCCGCGCTTGCGTTGCGCTGCAAATACCGCAGCAATGGTTCTGCGCGCGTATATATCACCCCGAGCCCCGCAAGGCTCGTCGCACGCGAAAGCGCCACGTAGAGCTGCCCCTTGGCAAAGATCCTGTCGATGTCGCAGATGAGCTGCGGGATGCTCATGCCTTGGGATTTGTGGATCGTGATGGCGTATGCGAGCTTTAGCGGGAACTGATAATACCGCGCCAGCACGATCTGCTCAGCATCCGTGCCGCTTGCGGCGATCTCGCTTAGTTCGTATGTTTGCAGCTCCACGCGGCTTAGTATGCCCGAGGGCTTTTTTACGACCACGCTTTCGATCTCGCCGCCGGAGCTTTTTTCGATCTTTTCGACGACGCCTTGCTCGCCATTAAAAAACTCGCCGCTTTTGTTTGCGGTAAACAGCACCTTTGCACCCTCTTTCAGCGTCAGATTTTGCGGCGTATTTAGCGAGGCGATCCATTTTTGAATTTTCTGCTCGCTCACGCCGCTTTGCAGCGCTTCATAAACGCCTTCAAAGCTGCTTTGCGGCGCATTAAGCTTAGCTAATCTGGCGTTATTTATCGCATCTACTTCGGCGTTTCGGCCCGAGATTATCGTGGCATCTGGTTCTGCTCGCGCAGCATCGATGATCAAAGATCGCATCAGCTCCGCCGTCTGCTCGCTCGTGATGCCGAGCCGCAGCTCGCAAAGCAGGCGGTATAGCGCCGCATCTGCGGTGCGCTTGGAGCCTATCATCTCGACGTAAAAAAACTCGCACTGCCTCCACGCATACGAGCCGAAGGCGTAATCCGAGTCGCTAAATAGGCTTGCGCGCGGCGCGCTCTCGCCCTCTTTACGCACCGGGGGAAGCTGATAAAAATCGCCCGTAACGAGTAGCCGTCCGTTAAATTTAGAATTTGAAATTCTAAGATAGATCATCTCGAAAAGCTCGGCGCCGATCATCGAAATTTCATCGATCACGATGAGGTCTGCGAGGGCTAAAATTTTTCGCAGCTCACTTAGCTTACCGCTTTGTTTGCGATCGAAGCCCTTTAACTCCTCGTGGTTTTTGCAAATGCCGAAGCGAAAGAAGCTATGCACGGTCACGCCGCCGATCTCTACGGCGCTGATACCGGTGCTGCCGAGTATGATAACAAGCTTGCCGCGAGCGCGGTAATCCTCGATGAGCTCTTTTATTACGTAGCTTTTGCCCACGCCTGCGCCGCCCGTGATGAAAATATTGCGTTCTTTTAGCTTTTGGATGATGAAATTTATCAAGTTTTTTCCTATTTTTTGGCAAAATTATAGCCAAAATTTTTTAAAAGGCATTTTGTTTGAAACGATTAGCTTCTCTCATCTTCGCGGCTTTAATCCTTGCAGGTTGCGGTAAAACCGTCCATAAGTTTATCCCGGAAAATCCCGCTGTTTTGGATCTCGAATACGCTCAAAACAGCGAGCGGATGCCCGCTCCCGCTTCAGTGCAAAACATAAGCGGAAAAGCGTTTAAGAGCCGCTATTTTAAAATTTGGTTTGAGGATGCGCCTATTAAAGCGGAAATAGATACGTTTTGGGGGCTTAATTACGCCAAGGGGCGCCATTTTGACGCCGCAGGCAGGATATACGACGATGCGATCTATCAAAGCATTCGTATAAACGCGAACGAAGAGGCGTTCGGGCTGATTTCAGCGCCCGCTATAACGGTAAAAAACGCGCTGCTGCGAAATATCCCAAGCGACTTGCCGATTTTTGGCGATCCGAGCGAGCCGGGGGAGGGCGAGCCGTTTGATTACGCCGCAAATTCCGCCGTGAGCGTGGGCTATCCGCTGCTGCTATCGCATTACAGCAGAGACGGAGCGTGGGCGTTCGTACGCAATGACGGCGTGTGGGGCTGGATCAGAAGCGATGCGATAAAGCGCATCAGCCCTCAGCAGGCGGATATTTATGCAAATTCTAAATTTATAACGATCCTGCGCGACGGCGCCGCCGTTTATGACGAAAATGGCGCGGAGCTTTTTAGGGCGCGCACCGGCACGATCCTGCCGTATGATTTTAGCGGTGAGCGCGATCTTGGCGGCACGCTCGGCGTACGAAGTGTATTCGGCGGCGAAATTTTAACCCAGTTTGGCAGCAAGAGATATTTCGTTAGCGCGGATGATGCGAGGCTCTGGCCTGCGCCGCTTGATGAGCAAAACTCAAAGATCGTAGCCGCTAGCCTGCTTGGGCAGAAATACGGCTGGGGCGGGTATAAATTTCTTCGCGATTGCTCGCTTATGACGAAAGACTTTTTGGCTAATTTTGGGCTGTGGCTACCGCGAAATTCCAAGGCGCAATCGAGTCGCGGCGAGCGTTTTTCGCTGGCGGGGATGAGCGCGGATGAAAAGCTTAGCTTCATCGGCAAAAACGGCGTGGCGTATAAAACCCTACTGTATATGCCCGGCCACGTGATGCTCTACGTAGGGCAGGTGGACGGCAAGCCTGCAGTGCTGCACGATATCTGGGGGCTTCGTACGATGGATGGCGGGCGCGCGGTTATCGGACGTACGGTGATTACGTCGCTTACTATCGGCTCGGATCGCGCGGACATCGCCGAGGACCGCCTGCTGATCTCTCGTATCAGCGCGATGAGCGTGCTTTCGGGCGAGGAGAACGGCGCTTTGGACGATCAGTTTGGCTCTGCGGATTTCGGTGCGAATTAAACGCTGTCTCGTAAAAAATAGAGAGCGGGCTATGGGCGATGGCCTCTGAAAAAAGCAACGACGAGAACCGGATGCATGTAAAAAGAGCGGACCGCGCGTTGCAAATATGAGTGCAAGCCGTCGCCGCTATCGAAAGCGGCGCGTTACTTGCGTATATCTCTGCGAACTGCTCGTCGCTATGGATAGAAGCCCGCGGATATAAGCGCGCTCGCCGCCGTCCCTTGCAAATCGCTTCGTCTAAAACATCTCCTCTTGTGTAGTTCTTACTGGCGATGCGTTTGCTGTTTCGTCGTGCCTACTAGGCGCATCGCTAAATTTTACATTTCGTGTCTTCATCGCCAATATACGCGCCCTTGCGCCGCCAATAAAATTTTGCTTTAAAATTTCGTTTGAAATTTTAAAGGAGCCGTCGCGAGCCATTAAAATTTCATTCGTTCGCCCTTAAAATTTTAAGAAGCGCTTTTTCGCTAAATGTGCAGACGGCTCTAAATGCGCCCAGACTTCAGCCGAAGCTATTTTTCGCCGCAAGCGGGAGCGTGCGTCATTTGCCGTCCGGGCCCAGGCCGTGCAGTATGTATCCAAACTCCGCGCCGCCTACAAGGATGATTTGGTTGTTCGCGTTGCAAAGCGAGGCTACTTTGCTTACTTTCTCCGGTAGCTCGACGACGTTTCCGCGCATATCTTTAGCCGTTCTCGGCTCGCCCGCGGCGGTGTTTAGACAAAACGCTAGAAACAAAGCGGCGACGAGAGCCAAATTTTTCTTTACGAACATACTCTCTCCTTAGTGCCAAAATTTTATAAAACGTCTAGAGCTGCGGCATGCCCTAGGTTTTACCCTCCCTTTAGAAAAACAAAAAATATCTCGGCGTCTTGCGCTTATACTTTAGATACTCCTGTCCGTAGGCTCGCTCGCAGTAGCGCTCCTCGCCCAGGACCATGAGATGATTGTATATGGCAAAGGGCACTATCACTATGAGTAGCCACAGCGACGCCGAAGCGATGCAAACGCCCGCCATGCCGAGGAAATAAAAGAAATACATCGGATTGCGCGATAGGCGGTAGATGCCGCCCTGTGCGGCTCTGTCCGCAGGAGCCGCCGCATAGTCGTAAAAGGCCTTGATGAAGCCCGCAAAAACCGCTATATAGATCACCGCTCCGATCCAAAACCACGCGCTGCCCGTCTTAAGCGGCACGAAGACCGATAAAATGAGCAGCGCTACTTGCAGCAGCGAGCTTATGATCGCATTTCGCTTGTCCGCGAGCGTGTACCACGAGGTATCGGTGGCGCGCTTGCCGACCTCTTTGTAGATAAACATATACGCGAACTGTATCAGCACCATCGCAAATGAGGGTATCCAAGCGTCCGCTAGAGCAGGCCCAAGCGTCGTAAAAAATGAAATTTCCAGGACTGCCCCTTTCGCTTTAAATTTTATCTTACAGCTTTGTTTTGTCCTTGTTTGCTTGCCGTTGCTTTGTCCTTTTTCGTCCGCCGCGAGTTTAAATTTTACTCCGCCTCGCGCCGCTTATTCGGCGCGCTCTTTGCTCGGTATACTGTCCGCCGCCGATGCCGCTTGCTGAGGTAATGTGGCAGCGATGCCGTCATTTAGGTATCTACGCGCCGAGCACCGATGGGATCTGCACTTTATGCGGGCGGCATTCGCACTTCAACGCGCCAAAAATGCGATAGCGCCGTTTGTTTTGACGATACGACGCCCGCCCGTATGACTAGACGATTTGTCTATTCGGTGTCGAGATAGGACGGGCGGTCTGTTCGGCGCCGATGTGCGTCGCACGATGAAACATTATGTGCCGATGTACCCGCCGCCTACTACATGATGAGACGTTCGGCACGGGTTGCCTACTAGGTGCGGCGCCGACGCCGTTGCTTCGGTGCCGCGTCTTATTTACCCTCCGGGCTAAGTCCTTTTAAAATATAGCCAAATTCCGTATCGCTTAGCTCGTAATTCATAAATTTTTTATAAAACGCCTTCGTTTCGGCTTTTATGTCAATGTCGGCAAAGAGCTCCGGCTGGATGGTTTTCGCCGCCCATAAAATTTGAAGCACCGTATCCGCGCCGTATCGATCCCAGTTGAAAACCCCGCGCGGATTGCCGTAAACGCGCCCGTTTTTGACCGCATCCGTGCCGCTGTAAACCGGGCTTGATTTGATCTTCTCTACTGCATCTTCGTTGTGATCGCCGCCCACGATTATGATCTGCGGGTTGCTCGCGATGATCTCCTCGGCGGTGATTGTTTTCATCGGGCCTTTTGTAGCGGTGATCGCATTCGTTCCGCCGGCCAGCTCTATCCACGAGTCGATCAGCGTGCCCTTGCCGTCGATCTTTAAAAGATCGTTTCCGCCTACGATGTGAAGGACGCGCGGGCGCTTATCAGGGCTTAAATTTGCGGTGCGGCTGCTAACCAAAGCGATATTTTTATCGAGATTTGCAATCAGATCCTTCGCTCTTTGCGGCGCGTCGCCGCCTAGCATATCGCCGCACATCCTGATGCTGTGCCTCATCTGCTCGTAATCGCTAAAGCTCGCCTTTAAAACGGTAAAGCCCTGCTTAGCTAAATTTTCGCCTGCCAGTGCGGTTGAGATGATGACTACGTCGGGGTTGCGGCTCATCAGCTCCTCTAAATTTACGTCATTATTTTTTAGCAGCACGGGGATCTGCGCTAGGCGCGGATAAATTTTAAGAAACCATGCGTTTTTGCTGATGTTATCGGTGGTAGCGACGATCTTGTCCGCTCCGCCCAGAGCCAGTAAAATTTGATTGTTCGAGTGCCAGAGTGCCGCGATACGCTCAACTTTTGCGGGGATTTTAACCTCGGCGCCGTCCATATCCTTGATAGTTCTAAGCTCTGCCGCGCTCGCAAAAAGCGCACCCGCTAAAAGCAGTAGTAAAAAATTTTTCATTTTTTCTCCTAAAAGGTATTGAAATATACGCTGCGATATTACAAAAAACCTCATTAAAATTGCGTAAATTTTAACTGCCACCGCCGCGATTATTTATTATTTTTCAAAGTAAATTTTTATATAATCCATTTTAAATTTAGCATTTTTAAAGGAGAGAAAATGGGTGAAATTTTATATTTGATAGGCGCCGTCGTCGGGGTTTTAATCGCGCTTTTTATCATCGTGCCGCTGTTTTTTAGGCGCATAGTGGAGACGAATGAAGTTCATATCGTCCAAAGCGCGCGCAAGACGACGAGCTACGGCAAAGATACCGGTAATGGCAACAGCTATTATGAATTCCCGAGCTGGGTGCCGGTGCTGGGCGTTACGAAGATCGTTTTGCCGGTCTCGGTCTTTAGTATCAAGATCGAGGATTACGAGGCGTATGATCTAGGCAGGCTTCCTTTCGTCGTCGATATCACGGCGTTTTTTAGGATTATGGATTCAAATTTAGCTGCGCAACGTGTCAATAATTTTGAGGATCTTAACAATCAGCTTAGAAATATCATTCAAGGCTCGATCCGCTCGATCCTTTCGAGCCGCGTGCTTGAGGACATCTTGCAGATCCGCTCCGAGCTCGGAGATGATTTTACCAAGGCGGTAAAGACGCAGCTGCAAAACTGGGGTATCGAGCCCGTTAAAAACATCGAGCTGATGGATATCCGAGATAGCAGCGGCAGCAAGGTCATCTTAAACATCATGGAGAAGAAAAAATCCCAGATCGAAAAGGAAAGCCGCGTCGAGGTCGCAAACAACACCAAGCTCGCTCAAATCGCCGAGATCGAAGCCGCGCAGGCAACCGAAGTGCGCCAGCAGGAAGCCAATAAGATGGTAGGCCTTAAAACCGTCGAAAACGAGCGCGAAGTCGCGATCTCAAAGGAGCAAGCCGAGCAGCTCATCAAGGATCAGCAAAAGATCACGCAGGAAAAGGCGATGGAGGTCGTGCGGGTAAACGACGTCAAGCAGGCTGAGATCAAAAAGCAAGTGGAGATCGTAAAGGCCGAGCAGGAGCAGCGCAAGATCGAGATCGACGCCGAAGCGCGCAAAAACGCCAAAATCCGCGACGCCGAAGCGATCAAGGAAAATCAAATTTTAGTAGCGCAGGGCGATAAAGAGAAGCAGTTTCTCGCCGCCGCGGCGCTTTTGGAGATGAAGGACAAAGAGGCGCAGGGTACGCTAAAGATAGGCTCTGCAGAGGCCGAGGCGCTTAGGTTAAAAGAGCTCGCGCCCGTAAACGCACAGATCGAGCTGGCGCGCGAGATCGGCGAAAATCAGGGATACCAGACCTATCTCATTTCGATCAAACAGATCGAAGCAAACCGCGATATCGGCCTGGAGCAGGCCAAGGCGCTAAGCGCGGCGGATCTTAAGATCATCGCAAACGAAGGCAGCGTAGGCGAGGGGATGAGTAAATTCGGCGAAATTTTAAGCGCCAAGGGCGGCACGCAGCTAGCCGCGATGCTTGAAGCGCTAAATCAAAGCGAGGTCGGCAAAAAGGTGCTGGATAAAATTTCAGGCGCCAAGGAGGGGGATAAATCCGAGTAATAATCGCAGTCTGGGGCGAGTAAAATTTTAAATTTATACGCTAGCGGCGCTGTGGACGAGGGTAAATTTAAACGATACGCTAGCGGCACAGCGCGGGCGAACAAATTTGAGCGGTCTGCCTGTCCGGGTGGTTTGTCTGCCTGCATTAGATAAATTTAAGGCGCTAGCGAAATTTAAAGGTTACGAAATTTCAAATACTCGCGAAATTTCAAATACTCGCGAAATTTTAAAACGTCGTGAAATTTAAACGCCGCGGAATTTCAAACGCTCATAAAATTTCAGGCTCTCGTGTGCGAGCATTTAAAGACGGCGCTGTATCGCAAGTATTCGCAGAGCGCCGAAACTGCGGGTAAATTTTAAAAAATTGGCAAAGCAAGATTTAAAATTTAGGCGCGGGTGCATAGCGCTCACGGATTGCACTTAGTAGTTGTAGGTTGCCGCCAATGCTTGAGTTCCGCCGCCTAGCGGTCAAATTTTGCCGCCATGCGAGGCTAAATTTATTCGGTTCGCATGAAATTTTAAGAAGCGAGAGCCGTTGGCAGCAGCGCAAAATTTAACCCGTCTTCATAAAATTTTAAGGAGCGTACGATGGCAAACGCCGTAAATTCCGCGCAGTACCTGGCGCATATCAAGCAGGCGGAAGCTCTTTTTGAGGGGCAAAATTTTACCCGGCGCCAAACGATAAATTTAGGTAGCGGATATGAGATCGTAAAGGACGCATATAGGCTCGGCGCGACAAGCTTTAGCGGCGGCGAATATACGCTGTTTGATGCTTGCAAAATGCAGATAATAAGCTGGCGCTGTATAGACGATCGGGCGGAATTTTTTAGCCTAATCCGCCACGCAGACGGCAAATTTTACCTCGTTTTTCGCCAGGATCTATACGGCTACAGCGTGCTTGATCTAGCCTCAGCGCAGATCATGCGCTTCGTGCCGGACGCCTGGCTAGACGGCAAGGAGAGCTTCATTTGGGACGGCGTGCACTATCTGCGGGGTTGAGACGCGCTGGCGGTGGACGGCTGCTACTGGGGTGCTCCAAACGACGTGCATTTGGTGAGCTTTGCCGAGCCGATGAGCGAAGAGCAGAGATATGCAGACGTTTTAGACTGCATACGGGGCGGTTACGACATCTATGAGCAGGCTGATTTTGCGGGCTTTGAGGATAATGAACTGAGTCTGAAATGCTTCCGCGCGGACACCTTACGATATGAAAATATAAAAATTTCGCGCTAGCGTTACTGCGAATGGATGCGCGAAGCAAAACAACTATAAGCTTTAAATTTACTAAATTTTGCGCTTAAATTTAAAGACTCGCAAAACAGTAAAATTTAATTACAAGCCGCAAAAAGCGGAATTCGGCGAGACCAAAGGGGTTGAAATAAGGGATGCGGATGTTTTTTGAATACATTTTAATCGGCGCCTGCGTAGGCTTTATCAGCGGATTTTTCGGCATCGGCGGCGGCACGGTCGTGGTGCCCGTGATGATGCTCTTCGGCTACGACGTCAAGTACGCCATCGGCATCAGCATCATGCAGATGATCTTCAGCTCGATTTTCGGCTCGTTCGTAAATTTTAAAAGCAAAATGCTCGACGTCGCGCCGGCGCTGGTGCTGGGGCTCGGGGGCTTTTGCGGCGCGCTTAGTAGCGGCTTTATCGTAAGCTATTTTTCGTCGAAATTCCTTCTGGGCACGCTTATTTTGGTGCAGATCATAAATTTAATCAAACTATTCAAAACCCCGACCGAGCCCACCGGCGAGCCCAACGAATCTAAAATTTTGCTCTTTATCGTGGGGCTGTTCGTCGGCGCCGTGGCGATCAGCGTGGGTATCGGCGGCGCGGTATTCGTGATGCCTATTTTGATCAGCTTTTTAAACTACGACATCAAAAAGGCCGTCAGTACGGGGCTATTTTTCGTGATATTTTCCTCAAGCGCGGGCTTTATTAGTCTTGCCGCGCACGGGCTCGTATACTACGAAATCGGTGCATTACTCGGCGTCGGCTCGCTAGCGGGCGTTTATGCGGGCGTCAAAACCTCGCACAAGATCGGCAAAAAAGCTCAAAAGCGCTGGATGATCGCACTTATCGTTACGATACTTTGTATAACGGTTAGGAAATTTTTGGCTTTGAGCTAGGCGTGCTTGCCGAATCGAAGCTAAAATCGGATCTAAATTTAGTCGCGGCGCCTTGCCGCTAAATTTAACTCAAATTTAAAGGATCATCAATGAACGAAGCTCAAATTTCGCTAGCGGGCAAAATTTCGGACTCGCTAAAGCGCCTGATCGCTAGCAAGCTAGACTCGCAGTACAAGGGCGAGGCGCCGTATTCGGGGTGTCGCGTGCAAGAGGGGTATTTTGATTTTTTGGGCGTGGAGTGCCGCGGATCGCGCATCAGG
>CAUSAC010000044.1:0-15691 GCA_963529615.1 uncultured Campylobacter sp. | reverse complement strand
GCGCCGAAAAGTCGGAATTTGATCTGAAAAACAAAACTTTAAACTCAGATTTTAATCTGAATTTGCCCGATCTAGCGAAGCTCGAAAGCCTGCTCGGGCGTAAAATTTCTGGCGACGTTAAAGCAAACGGAAATTTAAAGACCGATTTTTCTACGCTTGAGCTTTCAAACTCGCAAATTTCAGCATTTAAAGACGCGCTTAAAGCGGATGCGGGAGCCAAATTTGACCTGAAAAACAAAAACGGCGAGCTGTCCGCAAAGCTAAACGCAAACGATCTAGCCGCGCTGCAAAACGTCCTGGGAGTGAAGCTGCAAGGCAAAGCAAACGGCGAGCTTAGCGCGGCTTTAGCGCAAAATGAGCTTAAAAATCTAAACTTAAATCTAAACGCGATGGGCGGTAACCTGAATGCGAGCGGAAATTTAAACGATCTAAAACTTAAGGCGAGCAATCTAAATCTGGCTGTGCTTTCGGCTCTATTTTACGGCAACGCGATCGGAGAGGGCGCGATAAACGGCGATGCGAAGTTAAGCTTAAAAGACAGTATCAACGGCACGGCGCAAATTTCGCTCGCTAACGGTGTAATTTTTAAGAAATTTTTAGACGGCGCGACGGGCAAGAGCTTCCCGAGCGATCTAAAAACTGATGCACAGGCGCAGACAAATATCAAAAACTCCGTTGCGACCTTTAGCGTAAGCGCAAACTCCGATCTGGCGCAGCTTCAGAGCCTAAACGGCACCTACGAGCTCAAAAATAAAGCGCTTAAAGCAAACTACGCGCTGCTGATCCCAAGCTTGCAGCGACTAGAATTTTTCTTAAATCGCAGACTAAACGGTAAAATTGCCGCTACCGGCGAGCTTTCGCACGACGGCAAGAGCCTGTTTGCTACCGTAAATTCTAAGGTTGCGGGCGGCGAGCTGAACGGACAGATCGCGGGCGATGAGGCGAACTTCAAACTTCAAAATTTTATCGTCAAAGAGCTTACGACGCTTCTAAATATCGATCACGTTTACGACGGGACGGGCAACGCAAATCTTACGTATAATACAAACTCGCACAGCGGCAAATTTGACGCGATCATCAACAACGGCCGCCTTCCTAGCGGCGGACTGATCGATAAAATCGGCAAAATTTTAGGGCGCGATCTAGGTGGCGAGGTCTATAACGACGCCAAAGTAAATGGCACGATCAAGCAGAATTTAATCAATTTCAACGCCGATATGAGCGCGCAAAAAAGCAAGCTAAACGTCACGGGCGGCACGCTGGACAGCAAAACAGGCGCGATTTCGGTGCCCGTTAAGGCAAACATCGAAAAAACCGATCTTGAAATAAACATCACCGGCACGATCAAAGAGCCGAAATACAATATCCAATCGGATTATCTAAAGGGCAAGCTCGACAAGCAGATCGGCAAGGGTATCGACAAACTTTTCGGCGTAAAAAAGGACGATAACAGCAGCAAAAACGACGCGAAAAAGGAGAAATCAGACGTGGTTAAGGGGCTGATAAATGGGCTATTTTAGCCCATTAGCTCCCATTTGACGTTTAGAATTTATGGGCACTGCTAAACGAGCGCGAGATTTAAAATTTTGAAATTTTGAAATCTCGCGCAGTTTAAATTTTAAAATTTTATGCAGTTTAAAATTTAGAATTTTGCACTTGCCGGCGTAGCCGAAGCCTAAAAATTTTAAAACAGGACGCGCACTACTTATCAAAATTTTAAACCCTACTAAGATCTGTATTTTAATAGCGCTTCAAATTTAACACTGCAAATTTATCCTACTCGCGCCGCTATCTGCAATGAAATGCACGCCGCAAGCCTAGCGTCTTTTAAAGTGTTTCGTATCGATACTGCGCGCCGTGTTTTCAGGCCATCCGATGCTAATTAAAATTTCTCAGTGCAATGTTTATTGCAGTTGGCGCCATGCTTGATAAAATTTGCCCGCCATTATCGCAAGAAAAATGAGCGTCAAAGCTCCAAATACCGTAGCCGTAAATTTATCATCCGTCGTAACGTATTTGTCATATCTGAATTTCATCAGATACTCGCGCTGCGGCGGATCGACGCTTGCATTATAATCCAAAAATAAAACCTGATACGCCGTGCCGCGACCCTGAAACGGAAACGGACGGCTTTGATACCAAGCTTTAACTCGCTTGCCTTCCAGCCATTCGTATGCGATTAGCGAGATAGAAGGCTTGATATTTACGCCTTGCCACTCGTCCGCTCCTGAGCGCTTAAAATTAGCTTCAACAATTGCCGCATTGAGCAAAATTTTATTTTTATAAAAAGAGGTTAAGTTATCCGTATCGCCATTTAAAAAGACTTTGATAAATTTGCGCTCATCCGTAAAAATCTGCATATATTCGCGCCCATCATCGCTTCCGACATCCATGATTATTCCATTTGCGATTTTCAGATCGTCTAAGCTTTTAGGATTCAAGCTAAAAAGAAATCCGTACCACATCGCCGCCAAATAAAACGCGATCATAAATAGATCGAACTTGCAATCTAAGTTATACAAAATTTCGCCGAGCTTCATCGATCATTACATTGTAAATTTCGCTGCAAGATACGGAATTTTACGGCTTTTATTATCGCGGGCTATATTCCTGCATCATCACCACGGGCAGAAACAGTACCGTTCCCACGATTATTATCGGCACAGCTACGATGGTGCTTATCGTATACAATAGGGCGTTGCCCTCGCAGCGTTCAGGCCTAACCTCGATGTTTGCCGGAATCGGAGAGCGCAGCCTATCGCTTGGCTTCATTATTTCGCTAAGATTTTTGATCTGTACGACGCGCGCATCGAAGTAGAAAATCGCTTCTATCTCGCCTTTTTTCTCATCGATTTCGATGCGGTTCGCTAGAGCTTTGATTTTGGCGACGTCTGCTCCTGCGGCAGAGTTTAAAAAAGCACTGAAGCTACCGCGCGCCTCGCCGTTTTTAGCATCGGTTACTTCGATCTGTACAAACTCGCGCTTAAGCCCTTTGGCGTATCCGCCATCGTAAAATTCCGAGATATTCTTAAGCGACGAGCCGTCCGTCAGCACATAGCTGAGCTTCTCGCCTACGATGTATTCCTTGCCATCGTTTATGAAAAATGCCGTTATCTTTTCGGGCGTTTCGTTCGCCCCAGGCGTTACGTTTTGTTTGCACTGGCACCCCACAAGCAGGACGGCTAGTAAAACCGCGATAAATTTTTTCATGATAATCCTTTAAAATTTTAAATTAGCGTATGAATTCCAAAGCCAAAGCTCTATCTCAAAAAATTTCAGCGGCGAAATTTTACGCCTTAAATTTCACGCTCGGAATTTCAGTGCAAAATTCCGAGCTATAAAATCCCGACGCAGAATTTTGGGTGCGGAATTTCGATACGGAATTCTGCGTTCCGCAAAACTCCGCCGAGAAGCAAAGCCACGGCTTTTAAATTCCCGGCTCTACTTCAGTGCCGCTTTGACCGCCTCGCTCAGCCGCTTGCCGTCCACGCTTGAGCCGAGCGCTTCTTTGGCGGCTTTCATCACGCGCCCCATATCCTTTGCGCCGCTAGCGCCAAGCTCGGCGATTAGCGAGCTAACCGCGTCGGCAAGCTCGGCGTCGCTTAGCTGCGCGGGCAGATAGGACGCGATGATCTCGATCTCGCCCTGCTCTTTTTGTACCAGATCGTCGCGACCGCCCGCGCGGTACTGCGCCGCGGAGTCGTTTCGGCGCTTGATCTCGCTTTGAAGTATGCTAAAGACGCGCTCGTCGCTAAGGCTGATGCGCTCGTCCACCTCGACCTGCTTAAGCGCGGCGTTAAGCATCCGCAGGCTGTCTCTGCGGAAGTGATCGCCGCTTTTCATCGCCGTTTTAATGTCTTATAAAATTTGCTCTCGCACACCCATTTTCCACTCCTTGAGATTGAAATTTCGGCGGTAATTGTAGCAAATTTAAAATTTGGCTCGGGTAAATTTAAGAGGATGAAATTTTAAAATTTTAAAGATTTAGCGCAATTTGCGGCTAAGCTTAAAGCTCGCGCGGCTACCCTTTGCGGCAAAGACTCGCGCGCAGCTCCCATTTGCGGAAAAAAGCTCTTGCGAAGCCTAGTAAAATTTAAAAAGCCCCGCAAGAATATAAAATCCCTGCGGGGCAAGCAAGCGGTAAAAGCCCGCGAAAGCTCTATTTAGCGCGTGAGAATATCATTCGCACGATTTGAAGCAAGAAGCACACGCTTCCTACCAAAAAGATCGTATCGCCGATGATGCGCGCCCAGCGAAGCCCGTAGAGGCTGTCTTTTTGCAAAAACTCTGCGCTTCTTGCGTACCACATACCAACGTCGATCGCCGCAAACGCCTGCAAAATTCCAACCGGCAGAAGCGAGATTAGCACCATTAGAAGCAGACCCGCATTTAGCGCCCAAAAGCCGATCTTCATCAGCGTATCGTCGAAGCTTTTGTCTTTGTAAATGTACAGCGCCACGAGCCACACGAAGCCGAGCGCCAAAAAGCCGTATACGCCAAATAGCGCCGTATGAGCGTGCACTGCGGTGGTATTTAAGCCCTGAATATAAAATAGCGCAAGCGGCGGATTAATTAAAAAGCCGAAAACGCCCGCGCCCAGCATATTCCAAAACGCCACGGCAATGAAGCAGTAAAGCGGCCATTTTAAACGCTTAGCCCAATCCTGCGCGAATTGAAGTTTGTAATAGTGAAACGCCTCTGAGCCCAAAAGCACCAAAGGCACGACCTCAAGCGCCGAGAAGCTCGCACCCACAGCCATTATCGGCGTAGTGGTGCCCGCAAAATAGAGGTGGTGGAAGGTGCCCGGAATTCCGCCGATTAGGAAAATCGATGCGCTAGCAATCGAAGTGTAGGTGGCAAATTTCTTGCTTACTAAGCCCAAGGACGCGAACACGAACGCCAAAGACGCCGTCGCGAAAACCTCGAAAAATCCCTCGACCCAAAGGTGCACGACCCACCAGCGCCAATACTCCATTACAGGGATTGGCGAGCGCTGTCCGTAAAATAGTCCAGCGCCGTAAAAAAGCCCCACGGCGATAACCGAAGCGGTAAAAATCGCCAATAAATTCTTATCGCCCTCGGCTCTAAAGCCCGCGATAAAGCCGCGAAGCACGAGTACCATCCAGATCACAAGGCCCACAAACAGTATCAGCTGCCAAATTCTACCGAGGTCTAAATACTCGTATCCTTGATGTCCGATCCAGAAACTGCTGCTTGGATCCATCTTGCCCGCAATCGCCATGTATTCGCCCGCGAAGCTGCCGACGACCAAGAAAAGAAGCGCGTAGAAAAGCACGTCCACGCCGAGCTTTTGAAATTTAGGATCCTTGCCGCCGTTGATGATCGGAGCTAGAAACAATCCCGCCGCCAAAAAACCCGTAGCGATCCAGAAAATGGACGCTTGCACGTGCCAGGTGCGCGCTAGCGAGTAAGGGATATACTGCGAAATATCCAGCCCGAAAAAGGACTGACCCTCGATCGTATAGTGCGCAACAAAGCCGCCGATGAAGGCCTGAAATGCAAACAATGCAACCGCTACGAAAAGATATTTGCCAAGCGCCTTTTGCGACGGCGTAAGCGCCAAAGCGGCGATCGGATCGGCGCTAAGCTTCGCAGGAGCCTCGAAATCCTCGTCCTTTTTGCCGTAGAAATTTCCAAACCACACTAAAAGACCGATGCCGGTAAGCAAAATAACGAGGCTTGCGATCGTCCAAACGACGTTTTCCGTGGTAGGGACATTGTCTATTAGCGGCTCGTGCGGCCAGTTATTGGTATAGGTCGCCTCTCCGCTCGGACGATCCGTAGAAACCGCCCAAGCAGTCCAAAAGATGAAATCCACGAGCTCGGCGCGGTGTTGCTCGTTTGCGAGCGTATTTTCCTTCATCGCGTAATCCTCGCGAAGCTTTTTAAAGCGCGGATCGTTTCCGAAAACACCCATGTACTCGTCTTTTACGACCGCCATAGCCTTTAAGCGATCATCGCTTAGCTTAACGGTGCCGTCTTTTACGGTGTTGGTGCGGTACTCGGCCTTTGTAAGCGCTTTGATCTGCGCCTTTTGCTCGTCATTTAAGGCGTCAAATTTCACGCCGAAACGCTCCTGCGCCTTGATATCCATAAACGCAACCAGCTCCTTATGTAGCCAATCCGCGCTCCAATCGGGCGCCTGATACGCTCCATGACCCCAGATCGAGCCCACCTGCATACCGCCGATGCTCTGCCAGGCCTCCTGCCCGCGGTAAATGCGCTCGGTGCTGATTAGCTCAGCTCCGCTAGCATCGGTAAATTTTACCACCGGCGGAGACTGCCTATACACCTCGCCGCCGTAAAAACCCAAGAAACTAAAGCCCACGATGAGTACCGCTACAAGCGTCATCCAGAGCTTTTTATATTCTGCCATTCTCACTCCTTTAACTGAAATTAGGAGAGAATTTTACCTATTTAAATTTCGATAAGCATTGAGGCTCGTCAATAAAAAGATAAAATTTATCTGCTTAAGCTGGAATTTATTAAAGTATACTGGAATAAGGTATTTTAGAAAATTTTATATAAAATTTATATCTATAAATCTATCCCTTACCTCGATATTATCAAGATTTAGATTTAGTTTGTCTTTTAAATACTTTTTCAAATTTACTCGTTCATACTCACTTAACATAGTTAGCGGAATGGCAAAATAATTACTATGAGTACTATCTAATAAAATTAGAACATTTAAATTTATGCTATCTATTCTTCTTAAAATTTTAAGTACACCGAAACAAAGAAGATTTATCGGATGCAGAGCGTACGATAAAATTAGCAAGAGAAATTTTTTAAACCTAGTTATATTGGCATTGTATTTGCAAGCGTCTTCAATCACGAGTCCAGAAAATTTATAAATAGCGATTTTATCGAAATTAGAAGCCTTTACACTTTTATGTACCGAATATACATCGTTATAATTTTTGCATAAAGAATTATATTCTATTCTATCGGAATAGAAATTTAAAAATTTATGTTTATTAATAAATAAAATTCCCACCAAAAAAGCAACAGCTCCTAAAAATTGATATGCCCAAGCGCTTCCTCTGCAGAAAAATAGAAATATAACTAAAAATACAGCTAATATTAAATAGCATTCTATGCTGATTTTAGTCCAATAATCTTTGATCATAAAAAGAGGCATTTCCGATTTATAACTTTGAAATTTCATACGATAATACTCCAAATTTTTAATTCAATACGCCGCTCTTTTCATTGACTTTGCTCTGCATCTTTCACTCCTTTTAAATAGAAATATATTTTGTAAATAAATTCGAATGTAGACATTAATATTACGGAACCCGAAAGAGAAAAACCGGATTGAAAGAAAATGATATATCCAAAAATTGAAAATCTACTTTGAAGTTCCGGCATAAAATGGCTTGTGCTTATACCGCTGCTTGCAAAATATCCGGTATAATAAACCTCAAACATAAAAATACCAAGACCAAACATAAACGGAAGCAACAAAAACGGGCAATCGTTTTCACACTTCTTTTTTGAAAGCAATATAAAATCATCATCATATCTGCAAAAGTAAATATAATAAACCAATGAATATAAGCTAGAAACCGCAAAAATAATAATCCCGTATATCCACATAATACTAACGTAAAATTCAGAAAGTTGGGTGTATGGGCTAATACTACCGATAATTTCGATATTTGGAAAATAGCTTTTCATAAAATTTACGAAATTTAAGCACGCAGGAGAAATATCTAAAATATTTTTAGGAATTATAAAGGCGCTAAGAGAATATAAAAAATATATAAAACATAATTTCGTAAAAAATTTGCCGAATTTTACACGAGTATTTTCTATTCTTATCTTTTTACTTTCGAATTCTAAATCCTGCAATCTTAACCCCTAAATAAAATGATTACGCATTTTATTGCCTACTACCTTAAACAAACTATAAATTAGCATATTTATATTGTGCTTAATTAATATCGATCCATGCAATGGTTTCCGAAAGTGGATCAAATTTGGATTTGCTCTAAATTTAAAATGATCCGTCGCTACTACTTTCGCGGGGTTTAGGAAGCGGCGAAATTTTAGTGTAATACTCTTCCTTGCCGTTGTATGAGCTGCTAAAGACGCCGTCGGGAACCGTGAAATTTCGTTTAGTTTGCGGATACTCTTTTAAGTAGGCATCTAAAAATTTTGCAAACACCGGTGCTGCGGTACGTCCGCCACCCTCGACCTTTCGCATCGGTTTATAATCGTCGTTGCCATACCAGATTATGATCTGCAAATCCGGCGTAAAGCCGCAAAACCATGCATCTATACTATCGTTTGAGGTACCTGTTTTGCCCGCTATGTCGATGCCTTGCACGCGCGCGCGAGTACCGGTGCCGCGCTGCACGATATTTTTTAATAGCGTAGTCATTAGATACGCCTGTTCAGGGCGCAGCACGCGGCGGCGCTCAGGCTCGATAAAGCGAGTTTTGCCGTCCTTATCGGTAATCGAAACGATAAATTTTGATTTTGCAGTAATCCCAAGCCCCGGGAACATCGAATACATCGTGGAGTATTCAAGCGGCGAAATTCCGTAGCTGCCGATAGCCACCGACAGGGCAGGCGGGACGTTTTTAAAGCCGAACTCGCCCAGCTTTTTTACCGCGCGATCAACGCCGATAGATTGCATCAGATTGATCGAGGCAAGGTTACGCGAGCGTGTTAAAGCTTCTTTGATCGTGATGTAGCCGCTATAAGTCTTGTCGTAATTTTTCGGCTTCCACGTTTTATCGCTGCCGTCGTCGAATTCTCTAGCTATATCGGGAACTTCGGTCATCGTCGAGTAGCCCATATCAAGGGCGATTTGATAGACGAAAGGCTTGAAGCTGGAGCCGGTTTGACGCTGGGATTGGCTGGCGCGATTGAAATTTGATTTCGCGTAATCCACGCCGCCTACTAAGGCTAAAATTTCGCCGTTTTGCGGATGCGTGACGACCATAGCGCCGTTTACGTTACTTGCATTGGCGTCTTTGTTTCGCTTTAAAATTTCATTGTAGCCGAAAACTAATGCCTCTTGCGCCATCGCCTGCGCCTTTAGATCAAGGCTCGTATCTATGCGGTATCCGCCCGTGCGGACGTCCGGTAGAATTTTTTCGGCTTCTTTTATGATCTCATCTACGGCATACGGCGCTACGTTTTGCGTGAGCGTTTCGTTGTAGATCGTAGGCTGTTCGTTCATCGCAAGCTCATATTCGGTCTTATTTATCCAGCCGAGCTCATGCATCCTATAAATCACGTTATTGGCACGCGAAAGCGACAAATCCAGGTGCTTAGTAGGATCAAAGCTGCTAGGAGCTTTCGGCAAGCCCACTAAAATCGCGATCTCTTTAAGGCTCAAATCTTGCAAATCCTTTTTGAAATATCCCAAAGCCGCCGTGCGGATGCCGTAATATCCGTGCCCAAAATACACTTCGTTGAAGTAACGCTCTAGAATTTGTTCCTTGCTTAGGGCGTTTTCTATCTTAAGCGATAGGATCGCTTCTTTAATCTTGCGATCAAGCTTCTTTTCGCTAGAAAGAACTAAATTTCGCGTGATCTGCTGCGTAATCGTGGAAGCCCCTTCGACAAATTTCATGGCTTTGACATCTTTAATAATCGCCCTAAAAATCGCCTCGACATTCACGCCGCCGTGTTCGAAAAACGCCGTATCCTCGATAGCTACAAGCGCCTCGATCACGCGGCCTGGGATCTCGTCGAATTTTACGTAAATTCTATTTTGTTCATTAAAAACATTGGCTATCAAATTGCCGTTGCGGTCATAAATTTTAGTCGTAAGCTCGGGATGATAATCGATGATCGAGTCCGATTCCAAGCGGATTTGCGAGTAAAAATACAAAAAAATCCCGCCTGCAGCAAACGCGCAAACCGTAATAAAACTAAATAAAACTCTTACCATACAAACCTCTTTAAAATTTCCAGATCAAGCCCCATCGCCGTAAATTTTGACCCACGCGAGCTTTTGATATATTTTTCGTTAAAGCCTTCGATACTCATCGCACCCGCCTTGCCGCACCAATCGCCGCTAGCGATATAGCCTTTTAAATCCGCTTCATTAAATTCTGCAAATTCAAAGCTTGCGACGCTAAGTGCCGAAAGCTCCAGAGCCTTACTGCAAAAAATCATCGCAGTATAAACGGCGCAGCTAGCACCGCTTTGAGCTCGCAGCATCCTTAACGCGTCCGCTTCATCACGTGCCTTGCCTAAAATTTCGCCACCAGCAAGCACGGAGCTATCGGCAAACAGCACTCTATCATAATTTTTATAAATTTTAAAAAACTGCACTTTCTTGGCCAAGACAACGCGATAAGCATAGGTGCGTGCATCGTCCTTACTAATGCCGCTTTCGTCAAAATTAAAAGGAATTTGCGTAAATTCTACGCCGTTATCCTTTAGAATTTGTGCTCTAGTAGGCGAGCTGGAAGCTAAATAAATCATCAAAACTCGCCCACCGTCACGCCTAGATAAACGCAAATCAGCGTGACTACGATATTTAGCGGGATGAAATATTTAACGACGATGATTAAATGCTCATTCGCCTCAAGCTCATCTCCCGCATCCAAAGCTCGCTTCAAAGATAAAATTTTATAATGCATGTAGATAAAATTTAGTAGTATAAAGCCGGCGCCAGCCCACAGCGTGGCAATCGCGCCTTTTACCATAGGATCTGAAAATTTAAAACCTCCGCCATCCGCAAGAAAAAATCCACTTACGCAAACGATCACCAAAAATAGCGCAAAGAACTGCTCATAGCGTTTCATATATCGCAAAATTTCTGTAAATTTTACATCCTTCGCATCCGCTTGGCTTTTACTGCTTAAATTCATAAAGATCCGCGCGATCAAAAATACGCAGATCTGCGCGCAGATCAAAAAAATCACGCTTAAAATGTGAATCAGCGGCAAAATTTGCGAGGCTTTGATGAAGCCAGTATCGATTTCGTTCAAATTTTACCTTTTGCGTAAGAGATCGCCTCTTTGATCGCTTCTTCAATTTTTAGCACGTCCCTGCCGCCTGCGGTCGCAAAATCGTCGCGTCCGCCGCCGCCGCCGCCTAAAATTTGCGCCACGAGCTTAACCCACTCGCCAGCTTTAATAGGCGCGTTTTTAACGCCTGCCGCGATTGAAATTTTGCCGTCGGTGCCTACTTGCATCAGCATTATCGCCGCCTTTTCGTGGCTATTTTTAAACTCATCTATCATAGTTTTTATATCACCGCTTTCGACTGAGGCTACGCAAAGTTTGATATCACCGATATTTAGAAAAGCCAGTGCATGGGAACTGTTTGCATGCTTGATCTGATCTTTTAGCGATCTGATCTCATCTTTTAATTTCTCAATCGCACGGAGAGGCTCAATCCCTTTTAGCTCCGTAGAAATTTCAGCAAGCTTAGCGCGATTTTGAAGCGCCAAATTTAAAGCAGCACGCGAACAAACTGCCTCGATACGCCTAACGCCCGCACTTACGCCACTTTCTTTGACTATAAAAAACGGTCCTATCTCGCTTAAATTACGCACGTGAATTCCGCCGCAAAGCTCCTTACTAATCTCTCCGAAGCTCACAACGCGCACTTTTGAGCCATATTTTTCGCCAAAAAGCGCAATCGCGCCGCTGTTTTTAGCATCATCTATATCCATAATCTCAGTTTTTGCCGCACAGCCCTTGCAAACGGCGTTATTTACAAATTCCTCGATTTTAGCTAGCTCCTCATCGCTAAGCGCCTTAGGATGCGAGAAGTCAAATCTTAAACGGTCTGCCTCGACTAAGCTTCCTGCTTGAGCGATATGAGCCCCTAGCACCGCACGAAGCGCCGCGTGTAAAAGATGCGTCGCGCTGTGATGGCGTGCAATCTGCTCACGCTCCTCAGAAACCTTGAGCCCGACGATATCGCCAATTTTTATGTTACGATTAAGGCGCAAGTGGGATAAATTTAACCCATAAAATTTCTGAGTATCAAACACATCGGCTATGGACTCCACTTCGCCGCTATCGCCAGTCTGACCGCCACTTTGTGCATAAAACGGAGTGATATCAAACATCGCCCAGCCGATATCGCCGGCTTTGAGCTCATCCACTTCCGCAAAATCCTCGTTAAGCAGCGCTAAAACCTTGCTCGTGCGGCTAAGCTCTTCGTAACCGCTAAATTTATTCTCACCAAATTTCTCTAGCAGTGCCTTGAAATCGCCATGGACGTTTTTATCGCCACTGCCCTTCCATGCGGCTTTAGCTATCTGCCTTTGCTCGCTCATAAGCGCGTCAAATTTAGCCTCATCCACGCGCAAATTTTTCTCGCGCAGCATATCAGCGGTCAGATCGAGCGGAAAGCCGTAGGTATCATATAACTTAAACGCGACCTCACCGCTAAAAATTTCTTTAGTATGTGCAAGCTCCTCGTTAAAAAGCTCGATGCCGTTTGCCAAAGTGGCGAAAAACCGCTCCTCTTCGAGTTTAATCTGCTCTTTTACGGCTTGCTTTTTCTCATTCAAATATGCATAATGCCCGCCCATCAGCTCGCATACTTTATCCATGAGACGATACATAAAGGGCTCTTTGATACCGAGCAAATAGCCGTGGCGAACGGCGCGACGCAGAATTCTACGCAAAACATACCCCCTGCCCTCGCGATTAAAATTTGTTCCCTGCGCTAGCAAAAACGTAACCGAGCGGATATGATCGGCGATGACGCGATAGCTCGCGCCGCTTTCATAAACGTAAGGCTTGCCGCAAAGCTTTGCAACCTCGTCGATTAGCGGCATAAAAAGCGAGCTGTCGTAGTTGCTAAACTTGCCCTCCTTAATCGCCGTGACGCGCTCAAGCCCCATGCCGGTGTCGATGCTAGGCTTTGGAAGCGGGCTAAGCTTGCCGTCTTTGCTGCG
The DNA here is from genome assembly GCA_963529615.1 of uncultured Campylobacter sp. Classification (GTDB taxonomy): domain Bacteria; phylum Campylobacterota; class Campylobacteria; order Campylobacterales; family Campylobacteraceae; genus Campylobacter_B. The sequence continues at coordinate 2,781 of CAUSAC010000044.1, read as the reverse complement.
CTCGTACTGCATGAAAACTAAATTCCAAATCTCTAAAAAGCGGTCGCCGTCGCCGCCCATATAATCCTCGGGCGAGTGAAAATATTCCTCACCCTGATCGTAAAAAATTTCGCTGCACGGCCCGCACGGTCCGGTATCGCCCATCGCCCAAAAGTTATCGTGATCGCCGAAGCGGTAGATGCGCTCCTGCGCTATGTGGCGCGCCCAGAACTCGTAAGCTTCGTCGTCCTTTTCGTGCACAGTGACGTAGAGTTTGTCTTTAGGAAGCTTTAAAATTTCAATGATAAACTCCCACGCATAGGCGATCGCCTGCTCTTTAAAATACTCGCCGAAGCTGAAATTTCCAAGCATCTCAAAAAACGTATGATGGCGCGCGGTGTAGCCGACGTTGTCTAGGTCGTTATGCTTGCCGCCGGCGCGGATGCAGGTCTGACAGCTCGTGCGGATAGGCGGCGTCGGACGCGGAACGGCTCCTGTAAATATGCTTTTAAAAGGTACCATGCCCGCGTTTGTAAAAAGTAAGCTGTCATCATCTGGCACCAGCGGCGCGCTGGGGATGATCTGATGGCCCTTGCTTGCAAAGAAATTTAAATATTCGCTTCTAATATCCATGATTTGTCCTGATTTCAAGTTAAATTTTAAAGGCGCATTTTAGCTAAATTAGATTTTAAAAATTATAAATTTTAACCATTCTTAGTTATAATGGCGCAAAAGATTAAATTTAGGGCATGGCGATGAAAAAAAAGATAGCGATCATAGGTATGGGCGAGCTTGGTCAAAAGCACTTCAGCGAGCTAAGAAGGAGCGATTATTTCGAGCTTGTAGCGCTTTATCATAAGGGTAGCAGTGAAAATTTCGGCCCGCGCTATCCGATCTTTGATAATCTAACCGATCTTTTTAACGTCGCCAAGCCCGATGCCGTAGTCATCACGGCTCCCCCGCCATCGCATAAAGAGCTGATTTTAAAATGCCTGCCGTTTACCAAAAATATCTTTGTAGAATCTCCGCTCGCACAAAGCCTAGCCGAAGCCAGAGAGATAAATTACGCAGTCACTACTAACGGCACGCGCCTAGCCGTAGGCTACTCCGACCGCTACAATCCAGTAATCGTATCCTTGCTACGCGAGCTAGCCAAGGGGGATAAAATTTTTTCGATGAGCTTTGTAAGCGGTTTTGCAAACGATGATAGAGCAGATATCGTCGCCAATGCCCTTTTTAGAGATATCGATCTTGTGCGGCTGCTTTCTCACAGCGAGATCGCCTGCATAGAACTTAGCAAAAATATCTCTAAAGAGCGCACTCTAGCCGCATGCGCGACGCTTCACACAAAAAGCGGCTGCTATTGCACGCTAATGCAGTCCAATCTCTATCCGATCAGGCGCCACGGTATCGAGATTTGCACCGACAACGGTGTGTATTTCGGCGATCTAATCTCAATAACTCTTTTTAAAATTACGCCTGACGGGCGCGTAAATCTGCGCGTCGATCGCGACGACTTTTCGCTGCGCCGCGAACACGAAGCATTTTGCGCGATGTGCGACAGCAGTACTAACGCAGGTCTTGCAAGCGTCGAGGATGCGATAAAAATCAGAGAAATCATCTCATGAAAAAAGCCCTAATTTTGCTCAACATGGGCGGTCCGAACAATCTGAGCGAGGTTGAAGTTTTTTTAAAAAATATGTTTAACGACCCCTTTATTTTGGGCATTAAAAGTGATTTTTGGCGCAGCGTTTTGGCTGCGCTCATCGTAAAAAGCAGAACCGCATCGGCGCGCAACAACTACGAAAAATTGGGCGGGCGCTCGCCGATATGCTCCATCACCGAAGCGCTTTGCGAGCGGGTAAATTTACTCGCGCGAGCAAAATTCGGAGCGGGGTTAAAATTTGAAAATGCGGCGGATGCGGGCGCCGCGAATGAGCCGCCGCAAAACATTTCATTGCAGAGTAAGCCGCCACAAGACGTCCCGACACAGAGCGAGGCGCTGCAAAATGAAGCGCCGCGGGATAGAAAACTGATAGATGAACTAATTTGCGATTATGCGATGAATTACACGCCGCCATTTGCGGAGGACGTGCTTAAAAAATATGCGAATTTTGACGAGATAATTTTGATGCCTTTGTATCCGCACTTCTCAAAAACTACGGTGCAATCGAGCCTGTGTTCTGCCGAAGCGGCGCTTAAGCGGCTCGGTATAAAAAATTATAAGATAGTTGATATTTTCTACGATAGCGCCGCTTACAACGAAATTTTGCTAAATTTAATTGCGGGATGCGTCGCAAAATTTAGCGCGGATGAAATTTCGCAAATTTCGCTCATATTTTCCGCACATTCGCTGCCTGTAAAAATGATCGCCGCTGGCGATCCCTACGAGGCGCAGGTAAAGACGCACGTGGAGATTTTACAAGATCTGCTGGCTGCGCGCGGGATTAAATTTAAAGAGATTATTTTGGCGTATCAATCGCGCCTGGGCCCCGTGAAGTGGCTAGAGCCCAATATCGCGGACGTTTTGCGGGATCTGCAGAGCAAAAAAGCGCTCATATTTCCGATCGCGTTTTGCGTGGATAACTCCGAGACCGATTTTGAGCTGGATATTTTTTATAGGGCTAGTGCGCGCGAGTTGGGTTATGAATACTACGAAGTGTGCAAATGCCCGAACTTCCGCGAGGATTTCGCGAAATTTATACTCGCGCAAGCGCTGTAAATTTAGAGATTAAAATTTAATCTTTTAGTTTGGATTTTTTATATTCTTTATGAAGCTTGAGGATTGAATACAATGCGGAT
>CAUSAC010000043.1:0-16126 GCA_963529615.1 uncultured Campylobacter sp. | reverse complement strand
ATGCTAAATATAGTGCTTGCTATGTGTATTTTGTGGGCGCTCATCCGCATTTGCACGCGCGGTTCGCGCAGCACGCTGTTTTGGCTGGGCGCGTTTGTGATATTTTATATGTGGTGGTATCCGTCCAGCTTCTCGCTAAATTCCATGATGCTCGCCATATTTTTCGCCTACACGCTGATTTTTAAGCGAAAAAGTGCGGTAAATTACGAAGCGATGATTATCTTTTTGATCGCGCTTTGCTCCACGCCTTTGGTGGCAAAAATTTTAATCTCGCTTACGCTATTTTGGCTCTTTGCGTTTAGAGGAAAGCTATTAAATTTTAAAATTTTAGCGATTATCGGCGCGCTTGCCGTAGTCTTTTTCGTCGTAAACGGAGGTCTTAGTCCGATAATCTTTCAGGCGAAATTTTATATCTTCCGTTCCTTTGCGGACAATGCCGATACGGCATTTCATTTTTTCAACGTCAATCAAACAATCCAAGAATCAGGCATCGTGCCAACTAATATCTTTATGGAGCGCATCAGCTCGCACGTCGCGGTTTTTGTGATCGCGGCGATCGGATATGCGGTGCTTTGCTTTAGGCATAAGGAATTTTTGCTCTCGATCCCGCTTCTGCTTTTGGGCTTTGCGGCAAACAAGGCAGGCCTTAGATTTACGATCTATGCCGTGGGCGTGATGGGGCTGAGCTTCGGATATATTTTGTATTTTTGTGTAAAGCGCTTGGATCTGCCAAAGATCGCGGGGCGCGCGATACTACTGATTTTGACGGCGCTTGCGATCTATCCCGCGTGGCAGCACATCGTCTCGTACAAGGTCGATACGGTCTTTTATCAAAGTGAGGTGCGGGTGCTTGACGAGCTCAAAGATAAAGCACAGCGCGAGGATTACGCGCTTTCGTGGTGGGACTACGGTTACGGCATACGCTATTACAGCGATGTAAAAACCCTCATCGACGGCGGCAAACACCTAGGCAACGATAATTTCCCTGTTAGCTTTGCGCTTTTTAGAGATCAGATGAGCTCTGCAAATATGGCGCGCCTGGATGTCGAATACACTGAGCGCGGATATAGCGAAAAAATTCCAAACAAGCTAAAGCAAATTTTAAAAGACTATAACGCGACCGACGTCAATGATTTTATCTTAAGCTTGGGACTGGCTGATTTTAAGCCGCCGAAGCCTACGCGTGACATCTATTACATCTTGCCCGATCGTATGATGAATATCTTTCCCGTCGTCACGCAGTTTTCAAACATCGATATCACCGACGGCAAGCAGCTAAGTGAGCTGTTTTTCATAACGAGCGATAGGTTTGTTCAGGATCAAAGCGGCGTGCATATGGACAACGGCTTTTCGATCTCGTCTAGCCTTTTAAATTTAGAGTATAGCGGCAGAAAATTCGCGATCAATACCTTTTACGAAACGAGCTACGACGCGAACGGCAAGCTTGCGGTCAAGGAGTTTAATATGGACAGCAGCGCGCAATTTTACGTGGTTTTCATGCGCGATTACGGGCGATTTTTGCTGATGGATAGAGCGATGCTAAACTCGAGCTACATTCAGCTTTTTGTATTTGAAAGATATAGACCCGAGCTATTCGAGCCTGTGATCTTAAGCCCTGCTGTGAAAGTTTATAAATTAAAGCGCTAGATAAAATTTTGCCGCAAGCTAAGGAGAAATTTATGAAATTTAATCTCGTAACGCCAAGCAAGGAATGCAGCAGATGGCTCGTATAGGGTTTTTAAGCCATGCCGATATGAGCTTACATTTCTTTCGTCGCCCGATAATGCAGGCTTTAAAAGAGCGCGGGCACGAGGTTTTTGCAATCGCTCCTCGAGGCGCTTATACGCAGGATTTGGCACGCGATTTTAATGCCGTAACTTACGATCTTGATCGAGCGAGCTTAAATCCGCTTACCGTATTTAGCAACACCAAAGCCCTTGCACGTGAGCTAAAGAAGCTAAATTTGGACCTGCTGCAAACAGCTGCGCATAAATCAAACGTGTTTGGTACACTGGCGGCTCGAGAGGCGGGTATAAAATATGTAATAAACTTAGTCGAGGGGCTGGGCAGCTTTTATATCGACGATGATATTAAAACGAGGCTTGTGCGAGCGGTTTTGGAGAAGCTTTATAAATTTTCATTTTCGCAGGCGGATGCTTGCGTATTTGTAAACAATGCCGATCCCGATTATATGCTATCTCGCGGGCTTATTGCGAAGCAAAAGGTCATAAGGATTAAAAGTGTAGGCGTAGATGCTGAAAGATTCAATCCCAAAATCGTTAGTGCGGCGGATCTGGGCGAGGATTTGCACGGCAAAAAAATCGTGCTGATGATAGCTCGCGCGATGTGGCATAAGGGCGTGAGAGAATTCTACGAAGCAGCAGAAATTTTAAAATATCGATCGGATGCGAAATTTGTCTTTGTGGGCGAGGGCTTTGCGGGCAATAAAAGCACCGCCGATCCTACGTTTTTGCGAAGTGGTGCGGTGCATTATCTAGGTGCCAGAAACGATGTGCCTGAGCTTTTGAAGGCTAGCTATCTACTGGCACTGCCTAGCTACAAGGAGGGCTTTCCGCGCACGGTTTTAGAAGCGATGAGCATGGCGCGAGCCTGCGTGGTAAGCGACTGTAGCGGCTGCGTCGAGGCGGTGCAAGAAGGCGTTAACGGTCTAATCTGCCGCACTCGCGATGCGGAGGGTCTTGCGCGAAAGATCGAAATTTTATTGGGCGATGCTGCGCTTTGCGAAAGGCTTGGACGAAACGGGCGCGAGCTGGTGCTTGCAAATTACGACGAAAAGATCGTCACGGAAAAATATTTAGAGGTTTATAGGAAATTTATCGATGTATAGGAGCTTTTTAAAACGCGCGCTCGATTTTACGGCGGCTTTGATTTTGATTATTTTGGTTTCGCCCGTGATGGCGCTTACGTGGTTCTTGATCCGCAAACACATTAGCAAAAGCACGATTTTTACGCAATCTCGCCCTGGGTTTGATGAGCAAATTTTTAAAATTTACAAATTTAAAACGATGAGCGACGAGCGCGGCGCAGACGGCGAGCTTCTACCCGACGAAGAGCGGCTGAACGATTACGGTAAAAAGATCCGCGCGCTAAGCCTGGATGAGCTGCCGCAGCTTTTCAACGTGCTAAAGGGCGATATGAGCTTCATCGGACCGCGCCCGCTGTTAATCGAATACCTGCCGCTTTATTCGCCGCCGCAGCGCCTTAGGCACAGCGTGCGCCCGGGCATCACGGGGCTTGCGCAGGTAAATGGTCGCAACGCGATCAGCTGGGAGAAAAAATTTGAGTTCGACACGTATTACGCGCAGAATTTAAACTTCGCGCTCGATCTTAAGATCGCGCTTTTAACGATAAAAAAGGTACTTGCGAAAGAGGGCGTGAATAAAGAGGGCATGGCGACGACGGAGAAATTTAATGGGCACAACTAAAATTTACGTTTACGGCGCGAGCGGACACGGGCTGGTGGTCGCGGACGTCGCGCTAGCCGCGCGAGAAGCTAAATTTAGCGAGGTCGTTTTTCTAGACGACGCGGCAGGGCTGAAATTTAGCGAGGATCTGCCGAAGCAACCCGTAATAATCGCAATCGGCGATAATAAAACCCGCGCAAAGATCCAAGAAAAGGTATTGCGCGCGGGTTTTGAGATAGCGACGCTAATTCATCAAAGCGCCATCGTTAGCCCAAGCGCCGCTATCGGCGAGGGCGCGGTCGTAATGCCCGGCGCCGTGATAAACGCGCGAGCCAAAATCGGTCGCGGCGCAATAATCAATTCAGGCGTCGTAATCGAGCATGAGTGCGAGATCGGCGAGTTCGCGCACATTAGCCCAAACGCGGCGCTTGCGGGCGGCGTGAAAGTAGGGGCGTTTTCGCACATTGGAATCGGTGCCAGCGTCATTCAGAGGTTAAGTATCGGGCAGTGCTGCATAATCGGCGCGGGCGCTGCGGTGGTGCGTGACATAGCTAGCGACAGCGTAGCCGTAGGCGTGCCTGCTCGCGTGATTAAAAAAAATGGCTGAATTTAAAATTTATAGCATTAAAAGTGATAAAATCCGAGCATTTAAATTTTAATGCCGAAAGCTAAATTTAGCCCTGCATCGCGCGAGGTTAAATTTTAAATCAAGGAAGGATAGAGATGGCAAGAGTATTTTTAAGCCCGCCGAATATGGGCGGCGATGAGCTTGAGTATATAAAAAAGGTATTTGAAAGCAACTATATCGCGCCTTTGGGCGAATACGTTAATCGCTTTGAGGACGCAGTGAAGTCCTATACTGGCACGCGCGGCGCGTTAGCGCTAAACGCAGGCACGGCGGCGCTTCATCTGGCGCTTCGCTGCAGCGGCGCAAAGGACGGCGACGTGGTGCTAGGGTCCACGTTTACCTTTATGGCGTCGCTAAATCCGATATTTTACGAGCGCTGCGTGCCGGTGCTGATAGACAGCGACGAGAGTTGGAATTTAAGCCCGAAACTGCTTAAAGAAGCGATCAAAAAATCGCCGAAAAAGCCAAAGGCGCTCATAATCACGCATCTTTACGGACAGGCTGCGAAGATGGATGAGATATGCGAAATTTGCGCTAATGAAAATATCGATCTCATTGAGGATGCCGCGGAGGCGCTGGGCGGATTTTATAAAGGCAAAGCATTAGGCGGCATCGGAAAATGCGGCGCTCTAAGTTTCAACGGCAATAAAATCATCACTACCTCAGGCGGCGGAATGCTGATCTCAAACGACGAGGAGCTAATCGCCAAGGCTAGATTTTACAGCACCCAGGCGCGCGAGCCGCTGCTTCACTACGAGCACAAGGACTACGGCTACAACTACCGCTTAAGCAACGTCTTGGGCGCTATCGGCGTAGGCCAGATGGAGGTATTGCCGCAGCGCGTAAAGAGAAAGCGCGAAATTTTTAAAATTTACGAGGATCTGTTTAGAGGCACCGACGTGGAGTTTATGCCCGAAGTCGAAGGCGGTAAGGGTAACAGATGGCTTACGACGCTTCTATTTAAGAAAAAGGATGCCCATCTAAAGGTAATCGATGCGCTAAATAAAGCCGACATCGAATCTCGCCCTCTTTGGAAGCCGATGCATCTGCAAAGCATCTTCGCAGGCGCGCTTAGCGTAGTTGACGGCACGAGCGAGGATATGTTTAGTCGCGGCATCTGCCTTCCTAGCGGCACCGATATGAGCGACGAGACGATCGAACGCGTCGTAAAAATCGTAAAAGAAAACATTTGATGCTGTTAAAACCCACTAAATTTAGCCGCTTCGCGTTTTTTTTGCTAGGAGATATTTTTATCTCGATCCTCTCCGTTTATATCGCGTTTTTGCTGCGATTTAGCGGAGATATACCGAACGAATTCTATAAAGGCGCGTTGCTTAGCGCCTCGAGCCTTACTGCGATTAAAATTTTCTATTTTTGGTTTTTGCGGATCTATTTAGTTCCGTGGAGATTTTTCGGCCTATATGAAGCGAGGAAGCTCTTCTACGCGCACGTGATGGCAGCGCTTACCTTTTTAATCCTATTCTTTCTAGCGAGTAAAATTTTTAACCCGTTCCCGCGCTCGGTCATCATCATCGATGCGGCGATCTCGTTTATTTTAATCGGTGGGATTAGAATTTCAAAGCGGATGTTTCTAAGTGAGAAGAAAAATATCACGAATAACGAGCCTTGTATCGTCGTAGGCGCTACGAGCAAGACCTTTCACGTCCTAAAAGGTATGCGGCAAAAATATATCAACTACTATCCCGTAGGCGTCGTGGACGGACGGCCTGAGCTTGTGGGGACGTATTGCGAAAACTACGTAGTCAGAGCCAAGAGCGAAATTCCGCAGATGATCAAAGATAGCGGCGCTAAAACCGCGATCATCGCACTAGCGCTGTATCCGGACGAGCTAAAGCAGCTCTATGATGAGCTGTTCGCGTACGGGCTAAAGGATATCAAGCTCTTTTCGCTTTTGGAGGATGAGAGCAAAAAGATCCGCGACGTATCGATCGAGGATCTGCTCGCTCGCAAACCCAAGGATCTCGACACCAAGGCGATTGAAAATTTTATCAAAGACAAGATCGTGCTGGTAACGGGCGCGGGTGGCACGATAGGAAGCGAAATTTGCAAGCAGTGCTTGAAATTCGGCGCAAAGCGTCTTATCATGGTCGAACACAGCGAGTTTAATCTCTACTCAATAAATGAAGCTACGGGCGCGGACGCACGCAACGAGTTAAAGATGATAAACGTCGTTTATCGCCATGAGCTGGAGGAGGTTTTTGCAGAATTTCGTCCCGAGGTGGTCGTGCACGCAGCGGCGTATAAGCACGTGCCGCTATGCGAGTTTAACCCGCATCTAGCGGTCAAAAACAATGTCATCGGCACAAAAAACGTAATCGATCTATCCAAAAAATATGGCGCGAAAAAGGTCGTTTTGATCTCGACCGATAAGGCGGTGCGACCGACGAACATTATGGGCACGACGAAGCGTATCTGCGAGCTTTACGCGCTAAATTCCAACGACGCGGCAAGCGATACGCAAATCGTCGCGGTGCGCTTCGGAAACGTGCTCGGCTCAAGCGGTAGCGTCATTCCTAAATTTAAACGCCAGATCGAAGCGAACGAGCCGCTTACCGTTACGCACCCCGAGATTACGAGATATTTTATGCTCGTTAGCGAGGCGTGTCAGCTGGTGCTTCAAGCAGCATCCATCGCGCAGGGCGGCGAGCTTTTCGTGCTGGACATGGGCGAGCCCGTAAAGATCGCCGATCTTGCCAAGCGAATGCTGCAGCTTGCCGGCAAGGAGGAACTGGGTATTAAATTTGTAGGCCTGCGTCCCGGCGAGAAGCTTTACGAGGAGCTTTTGATCGACGAAAACGATAAGAGCACGAAGTACCAATCCATATTCGTAACTCACTCCGCAAAATACGACCTGCAAGAGCTAAACTCGCAGATCGAGGAGCTTTCGGAGTGCGAGGACGCGCAGGTCGCGGATAAGCTAAAGCGCATCGTGCCCGAGTTTTCGCATCGATTAAACGATATGAAGGGCACGGCTTGATCGGTATCGTGGATTACGGCGCGGGCAATATCCAAAGCGTGATGAACGCACTTGGCTTTTGCTGCGCTAAATTTTGCCTCGCGCGCAGCCCCGAGGAGCTTTTGGGCTGCGATAAAGCCCTGCTTCCGGGCGTGGGCGCATTCGGCGAGGCGATGGAGAGGCTTCGCGCAAGCGGTATGGATGCCGCGATTAAAGAGTTCGTCGCAAGCGTCAGATATTTTTTATGTTTCTTCCTTTGTATGCAGCTTCTGTTTGAACAAAGCGAGGAATTCGGCGCACGCAGCGGGCTTGGAATTTTACCCGGTCGCGTCGTGAAATTTGACAAAACGAAATTTAATATTCAGGGAGCGGAATCCAGGTCCGAAGATATAGAATTTAGATCGGGCGGGGCGAAATTTAATTCGGACGAGGCGGAGCCGAGCAATCGTAGCGGACAAAATTTTACCTGTGCCGAAAGCCTAAAGATCCCGCACGTCGGCTGGAACAGCGCGCATTTTATCAAGCGCTCGCCGATAAACGGGGGCTTGGGAGAGTTTGAGTATCTGTATTTCGTGCACTCCTACCACGTCCTTTGCGCGCGCGAGATCACGCTTGCGACCACGTTTTACGGCTATGAGTTTGCAAGCGCGATCTGGCTCGAAAATGTATTTGCCTTTCAGCCGCATCCCGAAAAAAGCCACGATGCGGGCATAAAAATCATTAAAAATTTTACGGAGCTGTGATGGAAATTTTCCCTGCGATCGATTTGAAACAAGGATGCGCCGTACGCCTTAGCAAGGGCGAGATGCAAAGCGCAAAAATTTATTCTAAAGACCCCTGCGAGCTAGCCAAAAAATTTGAAGATCTCGGCGCTAAGTGGCTGCATTTAGTTGATTTAGACGGCGCGTTTGCGGGTGAGGCGGTAAATTTCAAAGCGATCGAGCGGATCGTAAAAAGCACGCGCCTGCGCGTAGAAGTGGGCGGCGGCATCCGTGACGAAGCGCGTATAAAGGAGTATTTGAGCTTAGGCGTCGATAGATTTATCCTGGGCTCGGCGGCGCTTAAAAACCCTGATTTCGTAAAGCAGATGGCGAAGCTTTACCGCATCGTCGTGGGCATAGATGCAAAAGAGGGGCTCGTAGCGACCGAGGGCTGGGCGGAGCTAAGCCGCGTAAAAGCGATCGATCTGGCGCGAGACTACGCGGACGCGGGCGTTTGCGCGATCATCTGCACCGACATATCGCGCGACGGGATGTTAAGCGGCGTGAACGTAGAATTTAGCCGCTCTATCGCGAAAGCTAGCGGCATCGATACTATCGCAAGCGGCGGCGTAAAGGATATGAGCGACATAATCGCGCTTAAAAACGCAGGGCTCATCGCGGGCGTTATCGTCGGCAAGGCGTATTATGAGGGCACGCTCGATCTTAAAAAGGCGTTTGAAGCTCTATGAAAACGCCCGAGCGTAAGCAAAGTTTGAACTAAATTTTAGTAATATGCAAATTTTAAAATTTAAAGGCGATGTGAGGCGATGAAAGATTTTTTTTATGAGATGATCGTAAAAAGCGTGAATGCAAGTGAGCTTTTTAAGGGCTTTGCATTTGAGCTCGGCGTTACCTGCGTCGAAGAACGCGGCGATCGCTTCATAATCCGCGACGAAGAGGATCTGCAAAATTTAAAATTTGCGTTTGAAGAGTTTAAAAAGGCGCTCGCGAGATCTCTTAATTTAGACGCCGATCTGCAGATCGAAATTTCAAAAAAGCAAAACAAAGATTGGCTCGATGAGTATAAAAAAGGCGTCGCGCCCGTGGCAGTCGGTAAATTTTACGTCCGTCCGAGCTGGTGCGAAAGATCGCAAGATAGCGCGCTAATAGATCTTCTGATCGATCCTGCGCTGGCGTTCGGCTCGGGTCATCACGAAAGCACCAATATGTGCCTGGCGCTGCTTAGCGAGCTTACTCGCAATGGCATGAGCGCGCTTGACGTGGGCTGCGGCAGCGGAATTTTAAGTATCGCGATGAAAAAACTGGGCGCGAAGGTAAGCGCTTGCGATACCGACGAGCAGGCGGTGGTCGCTACGCAGCAAAACGCCGAGAAAAACGGCGTGCGGATCGATAAAATTTGGCTCGGCAGTGTTTCAAGCTTGGGCGAGCGAGCGTCTAGTTTAAACGAGCAAGGCTCAAGTGCAGCCGCGCAGCCGCAGTTTGATCTCGTCGTCGCAAATATAATAGCCGACGTGATTTTGATCCTAAGCGCGGATCTGAAAAAAGCGCTGAAACCAGGCGGCAGACTCGTGCTGTCGGGAATTTTAGAAAAATATAAAGATAGGATCGAGCAAGCCTTTTCGGATTTAAATTTCATGCAGATGAAAAAGCAAAACGAATGGCTCAGCTTCGTTTATGAAAGGAAAATATGAATAACAACCCAAATAATCAACCCCCTCAAAACGGCGGCGGAAACAATTTTTTTAATAAAAATCCGATCGGCGTTTTTATAATTTTTGCGCTTATTTTGATAGTGGTGTTTAAAGCGATATCGCCAAGTGGCGGATTTGATAGCGGTGGAGTGCTAGGCTCCGTCTCGGGCGAGAGTAGAAACGTAACTTACTCCGAGCTAAAATCGCAAATCAAAAACTCTCAAGTAAGCATGGTTTCCATCGGAAGCTCCACGATTAAAGCTCAAGTCGGCAACGTAATCTACACCGCCAAGCGCGTGGATGACCCCGAGCTAGTTCAAATTTTAGAATCGCGCAAAATTCCATACGGCGCGTATAACGAGAGCAACTTTTTGACCGATCTGCTCTTTAGCTGGGTTTTGCCGCTCGTGATTTTCTTTGGAATTTGGATGTTTTTAGCCAACCGCATGCAGCGCAATATGGGCGGCGGCGTGCTCGGCATCGGAAGCTCTAAAAACCTGGTAAGCGCCGAAAAGCCGAAGGTTAAATTTAGCGATGTCGCGGGCGTCGAAGAGGCGAAAGAGGAGGTTAAAGAGATCGTAGATTTCTTAAAAAACCCCGAGCGATATATAAGCCTCGGGGCTAAAATTCCAAAAGGCGTGCTTTTGGTTGGACCTCCGGGCACGGGCAAGACGCTGCTAGCCAAAGCGGTTGCGGGCGAAGCGAACGTACCGTTTTTTTCGGTATCGGGCTCGAGCTTTATAGAGATGTTCGTAGGCGTGGGCGCCAGCAGGGTGCGCGATCTATTTGATAACGCTAAAAAACAGGCTCCGGCGATCGTTTTTATCGACGAGATCGACGCGATCGGCAAAAGCAGAACCGCAGGCGGTATCGGCGGGGGTAACGACGAGCGCGAACAGACGCTAAATCAGCTGCTTGCTGAGATGGACGGCTTCGGCTCGGAATCAAGCCCGGTGATCGTCCTTGCGGCTACCAATCGCCCGGAGACGCTGGATGCGGCGCTTCTGCGTCCGGGCAGATTCGATAGGCAGGTTTTGGTCGATAGACCTGATTTTGACGGCAGAATGGCGATTTTGAAGGTGCATATGCGCGACGTTAAATTTGCTCGCGATATCGATATCGAAGAGATCGCGCGCCTTACCGTGGGCTTTGCGGGAGCCGATCTTGCAAATATTATCAACGAAGCCGCGCTTTTAGCGGGTCGCGAGGCAAAGGCGGAGGTCGAGCAAAAAGACCTGCTCGAAGCGATCGAACGCGTCGGTATCGGACTGGCTAAAAAATCGCGCCGCGTAAGCCCGATCGAAAAGCGGATCGTCGCCTACCACGAAAGCGGTCATGCGCTCATCGCCGAGGTTACTAAAGGCGCGATGCCCGTATCTAAAGTAACTATCGTGCCGCGCGGATTGAGCGCTGCGGGATACACGCTAAATTCGCCGTTTGAAAATAGATACCTGCACCAGCGTCATGAAATTTTTGCCGAGATCGATACATTTTTGGCGGGGCGCGCGGCGGAGGATGTGTTTTTAGGCGAGATCACCGACGGAGCGGGCAACGATTTGCAGCGCGCTACCGATATGCTTAAATTTATGGCTACTCAGGTCGGAATGACCGAAGCGCTTGGGCTTGCGGTGCTCGAAAAACAGCAGTATTCCTTCCTAAACGGCGGACAGAGCATCAAGGATTACAGCGAGGTAACGGCGGTCAAGATCGACGAATATGTTCGCAAGACGCTGGATGAGCGCTATGCGGCGGTAAAAGAGACGCTAAGGACTTATGCTCCGGCGATCGAGGAGATGGTAAAGGCGCTGTATGAGAAGGAGACGGTCTCGGGCGAGCAGATCGTGGAGATCATCTCTAAATTTGAAAAAGATAACGGCATGCCTACCCGTCTGGTGCGAAATTTAGGCGCTAATGATGATATTGAAAGCGCAAAGAGCGAGGCTTAAATTTAAAGCCTCACGCGGAGTAAGAACTTAGGGCTAAATTTTAATAAGGTCGCGCTAAAGCGTTTTACGAGCGATCCGCGGCACCGAATGAAAAGCGGTGCAAAAATAAAATTTAAAGAGTAAGAGATGGAAGAGGAAAAGGGAAAATTAATCTACATATTGCCGAATTTTTTCACGGCGGCAAGTGCATTTTTAGCGGTCATCAGCATAATTTCTACGATCAAAGGCAACTTCAGCGCCGCGATCTTTTATATCATTTTATCCTTGATCTGCGACGGACTCGACGGCCGCGTAGCGAGGCTAACACATGCGACGTCGAAATTCGGCGTGGAATTTGACAGCCTTGCAGATATCGTAGCTTTCGGCGTAGCGCCGGCGCTGCTATTTTACTGCGCGGTCGGGCACGATTACGGCAAGGTTGGCTCGCTCGTAGCCGCGCTTTACGTGGTTTTCGGCGCGATCAGGCTGGCGCGATTCAACGTCACTACGGGCACCTACGAGCCTAGCGTTTTTATCGGGCTGCCGATACCAACGGCAGCGATTACGATGGCGTTTTGGATCGGAATTTATCTAAAATATGACCTTTCTAAGGGTTTTGGCGTATTTTTGATCATCGCAATGGCGGCGCTATCGTTTTTGATGGTAAGCAACATCCGCTTTCCGAGCTTTAAGAAGATTAGCCTAAAGCGCCCTAACGCGATTAAAATTTTAGTGCTTCTAATCGTCGTATTTTTCTCGTTTTTATATCTTTTCAGGCTGGAATTCCCGGCGGTGCTAGCCTTAGCTTACATCCTTTACGGTTTAGTCCGCGGAGCTTTAAATTTAAGCGCGGCTAAATTTCATAAAAAAGACAAACCCGAGGAAACGGCGAAATAATCTCAGATATGTTTATCGCCGCGATTGTTTTAAGCTTGCGCGGCTATAATTTTGCCAAATTTTAACGATTTGAAAGGACAAGCAATGGACAAAAATAAAATTATAATCTTCGATACGACGCTTCGTGACGGCGAGCAAAGCCCCGGAGCGTCGATGAATACGGACGAAAAGATCCATCTTGCGTTGCAGCTTGAAAAGCTGGGCGTGGATGTTATCGAGGCGGGTTTCGCGGCGGCGAGCCCAGGCGATTTTGACGCGATAGAAAAGATCACCGGCGCCGTTAGCAAGGCTCGCGTCTGTTCGCTTGCGCGTGCTTTAGAAAAAGATATCAAGGCTGCGGGCGAAGCGATAAAGGGCGCGAAGCTCGGACGCATCCACACCTTCATCGCCACAAGCCCTATCCATATGGAATTTAAACTCAAAATGCAGCCGCAAGAGGTCATAAAGCGCGCCGTAGAGTCTGTGCAATACGCAAAAAGCCTATGCGATGACGTGGAGTTTAGCTGCGAGGATGCGTGCAGAAGCGATATGGGTTTTTTAAAAGAGATCTGCGACGCCGCGATAAGCGCCGGAGCCTCCACCATAAATATCCCCGATACGGTGGGCTATCTCTATCCGGATGAGATTACTGCGCGCATAGGCGAGATCGTTAAGCTTATCGGCGAGCGCGCCGTAGTTTCCGTGCACAACCACAATGATTTGGGAATGGCTACCGTAAATTCCTTAGCCGCTATTTTAGCAGGAGCCAGACAGGTCGAGTGCACGATAAACGGTATCGGCGAGCGCGCGGGCAACGCGGCGCTGGAGGAGATCGTAATGGCGATCAAGACGCGCAGGGATAAATTTGCGCCGCTTTATACCGATATAAATTTGAAAGAAATTTATCCATCCAGCCGCCTAGTCGCGAGCATCACCGGTATCGAACCGCAACCTAATAAAGCGATCGTGGGTAAAAACGCCTTTGCGCATGAAAGCGGTATCCACCAAGACGGCGTGTTAAAACACAAAGAAACTTACGAAATAATGCACGCCGAGGATATTGGGCTTGATAAAAACTCGCTCGTACTGGGCAAACACAGCGGCCGCCATGCCTTCAAAGACAAGCTGGTATCTTTGGGCTATGAGCTTAGTAACGAGCAGATTGAGATTGCGTTTAATAAATTTAAAGCGCTCTCCGATAGCAAAAAGGACGTTTTCGACGAGGATATTAGAGAGCTCGTAAACGACGAGTTCGTGGGAGCCGAAAAGACCTATGAAGTGCTAGTTTTAAGCTCCAATAGCTGCAACAAAGGACACGCTAGCACTGCGCTTACGCTAAGGTATAAGGATGAAATTTTAAGCGACAGCGCGCTTGGAAACGGCGGCGTGGATGCGATATTTAAGGCGATAGACCGCATTAGCGGCATCAGCGGTAGCCTGAAAGAATACCAAGTAAAAGCGGTCTCGCAGGGTAAAGACGCGCTGGCGAAAGTAACCGTTAAGGTGGAATTTGCGGGCGAGGGCGCCATCATCGGCAGAGGACTTGACGTAGATACGATGCTGGCGTCTGCAAAGGCCTACGTTGCGGCGCTAAATACATATTTGGACGCTAAGCGCTAGATTGCTCGGCGGGATTTGTTAAATTTAACGCAAATTCCGCCAGATTAAACAAATCAAAAGCAAAATTTTAATAATATTTCACACTTAAAACGTTGGAGTAGGGGGTATTGAGCCGAAACTCGTTTTAAAATTTATTTATGGAGACTTTTATGAAAAAAGTTCTTGTATTGTTATTTGCGCTTTGCGGCGCGGCTTTCGCTAGCGAGCAGCTAAGTGCTTACACTCAGATCGTTTCTTTTTCTGCAATTACCGTTGCAGTCGTTTTAGGTCTAGCCGCTTTGGGTGGCGCATTAGGTATGGGAAATGCCGCTAGTGCGACGCTTAACGGTATCGCTAGAAATCCGAGCGTAGCTAGCAAGCTATCGAATACGATGTACATCTCGCTTGCGATGATCGAAGCGCAGGTTATCTATGCATTAGTTATTTCATTTATCTTGCTTTTCGTAAATCCTTTTTTAACAGCGGGTTTAAAGGCTGCTGCAAATTAATCACAAGCCCGAGAAATCGGGCTTTAAACTTATATAATTCAAGGCTTAAGATTAAGCTTTAAAATTTATGCGACCGTGGTGAAATTGGTAGACACGCTATCTTGAGGGGGTAGTGCCGCAAGGTGTACGAGTTCAAATCTCGTCGGTCGCACCATCTATTAAAATTTTCCCTATTTTTTAGTCTTTTTGAATTTTTAGATAATTTTTTAAGCCCTATTTTTGGGAATTTTAAAATTGCTCTTAAAAAATTCTTAATACTTAAAACTACCGATTGATACATATATTTTAAGAAAAACTACTATATATTAAAAAATTGTATAGTAGCTTTTTCTGCGCTCCTGCCTTGTTAATCCTTTGAGGAAATTCTATAATCTGTCTAAAATTACTATATAAAAGGAAGAAAGATGACAGAAGTTTTTACCAAAATTAAGGATAATCCAATTTTTAAATCAGACCCCGACAAAGTAGTCAGGAATTTTATCTTGCCGCAATATAAGCGCACTATGGTCGAAGTCTTAGATGATTTTATAGCCGTTAAATTTTATAGCTCACCGGCCAGAGACGGAACGGTTAAAACACACAGGCACTATCATTATACGCAAGGTGGCAAGTTAATCAAAGTTCTAGGCAATGCCGACGAAATAACATTCGAAGGGGCTAGAATATTGTTAAAGAAATTAATATCAAATAGCCATACCAATGGTGTGGCGGCTCCAAAGAATACGCTAGCGAGTGTTTTTAAAATTTACTGCGAATATAACGCTTTTGCCGAGAAGACGTTAAGGAAATTGCAGTTTAGATTTCAATCAAGGTTAAGGTGCGTTAGTGATAAGGATATCGGAAAGATTACTAAAAAAGAGATAATGCAGATATTAGACCCTATTTACAAGAATGGAAATTTGCACTTTTAAAAGATCTGTTTTTATTATCCGTTCTTTATTCAGGTTCGCGCGAGATAGAGGTATAAGCGATAATCTTTTATTTTGCGATACGCAATTAAAAAACCTATATAAAATACCTAAATCGGGAGGCTATTCGTATATTTCCGCTAATGCGGATTTGAGGTTATTGATCAAATTTATTATGAACTATCCTCATCAAATAGGCGTCAAGAACGCTTTAATCTTTGGGCTGCTTACCGGATTAAGAAGCTCAAATGTAAGAAATTTAACCCGTGAGCATTTAAAGGTAGACGATGACGGAGAATATTACTTACTATTCCCGCAAGATGAGAATAAGGTAAAATCTAACGGAGACGAGTATTTAGGTCTCCAAAAGAAGTAGGTGAGTGGCTAGAGAGCATAAAAGCAAAGTCCTCTTTATTTTTCGCAAATACGGAAGGAAATATTTTAAGTGAGGCGACGCTTGTCAAGGCTCTTAGCCAATACCTAATGCTATAGCGCCACCAGCCGCATCAACGATAGGAATAACCATATTAAGCCCACCTGATTTGATTTTTACATAGTTATCAAAAACCTTAACATTATCAGGATCGGCTAAAACAATTTACAGGAATTCCTTTTATGAAATCGATTGTATCCGAAGTGGGCTTGACATACCAAGCAACCCCTTGATTTGAATTGTTAGAAGTATTGTTATCTTCTAGCATGATTTTTTCTCCTATTTATAGAATTTGTAGTTTTTATCTAAATTTTCGATTTGTAAATTAAAATTTTGTAGTAAATACTCATTGACTAGTTTATAGTCTTGCTTTGTCATTAAATAGACATTTACGGCATTTTTTTGATTGTCATAAAAAACTATGGTGCAAAAG
>CAUSAC010000042.1:0-16407 GCA_963529615.1 uncultured Campylobacter sp. | reverse complement strand
GTTTTGAGCTTAGCTAAAATTTCAAATTTAAGCGGGCGGTAGCTAATGCGCGAGCGAGCAATCAGCACGCAGGGTAAGACGCCCAGCACCAGCACGTAAATCGCTAGTCTCGGGCTAAAAAGATCCGCCGACTCGGCAAAGTTCGTCTGGGCTGCGTTACGGATCATCTCCGAATCGATTACGACGTTATAGCTATCCATAAAATACGCCGTAAACGACGAAATAAAAAAGCAGATCATCAAAATCGGCTTGGTCGTATAACGCGAGCTAAAAATCGTAAAAAATAGCGTCAAAAAAGCGATCAAAGCCGCCATGTCGCAGACAAGATAGATAAAATTTAGCCCCGAGATTCCGTAGGCATTTATGATATTTTTGAAAAACGAGAAGTTAAAAAACGCCACAAAAGCAAGCGAGCTTAGAAAAATAAGCTTCTGCTGCGACGGATTTTTGAAAAAGCTAGGCACGAAGCGTTCCTTGAGATAAAATTTCAAGTTGAAATTTTACGGCGTTTTGGTAAATACTCGGAAATTCCGCGCTTTGTATCTCACAAATCGCAGCAAAATTTTTGTGAAATTTTAAATACACATAGTATTTCGGCGCAAAGCACGCATAGCTACTTCACGCCGAAATTTAATAAAGCGCGCGTTGACAACCGCTTTGCGCCGAAATTTCGCGGGCACTAAATTTAAGCCCCGATCGTTTCGCCAGCGATCATCCGAAGACCATACAATCAAGGATCGCATAGGTTCCGAGCCTGCTTGCGCCGTGCACGCCACCGGTTACCTCGCCCGCAGCCCAAAGCCCTGGGATCGGCTCGTGAGTAAGGCTAGAGATGACCTGGGCTTTGGTGTTGATCTCAAGTCCGCCCATCGTGTGGTGCACCTTCGGCATCGTGCGGCTTGCGTAAAACGGCGGCTTGGAAACGTCGATGCCGTCCAGCTTATCGACAACCTTGCCAAATTCCGGATCTTTGCCCGCTTTGACGTAAGAGTTATAATCCGCGACGGTCTTTAAAAACGGCTCCAGCGGCAGATTGTAAGCTTTTGCAAGCTCCTCTAGTGTGTCAAATTTCTTCACGACGCCCGCTTCCAGAGGTCTTGAAGTATAGACCGGGTTACGCGCGGCGACGGCTTGAGAGTCGCAGACGTTTACCGGATAGTTGTCGTTTTTCTCGCTCTCGCCGATAACCTTAAAGCAGGCATCCGACTTGATCTTGCGCCCTGCGTGCTCGTCCATAAAGCGTTTGCCCGTCTTTGGATCGACGGTAAGACCGTAGGTATTGCAGCAGTGATTGGTGAAATTTACCGCAGCGCCGAAGCCTTTTTCATCGGGCGAGCAATATGGAAGGAACTGAATCCACGACGTTAAAAGGGTAAATGCGCCGATTCTATTTGCCGCTAGCATCGCTCCCGCCGAGCTTCCCGGATGGTTGGTGCTGTCTATGCTAGGCACTACGCGCGGATCTTGGATCTGGCGGTACCATAGATCGCGTCCGTATCCGCCCGAAGCTAGCAAAACGCCGTCTTTGGCTTTATAGCTCTTTTTCTCGCCGCCTTTGTTTTCCAGATCGTCGCTAAAGAGCTTTGGATCAAATTTATACTCCTCGCGAGCTTCTACGCCCACGACGCAGCCGCTGTCGTCCACGATAAAATCATCAAATTTCGTGCGGGTTTTGATCGTGACGTTAGGATCGTTTTGAAGTTTGCCCATCATCGGCTGGATGTAGCCCGAGCCCGAGCCGTTGGTCGATTGCAAGCTTCTTGCGACGCTGTGACCACTCTCAAAGATCAGCTTATCGCTAAATTCCGCTCCGCAGCTAGTTAAAAGATCCACGGCGTCGTTTGCGCGATCAAACATCACGCCCAAAAGATCGGTATGATTGAGCCCGAGTCCGTCTTTTACGGCATCGGCGATAAAAAGCTCCTTGCTATCCTTGATGCCCTGCGCTACTTGAAATTTATTCATCGGAGCCGCCATATTTCCGCCGTTGATGACGGAATTTCCGCCCGCGCGACCCATCTTTTCTAAGATAAGCACCTTTTTACCGCGCCCGCTAGCTTTAATCGCCGCGGCAAGTCCCGCAAAACCGGTGCCGATGATGACGATGTCGTATTCCTCGTCGAATTTTACGTCCTTGGCGTTTTGCGCTGCAGTCGCACTGCTAGCCCCCAGCGCAAGTGCCCCCGCACCCACCGCACTAATCTTTAAAAAACTACGTCTTGATACGTCTTGCATTTGCAACTCCTTTAATTGAAAGTGTATATTTAAAAGAAATGATAACTCGAATTTAAAGGTAAGTCAAATAGAATAACGTTATAAATAGATAGTAAAAAGCTATGAAATATGGGCGTTGATATAAAATTTTGAAATTCGGTGGGTGGGCGGGATTAAAATTTTAAAATTTTATCGAGCGCTCGTTTATAAATATCTATCGAGCATAAAAGCGCTCGGCGCGAAAATCGCAATTAATGCAAAATCCGCGCCGAGCTTTAAAGCCGCTACGCCTTAGCGAGCGACTTTAAATTTAAGCGTTTGCAGATCGTAGTTATTTACCTGCTCGTATTGCATATCCCCGATAGAGATCGCAGGAAGCGCGCACGAGCCAGCCATAATGACGTTTATCGGAGTATAGATGACGCCGCTGCTATTCTCTCCGTCTCGCGGATCATAATAGAAATAGCCGCTTTTTGGGAAGCGAAGCACTCGGTCATACAGATACTCCGTGTGTTCTAGTGCCACGCTATCTTGCATGCCCTCGACTCTAGCCTGCGCAGCTGAGCCTAGGCGCTCATTGACCGCCTCAAAGCAGCTAGGCATCGCCTCGTCGATTACGAAATTATACAGATAATAATTCGCTCGCCAGCTGATCTTAGAGTAAATTTTCTGCCCTACTTTAAGCCTATTTAGATCGACTATGTTGCCGCGAGCATCTATAAATTCGCGGTAAATTTCAATCCTCTTGCTATCCATAGAATGAGCGTTTAGGCTCTGTATACTCAAAACCTCATGCTTTAAAGGCGCGCTTTCATATCCAAAGCCAAGAGCGGTAAAAAATAGCTCGCCATTGCCGCTCATCGGTGTAAATTCTATCGCGCCGTCTTTGACCGCTAGTTTGGTATCCAGCGGTGCATTGAAATTTTTCGCCTCGCCGTTGTATTTTAATGCAAAATGGGCTTCTTTTTTCGCGTCCTTAAAATACGCATCAAATCCGCGTATTACGCTTGCTCGCTCCTGCGTATTGTTTATATTTTTTAGATCGCGAATGATCGCATCGACCGTGCGAGCCGTGCTATCATCTTTGATGCCAGCCTTGCCAAATGCGTAGAGCTTAAAGGCAGCATCTCTTATGTCGCTAGCAAATGTCAAACCTGCTCCGTTATCAGCGTAATCGTAATTCGCCTCATCTATTTTTTCGAGCATAAATTCAAACTCAGTCGTCATATTGTGCTTCTTAAGTATCGCAGCCAAGGCGATACTAGCCATCGGCGAGTCTTTATAAAGATCGTTGTCGTAAACGAAATTTATCTCATCATCATCGAGTTTGCCGTATTGATCTAGCACGAAATCCGCGTATATGCGGAGCGTATCCTGATCTTTGTAGTCTGATTTTAAGGCGCTAAATATCAGCGATCTTTGCTTGTTGCTAAGGAATTTATAGCGCGCATCAAGCTCCAGTAAAACGTCGCTTGCATAGATCGAAGCGTAGTAGTTAGTAACGCCGTGAGCACTCCAGTAGCCGAAATCGCCGCTAGGTTTGAGGCGAGATAAAATTCTACTTGCATACTCGTTTACGCGGTTGGTTAAGGTTTTATTGGAGTCTTTGCGTGCGACATAATCAACCGCTATCATTCTTGAAGCAAGCTGTTCGGTGCAGCCGTAAGGATAGAGATATAGCTCGTCCGCTAGGCTAAAAGCGTTAGGCGTAGCACTGATATGAGTATAAATTTCTTTATAGCTCGGATCGATTTTGAGCGTTACTGGCTTATCGCCGTAGCTTACGTGAAATAGCTTCGAGCGCGGGAACTGGCTGATTACGTCAAATTCCACATCGCTACTAAATTTCTGCCCGTTTGCGTCAAGATCAAATTTAATGTTTGCATCCGCGATATCAAGCGCGCTCGCGGTGAAGTTCGTGTGCTTGACCTCAAGCGGTTTGAGCGTGAAATTTGCCTCACCGCCGCTTATAGCGACCGAAGGAGATGAGCTGATTTTTAAGACCGCCCTTTGCTCTTTGTCGGTGGTGTTGATGAGCGTTAGCGGCACGGAAATTTCATCGCCGCGCACCATGTAGGTTAGATCAGCAGGCTTTATGATCACGTCGTCTCGGACCTTGGCTTCGACGTTTGCCGAGCCGATCGTAGCCGTCTCTCCGAGAGCCATGGCGCTTAGACGGATCGTGGAGTTGAAATTTTTCGGCATCGCAAGCTCAAATTTCGCCTCGCCGTTCGCGTCCGCTTTTGCGATTAGCATTTTGATAAATTTTTTCTGCTTTTTGTTTTCGACCGGGCTTAAATTTCGTTTAGCTTTCGCCATCACGCCGTCGCCGCCGAAGCTTAGCTCTTTAGCAGTAGTTTGATACACGCTAAGATCGTCGTAAATGTCGAAGTATCGCAACGCAAAATACGCGCTAACGTCAAACGCCTTAAATGCATCAAGCTCCTCTTGTGAGACGATATCTAAAATTCCAAGATCGACTGCATAGAGTATGACCTTGGAATTTGGCTCGCTTTTTACGCTAATCTGCGCGTTTTGCCCGTTTTTGTAGCTTTTCTCGGCTAAAATTTGCACGTTAGCCTTGTGTGAGCTCGCATCTAGCGCCACCGGTACGTTTGCATAGGCTCTAAGCGGCATTGCAGCGGGTGTCGCGGCGCGCGCGATTACAGCGTTGATGTGTCCGCCGACGAAATTCTCTGGCACACTAAGCTCAAATTCCGCGCTGCCGCCTTTGACGGATAGAATTTTATAGTCGTAAACCTGCTCGCCCACAAGCGAAATATTTAGCACTCCGCTTTCTACCGGAGAATTGATGACGCCTTTAATTTTATCTCCAGCTTTAACCTTGTCGCTTGCGAGTTTGATTTTAGCGCTTTGAACGTCTTTGGCATTTACCCGTCCATAATATCCCCAGCCGCTTACATCCACACGCACGCCAGCACTTGCGCCGCTTGAGTAATCGTTTGCGACGATTAGATAATTGCCGCCGTTTTGGAATTTGTACTCAAACTCGCGCGCATCGGTGCTAACGGCGCTTACGAGATTAAAGCTTTCTTGCTCGACGTATCTGTTACCGTCATAAACGTAAGTAAAATCGTCTCGGTAAATTTCAACGTCGATCTTGCCTTTGACGTCGGTTTTAGTTTTGGAATCTAGCAGCGCAAAGCCGAATTTTACGCTATCGCCGCTTGATATGAAATCTTTGTTCGCGCGAATTCCTACGATACGATCATAAGGCAGATAGCTCAGGCTGCGATATGCACTTACGTTTTTGCCCTCCTCGGTTACGCTGAAATTTAGTAGAATATTTATGGCGTTAGAGACATTTAGATCAGCTGCTGCTGGCGAGAGTGCAAGCTCTTTTTTGCCGGCGGAGCTTAGCGTAAATTCTGCCCTGCGAAGCTGCGTAGCGCCCTTTTTCTTTAAGCGATCGTTTAGAAACGAAAAGCCCTCGTAGCCTTTAATTTTTAGCTCTTTTTCATAGGCGTTTGCTTCCAGCGAGCCTTTCAAATCTCCAGCCGGCGCGCCTGCAAGATAGTTTGAGCTTAGCTTTAGTGTGATGATCTCATCCGCGCCGTATTCGTCTTTAGCAGTTAAAATTTCATTTTTGATGCGGTTTGGGACGAAATTTTCTACGCTGAAGCTTTTAGAAGCGATGATTTTATCCTCATAGATGAGATCTAGGCGGTAAGTGCCGCTTTTCTCGCCCATCAGCTCGTCGATTTTAACGCTGCCGAACTCATCGGTGTTTTGCGCGCGCGTGATGACCACAGTGCCGCTAGGATCGTAAATTTTAAATTTAATCGGTGTATTTTTTAAAGAGCTAAAATCGCGATTTTTCATCACGATCGTGCCTAAAAGCCGCTCATTCGGACTTATCAGCTCGCTTGCGAGATAAACGAACGGGCGCTTTGCAGTAATCGTTTTCTCGACGCTTGCTACGGCGTTATTAAACAGCACGAACGCATGCTCATCGCCTTTGCTAATCTCGATAGAGCGCGGGTTTTTAGCTAAAATTTCCATATTTTCTAATCTTAAAATTCCATCTCCGTCCGTTTTATCCTCTACGATTAGCTCATTTTTATCGCTGTAAATTTTAACCTTCGCTCTGCTTAGCTCCTCGCCATTACTAAGCCTAGAAGTATAAATTAGCGCGCCGCGCTCAAGTAGCACCACTTGAGCCGTAATGTCGCTAAGATAGGCTACGCGCGAAACCTCTTGCATCTTTTCGCCCACTTTGTAAAACGCCGTGATTTTATAAATTCCATCCTCGTAGCCTTTAAAATCCATCGCGATTTTATGCTCCGCAACGGCGTTTTTAGCGCCTCCTATATCAAAGCTCTTAACCGCGATCTCACTAGCTAGCCCACCTACACTATCTTCGTTGCTTTCAAAGTTTAAAAAATACCTAAAATTTTGCTCAGGGACTTTGGCAATCGAAATTTTAACCTCATTTACGTTTGAGCTTTTAAAAGCTAACGAAGCGGATTTTGGGATAAAATTTTTCTCGTCGCTAAAGGCTACGAAAGGCAGCCTGTCGCCCATTTTTACGCTTTGTTTGATCTCGTCACGCAAGATATATGAGCTATCTCCGAAGCCCTTTAGCAGCCTAATCTCGTAGCTTTTATTCGGCATAAACTCGTCGCTTACTATATCTGCATAGTAGTAGCATGAAGGATCGTCGCTTTCGCCGCCCTCTTCATCTTCGTCGTAATAATAATATCGCGGCTGAGTGAGGCTAAATTTACTCACGCCTGCGATTCTTACGTATTTAGCGGACAGCTCGTCCATATAGTTAGGAAAGCACACTCTAGCTGCGAGCGAGCCGTCCTTTAGAGCCGTAGGGCGGATCTGCACGCCGCTTAAATTTGAAGCGTTAATGCTATCATTAAAAGGCTCCTCGTCCGTGCGCAGCTCCACCGGATTTTGCAGCTTTGCGCCCGCTTTTGAGGTGAGGGATTCTATTTGCAATACGACGTTTTGTGCCTTAGGATCGAAGCTGAATAAAAAATTCCTATCATCGTGCGAGCTAAGCTCGTAGGATATATCGTTTTGGGCTAAATTCTGCGCGCGATAAATTCTGGTCGCTTGCTGTAGCGCGTCCTTGCTAACCGCATCGTTAAATTTAATTGCCACTAGCCCCGGACGCAGAAGCGCGATATGCTCGGTGCTAAAAGGCTCTGTCTCGAACTCAAAGCGCACCCCGCGCGCCTCGCACGAATAATTAACCCCGGCGCTAAGCATCGGCTTTGGATAAAGCCTAATTGAGCTCTCGCTCACGCTTTCGTAGGTGCCCGTGATTTTGGGAGTGCATTTTAAGATCTGCTTTTGCGTGACGCTAAATCCACTGCCGTCCACCCCGCTAATCTCGTAAGCCCCGCTAGCGTATTTGATCTCTACGCCCGCGGCAAAGCTAGCCAAAGCGCAAAATAGCGCTGCGCTTAGTAGTTTTGTCTTCATAAAATTCCTTTGCAAAAATTTTACGAAATTATATACAAATTAACCTTTTATTTTCTTTCATTTACTCTAAAATTTGCTTTAGCGAAATTTGCATTTTCGTCCAAGCAGCCAAGCTCGAAATCCCCTGCGCCAAGACTTAGCGTAAAAGCCTCACCGTTAGTGCGCGCAAAATATTCTCCCGTTTTAACTTTAGAATTTGCAGGCGCTAGGCTTTGCGTGGTTAAATCGCGTGCCACAAAATTTTGCTGCGAGGAATTTCGATCCGCGAAATTTTTCGCTGTGAAATTTTGAGCCCCCGAATTTTGCTCTGTAGAATTTTGCAAGATAGAATTTTGCGACGCCAAATTTCGTGTGGCTGGATTTTCAGCTATAAAATTCAATCCCACAGAATTTTTCTTCGTAAGATTTTGTGATTTTACATTCTGCGACGCTGAATTTTGTCGCATAGAATTTTGTACCGCAGAATTCTGTTCTGCAAAATTTTGCTGTGCTAAATTCTGCTTTAAATTATCTTGCTGCGCCGCGCTAGAATGCTCGAAATCCAAATCCGCGGAATTCTCCCTCGTAAACGCAGTGGAATTTAGCGCTATAAACTCCCGCGAACCGCCGCTTAGCCTGATATATACGCGCTCGCCGAAAACCGCCGTGCACTGCACTTTAAGCCGCAAAAAGCCGTCCGCGCCGGTCTCGTAGGTTTTGGCGTTGATGTCGTTTAGCACGGGCTTTACGGCGGCAAATTTAGCCGCGCACCTTCCTGCGCGCACCTTTTGCGGATCGACGAGCCCATGTTTTAGCAGATAAAAAAGCTCGCTAGTGCCGTAAATTTCGCACTCCTCGTTGGGCTCAACTCCATCGATCGTAAGATCATCGGCGCTTTGAGCGCACTCCTTTTCGCGGTACGCATCGGTGCATACCTGCCGCAAGCTCACGCCCGCGGGACGCGCAAACTCCGCCTCGCCTAGCATGCCCGATTTATCTAGGAAAGCGAACATATTAAACGCCACCTTCGCCGCGCTGACGCCGCCGCTAAGATCCCTAGTTTTGGAGCCGTCGAAATTTCCCAGCCAGACGCCGAGGGTAAATTTCGGCGTCAAAGCGACGGTGTAGAGATCGCGCGCATCGGCGCTCGTGCCCGTTTTAAACATCAGAGGCGGCGCATTTAGGGTGTTTTGCCACACCGAGCCTAGGTAGGAGCGCGGCGCGTTTCTTAGCATCTGCGTTACGATATAGGCGCTTTGCGGAGTTAAAATTTGCATCTCATCGCCCGTCTTTACACCCGCTATTTCGAGCTTTCGTAGCTTTCCGCCGTTTGCAAACGCGCTGTAAAGGCGAGCAAGATCCATTAGGCTCATCGAAATGCTTCCCAGTGCGATACCCGCGCCGTAATAATCCTTGCTAAACTCCGCCAGATGCACATTTGATAGCATCTCATACAGCCCGTCGCCCTCAAGCATCAAATTTAGCTTCACCGCAGGGATATTTAGGCTCAGACTTAGCGCGTCAGTCGCACTCACCGCGCCCATGAAGCCCTGGTTGTAGTTGCGCGGCACGTAGCCCGCGAAGATTATCGGCGCGTCGATCAGCTTTTTTGAAGGGGTGATGAGCCCGTGCTCAAGGGCTTTGGCGTAGATGAAGGGCTTGAGCGTCGAGCCCACGTTTTTTTGCGAGCGCACGCCGTCGTTTTGCCCCTCATTAGCGCTAAAATCGTGGCTGCCGACGTAGGCGATCACGCTCATACTTTCGTTATCGATCAGCACCGCAGCGCCGTTTCTAACGCCCTTATCGCGCAGGGATAGGATCTCGCTTTTCAAAAAGCCCTCAAGCGCGATCTGGGTTTTCAGATCCAAGCTCGAATAAATTTTGCCTTCGCTAAGGCGCGCAAACTCCTGTGCTCGCACGGTTTGCTCCTTAGGCTGCGCGCCCCCTTTAAAGTTTGCGGAATTTTCCTGCGTCTTGGCGTTCGGATAGGAATTTATCTGCGCCTGGGCGGCTAAAGCGAAATTTTGCGGCACCTTGGCGTTGGGATCGGAATTTGTCTGCGATTCGGCGCTTGCAGCAGAAGCCGTCTGCATTTTGGCATCCGAAGCGGAATCAGTCTGTGCCCTAGCGCCTGAAGCGGAATTTGTCTGCGCAATAAAATTTACGTGCAACCGCTTGCTAAAGTTTGCATCTGCCTGCAAATTTTGCGGCAAATGCGCGGTATCTTGCCGACTATTTAAATTTAGATCTTGCGAATTTTGCGGGTCTTGGTGCGGATGTGCGGCACCGATGGCATTCTGCCGCTTGTTTAAATTTATATCCGCATTCGGATTTTGCGGCGAATACTCGGTTTGCGATTTATCTGAATTTGTATCTGCGCTAAAATTTTGCGGCAAACGCGCAGTACCTCGTTGCTCGTTTAAATTTAGACTTTGCGGTAAATGCGCAGCATCAATGAAATCTCGCCACTCATCCAAATTTGCACCCTCTCTTTCATTTGGTTTTACGCTTTTTGATTCATTCGGTTTTGCGCCCGCCTGTGATTCTGCGCCTTCGCGCTCGTTTAAATTTAAGCTCGTTCCGCCTAAAATTAAACTCTTCGGAGCATCCGTTTTAAAATCCGCCTCTTTGGGATTCATTTCTTTTAAATCCACCCCCGCCTGCGCTTCCGCAGAGTTTGATAAATTTAGCTCAACCTTCGCCGCAGCCGTAAAATTTGATTCGGCACTAGTCGCATCTGAAAAATTTGACTCTGCTGCTGTGGCTCGGTGCGTAGACGAGCCTGCTTGCTCCGCCGCTCCGCCGCCCGAATCTAAATTTTGAGTGAAATTTATGTCATCTTTAGCGGTAAAATTTTGCATTTTATAATTGTTAAACGCTAATAGCGCATAATGCGGCGCATAATTAGGAGCTGCGTAGCGTCTGGGCGAAAACGGCTCTGCGAGGGCGCGATCGTACTCGCTTTGCGAGATCACGCCGCCTCCTCGCAGCTGCGAAATTAGGCGGTTTTTAAGCGCGTTTATATTTGATCTACGATCCAGGCGGTTTTTGTTCGGGTTTTTCGGGATTACGCTAAGAAGTGCGATTTGAGCGTTGCTAAGCTCGCGCAGATCCTTTTTGAAGTAAAAATACGCCGCGGTTTTGACCCCCTCGATGTTGCCGCCGTATGGGGCGAGGTTGAAATACATTCCTAAAATTTCATCCTTGCTGAAGTGCCACTCCAGCTGAAAGGCGTTGAAAATTTCGATGATTTTGTTTTTGTAACTGCGCTGTTTGGGGCGCATCATACGCGCAACCTGCATCGTAATCGTCGAAGCTCCGACGCGCTCGACGTTGCCCTCGCTTTTTTTAGTAAAATTTTGCGTAAAATTATACGTAGCCGCGCGCAGGATCGAGGCTGGATTGACGCCGAAATGGTAGTAAAAATACCGATCTTCAAAGTAGATCGCGCTTTGTTTCAGCCGCGGCGGTATCTCATCCGCGGCTGCGTAGAAGCGCCAAATTTGATCGTCGCTGATCTGCATATTTAAAATTTCGCCGTTTCGGTCATATAAAATTCTGCTCTTCTGCTTATTTAGCATATCCAAATTTAGCGGATAAAGCGCGTCTAGGATCAAAAACAGAGCGAATGCAAATGCGCAAAATAGCGCGATTTTTAACATAAATTTTAGAAATTTCATCGCGCAATTATATCAAAGAATTTTAATGATTTTAGGCTATAATGGCGCCTTTTTGCAAAGGAATAATTTGGACGCTCTAGCTAAGCTAAACACCGAACAATACGCCGCCGCGACCGCCCCTTCAGGGCACAATCTAATAATCGCAAGCGCAGGCACTGGCAAAACCAGCACCATCGTCGCGCGCATCGCTCATCTGCTAAATCTCGGCACGAGCCCTAGAAAAATTTTGCTTCTTACTTTTACGAATAAGGCCGCAAGCGAGATGATAGCGCGCTTGCAGCGGCATTTTGATAAAAAAATCACCTCCGCAATCGTCGCGGGCACCTTCCACGCCGTATCCTACGCCCTACTTCGCGAGCTGGGCAAAGGCGCGATCCTAAAGCAGCCCGCCGAGCTAAAAACCCTGCTAAAAAGCCTCGTAGAAAGGCGCAAATTTTATCACGTAAGTGACACGCGCCCCTACGGCGGGGCGTATCTGTACGATGTGTACTCGCTGTATCAAAACAAAGAGATGAGCGCGGATTTTGCGACGTGGTTTAGCAAAAACTACGAGGATCAGGCGGAATTTGCCGAAATTTACGCAGATATTTTGCGCGAGTTTGAGGAGGAAAAGGCGAAATTTAACTACGCTGATTTCAACGACGTATTGCTAAAAATGCGCCATGAGCTGCGAAAGGGCGCGCCGCTGCGGTTTGATGAAATTTTAGTGGACGAGTATCAGGACACGAACTCGCTGCAAGGAAGCCTCATCGATGCCTTCGCGACGAAAAGCCTTTTTTGCGTCGGCGATTTCGATCAGAGCATTTATGCCTTCAACGGCGCAAACATCGACATCATCGGCAGCTTCGGCAAGCGCTTTGCGGACGCTAAAATTTACGCGCTGAATATCAACTACCGCTCAAGCTCGGCGATTTTAGCGCTTGCAAATCGCGTCATCGCGAATAATCCGCGCCTTTACGAAAAGAAGCTGATCGTGGGCCGCGAGGGAAAATTTAGCGCGCCTAGGCTGCATGTTTACGACGATACGGCGGCGCAATACGCCCACGTAGCCGCACAGATCGCACAAAGCGGCACTCCGCGCGAAAAGATCGCTGTCATCTTTCGCAATAATTCCAGCGCCGACGGCGTCGAGGTCGCGCTTAAGGAGCTCGGTATCGGCGCGAAGCGAAAAGGCGGCGTGAGCTTTTTTGAAAGCCGCGAGATCAAGGCCTTTACGGACATCTTCGTGATGATAATAAATCCAAAAGATATGATGGCCTTTATGAGTACGTGCGAATACGCAAGAGGCGTCGGCAGCGCGCTAAGTAAGGAGCTTTTCGACGCGCTGATCGCACTTGGGCACGGAAGCATTCACGCAGGGCTTTTGCGTCCCGACGAAAGCGTTAAAATTTTTGAAAAAAAGAGAAAAAACTACCAGCTCGGGCTTTTTGACGATGTCGATATTATCGGCTCGGTATCGCGCTTTGAAGCTTTGGAATTTGACGAGTTTTTTCGCTCGCATCCGGTTCTAAAACACAATAAAATCACCGAGGGCGGCGCCGTATTTTTGCACGAAATTTATAAAATTTTTAAAAAAAGCGGCTCCGCTGCGAGATCCGTCACGCTGATCTCGCAGATCAAAAACTCGCGCCTTTTTGCGCTTGTGGCGGATTTCATCGCGACGAAACGCGCGACGCTGAAAAACGGCAAGATAGACGAGGATCGCAAGAAGGACGAGATCGCTCGCATCTACGATAAATGCGGCATTTTAGAGCAGATCGCCGGTAAATACGCGGATCCGCAGAGCTTTTATAATTTCATAACTCTAGGCGCAAAGGAAATGAGCGAGGGCGAGGGGGTAAATCTGCTCAGCGTGCACGCAAGCAAGGGGCTTGAGTTTTGCAGCGTCTATCTCATCGATCTGGCGCAAAACCGCTTCCCGAACCTCAAGCTAATGGCGATGGGCGGCAGCCTGGAGGAGGAGCGGCGACTATTTTACGTGGCGGTCACCAGAGCGCGCGACGAGCTGGTGCTAAGCTATGCGAAATTTGATAAGATCAGAAAGATTAATTACGAGCCGAGCTGCTTTTTAAGGGAAGCAGGGCTGGTAAAATAAGGCAGAATTTTGCTCGCTAAATTTTGAAATTTCATTTTAGCGCGGGCGGATCGTTTGGGTAAGAATTTTACTCCTCGCATACGTCTGGTACGCCGCCCTGGCTTTTTTATCGGATCGTTGGGGTAAGAATTTCGCCGCACGATTTTTGTAAAATTTTGCAGTGCGGGCGCTACGGCACCAATACGAGCGCGATTTTACGTAGTTAGAATTGCGAAGCGGTAGCCAAAATTTATCGACATTTTGCCTAAATTCAAGCCCGACATACGGTCTAGCGATAAAATTTTACCCCCATCCGCTATTTTAGAATTTCTCCCAAGCCTAAGGACGATTTTAATTTATAGCGGCGAAATTTTGCCCTTACTTGAAATTTTACCGATAGCTCACTGCGAGTTGTAAGATTTCGCGCTCGTCGCGCTCGCACTGGGCGGCGGTAGGGCGGAATCGCGCTTAAAACGACATAGCGGCGCAAAATTTCCACGGCTCACAAGCGTAAAATCGCTCTTGATCGCAAAATACGACGGCTTTAAACTTGCTATTTTGCGGCTCGATAAATTTCGTAGGCGACGGCTGGGTTTTAAGCTGCTATGAAAAGCGTGACTGCTCGGAGTTTCTTTGCGAGCTGTACGCGAGCTATGTGGCAGTGCAATCAAAGGCGGTTTAAAAATGGTGATATTTGCGGCGCGGGCAGCCGTAAAATTTCACACTGCAACTCGCAGGATTAAATTTTAAAATTTAGCTCCCGCTCTCTGCAGAATTTTAATACAATAAAAATCTCTGCGAAATCTTGCGCAGACAGAATTCTACGGCAAAATTCTGAGATAATAAAATTCCACCGCCCTATTTTGCTTTTTTTCTTACTTTGAAATTCGCGTGTTTTATACATCTCGGAGCTAAAATTTTATTTGATAAATTTCAAAATACCGCAAATTCTACGACGAGTTAAAATTTTAAGGCACATCAAATTTACAGCGCTGCAAAATTTAAAATTTCACTACGTATTACGCGCGCTGTAAAAATACGCGCCCTACCGAATTTATTGGCGCGACGGAATTCCGAGCGGCGACAACCCGTATATTTGATAAATAGATTTCGCGTCGCGCAAAATTCTATTGCCGGTAAAGTTTGCGCCGATGAATTTATCGCCGGATAAAATGCTGTCCGCGCAAATTTAACGTAGCACAAAGTCTTTGCCGCCCAAATCTTAAAGTGTATTAAACACCCTATCTCCCGCGTCTCCGAGGCCCGGTACAATATATTTTTGCTCGTTTAGTCTCTCGTCGATCGCCGCGGTAAAAACCTCGACCTGCGGGTAGATCTCGCTAAATTTATGAAGCCCCTCGGGCGCTGCGATGATGGAGATAAATTTGATCTTTTTGACGCCGTTTTTCAGCAGGAATTTCACCGCATCGATCGCCGTGCCGCCGGTCGCAAACATCGGATCGATGATGATTGCGGTGCGCTCTGCGGCGTCTGCGGGCAGTTTGGCGTAAAAAAACTCCGCCTGCGCGGTCTTTTCGTCACGCTGAAAGCCCAGAAATCCCACGCTAGCATCGGGCATGAGCTTAAATACGCTATCCAGCATCCCCAGCGCGGCGCGCAAAATCGGGCAGATCATGATCTTTGTGGCGAGCTTATACGCGCTGGTTTGCGCCACGGGCGTATGCACGCTCACCTCGCGCAGCGCCAGATCGCGCGTCGCCTCAAACATCATCAGGTAGCTGATCTCATCGACGAGCATGCGAAACTGAAACGGATCGGTCTCTCGATCGCGCAGGATCGTGAGCTTATGCTCAATCAGCGGGTGCTTGATCAGCCTCACGTTAGATAGCTCGCACGCGGTTTGGTACGTACAATTTTGGCTTTGGCTCATTTTCTCTCCTTAAATTTACTGAATTTTGCGCCCTTTGGGGCATTTTGATCGTATATTTTAGCGCGAGCTTTTGCACCATGGCGCTGAAATTTTGCCGATAACGGCAACGCGATTTTAAATTTAGCTCATTTTAGCTCGCAATGCGCGCGTTACATTTAAATTTAGCTCGGCGGCTCGCTTTAAATTTAGCACTTTTAAAACGCAACGCTTTAAAATTTTGCTCGCTTGAGCCGTCTCTAATTTAGCCGCTCTTTAAATACGGCACGCCTTTTAAGGCACCTAGCGTTTTAATACGGCGGGCGTTTGCGGCGTAAATTTCATCTGCGAAATTATCGTCTGAGGCGGCTTTAAATTTACTTAATGCTCGCGCTCGTGAGCCAAATTTTAAAATTCCCCGCTATCTTGCGCGCCGATAAAATTTTAATTTCATAGATGCGGGCGCTGTGCAAGCAAGCTAAATAAACCGAGCGCGTATCTTTTAAATTTAACTCGCCGCAAGTTGTTAAATTTGCCGTGCTAAAGCGATTAAATTTAACCGCAAAGCCCCCTACTCCTTCACCACGCGCAGGAACGAATACACGTCCTGAACTCCGGGCGCGTGCGTCGCATACCAGATCGCGTGCTTTTCGTGCTCAATGTCGCTCACCACGCCGCTAAATACCACGTCGCAGCCCACGATCGCCACGCGCACCGCAGTGCCCGAAACGTCGGTGTCGGAAAAGAGATTTTTCTTTAAATTTGTAAAAATTTCAAACGAATTGCACGGATATTCGGGCTTTTTGACGCGCAGATAGGTATGCACGCGCCGCACGCCTTCGGTTTGCCGAGCCAAAGCAAGCAGCGGCTCGCGCATCGCTTCGCTATCCAGCAGCCCGATGAGATAGACCTCGCCGTAGAAGCATTCGACCTCCAAATCCCAGCTGCTAAGGCCTTTGGTAAATAGAATTTTGCTTTGGATTTTAGTCTGGATGAGCTTGTCGCTAGCGACCTCGCTTACGCTGCGGCGATCGCGCGCTACGGAGTAGATGTCGTATACGCTAAGCGCGTTGCCCGCGGGCGCCAGCGGAGCCGCGCACGAGCTAAATAGCGCCGCGCAAGAGAGCAAAAAC
>CAUSAC010000041.1:0-18080 GCA_963529615.1 uncultured Campylobacter sp. | reverse complement strand
CCGTTATTTTGGTGAGATAAATATTTTTCTTGCGGATTTAAGAATATTATAATTACTTTTATAAAGCAAGAAATTATAACGCACATTACTGTACATAATTGACTATCTAGTAAGGTGAGTGTAAATGACAAACAAAGTGATAGGATTGAAAATATCATTAGCCAATAATAAAGACGTCGCCAAAATTTAGCGCTTTCAAAATGTCCTTTTGCAGAATATATACAATCTTCCTTTAATCTTTCAGCTTCTTGTTTAATATTTTCTATTGTATTTACGTTCATCTCACTTCGTCATCTTTCATAAAAATTAGTTTAATTTTGTGTATAGATAGCAATCTTGTGTTTTTGAGTAAAATGCTTTTTTTGTAGCTCATTTTTTACCTTTCTTAGTTTTAATTATAGCTAATTTTGGATTATACATGGCTTTCAAATTATAGATTTAAAGCCGCACTCTAGGCAAGAATTAGAAATACATCTAGATTTTATTCTGTCCCCTGCGCCTTTGTGTTCCGCCAACATAAGAAAAACACAAAGATTAGTGGCGCCGAACCATAAAATTTTTTCATTTTATGAAGTCGCAAAACTCCGCTTGTCATAAGTCTAGTGTTTAATACGAAATCGAAATTCGGCGAAATTTCTAACGACGTATAAAGGAAAAAAGGGTCGCTAAGTGTTCAAGTCCGGATAATCCCACGCATTATATTCATCCGTCAGATTATCGTTCCCCGCCCCCTTGCAGCACAGCCACTCTAGCCCGCCGCGTCTCTCCATCACGACCTCTTCGTCGAGCCCCGCGCAGTCTGAGCCATGCACGCGAGCATTGACGCACGCCCAGTGGTAGCGGTAGATGAGATCGAGCGCCTGCAAAATTTCATCCGTGCCCCGCAGCTTTACGCGCGCAGAAAAATCGCCGCCGCTAAAGGTGTCCATCACAAAGGCGCAATCGCAGATCTCGCTCGGAAAGCCAAGCTCCTCCACGAGCCCCATGGCCCACATTAGCGCCCACAGCGACTCGTATTTCCAGCCCATATTTACGGCCTCGTCGCGGCTCGCCTCGCCCTGCGTGACGCGGCGCTCTATACGCGTGAGCTTGTCTATGCAGCCGTAGCGATTATCTAGAAAGCCCTGTACGCCCTGCTTATCCTCGTCTGCGAGCTTGCCCTCGTCTCTGATCGAGCAGGCGCACATTATCGCCGCATACGAGCAGATCGCGCGAGCGATGACTTCGTCCTTTTCGCGCGGGATGACCTCGTCCGTCTCGTACCGCAGCGGTAGATGATCGATATACGGCACGCCCTGCGATTTTAAAATTTCGATGCTTATATCCTTGCGCTCCTGAGCGGTCTTGCCGATCTTTGCGGCATTTACGCTATTTTTACCGCCTTTTTTGAAAAAATCTGAAAACGCCATGAGCTCTCCTTAAAATTTTAAACGTATTTTAAAACAATCGCGCAAAATTTCAGCTTACGGCGACGACGCGGATTTTTAAATTTAAGCTCAAACCCGAGCTTTGCAAATCGGGCGGAAATTTCACGCTGCGCTACGAATTTATGTGGCGCCGCGCAGGCTCGTCCGTGCCCGTAATGAGCCGATCAAAAAGGATCGTTCGTGCCGCAAGGAGGCGGCCGAATTATGGTAAAATTCGGCAAATTTAATGCAGGGGCGGCGAATGGGACGGCAGATAAATTTTTACATAGATAGGCAAACCGAGCTTGAAATTTTAGACTTCATCAAGCGGGAGGGCGGGAAATTTATGTTTAATAGGGGTGCAGAAATCGTTTTTAGCGATGATTTTGATAAGTTTCGAAGCGCGCAAAACGGGTGGCTGAAACGCCATTTTACGAAGGATGGTTTTGCGCCGCCAAAGATCGAGCGAGTTTTTAATAAACACATGGGCCGCAAATTTGATCACTGCAGCGTTTCGAGGTGCGAGATCATCGAATTTGACGGCGGCGTCGTAAATTTACCGGACAAAAAAGCAAGAAGCGGTAGGGTTTATATGATGAGCGATTATTACGACGAGGCGGGCGAGCTCGTCAAAAAGGGCGAAAATTTTATAAAATTTTATGAAAGGCTAGTAAGATTTATCAAAAAGCTAGCGCCGCGGCGGGAGGTGAAAGCGGGCGGCTACACATTTAAAATTTATGTATCGGATAGGGTTTTTGAGCTCTATAGGGGCGGCGAGATCGTAAAATTTTACTAAATTTGCGCGGCAGATCTGTGAGCGGATCCGTAAAATCGCGTGCCGCTAAATTTAAAGCCGTCGCTTTGAAAAATTTTAGCGGCGAATTTTATAAGTTAACGATTTTGCTAAATTTCGGAGGCAAATTTTTTAAATTCACGCGCGCCGTTTGGAGTTAAAATTCTACGCCGCAAGCCCTTGAGGTCGTATAAATTCAGACCGCATAAATTTAAAGTCGCGTTAAAATTTAGACCCGCCGCTCGCATTGCCTGTTTTTAAAATTTGTCGACACCGCCTAGTTTAAGCGCGCAAAGTAGTTGCGACGACAGATCCGCTCAAATGAACCGTCGTAAGCTCTCTTAGTAGGCGGTACGTCGGTCGGCGGCTTGCGAGATGACGGGCGCTGTTTCGGCAGGGACGGCGCGCCGTTTTAATCTAGCGCGAGTAATCCCGCCCGTATCGCGCCGTGTCTACGAGACGTGCGGCCCGCCGCAGCCGGCAAGGATGTCCGCGATATACGGAATAAAATTGCCGAGCGGCATAAGAAGGTGTGGACGCGGGGCATTTTATCTGCGTTTTAAATTTTACTTTTTATGGCTTCAGGGGTCGCGCGTCGCTTTTAATCGATGTTTATCTTTTGATCGCGCGTTCACATAAGCAAAGCGCGCTTTGTCGTGTAAATTTAAAAAGAGGCGCCCGAATTTAGCCGAGCGCCGCAATTAAAATTTAACCGATTTGCGCATTCAAACGAGCGGTGCCGCCTGGCGCACCTCTCGGCTAAATTTGAGCGGGTGCGATCAATACTTAAACGAGCTTCCCGGCTCGATCAACTCGACCTTTTTGTTGTAGTTCATCTTTAGCACCGCAGCAGGCCCTAGCACGGTCGCCTTCTCGCCTTCGAGCCAAAACGCCGTACCCTCCGGCATCGCATAAACGGTCGATTTTTGATTAGCGATCAAAAATTCCTCCAGCCTCTCCTCTCTGCTCTCGCCGTTGTGCCCCACAGGCTTGCCCGAGATGAAGTGCGGATTGATCTGGTACGGGAAGATGTTGAAGGTATTAAACGACTCGGGCTCGATGATCGGCATATCGTTCGTCGTCATCATCGTAGCGCCCGCGACGTTCGAGCCCGCGCTCCAGCCGATATACGGCGTGCCGTCCTCGACCATTTTGCTGATTAGCGCGATGAGCTCGTTTTCGTACATATCGTGCACGAGCTTGAAGGTGTTGCCGCCGCCTACGAATATGCAATCCGCGCTCGCGACTTCCTTCGCGGCGTTTTTAGCGTGATGGACGCCGACGATATTTAAATTTAGGCTCGCAAGCGCCTCTTTGACGCGTTTTTCATATTCGTCGTAGCTTCTGCGTAGGCTCGCGTAAGGGATGAAAACGATCTTTTTGCCCGCGAGGTTGTTCTCCTGCGCAAATTTACCGATCCACGCCACCGCGTGCGATAGATACTTCGTGTCTTTGTAGCCCGAGCTTGAGAGTAGCAGCGCTCTTTGTTTGCTATGATCGCGCTTTGAGAGCTTAAACGCCTTTTCACTCGCAGCTAGTTCGCTCGTACCAAGCATCGCAGCACCCGCCGCCAAAGCGGCTACCTTTAGCAGGTTTCGTCTTTGATTTTGCATCTTTTCTCCTTTAAATCAAAGTTGATATCTGTTTTGAAATTATATTCCTTTACATATAAAGAGGGGCTGAATATTCGGTTTAAATTTCGCTCGCCAAAAGGTCTCGGTAAAGCAAAATTTTAAAACTACTAAATTTTGAAATTAGGCGAGGCGCCGCGTCGTAAAATTTTAAAAGCGCGGCTAAATTTAATGGAATTCATGGCGCCGACACGAGGTTAAATTTAGTGAAATTTCGCCCAAATTTAAACGCGAAAAAGTATAATCGCGCCATGGTTTTGACGCAAAATTTGTTCTATGAAATTTTACCCTTGTGGAGGAGATCCCCGCGGACAGGGTCGCTAGCTACGGACAGATCGCGCGCCTGATAGGGCTGCCGGCTCACTCGCGGCTCGTGGGGCGCGTGCTCTCGCAAGCAGAGCTCTACGGCGACTACCCGCGCCATCGCGTCGTAAATCACGCAGGCGCCTTGTCGGCGAGCTTTGCGGCTCAGCGCGAACTGCTAGAGGCCGAAGGTGTGGAATTTAGAGGCGAGCGCGTCGATATGAAAAAGCACCGCTGGGAGTGCTAAGACCTAATCGCCGCAGCCTGATGCACGGAATTTACGGATCGTTTGAAGCGCGAAATTTTAAATCGTCCGCGACATGGAATTTTAATTTATAAAATTTTAGTTCTGCACCGATTTAAGCGGCGTAGCGGTAGCGCTGCCGATCGCTAAGAGCCTGCGAGCTTTATTTGCTTGTAGATGCGGCGCAAATCATCATGCGAAAAAGATAGAATTTTATCTTTTTCGCGCGGCGGCTTAAATACTGCACTAAGCGGCTCTTTGGCAATCAACCTCGCCGCAGTTTTAAGAAGCAGACGCGACGCCGCCTATTGGTTTTTTCGCTGAAGGCTTTCGCGCCCGTTTCGGCACCGCTTATAGATTTTGGTTATCGCAAATTTTGTAGCGGCTGATCTGTCCGTCCTCGGCGCGTTAAAATTTTAAATCGATGCGGCTTCTGCGGGAGGCGGAGAAAAAGCGGCGAAATTTTAAAATTTACTCAATCCGCTCTTTGAGCGCACCGGTGCGGGACGTTTTGCGGTGCGCCGATTTGAGTTTCGCACGGGGCTCCGTTTTGGCGGCATAGCTAGGCTCATTTAGCGATACGGCTCGCAACGTTTATCGTCCTTTTGGCGGCAGGCCTCATCTTGCGCGGCTTTGCTATCCGGTTAGCTTTTTTGGGCCTTGGGCGCGCTATTAGCCGCTTAAATTGCATTCTTACGGCGCGGTGATATTTGGGGGCGTGAAAAGCCCTCGCATATCGACGCCCCTGGCTGCAGCAGCTTTATTTTCCTATCGATGCCGCCTGCGTAGCCCGTGAGGCTGCCGTGCGTGCCTATGACGCGATGGCAGGGGATGATGATCGAGATTTCGTTGTGTCCCACGGCGCCGCCCACGGCTTGCGCGGACATCTTCGCTAGCCCGCGTGCCGCGGCGATTTCGCGTGCGATCTGTCCGTAGGTCGTGGTTTTGCCGTATGGAATTTTAAGCAAAATTTCCCACACGGCGCGCCTAAACGCCGAACCCACGGGATTTATAGCGGGCGTAAAACCCTGCTCGCATCCGCTAAAATACAGATCGAGCCAGCGCCTAGTTTGATCGAAAACGGCTAGGTTTTTCTCCTCGAAGTATCCGCTTTGCTCGTTTTGCTCGTTCGTGCAGAATTTTCCACTCGCGCCTTGCGCCGAAAGATTGGTCGCGCGAGGTCTTTGCCCGCATCCTGAGCTGCAAAATCGCGCGTGAAGAATTTTTCGCTCTCTATAAGTGTGTGTGCGCAGAATTTTACGTCCGCGCCGTTCGCCGCTTTTGCCGCAAAATCGCTCTCTTCACTCTTTTTCAACGCCGCAATATCGCGCTGTGTTTCGCTCGCGCCGTATTGCTCTTTTGCGAGCAGATCGGCGCTA
Source organism: uncultured Campylobacter sp. (assembly GCA_963529615.1). Taxonomy (GTDB): domain Bacteria; phylum Campylobacterota; class Campylobacteria; order Campylobacterales; family Campylobacteraceae; genus Campylobacter_B. The sequence continues at coordinate 12,324 of CAUSAC010000041.1, read as the reverse complement.
CCCCGCTTTTTATCCGCACCGCTTTTCGCCTCTAGCGCATTGACCTTTCTCGTAGCAACCCTCTCTCGCAGCGGTATCTGTTTTTGCCGCAATATCACGCGTGCAGAATTTGTCGTTTTCTCTGCCTGTCGCGAGAGCGTGCGCGTAGTATTTCTCGCCCTCAAACCACAGTCCACAAAGCCCCGCCTCATCGCCCGCGAGCGTGATTTTGCCAAGCGGCGAGTCGTAATATGCGATAAATTTCATCGCTGCTCCTGTTTTTGCGATTAAATTTAGGCGCCGCAAGCGCTTAAATTTCCCAAATTTCTAAAATTTGCGGACAGATTTTAGCTACGCTTTGTTCAAACTCCGCCTTTTGCGAGGCGTTCGGCTCGTCAAGGGCTTCAAATTTGCAAAAAAGCTCCGCGATCTTTAACCAGCCCGCAAGATTTAGATCGAATTTTTTCAAATTTACCTCGGACAAAAACTCCAGATCATGGTCGTAAAACGCGATCTCGCCGCTAGAGCTTAGCAGCCAAAGATCGCCGCTGCCGCCGTCTGCAAAGATACAAAACTCGCGCAGCAGCCCGCTATCGCCCTCAAAAGAAAATTTCGCCGCATCGTTGCAGAGCGCGATCTCGTGCTCTTTAAGCACTCTAAAATCGCCTGCAATCTCCCTGCCGAAGTATTTGCCTAGGGAATTTTTCAGCTCGTTTTTGTTCAAATTTTATCCTCCGCTTTAGTTACGCTTTTTGGCATAAAGCATAAAAAAGCCGACCATCGCCGCGAAGATCACGCTCATCGCAAGCGTCACGATGAGCGTGCCGTGTGCCGAGCCGCTTAAAAACAGCCCCGTCGTGTTCATCCCAAAAAAGCTCGTGATGAAATTTAGCGGCAAAAGTAGCGACGAGATGATCGTGAGAATGTAGATGTTGCGGCTGATTTTGTCGTTTTTGAGGCCCTGGATGAATTGATAGATATCCTCAATCCTGACGGCGTATTCGCTCATCACGCCCTTGAAAACGCCTGCTTCGTAAGCGTAGTTTTTCAGCCGCTTTTTAAGCGCTGCTTGCTCGTTTGCGCAGATGAGCAGCGCCTCGTAAAAATGCGAAATTTTGTTTTGAAATTTGCGGATTTCGTATTTTAGGATCGAGTGCTTTTTCATAAATTTTGAAAAATCGCCGCGGCGCGTGTAGATCTTTTCGTAATTCTCAAGCTCTGCGGAGTGCTCTAAAATTTTATCGCGATACTGCGCTAGGATCTTTTTGACGACCGCGAAAAACTCCGTCTCGCTGCTAAGCCGCGACTCGGCGGCATCCTCCTGCAAATAGATCGCGCCCGCGTCGAAAATAAAGCGGTAGTTTTGCTCGCGTGGCGCGTCCGTCACGAAGTACACATACTCGCGATCCTCGGCGTAGTAGTAGCCCGAAACGCTGCGCTTTTCGGTAATCGGGTTCAATGAGGCCTCCTTATATTCAATCGTTTTGAATTTACGAAATTTCAGAATTTTGCTTAAATTTACGGAATTTTGAAATTCTGCTGCCTATAAGAATTCCGAAATTTCGCCGCTAATAGGAATTCTAAAATTCCGCCGCCATTTAAATTTTATCGTATTTGGAATTTCAAAATTCTTTTTTGCTTGGAATTTTAAAATTTTAAGCACGAAAGAATTTTATCATTGGTGAGATTTTATGCGACGCAGTCGCAATTTAAATTTAACGCGGACGTAGTCCGACCCTCTAGCGTCGCGCGGGTGGGGGTTGGTAAGGGGGCGGGTGCGCCTCGCAACTCCTGAGCGCCGCCCCCTTACGAATATCGCACATAATGTACCCAAGCGCTAGGCTATATCATAAAATTTTGTAAAAATTTACAAAATAAAATTTCATTCCTAAATTCACAGCTCGCGAAATTCACGCCGTGATTTCTATTTTCTTGGGGCGGGAAGGGGGCTTGAATTGCGAGGTCGCTCCCCTTCCCGCCCCAAACCCCACCTATCCCCCGACGACGCTTTATAAGGGGCGAGCTGCGCTCGCGCTAATTTTTATGTCGCGGCTACGCCGCATGAAATTTATTACAAAGTCCCGCCAAAATTTTAGCGCAAAGCCCATCACAAACTCTTGTGTGGAAACATATTAAAATTACATGGCGAAGTCCGTTTGCGTCGCGTGATCGTAACATGCGCTAAATTTTAGAATTTTAATCCGAGCCCCCCATATTTCAAATTTAAAACGTGGACTAAATTTAAAATTTAAAGCCGAGGATAAATTTCAAAATTTCGCGGCGAAATTCTACGTTAAAAGCACCCGTGTTTTTGCAAAACCTTGGCGAAGGCATAGATGAAATGGGGCGAATTCCGTGTTGCTCGCATCCGCGTCTGAGGCGAAAAACTTTTGAGTCGAAGCTTAGAGCTAAACGAGTCTTTAAACTAAATCCTACAGCGAGACGACCTTTGAGCCGAAGCCCCCTTCTGCGGGCGTGCCGTCGCGAAAGCCCTTGACGCTCGGGTGCGATTTTAAAAACTCCTTTACCGCGAACGCTAGCTTGCCCGTGCCGATGCCGTGCTTGACGATGATCTCATCAAAGCCCATCACGAGGCTTTGGCTGATAAATTTATCAAGCCTGCTGATTGCTTCCTCGGCGCGCAAGCCGTGCAGATCGAGCACGAGCGACGCGGAGGCGGGCTTTTGCACCTTGATGCTGATATTTTTTGCGGGCGCGGGCGCCGCACCGCTGCGCTTTAGCTCGCTAAGCGGCACACGTAGCCTGATGCCGTCGCTTAGCATCAGCGCCTGGGTTTTACTGAGCGATAAAATTTCGCCCTTGATCTTGCCGTATTTTACGCGATCGCCCACCTTAAAGCTTTGCGGCTCCGGCGCAATAAACTCCGGCTGCTGCACGGCCCGTGCAAGCTCGTTTGCGCGGTTTATGGCGCGCTGCTTTTCGCGCACGTCGCTTAGGCTCACGCTGCGTTTGGCCTCCGAAATGGCGCGGTAGTATTCGTTTTGCAGCCTTGAAAGCTCTGCCTTCAGCTCACTTTGCGCACGCTCGCGCTGATCTTTTAGCGCCTCGCTTAGCGCGTCTAATTTCTCCTCTTTTTGTTGCGTTTGGGCTAGTTTTTGCTTTAGCTCAAGCTCTAAATTTATCGCTTTTGAGATCGCTTCGTTTAAGTTCTCTTTGTTTTCGCCGTAGTTTTTGCGCGCCGCGGCGATCAGGTTTTGCGCTATGCCGTAGCGCAGCGCGGTTTCAAAGGCGTAGGATTTGCCGATTGTGCCCTTTAAAAACTCATACTTCGGCGCGCTGTTTTTCTCGTCGTAAAGTGCCGCCAGCAGCTCCACGCGCGGATCTTTCGCCAGCAACATCGCCAGGCGCTTGTGGTGCGTGGTGATGATTATTTTCACGTCGCCGCTTATCAGCTGCTCGATCATCGCGCCATATAGGCTCGCAGCCTCCTCAAAATCGGTACCCAGCTCGATCTCATCGACGCCGATTAGAATTTCTTTGCGCCCGAACAGCTTGCTAAAGGCAACCATCCTGCCCGCAAAGGTCGAGATGTCGTTTTTGGAGTTTTGCGGATCCTCCATTATGAGCTCGAACTCCTTAAAGGTGCCGATGCGGCTGAGGCTTGCGCGAATAGGCATCGGAAGGAGGTACTTAGCTAGCAGCGCCGCGCTTAGAATGCTTTTTAAAAGCATCGATTTTCCGCCCGCATTCACGCCGGTGATAAGCAGAATTTTGCCGCAAAACTCCATGCTCACGCGCTTTGGATTTTTAAGCGCGGGGTGGGCGAAGCTGTCTAGGACGATGTCGCGCGAGGGCTCAGGCAAGACGAACTCATAATCGCTCGCTCTTGCCATCGCGGCGCGCGCAATCAGCGCGTCGATCTGATCGAAGGCGACGTTTATAAATTTCAAAAAGGCTAAGTTTTTATTAAAAACCGCGCTGATCTGCTTGCAGTGCTCGAATACGATCTGCTCTTTTTTATCCAAAATCGCGCTTTGAGCGGACTTCAGAGCCGCGATCGCATCGGGCAGCACGTAAAAATAGCCTCCGCTTGAGCGCGCTACGACGCTGCCTTTTAGCACGTGATTAAAGCCTCCGCGCACCAGCAGAGCCTCGGTGTCGCTTATGTAGTGGATCTGCGTATCGGCGAGATAGGGCGAAAGGGCTTTGGAATAGATCAGCCTTTTTAGCGTCTGCTCGATCTCGTCACGCTTTATCTTAAACGCCTCGTTTAGCGCGCCAAAGCGCTCGTCTATCGCATCGCGAAAGCCGCCCTGATCGTCGAAATAGTCCTTTAATTGCGCGATGGGCGCAGGAATCTCGATCTTTGCAAGCCAAGCGGCGAGTTTACCCTCAAAAGGCTGCTTTTTTAGATACGCAAAGTAGCGAACGATCTTGCTAAACTCGTAAATTTCGCTGATATGAAGCACGCCGTGCTTTGAGATGCGCATCAGCGCGTCGTCTAGGTTCGCGACGCTTTCGCACTGCGCGAGATCAAATTTCGTAAGCTCTGAAATTTTTTCAAAATTTAGCTTGCTATCGTCGCTTAAAAACAGCGGCTTTTCGCGCGCCAAAAAGCTTTTAAATTTCTCTAGATACTCGCCTAGATCGAGGCGCGTAAAGAGTTCGTCACTGATCATAAACGCACTCTTTGATTTTATAAGTTTTGCCCTTAAACTCCGCGCCCGCGCTTTTTTTGGCGATGAAAGCGCCCGTCGAAAAGGAGTAGGTAAAATTTTCTCGCGTTACGATCTGCGCGGAGGCCTGCTCTTTGTCTTCGGCGAAATTTCGCGTAGTTTTAGAATTTTGAGCGGAGCTTTGCATGGAATTTTGCTCGGCTGCGTTAAAATTCTGCGCAGAGCCTTGGGGATCGGAGATTTGCGTGTTGCCTCGTTGCGCTGAATTTTGTGAGGCAGAGCTTCGCATACCTTCTTGGCTCGCGGAATTTTGCGGCGCGAGGCTCTGCGTATCGCCTTGCTGCTTAGAATTTTTCGAAGTAGGGCTTTGTGCAGAATTTTGCCTGCCCGAAACAGCGTCGCTAGTTTGCGGGGGATAGTTTTGCTCAGCGGAAGCCTGCTCGTTCGTTTGTGCGGTTGAGCTTTGTGCGGCAGAAGCGACCTTGTCCTGCGCATTTAAATTTACTTCATCGACTTGCGAGCCCAAATTTTTCGCATCTGCGCCGCGCGTTTCAGAAGCGAAATTTATCGCGCCGCCGCATCTTAATCTGGCGCCCGCGTTAAATTTAAACACCATTTCCTCCTCAAGCTTGGCGGATCGCTCGCTCGCGCTTTCATAAAAATACGCTCCCGCACACAGCAGCACGATCAGCGCCGTGGCGATGATTTTAGCTTTTTTGCTTAAAATTTCGTCCCGCACGAAAAAGATCGCCGCGATAAATAAAAATGCGAAAATAAATATTAAAAATCTCAAATTCTATCCTTGCCCGCCCGCAGCGGAGTTTGGCTCGTAAATTCGGTGAGAGTTTTCAAGTCTAAAATTCTCCGCGCAGTTGATAGGTGATGTCGCCTGCGCCAAATCCGATCACGAGCCCGTCGTTTATGATGTGGCGGACGCCGAAAATATCGCTAAATTCTATCTTCTCGCCGTTTCTAAAGACCCGCTCAGTAAATAGCGCTCCGATCCCCTTAAATTCCTCTTTCAGATCGATGCCGTTACTAGGCTCGCCAGCGGCGTAAACGGGCAGTACGACTAACTCCTCCACGCCCGCAAAGCACTCTTTAAAAGCGTTTAAATTCGCCTTAAGTCTGCTGAAGCGGTGCGGCTGAAAGATCGCCGTGATCTTGCTAAGACCTAGCAGGCTAGCGTATTCGCGCGCGCTTTGCAGCGTCGCTCTGATCTCGGTGGGGTGGTGGCCGTAGTCGTCGATGAGCACGAAGCTAGGAGTGGCGCACAGGATGTCGAAGCGCTTTTTTATGCCTTTGTAATTTAGTAAATTTTTGCGGATCTGTTCTAGTCCCGTCTCGCATGCTGCGGCTAGGATCGCCAGCGACGCATCGATCGCGATGTGCCTTCCGAGTCCGTAAACCTCGAAGCGTCCGAGCTCTTTAAGATTAAAACTCATAAACGGCTGATGATCGCGCAGCAGCACCTTTAGATCCGTTATGTCGCGTGAAGGAAAGAGCTTGATACAGCCAAGTTTGATGGAGCTTAAAAACTCATCCTCGGCGTTTATAACGCGGATCTTAGCGCGCTCCAAAAAACCGCGATACGCCGCGTGAAATTTATCCAAATCGTTGTCGTAATGATCCATATGCTCGGGCTCTGCGTTGGTAACGACCGCGACGTAGGGGTTGGAATTTAAAAAGCTCGAATCGCTTTCGTCGGCTTCGAAGATGATATTTTCGCTGTTTTCATATTTCATATTCGAGCCGAACTGCTTGGAGATCGCGCCGATGATGACCGAGCCGTTTATCAGCGCCGAGGTTATCGCGCTCGTGGTGCTTTTGCCGTGCGCGCCGGCGACTGCGAAGACGCGCTTGTCTTTTAACACGAATGGTAGGGCTTCTTTGCGCGAGAGGCAGACGATACCCTTTTTGCGCGCGGCTTGCAGCTCGACGTTGTCCTCTTTGATCGCGGCGGAGTAGATGACGATCTCCTGATCTTTGATCGCCGAAGCGTCGTGCGGCGTGATGATCTCCATGCCGTCCGCTCTTAGCTTGTAGGTTGTCTCGCTCTCTTTGATATCCGAACCCGAAATGATAAAATTTTTCTCGTGTAAAAATCTCGCTAATGCGGAGATGCCTATGCCGCCGATGCCGATAAAATGAACCTTTTTCACCTTTGTCCTTAAATATTATAATAGAAAATTACGTTTAAATTTTTAAATCCCGCGCCGGCGAAATTTAAAAATTTAAACCATTTTACGCCTTGAAATTCACCTTTAAATTTTTACGAGCTTGCGGCGTAGAGCAGCCTCCGTGTTTCCGAAATCCGCTTTTAAAATTTAGCGATCTAAATTTACCTTTAGAATTTCGCCTTTTAAAATTTGAGCGCTTGAAATTCCGCGCTCAAAACTCCGCTTTGAAACGAAAGCGCTTAAATTTTACGGCTCAAACTTGCCGTTAAAATTTAGAAGCGAGCAGGGCGCTGCCGCGCCTGCCGCATCATATCGCGCACCAAAGCCGCGTAAATTTTAATAAATTTCATCACGCGTCCATTATTTAAATTTAACGCTTAAAATTTCGCCGCTCGGGCTCCGCGGTAAAGCCTATTTGCCACTTTGTACTTTAAATTTAGCTGATAAATTTACCCGCATAAATTTAAAATTTCGTCGAAATTTTAAATATCGGTACGCCCGTTGATCGCCTTTATTAGCGAGAGCATATCGACGTTGTCTAAGCTTACGCCCGTAGGCACGCCTTGAGCGAGCTTGGTAAATTTCAAGCTTAGATCCGCGAGCTTGTCCTCGACGTAAAGCATGATCCCGTCGGAGTTGATGCCGGGCGTCAGCGCAAATATCAGCTCGCTAGAGCCGTTTCGGCTCACCATATCGCGTAGCGCCGCGATTTTATCTTCGTCGGCGGCGTCTAGCACGAAGTAGCGGCCGTTGTAAATTTTATTGCTCTCTAAAATAAAGATATCTTTGGGATTTTCGACGATGCAAATTTTATCGCTTTCGCGCTCGTCGTCGGCGCAGTATTCGCAGATCTCGCCTTCGCATACCGCTCCGCAGATGTGGCATCTGTGCAGTCCGCGCACCGCCTCTTCGATATTGTGCGCTAAATTTAGCCCCAAAAAGGAGTTTTGTACGCTTACGTAGTAGGCAAAGCGCAGGGCGGATTTTTTGCCCACGCCCGGAAGCTTTTCAAAGCTCGCGATGAGCTCTTCGAACCTGTCTGTGCCGCTCATATGGCGCCCTTCGGCGAAAAGACGATCGAGAAGTAGTGTGTGCCGTCGCTGTAATTGTACTCGAAGCGAAACTTATGCAGCTCGCAAATTTTATCGATGATGTAGAGCCCGAGCCCCATGCCGGTGGCTTTCTCGTCTTTATTTCTGATAAAGGCTTGCTTATAGTGCTCGAATGATTTTGCAAGCGCTGCGCCGCGATTGGCGACGCTTACTTTGTTTTCGTCGCAGATGATGCGGACTTTTTTATCGCTGGAGTATTTTAGGGCGTTATCGATTAAATTTTTAATCGCTAGCGCAAACAGCCCGAAATCGACGTTTATCACCGCGTCGCACTCGATATCCGCGCTAATGAGCTCGTCCCAGTTATCGAGCATCGACATATCTCTTACCTGCTCTAAAATGAGGCTAAAATGATAATCCTGATAGTTGAGCGAGTAGCTTTTTGAGAGCAGTTGCTCGATTTTGGCAAACTCGTTGATTAAAATTTCAAGCCGTTCGAAGACATTTACGAGCCGCTCTTTTTGCGTTTCGTCATCGAGCATTTCGGTGATGAGTCTGCCCTTGCCGATCGGGGTTTTAAGCTCATGCATGATGGTGCGTAAAAACAGCTGGCGCGAGCGGATCAGCTCTTGAATTTTAGCAATCGCGTTGTTAAATTCCTGCGCGACCTGCCCGATCTCATCCTCGCTATGCGTGGCGGCTAAATTTACGTCCAAGTTGCCCTGGGCGAATTTTTTGATATTTTTGCTTAGCTTTTTTAGCGGCGTAAAACTTCGCACGATCGATAAATAAAGCGAGATCAAAACCGCCATCGTAAGCAAAAACCCGACCCAAAGCGGATCGTTTAAATTCTTCGTGCCAAGGCTTTCGAAAACCACGACGAAAGAGTTGTTTTTTATATTTAAAAACAGCGAATTATTATACTCGACCGAGCTAAACTCGCCGATAGAAGTATCTTGGACGAAAAAAATTTTACCGCTCGTGATAATGTTTTGGATGATATTTTTGTCTTTTACAAGCTCCAAGCCATAGCTGGAGAAGTAGCGCTCAATATCGCTGGGAGGGGCATTACGCTTGTATAGCTCAAGTAGATTATTGACCGCGTTTATTTGATTAGCCTGCATGCTACCTAGAGCTCTATTCATCTGCATCCGTGCGAACGTGATGAAAAGCACGCAGACTAAGATGATCGCGATTACAAAAAAAACCGAAATTTTGGTGATTAATGAGTGCTTCATCCTATGAGCTTGTAGCCGATACCACGAACCGAAAAGATATGCTTAGGCGCCTTGGAACTATCGCCGATTTTGGTGCGTAGGCGTCCGATGATGACATCTAGGCTCTTTGAATCCTTATCTTTTAGGCTCTTGCAATGGTATACGAGCTGCTCGCGAGATACCGAAAAGCTATGCTGCTTGATTAGGTATTCTAAAATTTCATACTCCGCAGGCGTTAATACGAGCGACTCCTCGCCGAAGTAAATTTCATGGCGCTTGTCGTCGATACGAAATACGCTATCTGTGGCGGTTTCTTCCTTTTCGCTGGCTTTTTTATAGCGGCGAATTAAGCTCATGATGCGCGCGTGCATCTCTTTTGGATCATAAGGCTTTGGTAGATAATCGTCCGCGCCGATCTGAAGCCCCACGACGCGATCGCTCACGTCGCTTCTAGCCGAGCTGATGATGATCGGAATGTCGTATTTCTCGCGGATCTCCTTGCAAACCTCAAGTCCGTCCATCCCAGGAAGCGTAAGATCTAAAATCAGCAGATCGTAGTTTTTGATCCCAGCGCTAATGCCCAGATACGGGTCTTCAAAGTTTGTAACTTGGATGTTAAATTTAGCCAGATATTCGGTTAGAAGCTGTGCGAACTCGCTGTCGTCTTCTATCATCAATACATTTATCATTTTTTATCCTTTGAATCGTTGATTTGAAATTTAAATATTGCATTATACATAAAAATAGTTAAGTCTTAACTTGCGTTTTATTAAATTTAGATAAAATTGCCCCTTTTGTATAGTTTAAGGAGAATTTCGTGCAAGAAGATTATTATGAAATTTTAGGCGTGGCGCGCGATGCCGACGCCGAAACGATAAAAAAGGCGTTTCGAAAGCTCGCTTTGGAATTCCACCCCGACCGCAACCAAGGCGACAAGGAGTCGGAGGAGAAATTTAAAAAGATCAACGAAGCGTATCAAATTTTAAGCGACGATCAAAAGCGCAGAATGTATGATCGCTACGGCAAAGAGGGCATCAGCGGCGCATACGGCGGCGCGGGCGGCGGAGGGTTTGACTTCGGCTCCATTTTCGGCGATTTTTTCGAGCAAGCATTCGGCGGAGGCGGTCGCTCACGCCCTAGCGATCCATACGGCATAGATACCGAACTGGCCGTAACGCTGGAGTTTAAAGAGGCTTTAGAGGGCGTTCACAAGGAGATAAAATACAAAATCAAAAAGCCGTGCTCTGCCTGCGACGCCACCGGCTCGAAGGATAAAAAAAGACACACCTGCTCCGCTTGCGGCGGCACTGGGCGCGTCGCGGTTAGGCGCGGATATATGAGCTTCATCCAAAGCTGCTCCGAATGCGGCGGCACGGGCGAGATCGTAAAAGACAGGTGTAAGGATTGCGGCGGCAAGGGCTTTACCGAGGAGGACGTAAGTCTTAAATTTGACATTCCCGCAGGCATCGACGACGGGCAGCGCGTGCGCCTAAGCGGCAAAGGCAACGTCTCCAAAACCGGCGAGATCGGGGATCTATACGTGATAGTGCGCGTGAAGGAGGACAGCCACTTCCTGCGCGATGGAGATGATCTGTATATCGAGGTGCCGGTGTTTTTCACGCAGGCGATCTTGGGCGAGAGCATCGAGGTGCCGACTCCCCGCGGCAGGGCGGAGCTGAAACTCAAAGTAGGCACCAAGGACAAGCAGCGCTTCACGATCTACGGCGAGGGCGCACCGAATATTCGCACCAAGAAAAACGGCGATCTGATCGTGCAGGTAAATGTCCAAACTCCTAAAAAATTGAACGAGAAGCAAGAAGCGCTTTTACGCGAGCTTCAAGAAAGCTTCGGCAGCAAGGGCGGAGACGACGAGGGGATACTCGATAAGATCAAGAATTTTTTCAAGTAATCTGCCTTGATTTGCCTTGATCTGTTTTGAGCGGCGGTCTTGCGGTTTTATTCACCAAAGTACGGGATTTTCGCTTGGAATCTCGCTAAGAGTTTGGATGTAATTTCGGTGTAAATTTCGTGTCATTATTTGGATAAAATTTAATTAGCATTTAATATTATTTAAATTTAAAGATTCTTAATATTAGTAAAGCAAATTAAAATTTTTATAATTAAGAGGTAGGATGATGTTAAAACAAATTTTAAATGTAGCGTTAGCATATGTTGGGGTTATTGTCGGTGCTGGATTATCGTCCGGTCAGGATCTGATGCAATATTTCGTCAGTTTTGGCAAATGGGGTATTCTTGGAGCCGTTATTCTTGGTATCCTCAATGCCGTCTTTGGTAAAATCATTATTACATTCGGTAGTTATTTTAGATCCAATGATCACTTTGAAGTTCTTTCACAAATTGCTGGATCTATCACTAATAAAATTCTTGATATTTCTTTAATTATTTGCTGTTTTGTGGTAGGTTTTGTCATGATTGCCGGGGCTGGATCAAATCTTAATCAGCAATTTGGCATGCCATTCTGGTCAGGAGCACTCCTATGTGCCGTATTGATAATCCTTGTTAGCTTTCTTGATTTTGAAAAAATCACGAATGTGATCGGAATATTTACGCCTATTATTTTTATCATGATTATGATTATGGCAGTGTATACCTTTGCAAGTCAACGTTTTGATTTTAAAGAATTAGAAACAATTGCAAATACAATCTCTACTCCAATGCCAAATATCTGGTTTTCTGTTCTGAATTATTTTTCGCTCTGCGTTATGACAGGTGTATCAATGGCTTTTGTATTAGGGGGATCCATTATAAGGATTGGTGTAGCAGAAAAAGGTGGTACTTTGGGTGGATTTATAATCGGTATTATCATCACAGTTACAACCTGTATCTTATATGCAAATGTAAAACTTGCAACGACTGTTGATATTCCTATGTTAGCTATTGCCAAACAGATTCACCCTGCATTTGCGTTTGTGTATGCACTTGTTGTCTTCGGCTTGATCTTTAATACTGCTTTCAGTTTATTCTATGCCTTAGCAAAACGTTTCTCATCTAATCAATCAAAACGTTTTTATCCAATTATGATTGGCACCGTAGTTGTAGGGTATATATTATCCTTTATGGGCTTTAAAAAATTAGTATCGATTATGTATCCAATTCTAGGTTATATTGGTTTTATAATGTTGATGGTATTACTAATTGGGTGGATCAAAGAGAGGTCAAATGTTAGAGATGAGAAGTTTTTGCGTCGCAAGATGATTCGGTTGATCACAAAAAAATATGATGATGAACAGGAATATAC
>CAUSAC010000040.1:0-18991 GCA_963529615.1 uncultured Campylobacter sp. | reverse complement strand
ATTAGCTTAAAAATGGTAAGATTGCGCCAACCTTTTAAAATTTCACGCTTTGGGTTGCGACAGACGCTTCCGCAAAACGGGTATTTTAAAAAGGTCGATCTAGCCGTGGTTCCAGCTATCGGAGTGGATGGCGCAATGGCTAGAATAGGACATGGGAAAGGATTTTACGATATGTTTTTTTCAGGTCTGAAGCTTAAGCCCGCAATCGCGTTCGTGAGTATAAAAGACTGCTTTTGCAGCGAAATTTTATCGCTTGATCACGACGTAAAGGGCGATTTTTACATAACTCCGAGCCAAAATTACCTAAAAAGAGGAAAGTATGATAGAGATTTTAATCGCCTTGTGCGCTCTTGCGGTGGGCGCTGGCATAGGATACTTAGTAGCTAGAAAGATCAATAACGCCAATTACGATTTCTTCGTCGAACAAGCCAAAGCTAAAGCCAAAGCTATAGAATTTGAAGCCGAGGGCATTTTACGAAATTCTAAAATTTCGGTGCAGGAAGCTGAGTTTGAAGCTAAGAAAAAATACGAAGATAAGGCAAGCAAACTGCAGAAAGAATTTAACGTTAAATTTGACGAGCTCGGTAAAAAGGAGCACGCGCTTCTAACCGAGCAAGAGATTTTAAAAGACAGCAAAAAAGAGCTCGAAAGTGCCAAAAAAGAGGCGAAATTCCTCTACGAAGAGGGCTCAAATTTAAAGAAAAGCTATGAAGAGAAGCTTGCCGAAGCGCTTAAAGTTTTGGAGCGCGTGGCAGGCTTTACGCAGGATGAGGCGCGCGCACAGGTGCTTAAAAAGGTTGAGGAGCAAAGCCGCACCGACATCGCTCACATCGTGCGAAAGTATGAAGAGGAAGCCAAAAAAGAGGCGCGAAAAAAGGCGAATTATATTTTGGCGCAGGCTACGTCGCGCTTTGCGGGCGAGTTTGCGGCAGAGCGGCTTATCAACGTCGTAAATATCAAAAACGACGAGCTCAAAGGCCGTATCATCGGCAAAGAGGGGCGCAATATAAAGGCGCTTGAGATGACTCTTGGCGTGGACGTCATCATCGACGATACCCCGAATGCGATCATCGTAAGCTCACATAATCTCTACCGCCGCGCCATCGCCGTTCGCGTTATCGAAACTCTTATCGAGGACGGCAGAATCCAACCTGCGCGCATCGAGGACATCTACAAAAAAGTGAGCGACGAATTTGAAGCTAGCATCGCCGAAGAGGGCGAAAATATCGTAATGGATCTAGGCCTTAGCAAAATTCACCCCGAAATTTTAAAACTCATCGGCAAGCTTAAATTTCGCGCGAGCTACGGACAGAATGCCCTTGCGCACAGCCTTGAGGTCGCGCACCTTGCGGGCATCATCGCCGCAGAAACGGGCGGGGATCAAAAGCTAGCCAAGCGGGCGGGCCTACTTCACGACATCGGCAAGGCGCTAACTCACGAATATGAGGGCTCGCACGTAGATTTGGGCGCCGAGGTGTGCCGCCGCTACAAAGAGCATCCGGTAGTGATAAACGCGATTTACGCCCATCACGGTCACGAGGAGGCCACCAGCGTGGAAAGTGCCGCAGTCTGTGCCGCAGATGCGTTAAGTGCCGCGCGCCCGGGCGCTAGACGAGAGGTGCTAGAGAGCTATCTAAAGCGCGTTAGCGACATCGAAGCGATCGCGATGAGTAAAACCGGCGTCAAGCAGGCCTACGCGATCAACGCAGGTCGCGAAATCCGCGTTATCGCAAACGCCAAGCTTATGAACGACGACGAGGCGGTTTTGGTCGCTAAAGAGATCGCTTCGGATATCCAAGACAAGGTCCAATTCCCAGGTGAGATCAAGGTCAACGTCATACGCGAGCTACGTGCGGTCGAGATAGCCAAATAAGGAGTATGAAATGAAAAAATTTATAATCGCTTTATTTTTGCTTTTTAGCGTGGCATTTGCCGAGGATGAGCTCATCATTGATAGCGCGAGCGCTTATTCGTCGGTAATGCGCACGAATGCGCAATACAAATACCTAGCGCAGCAAGCCCGCGCGATAGTGATCTTTCCGAGCGTTAAGAAGCTAGGCTTCATCATAGGCGGAATGTATGGCGAGGGGATCATCATCTATAATAATGACGGCGCGCATAGCGTAAGCGGCGCTGAGATCAGCAGCGCCAGCGTAGGACTTCAGATCGGCTACGAAGATAATTATCTAGTTATTTTCGTAATGCATGACGACGTTATCCAAAAAATGCGAAATTCCCAAATCACGCTTTCGGGCGACGCTACGGCAGTTGCAGGTAACTACAGCGCCGATTCTGGCTCTTTAGACGTGCTAAATCAAGATATGTACGTCTTTACGAATAAAGGCGGGCTGTTTGCGGGCGTGAGCCTAGGCGGCTCGGTGCTGGAGACCAAAAATGACCGCGCTTTTGATCCGAACAGCGACGGCTACGCATTTTTGATGCGTATAATCGGCGCAGATGAGTAAAATTTAGCTAGAAGAAATGCTAAGGCGCATAGATTAGCGAAAAATTCCTGCTTTATGAGCGTTTTATTAGCGGCTTGGAATTTTGCTCGCGTGATTTCTGCAGAATAATAGACGTAGGTGCGCAATTTTATTGCAATTCGCGGGGTGGAAGGTATTTGAAGGTATCGCGTAAATCCTTCGTAATTCGCAAGTTACTTTGAATTCTAAAGAAGTCGAAATTTTGTCATTAAATTTAGAATTGCAAAATTTTAACGCTAAATTTTGCGGAGATTTTGCTTGATGCAGAAAAATTTTATTTTATAATTTTGCTTAATATTTTGCGGCAAAATTTTATATTTCGCGACGGCTGCGGGGAATTTTAAATTTAATGTCGCAGCAAAATCAAGTGGCGTCGTGGGACGTTATAGTGAAGTTTTCGCGCCGAATTTTAAAGTTGCTTTAGTCAAAATTTATAGAATTTATACGATCTAATGAAAGGATTCGATGGAATCGATGTTTGCAAACCTCCATACGTGGGGGTATCTGATACTGTTTTTGTATTCGCTGGGCGGAGGATTTTTGGCGCTTGCGGCGGCGGGTATGCTAAGCTCGGCCGGCGAGCTCAATATCGTCTTATGCATCGTAATCGCCTGCATATCGAACTTCATAGGCGATTCGGGGCTGTTTTTAGTAAGCCGCTACAATAAAAAAGAGATCATGCCATATCTGCGCAAACAGCGCCGCAACCTCGCTTTGGCGCAGATTTTATTTCGTAAATACGGCGACCGTATCATTTTGATTAAAAAATTTATCTACGGCCTCAAAACCCTCGTGCCGATCGCGATCGGTATCACAAAATATTCATTTTTAAAATTTAGCGTCATCAATGCCGTAAGCTCGCTTATTTGGGCGCTTGTGGTGGGGCTACTGAGCTACTATGCGGGCGATTTCGTGCGTGAGCTCTATGCACATGTCAAGGACGCGCCGTGGATCGCTCCGCTGGCTCTAAGCGCGATAGTAGCGGCTATCGTGCTCTATTTTCGCTTCGCGACCCGCAAAAGAGGCTAGCGGTGGCAAAAAAGCTGATCCCGCTCGCAATTTTCGCAGCACTTCTTTTGGCGCTAAATTTCATCTCCAATTCGCGCAGTCCTAAGACTAAAGATGAGCGGATTTTTACCTCCAAAACCCTGGATGCTGCGTCGCGTAAAAGCGGCGTGCAAAATTCTGCAAGCGGCACCGATCGCAAAATTTCAAGCTCCGAAAATCCCGTAAGCAGCGCCGGCGCAAAAGATGAGAGCGGTGCAAGAAGCGCAGACCTAGGAGATTTAAAATTTCATCCGCGAGAAAACGAGCGCGCCGTGGCAGATTCTAAAGACGAGGCGGACGTCCACAGGCGGCACAGCGCAGATTACGAAGCTTCGCACTCGCAAAATCCAGACGTAAATTCTAAAAATCAGCTCGCGGATGAGCCCTGCATAAGCAGGGAGTGCGTGAGCGCCCATATCCGCCGCACGGGCACTTTGCCGCAAAATTTTATCACGAAAAAGCAGGCGGGCGAGCTTGGCTGGCAGGGCGGCGATCTGTGGCGATACGCGCGCGGCAAGAGCATCGGCGGCGATCGCTTCGGTAATTTTGAGCGCAGACTGCCTGATAAAAAGGGGCGGATCTGGCGCGAATGCGACATCGAGTATCGCGGCGGTCCGCGCGGCGCAAAGCGGCTGATATTTTCAAACGACGGGCTGATCTTCTACACCGCCGATCATTACGAAAGCTTCGAGCGCGTGCAATGAGTTTAAATTTTAAAACGCGCCGCGGCGCAAAGATCATCATCGACGGCGCAAAGATCAGACGCAAAGATCAAATTTTCGCGCTGTTTGCCGCAGCGCTAAATTTCGAGCCCGAATACATCGCAAATTTAGACGCGCTCTATGACGCGCTGGGCGAGCGGGGCGGGCGGGTCTTCGTGATCATCAAAAGGGGCGGAATTTTAAAGCTAAGACTGGGTAAATTTTATGATATTTTGCTGGATGTATTGCGCAGCGGCGAGGCGAAAATTTTAATACTATGAGCTTGCGCGGCAGCCATTCCGCTTTAAAGCTAAATTTTGCCGAGGCAAAGGTAGGTTTGTTTCGGCGCAGTTTCGAGAGCACCGTTAAATTTTGCCGAATTTTAGAGCTTATTAAAAGAGGCGATTTTAGAAATTTCACCCACAAAGCTCACGCGGTCAAATTTAAACTCAAGCCCATACTGCCAATCTTTGCGGCGCGGGTTTTTAAACTCGTAAAGCTTAACCGTCTCCGTTTCAAATTTAACCCTAAGCGCGAGATACCAGCAGCTCCAGATCCCGCACGGACAGCCCAGTATCACGGCATCTTGCTCATCTTGCGCCAGATCAGCCTCAAGCGCGGCGCGCAAAAATAGCTCCTCAAAATCGATCAAGTTTAAGTAGGCGTAGCCTCCCGCGATGCTAGCTTGCCCCTCTTTTGCCGCAAAGCTTTGCTCGCACTGCCTAATCAGCTCAAGCAGGGGCTCATCGTTTATCGCAACGACGACTTCGGTAAAGCTTTCACCCTCAATTTCGTAATCGTTTAGGTAAAATTTAACGCTATCCATGCGGCAATCTCGCTAAATGATCTATTTTGTGCCGTATTTGCACCGGCCTGCTAAAATTTCAGCGCAGTTTAGCGAATTTGAAGTGAAATTCGGTTGAAAATCAAAAAAATTCGCTGGTAAAGCGCAGATCAAATGGGTATTTTGTAAAATTTAGGGATTTCGGGCTTGCGGAGCTTGCTTTCAGTGAGCACAAACTTAAATTCGCAAAAAAGCTCAATTTGTGTAGATGAAAGAAGCGAAAACAGAAGGTTGAATTTCATCGCAGATCAAAGAGGTTGAAACGAGGGCTAAATTTTTGCTATGGATAAAGAAGTCGAAATTAGAAACGAGGGGTTAAATTTAATTCGCTTTTGCGGGCGCTTAAATTTAACCCCGCCGCGGCTACATCATTTCGCCGCTTTTGTGCTCGTGCTCGGTATAGGTTACCGGAATATCCTTCTTGCCTTTTCCCGGTGTATACACTCCCTCTCCACGTTTGAAAAGAAGCTCGATACCTTCGTCGTTCGTAAGCATTATGCCGCTTGCGGAAGCCGCGCGTTTGAGATTATGTTTTTTACCCTTTTCATCGGTTAACACGCCCGTTGCGAACATATCGTTCGAGCTAAGGCTGATGCGCTTATCTCCGGTGTCTCCGAGTAGAAATACGATCGTGTGCGCTACAGACTCTTGCTTTTGCTGCGGAGCCGTATCGGCCTTAGGTTGGTTGCATCCGCTTAAAATCGCGATTGCCGCTAATGACGAGAATACAATTCGTCTCATTTTTTCTCCTTTAAAAAAAAGTTCGCGAATTATATAGCCAAAAAGTAAATCCTAGATTTCGCGACTTTTTATTTAATCAAAGATTAACCCAAATTTAGTAAAATTCCAGCTGAAAACATCCCAAATAAGGAGAACCTTATGGCAGTAAAAATCGCAATTAACGGCTTTGGAAGGATCGGTAGGTGCGCGGCTAGAATTGCGCTAAGCAGGGACGATGTAGAGCTTGTGGCGATCAACGATACCGCTAAACGCGAGCTTACGAGATACCTGCTTCAATACGACACCGTTCACGGCGAGTTTCGTAAAAAAGTAGAAATTCTAAGCGACGAATGCATAGCCGTAGACGGCAAAAAAATCCGCGTCTATTCCACCAGAGAGCCTGCGGAGCTTGATTTTGCGGGCGATGGTGCAGAAGCTGTGCTTGAATGTACTGGTGCGTTTTTAACGAGCGAAAAATGCAAGCCGTTCATAGATAACGGTATCGGCGTAGTCGTAATGAGCGCGCCTGCCAAGGATGATACGCCTACTTTCGTAATCGGCGTTAATGAGGGCGCTTATGCAGGACAGCGCGTCATCTCAAACGCTAGCTGCACCACTAACGGCCTGGCTCCGATTGCAAAAATTTTAGACGATGAGCTTGGTATCGAAAAGGGTCTGATGACGACGATTCATGCCTATACACATGGACAGAGCCTAGTCGATGTAAAAGCCAAGGACTTTCGCCGTTCACGCGCTGCGGCTCTTAATATCGCTCCGACTACGACGGGCGCGGCAAAAGCGATTAGTAAGGTACTTCCGCAGCTAAGCGGTAAGATGCACGGACAATCGGTGCGCGTGCCGGTGGCTAACGTTTCGATGGTTGATCTAACGGTACTAACGCGTAAGCAGACGAGTGCTGAGGAGCTAAATGAAATTTTCCGCCGCTATGCCTCTAAAGAGATGAAAGGAATTTTGCTCGTAGACGACGATAGCCGTGTCAGCAGCGATTTTTGTACTTCAGAATACTCCAGCATCGTAGCTAGCGACTGCACGCAGGTAATTGACGGCAATCTGATAAAAGTGATGAGCTGGTATGACAACGAGTGGGGATATAGCGAGCGCCTCATCGATTTAGCCTTATATGCGGCAAAAAGAAGGAAATAAGATGGGCGAAATTCTTTCGATTAAAGATTTGAAATTTAAAGACGGCGCGCGCGTTTTTATCAGGTGCGATTTTAACGTGCCGATGGATGAGTTTTGCAATATTACGGACGATCGTCGCATCCGTTCGTCTATCCCTACGATTAAATATTGCTTAGACGAGGGCTGCGCGGTAATTTTAGCCAGCCACTTAGGACGCCCGAAAAACGGATACGAAGAAAGACTTAGCCTAAAGCCTGTGGTAAAGAGGCTATCTAGGCTTTTGGAACGCGAGATAAAATTTGTCTCTGATGTCGCAGGCGAGGAAGCTGGAGCTGCGGTAAATTCGCTTAAAAAGGGCGAAGTGCTTCTGCTGGATAATCTGCGCTTTGAAAAGGGCGAGAGCAAAAACGACGAGGCGCTAGCTAAGAGGCTTGCGAGCTACGCGGAATTTTATATCAACGACGCTTTTGGTGTATGCCACCGCGCGCATGCTTCGGTAGAGGCGATTACGAAATTCTACGATGAGGCACACAAGGCGGCGGGATTTTTGCTACTAAAAGAGATAAAATTTGCTAAAGACCTTATTAAAGATCCTGCGCGTCCTTTTGTAGCCGTAACAGGCGGCAGCAAAGTAAGCGGCAAGCTTCAGGCGCTTAAAAATTTACTTCCTAAAGTCGATAAGCTCATCATCGGAGGCGGCATGGCGTTTACATTTTTAAAAGCCGTTGGATATGACATCGGCAAATCTTTACTCGAAGAGGATCTAATCGAGGAAGCAAAAAATATTCTCCGCAATGCTCGCGAGCTTGGGGTTAAAATTTATATCCCCGTCGATGCTGTTGCAGCTCCACAATGCTCGCAAGACGCCGTTACAAAAAAGGTTACCGTCCAAGAAATTCCAAGCGATTGGATGGGGCTAGATATCGGACCTGCAACCGTAGCGCTTTTTAAAGAAGCCCTAGACGATGCACAAACGATCTGGTGGAACGGACCGATGGGGGTTTTTGAGATCGATAAATTCGCTCGCGGCAGCCTGCATATATCGCACGCGATCGCAGATAGCGACGCCACGACCGTAGTGGGCGGCGGCGATACTGCAGATGTCGTCGAACGCGCGGGCAACGCCGATGATATGACTTTTATTTCTACCGGAGGCGGCGCGAGCTTAGAACTCATCGAGGGCAAGGAGCTGCCGGGCGTGCGAGTGCTTACTGCTAAAACGGAGCTGCGATGATACTGGCAGCGAATCTTAAATGTAACCATACTCGCGCTAGTTTTGAGCGGTACGCTAAAGCTTTAGATGAAGGCTTGGCGGGCCTAATTTCGCGCGAGGATGAAATTTTAGTTTTTCCTCCCGCTAGCGCATTTTGCGCGAAGGCGAAAAATTTTACTCAAGGCGCGCAAAATTTCTATCCTGCCGCGCACGGCAGCTTTACGGGCGAGATCGGCGGCGATATGCTGGCGGAATTTGACATCAAAACCGTTCTTATTGGGCATAGCGAGCGGCGCACTATTTTGGGCGAGAGCGCGGAGCTGATAAGAGAGAAATTCGGTTTTGCCGCGGCGCAGGGCTGGCGCATCGTTTTTTGCGTCGGCGAGGATGAGGCGGCATTCGCGCAAGATCGCAGCGAGGATTTCGTAGCGGCACAGCTTGAGGGTATCGATCTGAAATATCCGAGCTTAGTACTAGCCTACGAGCCCGTCTGGGCGATCGGCACGGGCAGAAGCGCGCAGTGCGAGCAGATCGAAAGAATGCTGAAGTTTTTACGCACCAAAAGCTCCGCGCCGCTGCTTTACGGCGGCAGCGTGAATGCTGAAAATATCGCAAAAATTTGCGCGATAAGAGGTTGTGACGGGGTGCTAGTGGGGACGGCGAGCTGGGACGCCTCTGGTTTCTTGGAGCTTATTAGCGCGTCATCTCGCTGACGTCTTTAAATGATTTTGTAAATTTCGCCCTGCGACAGGCTATATGCCTAGTCTTGGGACGAAATTTACTTCTTCTATTTAAGCTACAAGCGTAGCGAAGTAGAAAACATTTAAATCCGCCTAGCGATATTTCCGCTTGTCGATTTACGTTCAGAATTTGACGTTTTGTTAAATTTGGATTGTAAAATTTTAAGTCGCCTAGTCTAGCTTCGCGATACTGCCGCTATCAAATTTGGGTTCAAATTTGAATTGCAATTTTTAAGTCAAATTGCGAAGGATTTTGAGATGATTTTTGGGGCTTTGCAGTTAAAATTTTGCGTAGGCTAGACATATAGTCTGCCGAGCAAAATTTTAACAAAATCGCCAAAAAGCGCTCAAAAGCCAAGCAAAATTAGAAAGGAGAAATAATGATTTTAAAAGGCAAAAAGGGCCTCATCGTCGGCGTCGCTAACGCCAAATCCATCGCTTACGGCATCGCCGAAGCTTGTCACGCCCAGGGTGCGCAAATGGCGTTTACTTACCTGAACGACGCGCTAAAAAAACGCGTAGAGCCGATCGCGGAGGAGTTTGGGAGCAAATTCGTCTATGAGCTTGACGTAAACAACCCAGCTCACTTGGACGGTCTTGCGGATCGCATCAAAACAGACCTTGGCGAGATTGATTTCGTCGTGCATGCGGTGGCCTATGCGCCGAAAGAAGCATTAGAAGGCGAGTTCGTCAACACGAGCAAAGAAGCCTTTGATATTGCGATGGGCACGAGCGTGTATTCGCTACTAAGCCTCACGCGCGCGGTGCTACCGGTGCTAAAAGAGGGCGGCTCGGTGCTCACGCTAACCTACCTCGGAGGACCTAAATTCGTGCCTCACTACAACGTAATGGGTGTCGCAAAAGCAGCTCTTGAAAGCTCCGTGCGCTATCTCGCTCACGATCTTGGCGCGCGCGGTATCCGCGTAAACGCTATCAGCGCTGGCCCGATCAAAACGCTTGCCGCAAGCGGAATAGGAGATTTTA
This sequence comes from uncultured Campylobacter sp., assembly GCA_963529615.1. Lineage (GTDB taxonomy): Bacteria > Campylobacterota > Campylobacteria > Campylobacterales > Campylobacteraceae > Campylobacter_B. The sequence goes on along the minus strand of CAUSAC010000040.1, from coordinate 9,116 downwards.
GGATGATTTTACGCTACAACGAGATCAACGCGCCGCTAAAACGCAACGTCACGACGCAAGACGTCGGCAAAAGCGCGATGTATCTACTCAGCGACCTTGCTAGTGGCGTGACAGGCGAGGTACACTACGTCGACTGCGGCTACAACGTCATGGGCATGTGCGACGTGGCGACCGACGCCGAGGGTAAGACGATCCTTGCGTGGGACGCGGCTAAGGTCGAGTAAGCGGCGTGCAAAAAGGGCAAAATTTGACGCGCACGGTGTATTACGAGGCTAGGCACAAAGCCATAGCAGAGGGCGGCGTAGAGGGCATCGCCGCCGTTTTGCGAGGTGATGACGAGGCCGAGAAAGCCTCGCTTCTGTCGTGCCTCAGTTTTACCTTGATTCATATTGCGGTTGCGCGCCGGCGCATGAGAGCGAAATTTTCGCCCTTTTGCAGGAGCTACTTCTGAGCGAGCGTTCGCAAGCTATCAGAGACGATATTTTGCAGCTTTTGGGCGATTACTGCGGCGATTTTAGCGTGCTGCAAAGCAGGCTTTACGAGGCGTCCGGCGAGCTTTTGCCGGGTATCAAGCGCTTGATCGAAGGATGAATTTAACGACCGGCGCGCCTTTGCGCACGGTAATTGCGCCGCGGCGAGCGGTAGTGAAATTTGCCGCGCCTCCGCGCACGCCCCTTTTTTGCTGCGAAAATGCGGCAGCGTAAAATTTTAAGGTTGGAAGCGGCCATGAGAACCTCGGATGAGCGAGGAGCTCTATTGGGCGCGTACCTAAAAACGGCATGGAGATAGAGGATTATTTCGGAGCCATTTTTGAAAAAAGCGGTAAAAACCGCCAGGAAGGAGCTTGATGAAAAAGGATTATATCTGCGTATTCGACTGCGAGACGATCCCAGACGTAGCGGCGCTGGTGCGGGTGCTAGATGAGGATGCGATCGCGGGCTGCTTCGAGCCTTTCGATAAAAAAAGCTTCGCAAAGCTTCTTGACGCGCAGCTCTCGCAAAAGATCAGCGGCGAGAAACAAAGCGCGTCTTTAAATTTTGCTGTAAATTCGGCAGAGCAGAATTTTAAAATAGAAAATTCCGAGCAAAATTCCGCGCCGCAAAGCTTTACGCAGCAAGACGTCGCACCTCAAAGCTTCGCCAGTGAAAATCCCGCTGAAAATCCCGCGCAGGGAAATTTTACGAGCGAAAATTCCATGTCGCAAAATACGGCGCCCAAAAATTCCGCATCGCTAAATTTAACCTACGACGATACCGCGCCTCAAAGCTCCGAGGCACAGGGCGCCGCGACGAAAAATTCTACGCTCCAAAGCCCCGCGCCTCAGAATTTTGCAGCGGAAAGCTCTACGCTCCAAAGCTCCGCATCCCAAAGCTCAAAGAGCGAAAATCTCGCTTCAAATTTCGCGCAAGATCTCGCGTCAAACGCGCTAAATTTTAAAATTTACGGCGAGCAATTGATCTTTAACGCGGATAAAAGCAAAATTTTAAACCACAAATTGCTCTCGCTTAGGGCGATGGAGATTTTCAAAGAAAAAACCGGCAGCGAATTCCTGCCCGTCTGCTTCCACCGCGTCGTTAGCATTAGCGCCGTGATGGCGGACGGATTCGGCAGGTTTTTGCGCGTCTCGACGCTTGATGGCGAGAACGAGCGCGATAAAATCGCAAAATTCCTAGCCTTCATCGAGGATTTTAATCCGCGGCTCGTGAGCTTCAACGGGCGCGGGTTCGATCTGCCGATGATTATGGCGCGCGCGATGTGTTACGATCTAAGCGCTGCAGCGTATTTTGAGACGAACGATCGCGATAACAACAAGAGCAAATGGGAGAACTACCGCAGCCGCTACGATGGGCGGTTCCATCTGGACTTGCTCGATCACATCAGCGATTTTGGCGCAGTTCGCGGGCTCAAGCTCGATCATATCTGCGCTAGCGTGGGCCTTCCGGGCAAATACGACGTGCACGGCGATCAGGTCCTGCAGCTGTATTACGCAGGCGAGCAGGCCAAGATCGACGAGTACTGCAGATCCGACGTGCTCAACACCTACTGGCTGTTTTTGAAATACGAGCTTTTGCGCGGCAAGATCACCAAGGACGATTATCTAAATTATATTGCGGTGATGGGCGAATTTTTGCAAAAAGAGTGCGCGGGCATGAGCTATACGCCCGTTTTTTGCGACTTTATAGAAAGGGAGCTAGCGGCATATGCGAAGTGAAATTTTTAAAATTTTAAAAGGCGCGATTTTTTGCGCGCTGTTTTTGGCCTGCGGCGCGTCCGCGGATGAGGCTAAATTTAAACCGATGCTGCTTAAAGAGTACGTCCCCGGCATGAATATCACGGGCTGGGTCATCAGCGAGAAGCTAGACGGCGTGCGCGCGATCTGGGACGGCAAAAATCTGCGCTCCAGACGCGGCAAGATCATAAACGCCCCCGAGGGCTGGAGCGCGGGCTTTCCGCCGTTTTTCGTGGACGGCGAGCTATACACGGCGCGCGGAGAGTTTGAACAGCTCGTCTCGATCGTCTCTTCTAGCGTGCCCGATGAGCGCTGGAGCAGGGTAAAATTTTACGCGTTTGACCTGCCGAAGGAGCAGAAAAACCTTAGCGCGAAGATGGAAATTTTAAGAAATTTTATCGCTTCAAGCGGCGCGCAAAATTTACTCATCGTGCAGCAAACTCCGGTAAGCACGCACGCCGACGTGCAGGCGTATTTTGATCGCGTCATCGCAGCAGGCGGCGAAGGCGTCGTGCTGCGCGATCCAAACGCGCTTTATAAAAGCGGGCGCAGCGATAAAATTTTAAAATACAAAAAGACGCACGATAGCGAGTGCAAGGTCGTAAAAATCAACCCGGGCTACGGCAAAAACGAGGGCAAGATGGGCTCGCTTAGCTGCGTGGATCTACGTAGCGGAGCGAAATTTAAAGTAGGCACGGGCTTTAGCGACGAAATGCGGGCAAATCCGCCTAAAGTAGGCACGATCATCACCTATCAATACCAAAACCTAACCCGCGAGAAAAAGCCGCGCTTCCCCGTATTTTTGCGCGTGCGACCAGCGATTTAATCTAAGGGGCTATAATCGCGTATTTTGATAAATTTGATCCGAAGGAGAATAGATGAAAATTTTAATTACAGGCGGCGCGGGATACATCGGTAGCCACGTCGCAAAGGCGCTTTTAGAAGCGAACCGCCACGACGTCGTCATACTGGATAATCTTTGCAAAGGTTCGATGCGAGCGATCGAGGCGCTTCGCAACGCGGGCGAGTTTGAGTTCGTACAGGAAAGCCTAGAAAATACCCCCGCAATCGAGAAGCTTTTTAAGCGCGAGAAATTTGATGCGATCATTCACTTTGCGGCGTTTATCGAGGTTTTTGAAAGCACGCAAAATCCGCTAAAATACTATCTAAACAACACCGCCAACGCGATGAATTTAATCGCGCTTGCGAACAAATATGGCGTGAAAGACTTTATCTTTAGCTCCACTGCGGCGACCTACGGCGAGCCCGACATCCCGCAAGTAAGCGAGGAAACTCCGCAAAATCCGATCAATCCGTACGGCAGAAGCAAGCTGATGGTCGAGTGGGTGCTAAAAGACGCAGCCGCGGCAAATCCAAATTTTAAATATGGAATTTTGCGCTACTTCAACGTTGCGGGTGCGGCTAGCGACGGCACGATCGGGCAAAACTACCCGAACGCGACGCATCTTATCAAGGTAGCGACTCAAACGATCGTCGGTAAACGCGACAAGATGAGCATTTTCGGCGATGATTACGACACCAAGGACGGCACCTGCATACGCGACTACATCCACGTAGAAGACCTCGCAAGCGCGCATCTGGCGGTGCTTGATTATCTGCAAAGTAACGACAGTGCGGTCTTTAACGTAGGCTACGGCACAGGCTTTAGCGTAAAAGAGGTCGTCAATGAAGCTAAAAAAGTAAGCGGCGTGGATTTTAAAGTGCAGATCGCTCCGCGCAGAGCGGGCGATCCTGCCTGCCTCATCTCAAACGCGGATAAAATTCGCACCAAAACCTCTTGGCAGCCTGAGCACGAGAGCCTGGATGAGATCATCCTAAGCGCGCTTAATTGGGAAAAGAAGCTCTAGGTTCTAGCGTGAAAGTGCGATTTGAAATTTTAAAATTTTACTCCGCCGCGTTTAATCGCGGCGAGCAAAAGGAAGCCTTGTTTGCTTAAAATTCTAAACGCCCCCGAAGCCGCGCAGCGTAAGCTCGGCGTCGTGCTATCGTATGTAAATATCTTTGTTTCTACGATACTTACTTTGGTTTATACGCCGTTTTTTCTGCGGGCGCTAGGGCAGAGCGAGTTTGGGCTATATTCTTTAGCGAGTAGCGTTATCGGCTATTTGGCGATTTTGGATTTAGGCTTTGGTAACGCCGTGACGGTCTATACCGCCAAATACGTCTCAAGCGGCGAAGTGGAGCGCATGCATAAGCTGCACGGAACGATCTTTAGCGTGTATCTGGTGATGAGCGCGGTGATCGTGCTTGCAGGAGCTGCGTTGCTGGCCAATCTGCACGCGATTTTTGGCGCTAAGCTAAGCACTAGCGAGATAAGCGAAATTCGCATTATGCTAATGCTACTAACTGCAAATTTAGCGATTAGCTTTCCTTTTAGCATCTATTCGTCGATCCTTACGGCGCATGAGAATTTCGTATTTATCAAGCTAATTGGGATCTTTCGTACGATCGCTCTGCCGCTAGCTGCGGTGCCTGCGCTACTTTTGGGATATAAGGCTATCGCGATCGTAATCATCGCTACGGCGGTAAATTTAATCTGCGTCGCGGCAGATTTCATCTATTGCAAGAGCAAAGTCTCGCCCGTGATAAGCGTGCGAAATTTCGACGCCCCCACGCTTAAGCAAATTTTTGGCTACTCGTTTTTTATATTTTTAGGCATCGTAGTCGATCAGGTAAACTGGAATGTCGATAATTTTATCTTAGGTGCTGTAGCAGGCGCTACGGCGGTTTCCACGTATGCCGTAGCAAGCACGATAAATGCCACTTTCGTCACGCTTTCGCTCACCATTAGCGGCGTAATGCTTCCTAAAATCGCCAAAATGGTCTCTGCAAACTCCACCGATTCCGAGCTTAGCGCGGAATTTATCAAAATAGGCAGGCTGCAATTTTACGTGATATTTTTTATCGCGTCGCTTTTGGTGATTTTTGGGCGAGAGTTTATCGTGCTCTGGGCTGGCGCAAATTATGAAATTTCATACGCAATCGCGCTTATTTTAGTGCTTCCAGTAAGCGTGCCGTTGATTCAAAATTTAGGCCTAGCCGTGCTTCAGGCAAAAAACAAAGTCAAATTTCGCTCAATCGCCGCGTTTTGCGTCACGCTCGTAAATATCGCTATTTCTATCCCGCTAGCTAAGGCTTACGGTGGCGTGGGCGCTGCGTGCGGTACGGCTTTTGCGATCACCTTGCTAAATATCTGCGTGATGAATATCTACTATGCTCGTGTAATCGGACTTGACATCGCTAAATTTTGGCGAAATATCGGCGCGATGGTAGTAAAATTTGCTCCTGCAATCGCAGTAAGTCTAGCGATAAATTACGCATTAGACTTGCACGGAGTGAGCTTTTTACTAATTTGCGGCGGGCTTTATTCGGCTATGTTTGTGCTAAGCGCGTATTTTTGGGCGATGAACGACTATGAGCGCGCGATTTTTGGTGGCATTGCGGCTAAGATAAGGAGGCGGGCTTGAGCTTCAATGTAATTAGCGAAGTGGTTACGAAAGACCGCTGTATTGGCTGCGGCGTTTGCGCGAGCAGCTGTCCTTTTAGCGTGCTAAAAATGCGGCTTGGAGGCAATGGATTTTACGCGCCCGAGGAGGGCGAAGGGTGTCGCGACAAATGTGATATTTGTCTAAAAGTCTGCCCGTTTTACGAAAAAGACATGCTCGAAAACGAGCTAAATTCTAAATCATACTCAGAGCTGGAAAGCTTTAGCCCAGATTTTGGCAGGTTTTTAGCCACTTATAAATTTTACAAAAAAGATGAAGCGCAGCGCCTAAGCAGTGCGAGCGGCGGCGCGGGAGATTATATTTTTCGCGAGCTTTTTGCGCGCGGGCTCATAGATTACGCGATTTGCGCCGTGCCCGCGGACGAAGGGGATTTTATAGCCCAAAATCACAAGTGCGGTTTTTCTACCTGCGAAAATTTAGCGCAGGTGCAGAATTTGCAAAATTCCGCAACCAAAAATTCCGAACAGAATTCCGCAATTCCGAATTTAACGCAGAATTTGGCGGATGATGATTCTATAAATTTTACAAGTGCACAAAATTCCTTTTGCGAAAATTTTACGCAGAATTCCGTGCAGAATTTTACAAATGAAAATTTCGCACAGAATTCTAAAACTTCTTGTAAAAATTCCGTATCAGCACAGAATTTTGCCTGCGAGAATTCTAAAAACACGCGAAATTATGCGGGCGAAAATTCCGTGCCACTATTTAAATTTAGCGTGATAAAAAATGCTGGTGAGCTTACTCGCGCGCGCTCGTCCGCTTACTATCCGCTCACGCTTGAAGCAGTGCTAAAGGAGATGTCGCGCCGCGAGGGCAGATACGCGATCAGCGCGCTGCCGTGCTTTGCTAAGGCCTTAAGGCTTGCTGCGAGCAAAAATCCGCGCCTTAAATCCCGCATAAGCTTTATTATCGGGCTGGTTTGCGGACAGGGCAAGGGTGCTGCTTTTACGTATAAGCTGGCAGATCTTGCGTTTAAAGAGCGTAAGCAGCTTGCAGCGGTTAATTACAGATATAAAATCGCGGGCAAAAGTGCGATGAGCTTTGGCTTTAAATTTCGCGCTACAGACGGTAGCGAGGCGATAGATGATCGCAGTAGTAGCGCCTTTGCCTACTGGAGTTCGCGCGCTTTTACGCCTCTTGCGTGCAACTCCTGCACCGACGTTTTTGCCAAATGCGCCGACGTCGTGCTGATGGATGCGTGGCTGCAAAGCGAAATGAGCGAGTGGCGCGGCACGTCGCTCGTAATTACGCGCGCAGCTCAGATCGACGCGCTGTTTTCGCAGCCTACGAAGCAGGCACGCGAGGCGATTTTTTGTGAGCGGATATCCGCAGCAGAGGTGCAGCGCTCGCAGCAAAGCCAGGTGGAGTGTAAAAACGAAATTTTCTATGGCGCGAAAAACCCGCTTAGACGCTACATCTTGCGCCAGAAGCTTCAGATCCAGCGATATAGCGCTACGCATTTTGATTGCGATGATTTCATCGCTGCTAGGCTTAAAAAAATTGCCGCTACGAATAAAGCGCTAGCGCTTTTGGCGCTACCAAAGATCGCGGCATATAAAATTTATAGGAAGTTTGCATGAAGATCGGGATTTTTACCCTGCCGCTAGTAAATAATTACGGCGGAATTTTACAAGCTTACGCGCTAAGCCGCGTGCTAGTGGGGCTAGGGCATGAGCCACGTCTCATAAACTTGCGCCTGCAAAGAAGTAAACTATCGATTGCGTATCTTAAATTTTTAGTGGCATGCGCGCTTAAAAAGGAGCTTTGCGGCGCGAAATTTAATCCCTCTTACGAGCGCGATACTAGCGAGTTTGTATCGGAAAATATCCCTTTAACCGCGCCTGTTTGCACGCCCGCGGATTTAAAGGCGCTGTGCGAGAAAGAACGCTTTGAAACGGTGATTTTAGGAAGCGATCAGGTTTTTCGCCCTAGCTATTTTGCGGATTTTGCAGATTGCTTTAGCCTTGGATTTTTGCCGGCTAACTGCACGCGGATCGCCTATGCTGCAAGCTTCGGCGGAGATAGGCTCTGTGGGATTAAAAATCCCGCGGATTTAAAAATCCACGCTGCAAATTTGGCTAAATTTAAAGCTATTTCGGTGCGCGAGCGCGATGGTGTAAAGATTGCACGCGAATGCTTTGGCGTAGATGCGCACTGGGTACTGGATCCTACACTTTTGGCTAACAAAGAGATTTACGATAAATTTTTAAGCCATGCGCCAAAGCGCAAAGGCTTTGCCTATATCCTAGATCCATCGCCTCGCTCAGAAGTGGCGATAGAGCTATTAAAGAAGCAAAGCGGCCTAGAGATAGATGAGGTAAACGATCGCGGCAACCGCATCGGCATAAAAGCGTGGCTAAGCGCTATTGCGGGCGCGGAGTTTGTGCTAACCGACTCATTTCACGGCTGCGTATTTTCTATAATCTTTAATAAGCCGTTTTTTGTGCTCGTTAATGCCAGTCGCGGCGCGTCGCGCTTTAGCTCGCTTTTGGGCTCGTTCGGGCTTGAAGATAGAGCTTTGCAAGATCCCAAAGACGCGCGCTTGGACGCGACTATCGATTGGGATGGCGTAAATGAGGCGTTGCGCCGTAAAAGAGAGGACTCAATGAAATTTTTAAAAACAAGTTTAGGCTCATAAAATGAAAATAGCTATGGTAATTTCTGCTTTAGGCAAGGGCGGTGCCGAGCGCGTGCTAAGCGTGCTGGCAAATTTTTTCTGCCGCGAGAATGAAGTCTGCGTGATAAAATTTGACGCAGACGAGCCGTTTTACGCGCTGGATCATAAGATCGAGCTTCTTAGCTTGGATTTAGGAGTAGGCGATTTAGGAGTTTTTGGCAATATAAAAAAGCGCTACGATAAAATTTTAGCCTTGCATAGGCTTCTAAAAAGTCGTAAATTTGACGTAGTAATCTCGTTTTTAGATAATACCAATGTCCTTACGCTTATCGCAAATCTTGGAGTTGGGCAGAAAATCATCGTCTCCGAACACACCAATCATCGTTTTTTAAAAAGTCCGATCTGGCGAGCTCTCAAGCGGATCTTTTATCCGAGGGCTGCAGGTCTTAGTGTGCTTAGTAAATTCGATCTGGATCATTACACATATGTGCAAAATCGAGTGATTATGCCTAATCCGATGTTTGAGATCAGCCATGCTAAAGAGGCCCGCCCGCCTAAAGAAAATATCATCCTAGCAGCCGGCCGGCTCAATGTCTATAAGGGCTTTGATGTCCTTCTTAAGGCGCTTGCGCTTATAGATTTCAATCTTTTAAAAGAGTGGAAGGTGGTGATCGCAGGCGACGGAGAGGAGCGAAAGAGCCTTGAAAGCCTAGCTGCGAAGCTGCGCTTAAATGTGCAGTTC
>CAUSAC010000039.1:0-19111 GCA_963529615.1 uncultured Campylobacter sp. | reverse complement strand
GCTTAGGACAGTTATCCTCGCAGCCTAGCAGCGTCATACAGCCGAATACTCCATCATCATCGCCGATTAGCTCGTAAAAATCCTCGTCGCTGCGTTTATCCAGCGCATCGATCTGAAAGCGCGCTATACGGTTGATACCGACGGCGCCGATGAAATCCTTTCGCATTATCGCGGTACCGCAGCTTGCCACGCAGATGCCGCACTCGATGCAGCGATCCAGCTCGAAAACCTCCTGCGCGACCTCCGGCTCGACTTTCTCCTCAAGTTTGGAGATATCGGTCTCGTGGTCGGTGTGGATCCAGCTCTCTACGCGTTTGCTCATCGCGTTCATCCAGTTGCCGGTATCGACGCTGAGGTCTTTTAGCAGCTTGAAAACCGGAAGCGGCATAAGCTCGATCACGCCGTCCGGATAGTCCTTAGTAAGCGTGCGGCACGCAAGGCTCGGCTTACCGTTTACGAGCATACCGCAGCTACCGCAGATACCCGCGCGGCAAACGAAGTCGAAACTTAGCTCCGGATCAAATTTCTCACGAATCACGTTAAGCGCAATAAACAGCGTCATTCCATCGGTCTCTTCGAGCTCGTAAGTAGCGAAGTGCGGCTTTGAAATTTTGCTTAGCGGATTATACTTAAATGCCTTTATTGTTATTTTTCTACTCATATCCTATACCTGCTCTTTCGTTAGGTGCTTTGTATTTTGGCTGCAATTCATAATGCATCAATGCTTCTTGAATTTCATATCTGCCTTTGCCCTCGGCTTGCATTTTCTCGCGAATTTCATCGACCTCTTTTTGGCGCACGGCGCTGTTGGGATGCTCGATGATATTGCCTTTGGCGCCGTATCCGCGGAACGCAGGCGGCATCTCCATCTTCATAATATCAAGCGGCTCGTAGCTTAGAGTAGGCATAGTATCGCCCTCCTTCCAGCTCGCAAGCGTTCGTTTTAGCCAGTTTAGATCGTCGCGTTTCGGATAATCCTCGCGGAAGTGCGCGCCTCGGCTTTCCGTGCGATCGAGCGCGCCCTTGGCGATACAAAGCGCGAGCTTTAGCATCTTCGGTACGCGATAAGCCTCCTCGAGCTCCGGGTTTCCAAAAAGCTCTTTATTGCTTACTTTGACGTCCAAGGACTGCTTGTAAAGCTCCTCGAGCTCTTTTACGGCTTTGGCTAATCCCTCACCGGTTCGGAAGATCGCGCAGTGCTCCCACATAACGTCTTTCATCTTGTTTTTGATCTCAAATACGTTAAATTTACCCTCTTTTTCAAGCAGGCTCTTAATGTAATTTTTCTCTTTATCTACGAATTTTTCGATATCGTGCGTATTGATATCGACATCGTGTCCTTGGCAATACTCCGCAAAATACTCGCCCACGATCATGCCCGCGACGACGGTTTCGGCGACGGAATTTCCGCCCAAGCGGTTAAAGCCGTGCATATCCCAGCACGCAGCCTCGCCGGCGCTGAAAAGTCCAGCTAGCGTTGGACTCTCGCCCGTAGCTTTTGTTTTGATACCGCCCATCGAGTAGTGTTGCATAGGAAGGATAGGGGCCCAACCTTTACCGCGCTTTCTGCCCTGCTCGTCGGTTATTACCTCGGTGTCGGCAGGATCGATGCCGTTGAAAATCTCGCAAATTTCTTGCACGTCGCGTAAATTTTTCTCGATATGCTCGCGTCCGAGGATCGATATGTCAAGCCAAACATGCTCGCCGTAAGGGCTCTTTACCCCCTTGCCTGCGCGGATATGCTCCATTATGCGGCGACTTACGACGTCGCGGCTAGCGAGCTCTTTTTTCTCGGGCTCATAATCCGGCATAAAGCGGTAGCCGTCCACATCGCGCAAAATTCCGCCGTCGCCGCGGCAACCCTCGGTAAGCAGAATTCCACTCGGAACGATAGGCGTAGGGTGAAACTGCACCGCTTCCATATTTCCAAGCTGCGCGACGCCGGTCTCAAGCGCGATAGCAGCACCTATACCCTCGCAAACGACGGCGTTTGTAGTGTGTTTATACACTCTGCCATAGCCGCCGGTAGCGATCAGCGTGCCTTTCGAGACGTATGCGATGAGCTCGCCGGTAACCAAATCGCGCACGATTGCGCCATAGCAGCGGTTATTTGCGTGAATTAGCGCGATCGCTTCTTTCCTATCATGAATATCTACGTTATGCTTTAGCGCTTCATTTGCAACGGCAAAGAGCATCGTATGTCCCGTAGCATCGGCGGTATAGCAGGTTCGCCATTTTTTCGTACCACCGAAGTCGCGGCTGTGGATAAGCCCGTGAACCTCATCTTTTTCGGTGATAGTGGTTTTTTGAGCGTTGATAATAGCGCTTCGCTCGCCTCTAGTAATCCTGGTCCAAGGAACGCCCCAACCCGCAAGCTCGCGGATCGCCTTAGGCGCCGTTTGCGCAAACATCCTAGCGACATCCTGATCGCAGCCCCAGTCGCTTCCTTTTACGGTATCGGCAAAGTGCACGTCCTCGTTGTCGCCCTCGCTCATCTTGGAATTTCCCAGAGATGCCTGCATGCCGCCTTGAGCTGCCGCAGAGTGTGAGCGCTTAACAGGGATTAGACTCAAAACGATAGTGCTAAGCCCCTTCTCTCCGGTAGCGATCGCAGCTCTTAAGCCCGCCAAACCGCCGCCAATAACTAAAGAATCGCAATATATTACATTCATCCTAAGCTCCCTATTCTAAACTTAACCATTTGAAATCGGCGATTATCGAAAGCAAGAAAAATGCACCCCAAACGATAAAAACCGCCTTTTTAATGAAGGCTCTTTTTCTTTGAATTTCAGCCTTCGTGCCGTCTATACTGATCCATTTCATATAAAGTCTATAAATTCCGATGCTAGCGTGAGTTACTACGAAAATCAATAAAACGAAATAAAATAGATGAAGCTGTCCGAATCGAGCAATAGCAAGATCTGCAGTAATTTTCGGACCGAATACGATCATTAAAATATGAGCCGCCGCAAAGAAAAATAGGAAAAATCCCGTCCAAAACTGAAACCACCAAAGCGTCGTATCGCAATGCTTCATTCGCATTTTGTGCGCTTTAAACGCTCTGTAAGCGGCGTAGTTAGCCGGAAATTTTCTCATCGCCAAAAACGCGTGAATCACGAAAATCACGAAAATTACAAAAGCGACGATGTTTGTAACGAAATAAATTCCGCCCGGTTCGGCGAAATGCACGACGCCCTCAAACGCGCCCTTACCGATCAAAATCGTGCCAGTAAATATCATATGACACAGCATAAAACAGGCCAAAATCAGCCCGCTGATGCTTTGCGCCACGTCTTGCAAAGCCATAATGCGGCTTTTTTTGCCGTCTATGGATCTGCCCGTAAAGCCTTCAATGCGACCTAGCATAGGTTCTCCTTAAAAAAGATGATTATAAATCCCCGCTAAACGAAAATTTACATTTTTGTAAAGAGATTATATTACTTTTTAACTTTAGATTAATTTAATTTCTACAAATTAGTTTTTTCTTCAAAGACTGATTTAAGAAAACTGCTATCAAAAACATCACTAAAGATAAAATTTGCCCCATCGATAAATTTAAAAATATAAACCCAAGCCCGTCGTCCGGCTCTCTAAAAAATTCTACGAAAAATCTAAACGCCGTATATAGCATCGCGTACAGACATATCAGCTCGCCGTTAAATTTCTTAAATTTACGGTAGAAAAATAAAATCACGAAAATTACTAGCCCTTCCAAAACCGCCTCGTAAAGCTGGCTTGGATGGCGCAATGTGCCGCTCACCAAAATCCCCCATGGCTCGCTCGTCTCGCGCCCGAAAAGCTCCTGATTTAAAAAATTTCCTACGCGCCCGAAAAAATATCCAAGCGGCACGCTAAGCGCCACGAGATCGAGCAGCGCCCACATATCGGTTTTAAATTTTTTGCAAAACCAAACCGTCGCGATCACGAATCCGACGACCGCGCCGTGATAGCTCATACCGCGGATACCCACAAACTCGCCGTTATGAAATGGGTTGAAAATTTGCCACGGATGGCTGAAATACCACGCCGCCTCGCCCGAATAAATCGCGATGTATCCTAACCGCGCGCCCAAAATGACGCCCACCTCGACCCAGATAAAGTAGCGATCGAGCATCTTATCGCTGAAGTCAAGGCCGTCTTTTCGCACGAAATATTTGGCGATAAATAGCGCCGTAAGCAGCGCCAAAACATACATAATGCCGTACCAGTGCACGTTTATGCCAAACGCGCTGAACGCCACGGGATCGAAGTGAGCGTAAATTTCGTTCCAGTAATTCAAATTTTTCCTTTGTTTTAAATTTTAAAATTTAACTGCGCACGTAGGACGCTGCGTGACAAACGCTCGGCAAAAGACGCAGGGCGGCGCATACGCGAGCGCAGAAGCCAGGCTTCCAAGCTCGATAGCACACGCAAAGCGCTTAAGACGCGCGGTGCCGAGTGATTGTAACCGATGAGGCACCTTGCACCTCACGTAAAATTTCAAACGGCGGTGCCTTGTGCGGCATGCAAAGCTACGCACGGATTACCGAAGCACAGCACCGTGACACAGACGCGATGCGCACAGTGTCTCGATACCGACAGCACACGGCAAAGGCTGGATGATGCGCATAACGCGACCAAAGCGCCGAATGCCGCGCAGAATTCAAAACGACGCGCGATACGACAAACGCCGACGCACAAAACAGCAAGGCAAATACTTTGCATCCACGCAGATAATGCAGATATAATTCGCCCGTCTTGCTTAGCTTATCGCACCCGCAGGAGCTGTACCGGCTATAGCGCAAGAATTCCGAAAGCAAGCTTTAAACCTATCTCTACATGGCGCTTCCTGTGCCGAACGCGCAAAAATACCGAGCGCGCGTTCTAAATTCTAAATTCTAAATTCTAAGTCCCAGCGTCTCTTTCATCACGCGGCAAAAATCCGCCAAGAACCACCCAAGCGCCTTGTAGTAGCTGCTTTTAGCGCTTATCTGCACGTGCGTAGCAAGCGCGGAAAAGCTAGGAATGATAAATTGCGCCAGATATAGCGTCAAAATTTTATGCGATTTCGCGTCCGTGTTTTGCTTAAATATCATGGCAAGCAGCGCTAGCATATTGGCCGCATGAGCGCTTTTAAGCTCTGCAAAAGGCTTTTTGAAGCGGCATTTTTCATAAAACAGCTCCACTTCGCTTTCGCTTATGAGCTTGAAAAAGTCCATCTCAAATGCCCCTTTTAGCGCCTCAAAATCGCGCCCTAGCACCGCGTAGTCCTCGCCCTGCACCTTTTGCCAAAGCTCATGGCCGTTTTTGTTCTCGATATTTTTATTTACGATGATACAGTTTTTGCCCAAACCGCGCAACTTCTGCTCATCTATCACGCCCCTGAAATTCGTCGCAAAGATTATGCAGATCACCGAGTATAGCTCGCCTAGTTTCATCTTTTTCCTTTAAATTTAATCAAATTTCGCTTGCTTTTTTCAGCTTTTCGATGCCGAATTTTTCCCAAATCCTGCTTAAAGATCGATCTAAGCTCTGCTGCTTTTTATCGATCTCGCCAAAAAGCAGCGAGCTGCCCGATCTGCCGCCGAAATTTGAAAGATTTAGCGCTACGTGGATTATCTGCGCGCCTTTTTTCACGTCGCAGAGCTCAAACAGCTCAAGCGCGGTCTCGCTCAGTAAGCTTAAACTAAACGCCCTATCCTGGCTGATCTGGTGCGAAAACTCCTCGCGCGATTTGTAGCGGATCTTTAGATCATACGTCGCGGGCTTTAGGCCCTTAGCGAGCACTTCGCCCGCCAAATGGCGCGCCAAAATTAAAATTTTACGCCGCAGCTCGTCTCGATCGGCGCATGGAGCAAAACTGCGCCCAAAGCCGATGCTTTTGCGCTCGCGCTTTGAGACGACCTCGCCCTCATCCTCGCCGCTAAGGGCTGCAAAAATTTTCCTGCCGTTTGCGCCCATCTTTTCAAAAATTTCTTTGTGCCCTAACGCGTCGCCGAAGCTTACGATGCCGTATTTGCCGAGCGTTTTTTGCGCCGCTTTGCCGATGCCGGGGAATTTCGCTACCGGCACGGCGGATAGCTCGCGCGCGATTTGCGATTTTAAAATTTGCCGCACGCCGAAGGGCTTGGCAAGGCTGGTGGCGAGCTTTGCGATCAGTTTTGCTTCGCTAAGCCCGACGCTGCACGGAAGGCTAAAGCGGCGCATAATCTCGCTTTGCAAAAACGCGGCAAAGCCTAGCGCGTCTGCGTCGTAAGCCGTGCCGCGTAAATTTAGAAAAAACTCGTCGATACTAAATTTTTCGATCTCGGGCGTAAAGTTTAGTAAAAACTCATAAATTTCGCGTGAAATTTCTCGGTATTCGCCGTGCCGCGCGCGCACTAAAATCAGCTGCGGGCAGAGTCCGAGCGCGATTTTAACGGGCTGAGCCGAGTGCACGCCGTCCGCTCTGGCCTCATAGCTTGCGCTTAAAATCACGCTGCCAAGCTCGCTCTTGCCGCCGAAAATCTCCTCGTCGCCGCCTCCGACGACTGCGATCTTTTTGCCCGCAAGCGCGGGATCGGCAAGCCTCGCTACAGAGACGAAGAAGCTGTCCAAATCGATATGAGCTATCAAACTATGTCGATCCCGAAACCGCTAAGCCCCGCGTAGTCTTTAGGCTCGCTCTTGCTTAAAATTTTGATTTTTCTCACGCCCAGATGCGCTAAAATTTGCGCTCCGATGCCGAAGCTCTTAAAATCGGTGCGATTTTGCGCGGATTTTAGCATCAAAAGCACGCCGCCCTCTTTGCGCAAAACGTCCAGATCGCGCATGAAATCGTTAAATTTCATATCGCTTAAAAACTCCAGATCGCTTGAAATTTTATGAAATTTCACGTTCGTCTGCGCGCTCTTTCCCAGCTCGCCGAAAATATATGCGCGGTGCTCGTTGCCCTCGTGATCGCTCACGTCGTAAAATTTCGCCGCCTCGCCGCACAGCGCGCCGTCACGCAGCTCGCTAAATTTAACGAGAGTTTCGTGCTTTAGGCGGTACTGCACGATCTGTGCGACCGAGATCATATTGATGCCGTGCTGCGCGCAGAATTTTTCCAGATCGTCCCTGCGCGCCATATCGCCGTCGTCTTTGACGATCTCGCAGATCACGGCGCTTTGCGAAAGCCCCGCCAAACGGCATAGATCCGTTGAACCCTCGGTGTGCCCCGTGCGAGCGAGCACGCCGCCGCTTTTGGCGATAAGCGGGAAGATATGCCCGGGGCGGACGAAATCATCCGCGCGAGCGCCCACGCGCGACATCAGCTCGATCGTCATATTGCGCTCATACGCGCTCACGCCCGTCTTGGCGTCCTTTGCGTCGATCGTGACGGTAAAGGCAGTCTCGTGACTCGAAGTGTTTTTATCGACCATCAAATTTAGATCTAGCTGCTGCGCTATCTGCTGGCTAAGCGCCACGCACAGCACTCCGCGAGCGTGCGTAATCGCAAAATTTACCTTTTCCGCGCTGCTAAATGTGCTCGCAAACACCAAATCGCCTTCGTTCTCGCGATCGACGTCATCGACCATAACGAGCATTTTGCCGTTTTTCAGATCCTCGATCGCCTGCTCTACGCTAACCATTATCTCTCCTTAAATTTAATTCTACAAATGCCGCCTTGAGCTTCTCAAAAAGCGGGGCGAACGAAACGCCGTTTACGCGGACGTTTGCGATCGTCGTGATGAAATTCGTATCGCGCTGCCACCGCGGCACGAGATGATAGTGCACGTGCTCGGCTATGCCCGCACCCGCGGCGGCGCCGAGGTTCATACCGATATTTACGCCGTTTGCGCCTAGAGTGCGCTTTAAAATCCCCACTCCGGCGCGCACGTAGCGGCTCATCTCCGCCCACGCATCGTCGCTAAGGCACTCGATATTATCGACGTGCTCGTAGGGTATCACCATAAACGCGCCCGGGCTGTAAGGGTAGAGGTTCATCACCCCGAAGCAGTGCTGCGCGCGAAAAAGCACGCCGTTGCGATCGTCGAACGCCGCATCCGCCGCCGCATCGCAGAAGGGACAGCCGCTTCTTTTTTCGGTAAAATACTCGCTTCGCCAAGGGGCGCAAAGATAATCCATCTCTTTTCCTTTCCGAAATTCCAAAATTCTATGGAATTTTAAAATTTGCGTTTCGCAAAATTCTATGAAATTTGGAATTTAAAACTTCTAAATTTCATAGAATTTTAAATTTACGCGGTCCGCGCTTGCTCGCACGATGCGAAGCTATGCACGTGGCAGGCGCGACATGCTTTGCAATCGCGGGGCGCTTCGGCACAATACGCACTCTGCGGATCAAAGCCCGCGGCGGGCGTTAGCGCGCATTTGGCAAACACTCATCGCGCGGCAAACATATCGCCTAATCCGCACCGTAGCCGTTCGCACAGCGTGCGATAACAAGCTCGCGATGCCAAAGCGCACGTACGCCTACACGACTGCGATATCGAATCTACACGGTCGTTTGCGCGGCGCATTATAACAAAACTTTGACGCACTCACAGGCACGGTACGCGATGCCAAACCTGCGCCGCAATCACCGTCGCGACACGCGATAAAATTTAACGCGGCGCGATCACGGCATAGCTTCGGCTCAATCACGTCGTATTGCAGGGTATCGCAACCCTACTAAGCCCCTAAGCCGTCCGCTTTTGTGGTAGCTTGCTTTGCGCAGTTATCGTATGCGCAGCTCCTCCGGGCAGCTTAGGTCGCGAGCTGTGATTAAATTTGCGGCGCCATTTAATCGCCGATACTGAGCTTAAGAGCGCACTAGACATGCAAGGCGCTACAGCAGACTCGCAATTCTCGGCGCTCAATGCTACAAGCGTAACCGCGCGCGCGAAGCTTCGCAAACGTAAAGCTAAATTTAAACCCGCGCTTTTTGCACCAGCTCGTGATACGACGGAAAGCTATACAAACGAAAGGCGTAAATTTAAACCTCGCTCCGCAGCCGCTCGCGCAGCGCACACGATAATGAACTCACGACGCCAAAGCGCAGCGCGGATGCTCGTACGGCGCGCAACACCAAAGCGCGGCATGCGATATTAAATTGCGGCGCGGCGCTAAATTTAAAGAACTGCTAAATTTTAAAGTCCGTCGAATTCTACGAATTTTAAAATTTACCGCCTTAAAATTTCACTCCCTTCGCTAAATTTAACTTCTCATTCCGATCCAGTCTTGCGCGATCAAACAAGCGGATTTAAATTTCGCCGCCCGCGCCGAATTTTATCTCGCGCAGTGCCGCGCCGACGTCATTTTGGCGCATAAAATGCTCACCGATCAAAAACGCATCGATGCCCGCCTCGTGCAAGCTTAAAAGCTGCTCGTGCGAGTGCAGGCCGCTTTCGGCGACGATGATCTTGCCGTTTGGAATCAGCGGGATTAGCCGCTCGCTCAGGCTCGTATCGACCTCGAAAGTCTCTAAATTTCGATGGTTGATGCCAATAATATCAGCCCCCGCAAAGATCGCCTTTTTCAGATCATCCTTATCGTGGATCTCGCACAGCGCCTCAAGCCCCAGCCTGCGGGCAAACTCGAGCAGCTCTCTTAGCTGCTTGCCTTCCAGAGCTTTGGCGATCAGCAGGATAAAATCCGCGCCGTAAACCAGCGCCTCGAGGATTTGATAACGATCAACGATGAAATCCTTGCGCAAAATGGGCGTGCGAGTGTAGCGGCGGATCTGCGGGATGAACTCCAAATCGCCTCTGAAATAATGCGGCTCGGTTAGCACCGAAAAGGCGCTAGCGCCTGCATTTTCGTACTCCACCGCAAGGCTTAGCGGCTCAAAATCCTCGCGGATGATCCCCTTGCTCGGGCTTGCCTTTTTAATCTCGGCGATAATGCGTAGCGGGTCCTTCTCATCGCTTCTAAGCGCGCTTATGACGTCGCGTGGCTCGTAGGGATTCGCGCTTAGCGAGCAGCCGAGCAGATCCTCGGGCAGTCTTTGTTTACGAAGCGCGAGATCCTCGCGAGTGCGTTTTAAAATTTCATCCAAAATCATCGCTACTGCTTTGGTGTCTGGATTTTAGAGCCGGTGGGCTCTTTCGACGTAGAATTTTGCTCTGGCATAAAATCCTGCCTCGATACGGAATTTTGTCTTGACGAGGCAGAATTCTGCGCGGCGGAATTTATAGGCGTCGCAAAATTTTCAGAAGCCGCGGAATTTGGTGTCTGGTTTTGAATCGCGGAATTTGCAGACCCAGCAGAATTTTGCGAAGCGGAGTCTTTTGGCGTTAAATCACGCGTTGCAGCGGAGCTCGGACGTGCGGAATCTAACGCAGAGCTTTCGGGCGCCGTAGATTTTATGGAATCAGGCGCAGGGATTTTTATTGCCGGGTTTTGCGGCGCCTGATCTTTCGGCGCGGAGCCTTTTATCGTAGCGGGATTTTGCGATATGGAATTCTGCGGCGCTACGCCTGTGCCTGCGGCGCACGCATCGATCGCCTCTAAATGCTCTTTGCCTTCGGGGGAATTAAAAAATTCTGCGTCTTTGATCTTAGCCATTTCATTTTTAGCCTTGTCGCACTCGCCAAGCTTGTAGTACCCCCAAGCAAGCGAGTCCAGATAATACGGCGAGTCGGGGTCTTTTTGTAGGGCGCGGCGGACGAGCTCTATGCCCTTGCGAACGTCCAAATCGTGATCTATTAGGATGTAGCCGTAGTAGTTTAGATGTACGGGGTCTTTAAGCTGCGGCGCGATATTTTCAAATTTTGCCACTACGCTAGATAGGGTTTTGGCATCCACGTTTTTGCCCGCGCTTTCATATTCGTAGATCGCCTCGATCGCCAAAAAGTCGTAATTTTTGGTCTTCATAAACTCATCGCGCGCCATTTTAATCGCGGTTTTATAGTCTTTTTTATGCGCGTAGGCATCGATTAGAAGCTCGCGCTTGTAGTCGTATTTCTTCAAAAGCTCGATTATTTTATCAAAGTCGTTTGAGTAGTAATAAATCGCTATCATATCGTCTAAGAATTTATTATCCCCTTTGGCTTCATACAGCGCTTCATCGATCTTAGCGACATCTAAATAGCGCTTATTCGCGCGATACACATCAGCTAGCAGCTCGCACGCCATACCCTGGGCGCAGCCGTAGATGCGCCTGTGCGTCTCGATGATGCGGATAGCTCCGTCCGAATCATCGAGTTTATTTAGCAGCACGTCGCATAATCTAATGAGATTTTCGTCGGTTTTGTCTAGCTCATAGGCTTTTTCAAAGTAGGTTTTGGCTAAAGTAAAATTCTCCATCGCATAATATGTCGCCGCTAAGATCGCGTAACTACGCGAAACTGGATCTACAGTGACTAGCTTAAGAGCAGCAGTATTGGCATTTAGATTATCTTTAATGCCTAAGTAGTAGCCGATCTTTACTCGCAAATACTCGGAGTCTGAGCTTAGGCTCTTTTCGCCGAGCTTTAAATAGCGCGCCGTATTTTTACGATCTTTGATCGCAAAAGCGGTCTTTAGCGCTTCTAGCAGATAAACGGACGAGCCTGTTTTATTGTATGCCTTTTCATATAAAAACATCGATGCGACGGGATCTTTATGCAGTAGCTCCAAAGCTGTAAGCAAATCAAAATTTAACTCGGCGTCTTCTTGCGCTCGCATCGCGTGATTTAGCTTTTCTTTGGTTATACTTTTGGCGCTTATACCGCGATTTATCAAGCTCTTTTTAATTGCATCTTTTGCACTGTTTTTTGTGCCAATGCTGGAATTCTTATCAGACGCCTTTTTATCCGTAACGGACTGCTTCGCCGCTGCAGCATTCGTCCCACTTTCCGCACTTAGATACTGCGGCGCTAAAATCATCGCCGCGATTAAAATTCCACTTAAAACCTTACCCCGATACATTCTTCCTCCAATTCTTTAGTATGCGTTTTAAAATATTCCCAAAACGGGAAGCTACGGCACTGCTTCGGACGCAGCTCGTAAATCCCGCAGTTGCGCTGCGCTTCGTCAAAAAACACGCACGCTAAGCCGCCTTCAAAGGGCTTTTCTTTTACGCTAAATTTAGCGCCTATTTTTTGTAAATAAATTTCTTTAAGCCTTGCAGGCGAAATTTTAAATTTTACCGCCAGCGCCGCGATCTCGCTCTCATCTATCCAGATATAGCCGCTCTCTCCCGTGCAGCACTTGCCGCCGCAGCGCTCACACGCGCTTGCATCAAAGCTGAAGCCAAACTCACTCATAATCCACGCTCGTTAAATCCGCGCTTTTATAGATCGCGTGGGCTTGTGCGGTGCGCCTTCCGTGCGCGCTAGCATAGATCGGAAGGACGATCTCACAGGGCGAGCGCGAGTTCTTACGAGCCTGCAAAAGTGCGAGCTTAGCGGGCTTTGAAATGTCAGGATAGACAAAACCAAGCCTCGTCAAATTTAGCCTAAACTCGCCTAAAAGCTCGCAAATTTTAGCTAGCTTGCCCGCCTCATAGCAAAAAATAAGCGTACCGCCAGGCTTAAGATGAGCATTCACAGATCGCACGAAATCCCGTAGGCTAAGGCTTGCTGCGCTCTTACTAAGCGCCATATGAGGCTCTTTGCTAAGCGAAATGCGCTCTCGATAAAAGGGCGGATTTGAGACGATAAAATCAAAACGCTTTTTGCTTTTAAACTCCGCAAAATCCGCGTGCAAAATTTCGGCAGGCAGATCGTTTTGCAAAGAATTTAGTCTTAAGATTTCTAAATTTCGCTCTTGAATTTCTAGCAAGCTTAAATTAATGCTCTCAAAATCGCGCTTTAGTAAAAGCCCTAAAATTCCACATCCTGCGCCCACATCCAGCACGTCGCCGTATATCGCTCGCGGATTTAGAGCGTTTTTTAGGCTACGCTCATTACAAGCAGCAAACCCGCCGTCAAACAAGCACTCCGCAGTAAAATCCTTGCGCGCTTTGGCGCCTTCAAATCTGCTTGCGAAATCTTTATCGTGCGTCTTTTGAGATTCTAAAGACTGCGCGATTTGCTCGTCACAAAATTTAAAATTTTCACCGCTTGCGATATCAGGCTTTAAAGCATGCCAGGCTTCGTCGTTTTGAAAATAGGAATTTTTACAGCGCTCGCTTTGAAATTTCTCCTGAAATTCCGCTTGAAATTTCATTTTAAATTCCGCCTTAAGTTCAGCGCAGCCCTTACTTCCAAAATCGCGATCATTCCCAACGCTATGGTTAGCGGTATACGACTCTTCTTTGCTAAAAGCGCAATCCTCGGCGCAAAATTTCGCTTCGCCGCCTGCGAAATCCGAAGCGCAAAACTGCGCATTAAAGCCTCCATCTGCTACGCCTTTAAATTCCGCGCCACAGCCCAGCGCCCAAGAGCCATTTTGCGATGCTGCGTCAGCTTTACGCACGCCTGAGCTTCTTATAAAATTCCACAAAAAAATCGTATCGCTCGTGTAGCGATAACCTTTTTTCGGCTGATAAAGCCTCATCTGCGGATATTTTTGATGATGGTATGGGCGTGATTTATCGCCACCACGATCGATCCGCCACTTCTGCTGATAAGATCTCCGCCCACGTAAAGCCCGCTAGTGGCAGTCTGGAGATTTTCATCCACGATCGGCACGCCGTTTTCATCGTAAGCGATGCCGCATTTTTTAAGAAAATCGATCGGGCTCGTGCCGCCAATCGCGTAGATCACTCGGTCAAATACGAGCTCGGTGCCATTATCAAATTTCACCAGCACCTTGCCGTTTTCATTCTCAAGAGCTTCTATATCGATACCTAAGCGCAAGATGATGTTGCCGTATTTGGTCTCGCGCATTACGTCGCTTTCGTTCGTCTCGTTTAGGCGGGTAAATTTAGGCTTGCGATAGCAAAGCGTCACGACATTGGTTTTACACAGCGCTATAGCGTATTCAGCGGCTGAGTTACCGCCTCCGACGACTAGAATTTTTTCATTGATCGTGCATTTATCTAGATTGAAATTTACCCGTTGCGTGATCGAAGGCGGAATTTTATAAGCGGGCTTATTGGGCTTGCCCATCCTGCCAATTGCGACGATGACGTTGCACGCGCGGTATCCAGCCGAGCTAGTCGTGATATAAAACTCATCTGCGTGCTTTTCGATCTTTTCGACCTCACTTTTGAAATTCGTATCGATTTCGTCGCTATCTAAGAGCTCGTCGAAATAATTTAGCACGCTCTCTTTTGTGCCGGTTTCAAACGAAATAGAGCCGCGCGTCTCGCTGTCAAAGCCCTTATATTCTTTATCGACGCGCTTTTTATCTTTGTAAAACTGCCTAATTGTTTGAGAGTGGTTGTCGCCTTTTTCAAGCAGAAGTACGTGAGCGAGCCCGTTTCTTTTGGCTTCTACTACGGAAGCGATGCCGCAAGGACCGCCGCCGATCACCGCCAAGTCGTAAATGTCTATCATAAATTTCCTTTAATCTTTTAAATTTCATACGAAATTATAGTAAAAATTCCATTAAAATCAGTGGAATTTCCTAGCAATTTCGCAGCTTAAATTTAAAATTTTAACGCTTTAAGATGCTTGCTTGGCTAAATTTGAAAAGACATAATTTTCTCCGTTTAAATTTTAAATTTCACGGCGCCAATCCGTTTATAAAAGCTCATGCGGCAAAAGCGGCGAATTTAAAATTTTACTTCGCCGAGATGGAATTTTGCGAGCTAAGATAAAACGGTAAGGGCGGCAAATTTTAAAATTTCACCGCCCTGGCAGGAGTTTTTAGTAGAAGCTTTAAGGCTAATTAAAATTTAGTGTATACTTTATGCTAAAGTTAAATTCCATATCTTTCTCGACCTTTGGAAAGCTACCTTTGGTGCGCTCGACCGCGCTTAACGCGCCCTCATCAAGCGAATCGACATTCGAAGAAGACGTAACGCGAAGGCCCTTAACATCACCGCTTGCCGTATAGGTAAAGTGCACGCCTACGACGCCGATTTTACGCATGCGCTGGGCATTTTTAGGGTAGTGCGACTGCGCGTAGCGAGAAATGATGGCGAAAATTTTCTTGCCGACATCGCTATTGCTAGGATCGCCGCGGCTTGTTATAGCGTCGCTACCGCCGCCTGCTGCGCTGGAGCCGCCGCCCCCGCCACTACCTAGAGAGATAGGCTTTGTCGGGTCAAACTTTGCCGTTAAATTCCTATCGCTGCTTTGAACTTTATGCTCTTTTTTAGGCTTAGGTTTTTCGACCGGTTTTGGTTTTTCTACCGGCTTTGGCTTGGGCTTTTCGACCGGTTTTGGTTTTTCGACTACAGGCTCTGGTATAGGCTCCGGTTCAGGAATCGGCTCGGGCTCCGGTATCGGCTCTGGCTCAGGCGGAGTTGGTTCCGGTTCGGGCTCGGGCTCCGGCGGAATGGGCTCGGGCTCAGGATCCGGTTCGGACTGATCGGAAGGAGGCGGGATATTGGGCTCATCGGAGATATCGCCCTGCTTGGCATCATCCATTATGCTATCTATGGAAAAGGCTATCATATCGGGCATGCTAGGCGGCTTCGGTGCCGACGATAAAAGAGCAAAAACACCCACAGCGATGATGCAATGCAGCACCAAAGATACAATGAAGCCTATTGCGCTATCTTTATTCATTGCTCTTTTTCGGTCACGATCGCAAATTTCTCATGGCCCGCCTTTTTTAGGACATCCATGATAGAAATGAAAGAGGAAAATTTCGAGTCTTTATCGTTTTTCAATACGACAAGATCGTTTTTATCGAGTGCGGCAATTTTTTTCTCAAGCTCATCCTCGCTTATTGCAATATCGTCTAGGTAAATTTTAGATTCGCTATCCACTTTAATGGTAACTTTTTTATCCTCTTGCGGATTTTGCGAGCTTGAAGAAGATGGAAGATTTACCTTGATATGCCCCTGCGCAATGAAAGTCGAGACACTAAGCACGATCGCTAACAGCACCAGCATAATGTCAATGAACGGAACGATATTTAGCCCGTCTCGTCTAGGGATACTCATCTTTCTACCTCATCGTAGCGGTTTAGAAGCACATCTACCTTGCGGACGAAGCCGTTGTAGATGATGAGCGTAGGTACGGCGACGACTAGACCGGTAGCCGTAGCTTTAAGGGCAAGCGAGAGACCTTGCATGATAGCCTTGGTATCGATACCGCTTGCAGTACTCATATCAAAAAATGTGATCATAATGCCAATAACTGTGCCTAAAAGACCGATGTACGGAGCATTTGAATAAACAATATAAAGCGTCGTTAAATTTTTTGTCAGAGCCTCTTCATATAGCGCCTTGCTTTTGTAATCGCTCACCTTAACCTTCGAATAAAAAAGCAGCCTTTCGATAGTAAACCACACGACTAAAAAGCTCATAAATCCGAGGATCGCAAAGATAATGTAATCCACGTAATGCGCCAAAAATTCCATAATGCCCATAAGCTCTCCTTAAAAATTTTAAAAATTTTTATAAATTCAGCAAAGTGCCTTGCCAAAAAATGAGCGATTTTATCAAAAGTAGATTTAATTTTTACTAAAATTTTGATGATCGATATTTAAATTATATTTTATCATTTAGCTTTATTTAATGATAATAAAGCATTCGGAGATAAAATTCTAATGATTTTAAAACGTTTTGATAATTAATATAAAATAAAGGATTAATTTTATATTATTTGCCGTTTTTTAATCTTGATTATCATTTAGGAGTTTCGTATGAAAAAATTTCATCTGGCTTTGTCCTTGTGCACAGTTCTTTGCTTAAGCGCACAAGCAGACGAGAAATCAAGCGCTACGGACGTATCCAAAAGCAAAGATTCAAATACGCAAAGCCTGGGCGTAATCGAAGTTACTAGCGATTCTAGCACGCCTAGCACCGTGGATGATATCAAAATCAACACCCGCAACGCTACGCTCATCAAAGATGTATTTCGCGACATCCCAGGCGTTTATGTGGGCGGCACCAACGGCATGAATCAAAAAATTTATATGCGCGGCGTGAGCGATCGCGGTCTAAATATCACGATTGACGGCGCGAAGCAAAACGGAATACCTTTCATCACAACGCCGATTTACTAATCGATCCTGATCTTATCAAAGCCATAGAGGTCGATGTAGGCGCGCGCTCGGTCGTAAACGGCTCGGGCGCCTTGGGTGGCTCGGTAGCTTTTAAGACGGTGGATGCTTCTGATCTGCTTGAGGAGGACGGTCAGGATATCGGCGCCAAGCTCAAAGTGGGCTATACGAGCAATAACGAAGGCTATTCGCAAAGCGCGATGCTCTACGGCAGAGCGTTTGATAGCCTAGATATGCTTGCTGCGTTTAAGCACTACGGATACGGCTTCGGCGAATCGGGCAACGGCAAGCCTACGGGCGGCGACGGCAACGATATAAATTATTTATTAAAAGCGGGCTATAGCTTTTTGGATTTTCATAAAATTTCGCTCTCTACCGAGCATATGCAGTATAAAGGTCTCTATCCGCTGCGACCGGAATTCGGCTCATGGTTAAACGGACAGCTGGATAACCGCAAATACGAGCGCGATACACACACGATCAAATACACGTATAATCCAAGCGACCTGCTAGAGCTCGACATCACGGGATATTACACCAAGCATCAACGCATCGGATCGACTTCAACGAACGTAAAATGGGGCGTCGAGACCAAAGGCGGCAAAATCGGCGCTAAGAGTAAATTTGAAACGGGCGATCTGGCTCATACGCTGCGTTACGGCTTTGATTACTACCGCTCTGAAAACTACGTTAAGCCCGGCAATCTACGCCCCGAGAAGGTCGATAATTATAGCTTTTATATCGAGGATGTTATGCGCTACGGCGGGCTTACGGTAACTCCTGGCGTGCGCTACGAAAGGCACGAGCTAAAGACTTACAACGGCAGAGGCGCTAATATCTCTAGCTACAAATATAAATTTGACGAAGTAAGCCCCGCCTTGGCGCTTGATTACGAGATCGGCGCAGGATTTGGGGCGTTTGCGAGCTATGCGCGAGTATTTAGAGGACCTGACGTAATGGAGAGCATGATGGCTGCGGGCACTAGCCGCGGCAGACCACTAAGCTGGATGGCTAACGAAAATTTAAAAGCCACTACGGGCAACGCCTACGAAATAGGCGGTCGCTACAAAAGCGAGCTAGGAGAGAATTCCTCGGTAAGCCTAACCGCAAAATATTTCAGGACGGAATATAAAAATCTCATCGTAGATAACAACGCGGCGGGCGGAATCGTCGGCTGCCCGGGAGGCGCGGCAAATACTTTATGCAGGGCTAACGCAGGCGGTGCGGACATTGACGGCGTCGAGCTTTTCGCAAGATTAATATTAGATGATTTGAGCCTTGCTGCGGGTTACACACACCAGCACGTAGAATATAAAGACCGCGTGCGCAGCGGCTCGGGCTATCTAAGCTCAAACATCATCGGCTACCGCGACTACGGAGATAAATACACCTTCAATGCCGAGTACGCAATCTCTGCGGCGGATCTACTGCTGGGCTATAACTTGCTCTTTTTCAATTCCAAAAACGTAGCCTCCGCAAATAGCGACGAAAAAACAAAAGTGCCTAGCTACGCAGTTCACGATCTATACGTCACCTATGCTCCGGATAGCGGGCGATTCAAAGGGCTTGAGATCAACGCGGGTGTTTACAATCTCTTTGATAAAGCCTACGCATCGCACTCGCAGCGTATCGCCGATTTCACCGGGGATTCAAACGTTATCGACTGGGAGCCGGGACGAAATTTCAAGCTAAGCGTGGCGTATAAATTTTAAAACTTACGCGAGATGACCGCACGAAATTTTGCACGCTAAAGCGGCGAAATTTTAAAAATTCAAGCCCTTGGAATTTTAAAATTCCTAGGGCTTTGGAAATTTGAAATTCCAAGGGCTTTGAATTTCAAGCTTTTAAATTCTACTAACAGAAATTTTCTCATAAAATTTTTGCGAATAGCAAAATTCTCATTCAAAATGAAATTCTAGCTTACGGCAAAATTCCCAAAATTCAAGGCGATATCCGCAGCGCTTCACATCCGAAGCTCGTTTAGAATTTATAAAATTCCTCCCGCTTAAAGCGCCGTCCGTTTACTCTTCATCGTTAAAATTCCGTTTTAAATTCTACTTAAAAGGAGAGCCTTTGTTAAATTCTACTAAAAACGCCATTCGCGGCGCGTTTTGGACGAAGC
>CAUSAC010000038.1:0-21259 GCA_963529615.1 uncultured Campylobacter sp. | reverse complement strand
TCTCATCTCCCCTCCTACTTAAAATGCATCCTATCTTTTATTTGGATACATTAGGTCATAAAGCCGTTGTATTTTATCCTTCTTGACATAGTACTCCGTATCGCCGCATGGATAGTAAATTTTACACCACTTATCGTCACAAGATTCTATCGGAACCATAGTTGATGTGCCATTATAATAGTGAGATAAGGTCTCTACTAGCTTATATTCATATTCACCGCTTTTTTGGCTTTTAGATCTTGAATATATATCTAAAAAATCCTCGGAGCCCCTCGGTATATAAAATTTATCATCAGGTATATAGTCATGAAAAATAAAACCGCAAGTACTTTTATATTCATTTGTACCTGGAATAAAAAAGCGATTACTTAAGCTACACCCCGCCAGTAAAGCAACATATGCCAATGACAACATAACAAATTTATTCATCTCTTTTTCCTCTCTTCTATAATATTGCGTATTGCGTCTTGTACTTCTTGATGCTCTTGGCGTCTCTACCGCCGAATTTGGGCAAAATATACGCTTTGTTCATATGGAAAACCCCTAATGTGAAAAAGCCCCTGAATTAGTCCCTTATTTTTCGGAAAAGATTATATCTAAAATAAAAATGAAAGAGGCTGGAATAAATTAAAATTTAGGATGAGCGCCCGTGTGCAGGAGCCAAATGTAACTCTAATAAAAAGTGATTAAAATTTAAAAATAGATAATTGGTGGAGGTGTGCGGGATTGAACCGCAGTCCGAAAACAAACGACCAAAGCCTCTACATGTTTAGCAAAAGTGAAATTCTCGCGCAGGCTCGCTCACTTTCCAAAACGACCCGCCGGCGCAAAGACTAAGAGTTCACCCTACGACTCGTCACGCCGCAGAGCTACGCTATCGCAGATTACCCGCAGCCGCGCTTAGATAGTATCGGCGCAGAGCAGGGCTCAACTGGACTTACGCAGCTTTAGCGTAAGCAGGAGCAAATTTAACGTTGTTTGCGTTTAAATTTAGTTTGGATTTTATACGCTGTATCCAAAGCGACATGCAGCCTTGACCCATCCGTTCCCGTCGAAGCCAAGTCACCCCCGAAAGAATGCGCGCGCATTTTACTTCAAAATTTTATAAATGTCAAATTCGGCTTATGCTAGAATTGCGTTCAAATTTTAACCAAATCAAGGAGCCAAAATGTCAAAAATCACGCTTTCTAAATTATACGAGATGAAAAAATCCGGCGAAAAGATCGTGATGATCACCGCCTATGACGCGCTTTTTGCTAAAATTTTCGACGACGAAGTTGATATGGTGCTCGTAGGCGACAGCCTAAATATGAGCTTCGGCGGGCACTCCGAGACCCTGGGCACAAGCGTAGAGCAGATGATCTATCACGCGCGCGCCGTAAGACGGGGGCTCAAGCGAGCGTATATGGTCGTGGATATGCCGTTTTGCTCGTGCGCGACGCCAGAGCTCGCGCTGCAAAACTGTGCCAAAGTCTATGAGAGCACCGGCTGTGACGCCGTTAAGATCGAAGGCGGCGCGCATATGGCAGATACCGTGGCGCTGCTTAATCGAAACGGTATCGCCGTGATGAGCCACATCGGGCTAAAGCCGCAGTTTTCGCGCTTTGCGGGCGGCTACAAGGTAAGCGGACGCGGAGAGGAGGGTGCGCGCGAGGTCTTAAGCGACGCCAGAGCACTTGCAGAGGCGGGCGCGGTGCTGCTGCTGGTCGAGGGGACGATCTGCTCGGTCGCAAATCAAGTGGCACTCGGCACCGACGTGCCCGTCATCGGCATCGGCGCGGGCGCGGGCATAGACGGACAGGTGCTCGTGTGGAGCGATATGTGCGGATTTTTCACGGAGTTTCGGCCGAAATTCGTTAAGCGTTATTTAGACGGCGCTGCGCTGGTAAAAGGCGCGGTGCGCGAATACGCGCGCGAAGTGAAGGACGAGAGCTTCCCAAGCGAGGAGTTTGAATATAGGCAATAACGGGATTTTGGGCTAAATTTTAAAATTTACGCGCCGAAATTCCAGCGATAAAGCCCCGCTTGTCTTAAAACAATACTTCGTTTTCGCGCGTCGCAAGCTACGTAAACAGCTCGCCAGCTCGCGCCGCTTGAAATTTATTCGGCGCGAGCGATTGCGAGCGCTTTACCTAGTGCGAGAGATCGCAGGCGCTTTGGGCGAATACTCTGCGCGGTATTTTATACGGGGGCGCCGTGCGAGAGTTTACGTGCTTCCGCTGCGGGTGCTATTTCTGGCACTAATTGCAATGCGCGAGCGCTTTTTTTCGTGAAAATTCTCGTGCCACAGTTCTAAAATACGCTGTAACCGATAAAATTTTTACGCACGCAGTCGTAGAATGCAAGCGCTAACTAGCCGCCAGACCTAAACGGTTTATAAAATTTAAGGAGAAAATTTGGCTAAAGCTTTAAAAATCATCATAGCCGCGGCTCTGGGTTTGCTCTTTTGCGTAAAGGTGCTGCCGATTTTGGCGGCATTTTTCGCGTTGAATTCTTTCTCTGATAAAGATGATATGGAACTGGATAAAGCCCCGCCGATGCAAAACTACGAGCAAAATCGCGAGAAATTCCTAGACCTGTTAGCTTTTGCAGGTCGCAACTTCCCTAAAAATTTGCGCGTTACAATCCAGAGCACCTACGGCGATGAGTATATTTGGATCGATTTGGACGGCAATGAGACGAAATTTTATTCAAATTCCATTTTTAGAGATAATGCGCCGAGTATCGGCGATGGGCTAAAGTTCATCGGCTGGGACAAAAAGACGTTTGGGCAGCTAAAATCAAAGCTCGCGGTGATAAACGCTAGAACCATCGTGCTAAATAGAAGCGGCGATAGCGGGGTGCCTTGGGCGGAGATCACCTACCGATACGTGGAACACTTCACCGATAGCTATCAGTTTTATGCCCCTGATAGCCCGAAGCTCGCCAAGCTGCACGCCAAGGGCTGCTCGAAAAAATTTGAAAGCGACGGCGTAGTATTTTTATTCGAAAGCACAACGTCCGGCTTATATAGAGTGTTCTGCGATGGCGACGACGATAATAAGAGCGTTTTGATCGAAGAGCATGATTTGTAGAACTAGGCTCGCGCAGGAAAAATTTAGCGTCTTAATTTGGGGTGCGATCGATAAGGCGTCGCGAGATCGCGAGGCTAAATTAACCGTACGTTTGACGCTAAATTCCATCGCGTAAACAAAATTAACCGCACGGTTTGTCGTTAAATCTTGCCGCGGGAGCGAACTTAACTGCACGTCCGCCGCTAATCGTCGCGTAAGCTATCGCTAAGCTCGACGTCAAATTTTAAGTCCGAGGCTTTCTGCTCCGAGTTCTGCGCGACTGCGAGATACAAATCCTGCGCGAAATTTTACTTAGCCGCACAGGTGCACAAGGTAAAATTCTGCATAAAATTCTACGCAGAATTTCTTACAAAATTTTAACCGATTATGCGAGATAAAATTCTAGCCGGCTGCGTATCGCGAAGCTTGAAGCGCAGAATTTAAAGCCTCGTTGCCGCAAAAATAAAATCTGCATCAAAGCTCTACGAAACAAAATTTTGCCGCAAAATTTTGCCGCAAAATTCCAAACGCCGAATTTAATATCGCAAAATTCCAGCGCCAAATTTCACGTCGCAAAACCCCGCGCGTATTTTTCAAACGGCCAAATTTACTTCTAAATTCTACGCGCTAAATTCCGCGCTACCGCCTTGCAATCGCTGCTCGCGAACGCCAAAGTCTTAAATTCTACGCGATCAAAATTCTACGCACTAAATTTAGCGCCGTAAAATTTGGCGCAGTTAGCGACCCACGCGCTGTTTGGCGGCAGCTGCGGTGAAATTTCGCACTTAAAGCATAGCGGGCGTAGCGGCATGAGCGTAGCCTTAAAACGTCGCGCTAAAATTTCGCAGTCTTTCGCGACGGGTGCTCTGCTTTTTGGCCCCAGCCCTAAGCGCGTACCGTAAAATTCCGCGCGGCAAATTTTATTCCGCCCGCAAAGATCCGTCCCTTTAAAATTGTCAAAATTTAGTCATTTTTCGCTACACTTGCTAAAATTTTAAAAACGATTAAAGAGAGATTATGGACAGAATTGTAGAGATCGAAAAGATGCAGCTCGATGAGAGCGTGGAGAGCTCGCTGCGCCCGTCGAGCTTCGAGGATTACGTGGGACAGGAGAAGATCAAATCAAACCTCGCTATCGCGATCGCCGCGGCGAAAAAGCGCGCCGACGTGCTTGATCACGTGCTTTTCTACGGGCCGCCCGGGCTCGGCAAAACCACGCTAGCGCATATCATCGCCGCTCAAATGGGCGCCGCCATTAAGGTTACCGCCGCGCCGATGATCGAAAAGGCGGGCGATCTGGCGGCGATTTTAACGAACCTGCAAAGCGGCGATGTGCTTTTCATCGACGAGATCCACCGCCTAAGCCCCGCGATCGAGGAGGTGCTGTATTCGGCGATGGAGGACTTCCGCCTCGACATCATCATCGGCTCGGGCCCCGCCGCGCAAACCATCAAGATCGACATTCCGCACTTTACGCTCATCGGCGCCACGACGCGCGCGGGCATGATCTCGGCGCCGCTGCGGGATCGCTTCGGCATGCAGTTTCGCTTGCAGTTTTACACGCACGCCGAGCTTGCGCGGATAGTGCAGATCGCTTCTGTTAAACTCGGAAAGGAGAGTGCAGCCGACGCCAGCGCCGAGATCGCGCGTCGCTCCCGCGGCACTCCGCGTATTGCGTTACGGCTGCTGCGCCGCATACGCGATTTTGCCGAGGTGCGCGACGAGGGCGCTATCTCGCACGATCGTGCGCGCGAAGGGCTTGAGGCACTGGGTGTGGATGAGCAGGGCTTTGATGAGATGGATATAAAATATTTGGAAATTTTATTTGACGCTAAGCGCCGTGCCTTGGGGCTTAGCACGATCGCGGCGGCGCTTAGCGAGGATGAGGGTACGATCGAGGACGTCATCGAGCCCTATCTGCTCGCTAACGGCTACATCGAAAAAACCGCCAAGGGCCGCATCGTAACCGATAAGGCGCGCGAGGCGCTCGGTCGCGTGCTAAAGACTGCGGAGAGAAATCTGTTTGAGGAGTAGGGCGAATGAAATTTTATACTTCACGGCGCTAAGTCATAGCTACGCAGGTGGAGACCCTACCGTGGCGATTTCGTATATTTGGTCTTTGAATTTTGCTTGGTTTTAAAGTTTCTTTAGATTTAAAATTTAAAGCGGGAGATTTTGTAAATTTAGAGCAAATTTATTATTGGCTCAATAAAACATCCAAAAGGATATGAAGGGAAATTTTATGAAATTCATAACAAAATATATAAGAAGGCTCTTCTATTATTTTTACGATGTATTTTATAGGCGTGTTTTTATCGGGGGAGTTTCGCATCCGCCGGCACAGGTGGCTAGCATAGGCTGTTATGGTTTGCTTTTTGTCCTATGCGGGATGCTTTTTACTATTTATAGAACGGACACGGCGCCCAAACAATTGAATGAGCTTGAGATAGATACCGGAATTTTAAGAAACGTTTATTATAATTTTCGTGGAAGCGGCGGACGAATACATATAGAACTAGAAAACGGCAAGAAAAAAGTTTATGAAATAAGCAAAAGCGATAGCGATATTTATGAAAAGCTAAAAGGGCAAAAAATCAAAATTTACGGCGAGCCAAGCCCGGATATATTAGGCAATAATGAAATTTTACAGCTTGAAGATAAGGATGGAAAAATATATAAGGAATATAATTTCGATCATATATTGTTAAGACCATATTTGATGACCGCACAGTTTAAATTCTTTTTAAAAGGGGCAGTTTTTCTACTTTTATTGATATTTTTTATAAATTTTTCAGATAGAAATTTGATTAAAAACAATCCAGAAGAAGGAGCAAAAAATGAGTAACGGATTGGGTATTTATTAAGGGATGCGCTTTCGCATGGTCTCGCTAATGCGGCTGCAGCGCAAGCTGGAGCGAAGCTTTGCTTTCGTACGCCTATAGGGGCGGTTATTATTCTCACTCTACATTGAAAGTTAAAATTTAGTCTATTCGCGCACCTGTTGTGCTCATTATTTTATAAATTCGTATTCTTTTGCTCTACGCAGATTGTTACTCGTGATTATTAAGATACATTAATTTTCTAAAAAATAGCCTGTCGCCCGCTTAGCTTTTACTTCACTCTCGTTTATCGTACCGATTTTTACTTTGCTTCTAGCAGATACATTCGCTATACATTTTTCTTTTCCGCATGAAGTTGCCATTGGGCTTATTATAAGAGTTGCGGCGCGAGTATATCCAAACGTCGGGCGCGCGCAGCTTTAGATTTTGCGGCGCAACGCGCGCGTCTAGCGTCAACATATCAGCACTGCCCACCAAAGCGCTAATTTCATCAAATTTAGCCGCACGCACGTCCAGCGTCGGTCTGTCGGCGCGCACGGTCTGCCCGCCCACACCTACGTAATCGCACACGCTGCGCAGCTCGTGCACGAATGCGCGCTGCTTCTCGCTGCCGATCCGCCCATGCACCGCGCCGTTTAGCGTGGCGTTGATTTTGATGAAGCAAAAGCCGCCCTCGCGCGCCAGATAAAACGGCTCCGCAAGCTCCGCTGCCGCGGTATGGCAAACGTCAAATTTCACCTCTATGCCCCCGCGGCGTAAAATTTCTGCGCCGCCCGCAGCCTGCGCGTTCGTATCGCGCGCGCCGATTACCACGCGCGATAGCCCGAGCTCCGCCAAAAGCTCGGCGCAAGACGGGGTCTTGCCGCGGTGCGCGCAAGGCTCTAATACGGCATAGGAGCGTACATCTGGTTTTGACGTATGTTCGAGCTATGCGCTATTTTCATAAATCAGGCACGATCCGTGTACATGTCGTATAGCGCGCTGTATGTTGAAAACGCACGAGAACGCCGCTCGTAAATTCTATGAAATTTTAAAATTTAATCGAAATCTGATAAAAAAATTTATAAAATAGCTCATCAAATTTCAAAAGGATAAAATTTGCCGACGCCAAAAGACAACGCCGCAAGCTGCAACGAAAATCTGGCTGAAAACGTGGCTCAAAACAACGCCGATAATAACGCCAAAAGCGAGGCGCAAAATTTCACCGAAAATCAGACTGTAAATAACGCTGAAGGTAAAATCCAGGCCGCTGCCGAAGCCAAAGCGACTGTCAAAAACAAAACCAAAACCGCTGCTGAAAATAGAGCCGAAATCGGTGCCAAAAATCAAAGCGGAAGCGGAGCCAATGTCGGTGTTGAAAGCGGGGTTAAAGCCGCTAAAGCAAATACCGGCGCCGATAAAGTAGCCGCAGCTGCACTAGACGCCGCGGAAGGCGGGACTAAAACCGCTGCTAAAAATCAAAGCAAAAAACGGGTCGAAACCGATGGAGTCTCATCTGCTGGTGCTTCCGCACTTAACGACGCTGCCGAAGCCAATGAAACCTTCTCGGCCAATGCTTCCGCGTTAGGCGACGCCGCCGCTTCGGGAGCCGCTGCGGGTATGAAAGCAGGCCTAGCCAAGGCTAGCGGGCGCGCGAAAACGAACAAAATATTTTTTATCGGCGCAACCTTGCTGATGTTTTGCTGCGTGATCTATCTATTTTCGCCGTTTTTGATGGTGATCGCAATCGGCGTGCTGATGGCGGTGGCGACCTCGGGTCTGCACGCTAAAGTAACGAAGCTGTGCCGCGGCAGGCGCACGCTAGCCTCGGTGCTGAGCCTGTTTTTGCTCTGCACGCTTTTTTTTGTGCCTTTCATCTACGCCGTGATCGAGATCGCCAAAAACGCCGCGAGCTTCGATATGACGCGCCTAAACGACGCGCTTAGCTACGTTCAGAGCCTAGACATTAGGCTGCCCGGGCCTTTTGAAAAATTTGATACGCAGTTTCGCTCGTTTTTAGCAAACCTAGACGTTGCGGGCGTGGCGAAGCAGATCATCTCCTACCTCTCAGTCGTCGGAAAATCCAGCGCAAAATTTGTCGTCGATATGGTGCTTATCATTGTGTTTTGTTTTTTTGCATACCTCTACGGCGAGAGCTTCAAGCGCTTTTTTAAAAAAATTCTACCCGTCGAGCCCGCGCAGATCGATTATATCTTTTCCGAGACGGCAAATACGATGAGCGTCGTGTTTTACTCGACCATCTTCAACGCCGTATTGCAGGGCTTTTTGTTTTCGATCATCGCGGGGATCTTCGGCTTTGACGCGCTGCTGATGGGGGTGCTTTTCGCCTTCTGCTCGCTCATCCCCGCAGTCGGCGGCGCGCTCATCTATGTACCCACCGCGCTATACGTGCTAGCGGGGGGTAGCACCTCGGGCGCGATCGTGATAATGGCGTATTGCGTGATACTGATCTCGACGCTCGCGGACAGCTTCGTAAAGCCGCTCGTGATAAAATTTATCAACTCGCGCCTAGTCGAAAACCCCGCAAACATCAACGAGATGCTGATTTTCTTCTCGATGCTTTCGGGCATCAGCACGTTTGGGTTCTGGGGCGTGATCTTGGGACCCGCGATTTTAACGCTATTTATCGCGGTACTAAATTTATACGATTATCTAAAAAAGATAGAATTCGAGTAGGGCTTGCGCCGCTTGGCACTTTTAAATTTATGAAAATGTCGCCCGTAAAGCGCAATGCCTAACATGTCCTGGCGGCTTTTTCGTCCGTTCGCGCTCTTGCGCGGGCTTAAAGGCTTTAAATTTAAAGGCAAATTTTAATTTCAGCTGCTGCTCGCGCTCTTTAGGTGCCTGCATTATAAATTTTAAAATTTAGCTTCGGTGCGGAATTTCTACGCCTAGGAATTTTAAAATTTATGCTTGTTTTGAAATTTAAAAATCCTCTGCGCGCCGCAAAGCCCGTGGCCGAACGAAGGGCTGCGATACTAGAGAGTAAATGCGCGCTAAATTTAGCGTGTTTGACGGTGTCCGAGCTAAGCTCGATGTTTTACTGCGGCGCATCTCAAGCCGTCAAGCCGCGCGCGAAAGTAGTTTCTGCCAGCGGCTGGCGCCCCGTCGCCGTATTTTTATAGCGCTATCCCAAGCAGACGGGCGTCGCGGCGGCTATAGGCTGCAATGTCGGACGGCGGTTGATACGGCACTGCCTTTTATGCGGCGTCTGATTTTGGTGCGGTATGTTTTTTATGCGGCGCGAGGCATCGCACTGCGTAGAAATTTTATAAATTTATCCGTTCGTCGCTTCTTAAAATTTCGCATCATCGCGAGGCTTAACTGCAGATTAAAATTTCGCAGATGAATGCAATGCGGCGGATCAAAAGCATAAAAGTCGGCTAGGAGTGCGAAGGCGGCAGGCTAGAGATACAAAAACAGGCTATAAGCGGCAAAGACGAATTGGAAAATTTCAAATTCCGTGGGTGCGGATAAAATTTATATAAAAAATTTTACCGAGTGACGCATAGATCGCCGAAAATATAAAATTTAGACAAAAAGCGCGAATATGGTGGCGGCGGTTTAGACCCGCACCTTGCCGCCGTATTTGATCTGGCTCGGGTCTTTTTCGTCCAGCTCGCGCATTATCTGCTCGCCGTTGTCGGAGTTTGCCGCGGCGATATCTGCGTCCAGATCGGAGTATGAGTAGATCATCATCGCCTCGCTTACGCCCTTTATAGCCTCTATCGCGCGAAATGCGGCGATCTCGTCCTCAAAGCTCTCCGCACTAATCGTGGCTACCGCCTTGCCGTCCTCACACGCGACGAACTCGCAGCCGCCGATACTTTGCAGCTGCTTGCGAAACGTCGCTACGTCGGTATTTGCGCCTAGATAGATCACGACGCTTGAAATATTCATTTTAGCCCCCAAAAGTAGATATATCTATTGTACCCCGAGCCCACAAGATAATCTCCTTCGAAAAGCAGATAGTTGATGATATCGTTACCTAGCTCGATGCTGCGGACGATCTCGCCTGCTTTGTCGATTACGCGTACGCCGTTACCAACGGTAAAAGCACCCAGCTCTGGGCTTAGCGCCACGGCAAAAACTGCAAAATGGGCGTTATAAAATTTAGCGAAATCGCCGTTTTCGTAGTAGCACGATCTTTCTTTGTCGTTCGAGCCGCTCATCATACGATCGCCAAGCAGCGCCACGGAGTAGATCCCGTCCTTGTGCAGGGACTTTTGGCTCATAAGTTTTTTCGCTTTCGCGTCGAAATAAAATACGATGCCGCCTTCGCACGAGATTAGCAGCGTTCCGCTGGAGCGGTCGTAGGCGCTGCCGCCCAAAGACGCGATGGTGAGCTTTTGCTCGAAGCTTACCTTGCCGCTAGGTAGGTCGAAGTATAAAATTTCGCTACCAAGACCTAGCAAAATCACGGTATTTTCGTCGTAGAAATAGACGTTTTTGATCCCCGTCATCGGCAATTTATAGTGCGTAATATTGCCGCCTGCAAACACGCCCAGCATCTTTTCAAACGCGTCGCCGTTATATAAAAATGCGTACTTCTCGCCTAGTTTATCGACATCGAATATGGTAGCGCCCATCGGCTCGTCTAGGTAATTTTTGGACGAGGGCAGGGCAAAAATTAGCGTCTTGGAGATTGCGCTCGGCACGGAATTCCGAGCGGAATTTAATGCCGTAGAATTTTCGGCAGAATTCTGCTTCGCGGAATTTGCTAAAGAATTTACGGCAGCGGAATTCGCAGTGGAATCTCCCGTGGAATTTACGCTCGCTTTTGCATTGAAATTCTGCGCCGCATCGGAATTTGTGCTTACGGCGGAATTTTGATCTGCAAAATTTTGCCTGGCGGCGGAATTTTGCATGGAACTCTCCACGGAGCTAATGGTTATTTTATAGAGCTTGCCGTTGTCAAGCCCTGCGTAAATTTCGCCGTCTAGATTTTTTAGCACCGCAACATTTGCGTCAAGCTCTAGTATTAAGCTAGCGTGTTTGATCTTTGCAGGCGCATCTATGCCCACAGCACCACTAGGTATTGCAACGCCGTTGCCGGCATAGATGAAGCAGGCGCAAAGTAGCAGCGGTGGTAAAAATTTCATCGCGCGCTCCTACTCAACCTCGGCGCCTTGATTTAGCGTATCTATGAGATTAGAAGTGGAATTTGCATCGCTAAACCTGCTAAAATCAGCCTTAAAATTATTTTTAACGAGCGGATTGGTTTGGGCTTGCGGTACGTGGCATTGAGTGCAGTTGAATCTTTGCTCGGCTAGCGTGCCATTTAGATCCGCGCCTGTACGAAAGTCCACCAAGTGGCTTTTTGGAATCGGCGTAGAGCCTACATCCTTAGCGACATCGGGCATATGGCAGGTTACGCACATATTGTTATCCTTTGTGATCGGTACAAGCCCTTCTAAGCTGTGCGGTATAAGAGGCGGAGCGTTTTCGAAGCTGCGCTCGATCTTTGAAGCAGCGCCCGGAGCATCCTCGCTATATTTGAAATCGGGCAGGGAATTTTTATTTTGCGCCGATTCGTCTACGCTTTTTATAAAGCCCAAGCTGTCGGCATCTATAGAAGCCGTCTTGTCCGCGGCAAATAGCGCCGCACAGCACGTAAGAGCCAAGCCTAAAACCATTTTTTTCATTTTTTCACTCCTAATATACTAAAATTTAACGCATCGTCGTCGCATACGTCGATGCAGCGTCCGCAGCTGATACACTCGCTGCTAACGCGCCCGTTTTCGCGTCCGACCATCTTAAGCACCTGAACTTCGGGACAGACCATTTTGCATTTGCCGCACATCGTGCATTTATCAACCTCGTGGCGAATGCGAATGATGCTAAAATAGCTAAGCGCCGCCCAAAATCCGCCGAGCGGGCATAGACGCGAACAGATCGTGCGCTCGCCCGCGAAAATTTCAAACAGCACGATCAGTAGCGCGATTGCAAATGCACTAGCACTCAGCGATATGACGGCGCGCGCGAAAAGCGAGATAAAGTTTACGCTCTCAAACGCCGCAAAGCCGAAAGCTCCGCTGCAAATGAGCGCTAGCACCGCTA
This sequence comes from uncultured Campylobacter sp., assembly GCA_963529615.1. Lineage (GTDB taxonomy): Bacteria > Campylobacterota > Campylobacteria > Campylobacterales > Campylobacteraceae > Campylobacter_B. Next base: position 9,306 of record CAUSAC010000038.1, on the reverse strand, counting down.
GGACGTAGCGAGCCTTGCGGTTTACGCTAACGATCCTAGTCGTTATGCCAAGTCTCTTACGAAGCCAGGCGGCAAGATCGGTCAGTAAATTTATCGGGCAGACCCATGAACAATATGCTCGCGGCGCTATGAGCGCATAAAATACGCCTACGATAACCGCTCCGATAACCGCCGTAGCGCCCAAAGAAAAGCTAGCTAGCAGCATCTGCGCCGTCGCAAACGGATCGCTTAGATTAATCGTACCCAAAAGTTTCGACGAGCTTAGATTGCCTTTTAGAATTCCGGATAAAATTCCGTTTTCGCTCGCGGCTTTGAAGGCGAAATTATTTCCTAAAATAAAAAGGACTAGAATAGAAATTTGGCTCAAACGCCTTAAAATAGTGTATTTCATTGCCTAGCCCCCTCCATTAGATCATCCTCGTTTAAGTAGTCCTTGCTCTTTTGCGGATCGAGCTTGATTTTGGTGTCTGCGTCCTTTAGCTTCGCGTCGTCGCCATTGATCCAGCCTTTGACGTAGTTATCGCTGGAAATTCCCATGACGCGCTCGCGCTCCACGACGCTGATAGCCGCCTTTTTCGTGACGCAGGCATGCTCGCACTTACCGCAACCCGTGCAGTAGTCGCTATCTACGACGGGTACGAGCAGGGCGTGCTTTTCGGTGCGGTTGTTGTGGCGGTAGTCAATGCGAAGTGCCTTATCCATTACGGGGCAGCTTCGCACGCACGCGTCGCATTGGATACCGGCGTAAGCGATGCAATGCTCGGTATCTATGACCGCAACGCCCATTTTGGATAGACGCACGTTAAGCTTAGAGTCTTCGCTTACCAGGCTTTTATCTAGTGCGTCGCTAGGACAGGCTATGACGCAAGGTATGTCGTCGCACATATAGCACGGAATTTCGCGCGGGATAAAAAACGGCGTGCCGTTTGCAATAGCATGATCGCAAAAGCTCGCAAGCTTAAGCGTATCAAAGGGGCACGCCTCGACACAAAGTCCGCACCTTAGGCATTTGCTAAGAAATTCTTTCTCGCTTATAGCTCCGGGCGGGCGGAGTCTGGCGTGCTCGCTGGAGTTTGCGACTCCGAGCCCCAGAACGCCTACGCCTGCAGCTAAAGAAAGAATGCCTAAGACCTCACGCCTATTCATAATTTACGCCTTGTAAATTTTAACCGCGCATTTTTTGTAGTCGGTCTCTTTTGAAAGCGGGCAGGTATGATCAAGCGTGACGCGGTTGATATAAACCTTCTCATCAAAAAACGGCACGAAAATAAGCCCCTTCGGCGGAATGTTACGTCCGTGGAAGTCCACGCGCGCTTTTACCTTGCCGCGGCGCGACTCGATCCAGACGATTTCGTTTTGTTGTACGCCGATTTTGGCGCCGTCGGCTTCGTTCATATAGCATCTTGCCTCAGGCACCGCGCGATAAAGCTCCGGCACGCGCATAGTCATAGTGCCCGTATGCCAGTGCTCTAGCACGCGACCCGTACATAGCCAGAAAGGATATTCCTCGCTTGGCACTTCTACAGGATCCATATACGGACGGAAGAAAATTTTAGCTTTATTGGCAAGGCTTGTTTTTTCTTCGCCTGAAGTAGCGGATTTTAGATCGCCGCTAGGAAGCGCCGCTTTGGCGTTGCCATAGAAGGCGAAGTCGCTATCCGGAGCTGCTTTTTTAGCATAAGGATCATATTGAGCGTTAAAGCGCCAAAGTGTTTCTTTGCCGTCTACTACCGGCCATCTAAGACCACGCACTCGGTGATATGTATCGAAATCGGCTAGATCGTGTCCGTGACCGGTGCCGAATTTTCGATACTCCTCCCAAAGATATTTTTGGATGAAAAAGCCATATCCTTTAAATTCTTTGCCGTCGCTGCCGATGACGCCGCGAGAGTCGCCGTTTACTTCGGAGTTGTCGAAGCTTGCCATAATCGGATCTTTTGCCGCGAAAGCTTGAGCGTCTTTGTTTGCAAAGAGTACTTCAAATAGTGTAGTCTCTGGTGTATAGCCGAATTCTGAAATTTTATCCAATACGTTTGGAAGCGTAAGCTTATCATTTACTTTAACCTCGCCCCAGAAATCCTTGAGTTTGAAGCGCTTGGAAAACTCTAACATCTGCCACGTATCGCTCATGGCGTCGCCCACAGGAAGAACCTGCTGTCTCCACCACTGGGTTCTACGCTCGGCATTGCCGTATGCGCCCCATTTTTCATAGATCATCGCGGTTGGTAGGATTAGATCGGCTACCTTTGCACTTAGTCCCGGATATGGCTCGCTTACTACGATGAAGTTATCCATCTCGCGCGCCGCTGCGATCCAGTGATTTGCGTTGGCGATCTGCTGCCATGGGTTATTTACCTGCACCCATATCCATTTTATCTTGCCGTCTTCGAGATTGCGCAGAGCCTGCACGTAGTGCGCACCCGGTTTTGGATTTATCGTGCCTTCCGGAAGCTTCCAAATTTTTTCGGAAACCTTTCTGTGAGCGGGATTTGCCACGACCAGATCGGCAGGTAGGCGGTGAGAAAACGTGCCTACCTCTCTAGCCGTACCGCAAGCGCTAGGCTGACCGGTAAGCGAAAACGCTCCGCAGCCCGGCTTAGCTTGCTTGCCGAGTAGGAAATGCACCATATAGCTTTGCTCATTGACCCAGGTTCCTCTTGAGTGCTGATTAAAGCCCATCGTCCAAAAGCTTACTACTTTACGATCTTTTTCTATATAAAAATCGGCAAGCTGCTTTAGCTTGGTCTTAAACGCCTCTAAATCCTCACTTTCGTCACCCTTAGCTAAAGGCGCTACAAATTCTAACGTGTAAGGCTCCAACGCTTTTTTAAATTCTTCGAAGCTTATAAGCCAGTGAGCATCCGATTTGTCAGAGTGTTTGTTTTCGAGTACGTCGCCCTCTTTCATACCCAGATATGCTAACGTAACGCCCTCGGATTTGCTTAAAATTTTGGATTTTTGCTTAGCCGCGGTATCAAGCTCGGTTTTGCGGTATTTTTTATGATTTATATCTTCTCGCAAGCCGTAGCCGATATCCACAGGGCCTGTAGCGAACACACAGTGCTCTTTAATAAATTTCTCATCTATCATATCCGGGTGGTTGTAGACGATCTCCCTTGCTATGTAGTTCCATATCGCCAAATCGGTATTCGGACGGAATATAATTTCAATATCGGCGATGTTTGAAGTGCGGCTAGAGTATGTCGAGAGATTTATAACTTTTACGCGGTCCGGGTTGCGAAGCTTGTGGTCGGAGACGCGAGACCAAAGGATAGGGTGCATCTCAGCCATATTCGCGCCCCAAGCGATGATGGTATCGGTTAGCTCGATATCGTCGAAAACGCCCGCAGGCTCGTCAATACCGAAGGTTTGCATAAAACCTACGACGGCGCTGGCCATGCACTGGCGAGCATTAGGATCGAGATTATTGGAGCGAAAGCCCGCCTTTACTAGCTTTGCTGCGGCGTAACCTTCCGGGATCGTGTATTGACCGCTACCAAGTACGGCAAAGCCCTCGGGACCACCTTCGTTATAGGCACGTCTGAAATGCTTCTCCATTTCGTCGAACGCTCGTTGCCAGCTGATCTCGATAAATTTTCCCTTTTTGTCGAATTCGCCTTTGGAATTTACGCGCAAAAGAGGCTTGGTGATGCGATCGGCGCCATACATGATCTTTGCGTTAAAATAGCCTTTGATGCAGTTTAGACCGCGATTTACTGGGGCTAGCGGATCGCCTTTAACCGCTACGATCTTACCGTCTTTAGTGGCTACCATGATGCCACAACCGGTGCCGCAGAAGCGACAGGCCGCCTTGTCCCAGCGCCAGCCTTTTTCGGCTTCGTCCGCAGCACTAAGACTGCTAGGCAAGCTGATGCCCGCAACGCTACAGGCAGCCGCTGCTGCAGAGCTTTTTATAAAGTCTCGTCTATCCATGAGATTAACCTTTCGTTTAGAATTAATTTCTACTAAGATTTTGAATAATAGCATAAAAAAACAGCTTAGTCTAGATTAAAATCAAGGTTTTTTCTGCAATGAATTTCAGATATAAAATAATAATTTTATAAATTTTAAATTTAGTGGCTTAAATTTTATCAGGACAACGAGTTTTTGATAAATTTTAATATATATTTTCATTTAATTAAATTAATATAATATACCGACAAATTAGCATTAAAATTTCATAAAAATTTAATCGCGCTTTGAAATAAAACGGAGCGTAATATAATTTCAAAATTCTATTAAAATTATAAAAGTTAGCTTAAAAAGCGTCTTTTGCGATAAGCGATAAATTTTACGCTAAAACGCCGCCATTACCGAAGTAAAAGCGTAAAATTTAACTATTCAATTTAATATGCGATATTTGCATATTGCTTAAATTTTGCTTAAAAAAATTCACTAATTTAAAAATTCTTTTATAATCTAGAAAGTATAATAGCCGTGCAAACCAAAATTCTTGAAAGGAATATTATGCAGTCCAGAGAAAAGATTGTCAAAACGACTTGTCCTTACTGCGGCACCGGCTGTGGTATCGATCTTATCGTAAAAGACGGCAGGATCGTAAACGCGCGCCCTACGCAGGCCCACCACGTAAATGACGGCGAGCTATGCTTAAAAGGGATGTTCGGCTGGGAGTTTGTAAACTCCCCAAAACGCCTTGCCAAACCTATGATCCGTAAAAAAAACGGAGTATTTGATAGAAGCGGTAAGCTTGAGGAGGTAAGCTTTGAAGAGGCTTACGATTTTGTAGCGTCTAAATTTAAAGAGACCGTCGCTAAATATGGTCCAAACTCAATAATGGGCTTTAGCTCGGCACGCTCAAATAACGAAGACAACTACGTTTTTCAGAAATTTTTCCGCGCTCAGGGCAGCAATAACGTCGATCACTGCGCCCGTCTTTGACACGCTCCTACAGTGGCAGGTCTTGCCAACACGCTAGGAAACGGAACGATGACGAACGATTTGGTAGAATTTGCTACCGATACGGACGTATTTTTACTCATCGGCACAAACACGAGCGAGTGCCACCCGATCATCGCTATGCAGATGCAGCGCGGGCTTCAGCGAGGCGCCAAGATGATCGTAGTAGATCCGAAGCGCACAGATATGGCGAAAAAAGCCGATATCTATCTGCAAATCCCAGTGGGCGCAAACATTAAGACGCTAAATACCATTATGAATGTTATCATTGCCGAGAATTTGCAAGATGACGAGTTTATCAAAAACTACGCTCACGGCTACGAGTATCTAAAAGAAGCGGTTAAGGACTTTACTCCTGAGCGCTTCGAGCGCGAGACCGGCGTGAAAAAAGAGCTCGTAATCGAAGCTGCTAGAATGTATGCTAAAGCAGGCGCAGCGGCGATCTGCTACACGATGGGTATCACGCAGTTTAGCGACGGTACGTCAAACGTATTTTCGCTTTCAAATTTAGCCATTTTGACGGGAAATTTAGGCAAAAGAGGCGCAGGCGTAAATCCTTTGCGCGGTCAAAATAATGTCCAGGGCGCATGCGATATGGGCGCGCTACCTAACGTCATCCCCGCAGGTGCGGTAAATTCCGCTTATGCGCAGGAGCAGGCACGCAGAGTATGGCACTTCGAGCTAAATCCGACTCCAGGCTTTAAGCTTACGATTGCTCCCGATAAGATGGATAGCGGCGAGCTGAAGCTGCTCTACGTTTACGGTGAAAATCCCGTAATGAGCGATCCTTGGACGGAGCACTTCGTGCATGCAACACACCATTTGGATTGCTTTATCGTGCAGGATCTTTTCTTTACCGAGAGCGCACAGAAGGCCGACGTCGTACTACCTGCTGCCGGCTGGGGCGAGAAGGACGGCACCTTTTTAAACACTTCCCGCCGCGTCCAGCGCACGCGCAAGGCAAGCGAGCCGGCTCCTGGCGTAGAGCCTGATTGGAAGGTCGTTTGCAATATCGCGCAAAGAATGGGACTTGAAGGGTTTGATTTTTTGAGCGCGGAAGAAATTTGGAACGAAGTGCGTGCATTAATGCCTAAATTTTTCGGCGGTATTAGCTACTATAGGCTAGATAAGCTAGGCGGCATCAGCTGGCCATGTCCTGATGAAGATCATCCGGGCACACCGGTGCTTTATGCAGATCATAAATCGATGCTGCCTGACGGTAAATTTAGAATGGTGCCGGTACTTTACGTGGATGATAAAGAGGAGCGCGCTAAAGCTGAGGCGGATTTTAGAGCCAAGATGAAAATTCCTGATGATTATCCGGTGGGAAGCGGTGCGCTTAGTGAGATACCGGATGAAATTTATCCGTGCTTATTTACGACCGGGCGCAAGGTTTATCACTACCACACTGGCACGATGACGAGAGAGTGCCGCGCGCTAGAGTACGGTGCGGGCGCAGAAGGCGCGCTCATCGAGGTAAGCCCGGACATCGCACGCGAACGCGAGCTTACCGAAGGTTGCTACGCGCTTGTTAAAAATAAGCGCGGTCAGATCGCCGCGAAGCTTCGTATAAATCCGGATTTGAAAGAGGGTACGATATTTACGACCTTCCATTACAGCGAGGCCGACGGCAACGAGCTCGTGCATGCGGGCGATCTGGATCCGCTATCGGGCATCCCGCCGCTAAAGATGACGATTGCAAATATCAGAAAGCTTAGCGAGAGCGAGTTTATCGAGTTCAGAAGACAAAACGAGATGTCGATGCACTCCGAGAAACCTTATCTATCGCCGGTTCATAAGTAGTTTGGGCGGCAAGCTCCGCCCGCTTTACATAGATGAAATTTAATCGCGGCTGCTTAATCGCCGCTGCGGCAAAATTTGATGAAATTTTATCTTTGCGGGCGCTTCATGGCCGCTTGTGCTCACGGTGCGAGCGGCTCGTGGAATTTTCCACGCGATTTTTTAAATACAAAACTGCGAGCGCTTTAAATTTACGCACGCCGCTTCGGCTTTACTTCGGCGAATTAAGGCTATTTAAGCAAAATTTCACTACGATATCGGCGAAATTAAAATAAGGAAGGTCTATGGAGCCGATTTATAGGGCGGAGATAGTTAAATTTAAAGGGGATGAAAGAAGGATCGTAAGCGATATCTTGGTTCGCGAGATCAAGCTTGAAATTTTACTAAACGGCAAGCGTTTCGGCGCGCTGATGGCGACTCCGAGCGATTTAAAGGCGCTTGCGGTAGGCTATTTGCTGAGCGAAAATTTGATCTCGGGTCCAAGTCGTATAAAAAGCATCGAGCTCGCGCCCGACGGGCTTAGCGTGAATGTATGCGGCGAGATAAACGAAAAGCGGCTAAATAGCTTCGATGCCGAAAAGGTCATCATTAGCGGCTGCGGGCGCAGCTCTACCGCAAATATCGATCCTGCAGCGATGGCGGCGCGTAAAGTCCGCTCGGACGCTAAATTTCATAAGAATGAAATTTTAAATTTGATGAGCGAGTTTTACACGCAGTGCGAGCTTTATGAGATGACGGGCTGCGTACACACCGCAAAGCTCTTTACCGCGGGCGGCGAGTATTTTATCGGCGAGGATATCGCCCAGCACAATACCATCGATAAATCCGTCGGCAAGGCGGTCTTGGCGGGGCGCGATACGCAGGGCTCGCTTCTTTTGGTAAGCGGCAGGCTAAGCTCCGAAATGGTCGCCAAAGCCGTGATGAGCGGCGTTAGCGCGCTTGTTTCGCGTACGGCTCCTACGAGTCTCGGCGTCGTGATCGCGCGTAAATTTGATCTTACCCTTTGCGGCTTCGCGCGCGGCGAAAATTTAAACGTCTATAGCGGCGAAGAGAGAATTTTGAGTTAAGAAGGCGGCATGGAGATAGATATCAAGATAGACGATAAAAAAGCAAGCGAGATCAAAAGGCTGATTTTAAATTTACTAAATCCAAGTGGCAAGCTCGATTGCGGCGCGGCGTTTAAGATCGCCGCTAAATTAGGCGTGGACGTGAGCGTAGTAGGAGATCTCGCGGCACGCGAAGGGATACGGATAGATCGCTGCGAACTCGGACAGTTCGGCAAGCTGCAATGTAGCGGAGGCAGCATAAAGGCTCTGCAGAAGCTAAATCCGTTTTTGGATGATAAAAGGCGGATTTTTTGCCGCGACGCCCGCGCCGTAGCTAGCGGAGGAGTAGGGTTTGATACGGTGCGCTCTACACTTAAGGAGCACGCCATAGATGTGAAATATTGTCAGCTGGGTTGCTTCAAGGAGAAGAAAGGCAAAAGAATGAGGGTAAAAACAAAAACTTGGATCGAAAATGCGCAGGGCGAGCTCATTTTCGGTAAGGGCAAAACCGAAGTGCTGGACGTGATCGCCCAGACGGGCTCCATCTCTAAAGCCGCCGAGGTTTTGGGGATGAACTACAAAAAATGCTGGAGTCATCTACAAATTTTACAAAAAAATCTGCAAGAGGAGCTCTTTAGCACCAAGCAAGGCGGCGGCAATGCCGCAGGCACGACGCTAAATGCGCGCGCCTATGAGCTGATCGCCGCGTATAAGCAGCTGCAAAGCGATATAGAACACTACGCAAACGAGCGCTTTAAGGAGCTTTTTTTGAAAAAAGAGGGCGAGAAAGACGCAAGTAAAGCGGCAGATAAAAACCATTAAATTTAAAGGAGAGAACGATGTTTGTAAAACTAAACGACCGAACCTATCTAAACAAAGACAGGATTACGCGTATCAAGGTAGATAGCGTCCAGGACGGTATCAGAATTCGCTTCTACGAGGGGCAGTTTCAAGTCGCCAAAAGCGGTAGATTTGAAAGCGAAGAAAAAGCGATGGAGTGGCTGCAGAAAAATTTTATCGGCAAATAGGCGCAAAGCGCACTTCATGACCGCGCGAGCAGCTTGCGAACAGATCCGTAAAATAACGCTTTTTGTGATGCGGTAGCGGCTCGCCGCTCATTAGCACGACAATGATTTTCGGGTTTGCGCTTTCAAGAAGAGTTTGCGCAAAGATGTTGCGGTAAATTTACGGCGAACGAGCTTCGGATATAGAGCCTAGTGTAGGTGCAAATAGAAGATGTAGCTACGCAAATAAGGTCTATGACGACATTCGTTCGCCAAATTTACTCGAAAGATTTCATCATTCAAACCCGACTTAACCGCATTTCTCAGCTAGCTTTGCCTATTTCGCCTATAGTATTTATATTTTATTAAGTACTCATTGGGTATAGTCGCGGGCAAAATTCTAAGGGGAAATTTTGAAAAGCTTTAAACTTCGGTTTATTTATGCTATCTGCGTGGTGGTCGTATGCGCGCTGTATCTGCTAGGCGAAAGATCGGGTCTTACGGAGCGCAAACAAACTCATTTTACCGTTACTTCAGAT
>CAUSAC010000037.1:0-21893 GCA_963529615.1 uncultured Campylobacter sp. | reverse complement strand
AGTTTTTCAAATAATATGAATAACACCCCCGAAAAATGGGGGGGGGGGGGGGGGTAAATAAACCCCTTCACGCTCCCTTTGCCTGGATAGGTGGCAAGAGCAAACTTGCGGCACAGATCATACCTCTAATGGCTCCACATCAAAAATATATCGAGGTATTTGGCGGAGCTCTATCGGTTTTTTACCGAAAGGAGCCAAGTAAAATTGAAATTTTAAACGACATAAACGGCGACCTCATAAACCTACACCGAATAATCCAAACTAGACCGCAGAGCTTAAACTCGTGTCTTAACGGGCTTTTAAGAAGTAGGGAGATCTTTTATGCTATCAAGCACAGAACCATTAAACCGCGCAATAAGATAGAAGCAGCGGCGTTTTTCTACTTCCAAATTGCGGCAAGCTTTGGCGCAAAGGGCGAGCACTTCGCTATGCCAAAAGGTCGCAGCGCTAAGAATATTTATAGAGATTTTCGCGTTTATTCGTGCAGACTTAGACGAGCCACGATCGAAAATTTAAGCTACGAGAAGCTTATTAAAGAATATGATAGCGAAGATAGCCTCTTTTACTTAGATCCGCCGTATGTCGGCACCGAAAATTATTACAAAACGGCAGGTGGATTTAGTAGGCAAGATCACGAAGCTTTGGCTGAAATTTTACGAGGTATCAAGGGCAAATTTATGCTTAGCTACAACGATTGCGAGCCAATACGAAAGCTTTACCGGGGCTTTAATATGAAAGAGCTAAAGATTAGCTATAGCCTCAATAACGCAGCAGAGCGAAAGAGCAGTAGCGAGCTTTTGATTATGAATTATTGAGGATTAAAGGCTTTTTAAACGGTATTTATACTAAACTTTTTAAAGGTGTTTTAAAGCCGTTTTAAATAAAAATTTACGTTTCAAATCAAAGTGGAAAGTTGCCCGAATTTGCCCCACTTTGATTTTAAGCGTAAATTCACTTTGATTTGAAAAGCGGTTTTACACGATTTTTTGAAATAATCTGGCGGCAAATGGGCAAGAGCAAAATTTTTAAATAAAATTTTGCGCCGAGCGACCGCTAAATTTAAAGCCGTCGCTCGGTTGAAATTTTATGCGAAAAGAGGGGCGGAATTTTAAATCGTAGGCGTTTAAAATTCCATAATCTTATAGGCTCACGCCGCGCGTAAGCACGCGCTTGCGATAAACCTCCGAAACCCTGCTCGCGTCGCCCACGATTAAGGCATTGGTCGAGCAGATCGCCGCACACATCGGGACCTTGCCCTCTGCGATGCGGTTTTGACCGTATTTATGAAGCTCCTCGTGAGAAAACGTAGGCTCCGGTCCACCCGCGCACATAGTGCACTTATCCATCGCGCCTTTGATACCGAAAGCTCCGTCTCTAGGGAATTGCGGAGCACCGAACGGACACGCGTAGAGGCAGTATCCGCAGCCGATACATTTATCTTTGTCGTGTAAAACGACGCCGTCGGTTCTGATATAGAAGCATTGAACCGGACAAACCTGCGCGCAAGGCGCATCGGTGCAGTGTTGGCAAGCAATAGAGCTTGAAACCTCCTGCCCCTCTATGCCCTCGTTTAAAGTGATAACCTTGCGCCTATTGATCTGCACGGGAACCTCGTGCGCCGAGCTGCAGGCTACCTGGCAACCATAGCAAGCGATGCAACGCTCGACATCGACGTAAAATTTTAATCTTGCCGGCATTTTATCTCCTTATGCTCTTTCTAGTCTGCAAAGACCGGCGTTAAATTCCGAAATTTGCGTATTTATGTCAAAGCCGTAGTTGGTAATCGTATTTGAGCTCTCGCCTCTGATATATGGCTTAGTACCCTCAGGATAGCGCTCGCTTAGATCCTCGCCCTGAAAAATTCCCGCGAAGTTATACGGCATAACAATACGATCAGGCGTAACGGCGTGCGAATAGATGCACTTGACTTTGATCTTCGTGCCTTGCGGCGAATGAATCCACATCATCTCGCCATCTTTGATACCTTTGTCAGCGGCAAGCTTAGGATTTACGTGCGCAAACATCTCTGGAGTAATCGCTGAAAGATACTTGCTCGTGCGTTCAATCATGCCCGCACCGCTTAAATTTACAAGCCTTAACGAGCTTACGATAGTAGGGAAGTCCTTGCTCCAATCCTGCTTTTTCTGCTCGGAGATAAATCTCGTAAAGACGCGGAAATTTCGTTTTTGATCCGCAAAGGTCGGATATTTCTCCACCAAATCCCATCTAGGCGAGTGGATAGGCTCGCGATGCTTTGGAATTTGATCCGCAAACTGCCAAACCTTCGCTCTTGCTCTTGCGTTTCCGCAAGGGCAAATTCCAAACTCACGACATTTTTTAGCAATGATACCGCTATAATCGGTACTCCACGTAGGCCCCATCTTGGCTTTTTCATCCTCGCTTAGCGTAATGCCTAAAACCTGTTCGATATTTGCTTTCGTAATCTCCGCATGACCGCCCGAAATTTTTGATCCCGGAAGTGTAATGCTCTCGTCGGCTAGCTGCGAAACGCCGTCATGCTCTAAGCCAAAGCGGTTTCTAAAGCCCATACCGCCGTCAGCATAAGGCTTAGTTACGTCATAAAGGATCGGCGTACCCGGGTGTTGCGTATCCCAGCAAGGCCATGGAAGTCCGTAGTATTCGCCCTCGACCTCGCCACCTATGCCGCGCAGGGTATCTGGATCAAATAGATGCCAGTTCTTCTGCTGTCTGCGAAATCTAGCTGCGGTGCGTCCGTTATTTCCAATACTTTGAGTATTGCGTGCAATCTCATCGGTAGCGTCGTCAGGCCAAACAAAATCGTCTTTAACCTGCTTAAGCTCGCCATCAACGATGCCCATCTTCATGCCGCGAACGTATTCGTCGTAAAAGCCGAATTTTTTCGCGAATAAAAACATTACCTCCTGATCCTCTTTGCTCTCAAATAGAGGCTTAACAATCTGAGTTCTCCACTGGCCGCTGCGGTTTGTAGCGCTTAGATGGCCTTCGCTCTCAAACTGCGTAGCTACCGGCAAAACATAAATTCCATCCGGTCTATCGTTTAGAATCGCTACTTCGTTTAAGAACGGCTCGGCGACTACCAGCATATCGATCTTACCTAATGCTTCTTGAGTCTCTCGAACGTGAGCCATAGAAGTAATTCCTGTGCCTTGCACCCAAAGAACGCGGACATTGCCACTACTTAAAACGGGCTCGTTTTTCAAAACGCCCTGCCACCATTTAGATAGCGAAAAGCCCTTTTCGTTGCGCCAGTTTATCACGTCTTGCTCGATACTAGGATCGTAGTGGAAATACTCGGTAAAATTCGTGCCAGGCACTTTTTCACCCTGCTTTTCGTGCGGCTGCTTAGTAGAGACGGCAAATCTTTGAATAAACTGCTCGTAATCTACGCCCCAGCCCTTGCAGAAGTGCTTCCAAGCGTTATCGGCTAGCCCGTAATACGCAGGTAAGCTATCGGAGAGATTGCACATATCGGTAGCGCCCTGAACATTATCATGGCCTCGAAGGATGTTGCAGCCGCCGCCCGGCTTGCCCATATTGCCTAGTATGAGCTGCAAAAGAGCCAAAATTCTAGTATTAGAACTTCCGATCGAGTGCTGTGTAATGCCTAGAGCCCAGCATAAAGTAGCGGGCTTTGTGGTAGCGAACATCCTCGTAAATTCTATCAGCTCCTCTTCTTTGCAGCCGGTAACATTGGCTACCTCTTTAGGATCCCACTTCTCAGCTTCGGCTCTAATCTCCTCTACAGCGTAGGTTCTGGTTTTTATTAGCTCCTTATCTTCCCAGCCGTTTTTGAAGATTAAATGCAGCATTCCGTACACAAACGCTATATCGGTTCCCGGACGAATTCTAATATACATATCGGCCTTAGCCGCAGTTCTAGTAAAATTTGGATCAACTACAACGATTTTTGCACCATTTCTATCGCGAGCTTGAAGAGCATGTTTCATAGCTCCCACTGGATTTGCAACCGCGGAATTCGCACCTATAAAAAGGATCATTTTAGAATTTTTCGCCATATCGCCTACGTGATTTGTCATAGCTCCATAACCCCAAGTATTCGCCACACCGGCGACTGTTGCGCTATGTCAAATTCTGGCTACGTGGTCGTTGCTGTTTGTACCCCAAAAGGCTGCAAATTTCCTAAAATAATATGCCTGCTCGTTGCAAAATTTAGCCGAGCCCAGAAATACTACACTATCTGGACCGTCCTCTTTGCGAACCTGAAGCATTTTATCGCCGATTTCGTTAACCGCTTGTTCCCAGCTGATACGCTCCCACTTGCCGCCAACCTTTTTGAGCGGATATTTAAGACGCATTTTAGATTTGGTTAGATCGATTTGATCGATTCCCTTACAGCAGTGACTGCCCTGCGAGATCGGGTGATCTACTGCCATATCTTGGCGAATCCAGGTATTGGTGCTCTCATCCACTTGAGCCTCGATACCGCAGCCTACGGAACAGATCGAACATATTGTTCGCTTCATAACGGAACCTGGAAATGGGTTTTTGATCTCTTGCTCAGTAGCGGCTCTTAGCGTATTATTTTCGCCAAACGCAGCTACGCTGCTCGCTCCTAAAGCGGCGAGTTTCAAAAACGATCTCCTTCCGATCGCATTCTCACTCATGAAAATTCTCCTAGTAAGCTACTTTATAGTATTTTTTCCACGCTTCACTCTCCCAGTAAAGCACCTCTTTTTTCGGCGATTTGCCACGAACGGTATCACCGTAATCCTGCTCGCTTTTTGCTAGAGCCTGCGATGCGGCAACGCCCACGGCACCTACCGCGCCGATTTTTAGAGATTTTTTAAGAAAATCTCTGCGTTTGTTCTCCATGGTTTTCCTTTGTGAAGAAATCGCTTTAAATCTTTTATTGTAGTAACGCCTGTTACAGGATTTAAGTCTAATGAATTATAACGAAAAGGCAGTGAGATGGAAATTAAATTTTAAGTTACTTTTTAAATTTTATTTAAAATTCAAAATATAAAGTTCTAACTAAAAAACTACTCGCAAAACTCGAGTTTTCGAGTTTAAAATTTAACCGAAATTCTGCTTTCGCGTTAAGATTCCCGTTAAAAATTTTATTTATCAATCCAGATTAAAAATATCTTCCGGATTGGTAAATTTATTTTGATAGCCGCCTTTTTTGATCGCTTCTTTAACGACGCTGCGATCTTTCTTTTGCGGAGCGGCAAGCGCTAAAAGCGAGCGCTCAAGCGCAAAAAAGCTTCTCATTAGTACGCCTAATGATTTGAAAAAATCCGCCCGTACATGCCCGCACAAAAGCTCGCTAAACTCATCCACAAAGCTGTTGGTGACATTCGTAAAAAGCTCTAACGCCAGCGTTTCGCCATCTTGCGCACCGATGAAATTTTTAGCGCATTGCGCGCTCGCAGTATTTTTACCATTCTGCGGATCTGTAAAATTTTTACTGCCATGCGAATCTACAGAATTTTTTCCGTCTTGCGCCGTCGAGCTCGCGCTATTCGTAAAATTTTGCTCGTTTGCCACGGAATTTTGTCCGTTTAAAACCGCGCTGTGTTTTGTAGCCGCGTCGCGCAGCAGAGTCGAATGCAGGTAAAAAATAAATCCCACATAGTCCTCGCACTCTTTGCAAAGCTCCATATTGCGGCGAAATTTACTCTTTTTTAGCACGTCGATTACTGCGACACGCATACGCCCGTCGTCGCGCCCCTCGTCGTAGAAGCTTGCACTCATCGGCACGTTGGCGTATGAAAAATCAAAAAGCACGGAATTTTGCTCGCTTTTAAACGCTGCAAAATCGAATTTCGCCAAATTTTGAAATTCCGCCTCATCGCTAGGCACAATGGGTGAGCTGCGTAAAAACTCCAGCTGCTCCTTCCAGCGCTTAAATTTCGTATCCGTTTCATAGAAAAAAAACGGAATTGCAAAAAATTCGTAGTAGTAGCTTCTTGCTTTGATTAAATTCGTATCCATTACATCGCCCCTTTTCTAGCATCTTCTATCTGCTTTTTTATCATTATTTTCGCCTTGCAATCGCCGCAGCAAAAAAGAGTCTTCATCTTTTCAGGCTCGTTTGCAAAATGTGCGCCCATCATATCCGCGATCTTCATCACGGCTTTACTCGTCGCAAATTCCTTACCGCATTCAATGCACTTAAAAAGCTCATCTTTAGCTAGCATTTTGTAATTAAAAAATCCCGGCTCAAGCTCCACGCCGCAAGGCTCAAGCTCGATCGTATCCTTTTCGGCGCAGCTTAGCACGCAGTAGTTGCACGTCGTGCAAAGCGAGGCATTGAGCTTAATTGAATTGTCGCTGTTATCGGCATACAGCGCGCCGGTATTACAGGCACCCACGCAGCTAAGGCATAGCGTGCAGCTTGCTTCGTTTATGTTTACTTTGCCAAATTTTAGCAACTCTCCGCTTTTTACGGCGCCGAAGCTGCCCTCGCCAACCATTGCGCTTACGCGTTTGGAAAAAATTTCTTTCTTGCTAAGACCCTGCTCGTTTAGGCTAAACGCCCACGGCCGAGAGCTTTGCGCCTGCTTTAGCGCCTCTTGCAGCTCGGTTAAATTTCGCACTAAAAATACCGCGTCCTTGCCATAGATCGCGCGAGAAATTCCATTGATGAGCTCCGCCGCCTCGCGCGTGCCCTCGCCCGCGTCCGCGCCGTAAACGATCACGCTCGAGCCGCTTTCCTGCATAGCGCTTAGCAAATTTACCTCGTCTATTTGCTTGCTTCCAAAAATTCCAAACGGCAGCACGCCGCACGGAAGCTGCACTGCGGGTGCGGACGCGATTTCGCTATCCGCGATGAGAAGCGGAATTTTGCCTGCATAGAGCTTTGCGATCTCGCCAAATACGCTTTGGGGCAGCTTGGCAAATTTTAGCGCACCGCTAGGGCAGACACTTACGCACGCGCCACAGCCTATACAGTCGATGTGCGAAAACACGAGCTCGCGCTTTTCGTCATTTTTCAAAATCGCCACTGTAGGGCAAACCTCCACGCATGGCGTGCGCAACTCATTTCGCCTGCCTTGATACTGGCAGATCGCAGGATCAAAGATCGTGGAATTCTTATAATGATAAACCGGGCTTTTGGAATTTAAAATTTCTAAAATTTCATCGTCTTTTAACCCCGAGATCTCGTAGCAGCCGCTTTGTCGTAGCTGATAGGGCGCTGCGCCGCCAATCAAGAAAAAATCTGCCTCGGTCTCAACCTCATCCCGCTCGCTTAAAATCGTAACCGCAAGATCACCAATCTCGCCGTAGACGAACTTAATCTCGGCTCTGCTTAACGCGATCACCTTAAATCCATGCTGTCTAAGTAGCCCCACAAGATCCTCTCGCGGCTCGTCGCAGGCAAGAATTACGTTTTTACCGACGGGCTTTTGATAGTCGCTATCTAGCGCGCCATCGAAGGCAATATCTTTGGCGCGATACAAAATATCTACGTTTTTAGCGATTTGCAGCGGCTCATCTACAGAATTTTCTATATAAAAATTTATCTCGGGCGCATAAATTTGCGCTTTTAATTTCGGCGAATTCGCAACGATAAATTCCTCATTTTTCGTCTCCTCTTCATCGCCGCGAATTTCGATATCGTCGCTTAAGACGACATCCTTTAGCCCCGCGGCGTAAAATCCATGTTCTTTCATAATCTATCCTAAATTGATAATTAGGCGGGTTTTACTCTTATTTTCTAAACAGCTTTTAAATTCTGCACTTAAAGTAAATCGAATTTAAATTAATAATTCTATAGATAAAGCAAAATCAAAGCTTTAAATGATAAAATCGCCTAAATTTTAAGGCATCGGGGTCGCAATGCAACGAATCAAACTACCAAAAATCGACAAAATCGCAAACGCGCGGGAATTTCAAAACTGCCTCCGCCCGCAAATCATCAAAATCGCGCAAGAGCTCATCCGGCAGGAGCGCGAAAAGGCGCTGCAAGGAGGCGCGGTCGCAAGCGAAAGCGAGATCATCGCGCGCGTCAAATCGCGCTACGAAAAATTTCAAAATCTAAGCCTCAAACCGCTCATCAACGCAACCGGCGTCGTGCTGCACACAAACCTCGGCCGCAGCGTCATCAGCGCCGAAATTTTAGCCCGCGCGCAAAAGATCATTACCTCATATTCAAATTTAGAATACGACCTATCCGAGGGCGCGCGCGGCAACAGATACGACTACATAGCGCTTTTGTGTAGCGAGCTCTTCGGCGCGCAGGACGCACTCGTGGTCAATAACAACGCTGCGGCGGTATTTTTGGTGCTAAATACCTTCGCGCGCGGACGCGAAGTCGTGGTAAGCCGCGGCGAGCTAGTAGAGATCGGCGGGAGCTTTCGGGTAAGCGAAGTGATGGCAAACTCGGGCGCAAAGCTCACAGAAATCGGCACTACGAACAAAACCAAGCCTGACGATTACGAGGAAGCGATCAATGAAAACACGGCAATCTTGATGAAGGTGCACCGCTCAAATTTTAAAATTTCAGGCTTCAGCTCGAGCGTAAGCGCTGCGGAGGTTGCGGCTTTAGCGCGAAAAGCGACGCGTAAAAAAGAGGAATTTTTAGCGCTCAGAGCGGCAAGCTTTAAAAATTTAGAAAATCTTTGCGGCGGCTCTTTGGACACGGACGGCGAAATTTCAAATTCTGCGCCGAACGGTTTAAGTTTAGCGGCAGCTTCTGCAAATTCTTTAAATTTAAAAAGCGACGAGCCATCCGTAAAGAGCGAGTGTTTTCATGAAGACGGCGAGAGCGAAATTTCTAAAATTTACCCCGCAAAATTTAGCATGAAAAAAGCGGACAATTTTAACGAGATCATCGATTACTACGATCTTGGAAGTGGTTACGCGAGCGAACTGGGATTTGGGCTAGGCAAAAGCGAGCCCTCTATTTTTGAGCTTTTAAAAAGCGGGGTGCGGCTGCTTAGCTTTAGCGGCGACAAGCTTTTCGGCTCCGTGCAGTGCGGCATCATCCTAGGAGATCGGCAGCTCATCGCGCGCCTGCGCAAAAACCAGCTACTGCGAATGCTGCGCGTGGACAAGATCACGCTAAGCCTGCTTGCCGAGACAATCAAGGCGTATATAAATAAAGAATTTCACCTCATCACGACGATAGATCAGATCCATCTAAGCCTGGACGAGCTGCGTGAGCGAGCGGAGCTAGTGCGATCGCGTATCGGCGTAAAATCGCAGATCGTGCCTACTACCACCTTCGTAGGCGGCGGCACGATGCCCGGCGCCTCCTACCCTAGCGTCGCGCTTGCGATACTTGACGGCGCAGACCCGCAGAGCACGCAGGCTAAATTTCGCGCTGCGGGTATAATCGGACGGATCGAGGATGATAAATTTTTGCTCGATTTCAGATCGATTTTAAAAAGCGACTTGCAAGATTTAATAAAAAAGATCGGAGAAATTTATGAATAGCGTAATCATCGGCACCGCAGGCCATATTGATCACGGAAAGACCGCGTTAATCAAGGCGCTAAACGGCTTTGAGGGAGACCGAATGCCAAGCGAAAAAGAACGTGGCATCACGATCGATCTTAGCTTTTCGCATCTGCGCTCTGGGGATACCAACGTCGCTTTCATCGACGTTCCTGGGCATGAAAATCTAGTCAAAACGATGATTAGCGGCGCGTATGCCTTCGACGCTGCGATGCTGGTAGTCGCCGCGGACGACGGGCTGATGCCGCAAAGCAAAGAGCATATTCAAATTTTATCGCTGCTTGGGGTAAAAAGCGTGATCTTATGTATCAGCAAGTGCGATCTTGCTGACGACGCGCGCAAGTCCGAGGTCGCGGTGCAGTGCAAGGAATACATCAGTAAATTTAAGGATTTGCAAATTTTAAACACTTTTTTTATCAGCATAAAAGATCCCGCAAGTATCATTGAACTGAAAAACTATCTCTTCAATATCAAGCCCGCGCAGCGCCAAGGAGGCGGCGTCGTGCACTACTATATCGACCGCGTCTTTTCGCTCAAGGGGCTCGGCACCATCGTAACGGGTAGCCTTATTAACGGCGCTATTTCAAAGGGCGAGAAGCTTTATAATTGCGATCTGGGTAAAATTTTTAACGTCAAAAGCGTGCAGATCCACGATGAGGATACGCCGCTGGCGCAGGCTCCAAACCGCGTCGCACTAAGTCTTGACGCCAAAACGAGCGAGCTGCAAAAGGGGCAAATTTTAACCAAAAAAGGTTTTTTCCGCGGCTTTAATGAAGCCGACTGCACCTTTAGCGGCGAAATTTCACACAACCAAGACGTGCTGTTTTGCGTCGGAAGCAAGCAAAGCGCGGCAAAAGCGCTCATTTTAAAAGAACTTCCTAGCGGCGAGAAGCTCGTGAGCTTTAAATTTGACAAAAAGATGTTTTTGAAATTCGGCGAGCCCTTCGTCTGCTTGTCAAACTCGCGCGTAATCGGCGGCGGACGCGTGCTAAACGCCGTAGTCGAGCCGCTAAAAAAGCAGAGCAAAGCCGTGCTTCTCACCGCGCTTTTGAAGCGAAATTTCACCGAAGCGTTTAAAATTTTAAGCCTCTTTCACAAGCATGGATTCGGGCTATTTTCGGCGTATCAGCGCTTCGGAATGGAGTACGACGAAGCGATAAAGATCGCGCGCGGCATAGAAGGGACGTATTTTGACGAAGCAAATTTATGCGTTTACGATCTAAGCGCGATCGAGGACGTAAAAAGCCTCATAAAATTTATCGTCTCAAAAAACGACTACGCGATCTTTTCGCCCGCCTCGATCGCTCTAAAGCTCTCGTGGGCCAGCGAAGATCTTGCCGCGCGTGCGCTTAGCGAGCTTGAGCGAGGCGGCATCGTCTCCAAAAAGGGCGGGGTTTACGTAAAATCGGGGGTGGATTTTGACGCGCTCAAGCAGAGCCTGGAGAGTAAAATTTTTGATCTCATCAAAAAGGGCGGCATAGCGCCTCTCGCGCCGTATAACGTATATGACGAGCTGGAGATCGACCGCAGTAGCGGCGATGACGCGCTAAAGAAGCTGACCTACGCCAAAAAGGTCGTCCGTCTCGCACATAATCTCTTCGTCGAGGCCGAAAATTTAGCCCTGGCGATCAAACGCCTCTACGCAATCATCGAAAAAGATGGCTTCGTAAACGTCACGAACGCCAAAGAGGAGCTTGGGCTTAGCAGGAAATTCGTCATCTGCTATCTCGAGTACCTAGATAAAATGGGAAATATCGTTACGATCGACAATAAACGCTATTTGAAAAAGTAAAAATTTAAAATTTTGCACTACAATGCACGGAATTTTTTGCAAAGGAAAAAAATGAAAAAAGCTATTTTAACTTCAGTTGCGCTCGCAGCGAGCCTAAACGCGGCTTTAAGCGACAGCGAAATTTTATCTATCTACGGCGGCGCGCCTCAAGGCATCGAAATAAAGGTCGCCGAGCGCATCCCACTTAGCGAGCCAAAGGGCGTTGAAGCGGTCGTTTTAAAAATCTCTCAAGGCAATATGTCGCAAGAGGAGATCATCTTCACCCAAGGCGATCTGATCTTTACCGATATCATCGATCCTAAAAAACGCGTAGTCTATAAGGAGCAGATCAAACAAGACCGCATCGCAGGACAGCTAAGTAAGGTCTTCAAAGCAGAGAGCAAAGACAATATCATCAAGCTAGGAAACGATCCTAAAAAGCCTACGATTTTGATGCTAACGGACGCTTTGTGTCCATTCTGCCGCAAAGAGATGGCAAGGATCGAAGAAACACTAAAAAATAACAATGTCGATATAATCATGACCTCCGTTCACGGCGATGACGGCCACGCAAAATCCGCGCTCATCTACAAAGAGATCAAAAATGCTAAAACCGACGAGCAAAAGATAGCGGTTTTTAGAAAATACTACGCCGAAGATAACAAAGCAGGTGCCAAAGACGTAAGCGCTGCCGAGCTAAATGCTGCAAAAGCCCTAGCTGCCAAATATTTCGGTGCGGGAGTAAACTCAGTGCCTTACATCATCGAACTAGACAAGCTAAAATAATCTCTCTTAAATTTTGCGGAGCGATCCGCAAAATTTCGCTTCTTTCACCCAATTTCGGTAGCTTTCAATCAATCTAAATTTTGCCTCGGATTATGAATACTGCCCCTTTGGAGTTCTTGCAATTCCGCTGCTTTTAAAAATTCCGCAGTTGCACCTAGTATAGAATTTTAAAATCTCTTACGGATGAAACGCGATCCACAAAGTCTTAAACGAGCAAAATCTTATAATTTTAAAACCCCCTCAGCGTCCGCGCGAAATTCTGTGGCAGCGATTCCATCTCGTCGCTTCGCATCCATAACGGCACAAAAAATGACCTTACATGGAATTTCAAAGTAGAAATTATGCGAGTAAAAATTTTACGGTCAAAATTTTAAAATTTCGCGGCAAAGCCCAGATAAAATTTAGCCGCAAATTTTTGATTTGCGGCAAAGAGGAATTTGCAGTTATGCTTCAGCCGCCTATCTTGGGCTACGTCCGATTAAAATCAAAATTCCACGTCAAAAGCGGCTCTTGCCAGGCTATTTTTGCTCTCGCTTAGCTCGTACGATGCGCTGAGTCCGACGCTTTGAAGGATCTTATATTTCAGTCCGATCGCGCCGTTAAATACGCCGCTAGAATAATCAAGCCCCTCGATGTCGTACCTGTCCGAATACTTTCTGCTTGCATGATACGAATCGCCGCTAAATCGATACTCATACTCCGCATTCGCAAATATCTGCATATCACCAAAAACCTTGATCGCGTAAATTCCCGCGGTGCCGTTTGGCGCGGTTTTTGAAGCGGAGCTAAATCTAAGCCTGGAGATCGCGTCCTCGTTCACCCTAATCGCTCCAAGCCCCAAATACGGCTTAATGTAGCCGTTTTCAAATAAAAATTTGTACCCTGCTCTCGTGCTAAAATCCCAAATTTGCGATTTGTATTTCGCGCCGTGGATAGCGCCAAATCCGTTGTTGGTTTCAAATTTATGATCGTTTGTCGAATAGGTTAAATTTGCCGCCAGATCCACGTTCTCGTTAAAATCGTATCTACCCGCCAGACCGAGCTCGTAGGATTTGATGTTTTCTTTGACACCGTCGAATTTACCCTCGTACCAAGCGTCCGATTTTTGATACCCAAATATCACGCCCAGCGTAAGATCATCCACTCTCTTGGAGGCTCCGAGTAAAATTCCGTCGCTCTTGTGATCGTATTTGACGCCGCCCGAGCGGTCTTTGTAATCTCCGCCGTAGTTTCCGATCGCGGTTACGTTTATGCTAAACTCCTGCCCGTCGGTGTCGGTTAAATTTTTATAAGCGGAATTTCTTGCAAGCTTGGTAAGATCCAGATCGACTTTCGAGCGCGGCATCTCGATGCCTACTCGGTTGCCTCTTCTTGCGACCTGCGAAAACAGGCTGCCGTTTTTAGGCGTGAAATTATTGATCGCCAGCATCAGCGCTTCAAAATAGGTAGGTAGATCGTCATATCCGCTAGAATAGGCATTCGTATCGGAGGTGATGAATAGATTTGCCGCGTTACGCTCGCGAGATAACCTTATGATCTCGTCGTATTGATCGGGTCTTGCGTTATATATGACATGCAGAATTTTAGAGGAATTTGCGGGGTCTTTTTCAAACTCAGAGGTTCTAGGGCGGTAGTTATTTATATAATCGTCCGCGCTCACCTCTTGTAGCATCCAAACGTCCGCATAAGGGGCTATGGCGTCGCGCACGCCCCAGCCGTTGTTTGCCAAAACGAGCATTCCCGGATATTTAGTCTTGATATAATTGTAGATATTAGCCATATAGGCGATAGTTGCGGGATTGTTTTCGGTATTAACTTCGTCGATGAAGTATCCTGCGATATTTTCTCTGCCGTAGAAATTTACGAAATTATCGATATCGGCATAGACTAAATTTAGATTTCTAGTAGAATTTTTGGTATAGGTATAGCCTAAATTTGCTATGTCTGCCGCAATATTTCGCTTCATCTGAACGGCGTCCTCGTCCCTTCTGACCAGATATTGCGTAGTTTGATCGCCCGGTATCGCCGCCTCGTATGAACCGAAAGCCACATAAGGAACCAGCGCGCCGCCTATATTGGTAATGCCGTTCCAAAACTCGGCATTTACGCCGCTATTGCCCGTCCAGCGAAACGCAGGCATCATAACGCGCTGATTATTAAGCCTGCCCGAATATGAACCTTTTTTGGCAAAGCCTCTTGCATACTCGAGTTTGATACGAAACGAGTTTTCGTACTGCTCGCTCGCGGAGCTATCGCTAGCCGCGTCGCGCCTACTTAATTTCGCGCCCAAGTTATCCGCAGCGCTCATTACGTCGGAACGGGAAGTGTTGTTGGAAGGAGATTTTTGCGCGTTTGCATAGCTCCAGGAATTCTGCTCGCTCGCATAGCCGAACCCTGCTGCACCGACAAGCGCAAGAGATACGATTTTTTTCAAAGACTTTAGCATTCTGCACTGCCTCAAATAAAATTACCCAAATTCTTAAATTTCGACAAATTTGCAGACGCGCTTTTAAAATGAAAAGCTTTGTCGAAATTTAAAAATTTAGCCGCCCTAAGACGGCCAAATTTTAAAGCTTATTTTAATGCCGCTTTTGCCTTCTTTGCGACGGTTGCGAAAGCTTCGGCATCGTTCATAGCCATATTTGCTAAAATTTTTCTATCAAGCTCGATGCCCGCTTTTCTAAGTCCGTTTATAAATTTAGAATAGCTGATGTCGTTTAGCCTGCAAGCTGCATTGATGCGCACTATCCAAAGTCTGCGGAAATCGCGTTTTTTCGCGCGTCTGTCACGGAAGGCGTAAACGAGGCTTCTTTCTAGCTGCTCTTTAGCCTTTCTGAAATGTTTGCGTCTTGCGCTATAAAATCCGCGCGCAAGCTTTAGCACCTTGTTGTGACGGCGGCGTCTAACGATGCCCGTTTTTACTCTTGCCATATTAATCCTTTCTTAATCGGCGTCCCTCTTGGGATCTTGCCCTAAAATCCATAAATTTAGGGGAGTTTGAATGACTTTCGTCAAAAACTAACTTCGCACTATTTGCAAAGCATTTTTTTAACCGCAGATACGTTCGTAGAATCGACGTATTGGGCCTCGCGCAAATTCCTCTTGCGTTTTTGAGACATCTTCGTCAAAATGTGGCTGCGAAACGCCGAGCCTCTTTTGATCTTGTTTTTGCCCGCTTTAAAACGCTTGACGGCACCGCGCACGCTTTTCATCTTTGGCATGGTCGTCCTTTTTTTAAAGTGAACGGGAAGTATATAATAAAGTTTCTTTGAAAAATTTGAATTTAAGGAATTTTATAGCTTAAATGAACGCAAGATAAATTTAAAGTTAAATTTTACCGCTCGATTAAGATTCGATTTCGCTTGATATGAAAAATTTTATACAAATTTAAAGGGCTAAATTTAGAGATAAACTTAGCCCGCATTAAATTTCAAAATTTACGCTATTCGGCTTAAATTTACGCGCTGCGCCGCGGAGAAAAACAGCGCGAAATTTTAAAATTTTGCCGCACGCAGCGCAAATACCGCTAAATTTACGCTACGCCTTTTTCGGCGTGATCAGCATATTTACGTAGCGTCCTTCTAGCGCTGGCGCCTTATCGCGATCGGCCACTTCTGCAAAAAATTCGTCCCAAATTTTATTGAGCAAATTTACGCCGATTTCCGGGCTCGACATCTCGCGCCCTTTTAAAAATACGCGAAGCTTGACGTGTTTGCCGCTACTAAGGAATTCTTTCGCGTGTTTTACTTTGTAATTAATGTCGTTTTGAGCGATTTTGGCGGACAGCTTGATCTCTTTGACCTCGATGATTTTTTGCTTTTTTTTCGCCTCTTTGAGCTTTTTTTCCTGCTGATAGCGAAATTTGCTGTAGTTCATGACCTTGCAAACGGGCGGCTTTGCATCGGGCGCTATTAAAACCAGATCCACACCCTCTCGCTCGGCGATTTGCAGCGCCTGCGCCTTTGAAATTATGCCGTAAACCTCGCCGTTGTCGCCTATGCACCTGACTTCGCTAGCCGGAATGTCCTCGTTTAGAAAAACCTCTTTGCCTCTGCTCAAAAATTCACCTCGTTTAATTTAGCTTTTACGAAATTTAAAAACTCATCCAGCCCTAAATTTCGCTGTTCGCGCGCCCTGCGATCGCGCAAGGCCACGCTGCGAGCCGAAACTTCATTATCGCCTAGGACGATGATGAGCGGCACCTTCTGCTTTTCAGCCGTTCTGATTCGTTTATTTAGCGTATCGTTTTTATCTAAAATTTCGCCGTCAATGTCTGCTTCGCGCAGCAAATTTAAAATTTCTTTCGCGTAGTCTGCGTGCGCCTCACCGATCGGCACGATCGATACCTGCGTAGGACAGATCCAAAATGGAAGCTCGCCCGCTGTGTGCTCAAGCAAAATCCCCACGAAGCGCTCGAAGCTTCCCAAAATCGCGCGATGCAGCATCACGGGCTGCTTTTTTTCATTATTCTCGTCGATGTAGCCTAGCTCGAAGCGCGCAGGCAGGTTAAAATCGACCTGCACCGTGCCGCACTGCCATTTTCGGCCGAGCGCGTCGGTGATTTTGATATCGATCTTAGGCCCATAGAATGCGCCGCCGCCCTCGTCTAGGCCGTATTTTAAGCCTTTTTCGTCAAGCGCGTCTTTTAATGCCTTCGTCGCGATATCCCAAACCTCGTCGTCGCCGACCGCCTTTTGCGGTTTGGTCGAAATTTCAAGCTCGTATTCAAATCCGAAAGCCTTCATCAAAAGCTCGACGAAATCTAAAATTTCATAGACGTTTTCTTTGATCTGACTCGGCATCACAAACAGATGCGCGTCGTCCTGCGTAAACTCGCGCACGCGGAAAAGTCCGTGCAAGACGCCGCTTTTTTCGTGGCGGTGCACGACGCCGTACTCGCAAAATTTAAGCGGTAGATCGCGATATGAGCGGATCTCGCTCTGATAAACCTTGATGTGACCGACGCAGTTCATCGGCTTGATACCGTATTCCTGCTCCTCGATCGTCGTAAAATACATATTTTCTTTGTAGTTGCTGTAGTGCCCGCTGATCTTCCATGCGTCGGATTTTAAAATTTCAGGACCGCGCACCGGCTCGTAGCCGCGCTTGCGAAGCTGCCTATAAAGGCGCTCCTCGAGCTTTATACGCATCCTCGTGCCGGCAGGAAGCCAGATCGGAAGTCCCGCGCCGATCTGCTCGTCGAAGGTGAAAAATTTCATCTCGGCTCCGAGCTTTCGGTGATCGCGCTTCTTAGCTTCTTCCAGCATCGTAAGATGTTTTTTAAGGCTGTCTTTATCGGCAAATACGACGCCGTAGATGCGAGTTAGCATCTCGCGTTTCTCGTCGCCGCCGAGATACGCCCCCGCGATGCGCGTAAGAGCAAAATTTTTCAAAAATTTCGTATTTTGCACATGCGGGCCGCGGCAGATGTCCTCAAACTCGCCCTGCGCGTATAAGCTAACCGGGCCGTCGGGGATACGCTTTAAAACTTCCTGCTTAAGATCGTCGTTTGCATATTTTTTCGCAACCGCCTCTTTGGTGGAGGCTATCTTTTTAATCTCTAAATTTGCCTCGGCAAGTGCGCACATCCTTTTTTCGATCGCTTTTAAATCCTCTTCGCCGAGCTTCTCGCCGCCATTTTTGCTAACGCGCATATCATAGTAAAACCCATCCTCGATCGCCGGCCCTACGAAAAATTTTGCGTCCACATAAAGCTCGCGCACCGCCTGCGCCAAAAGGTGCGCACAGGAGTGGCGCAAAATTTTAAGCGCGTCCTCGGAGTTATCGAAATATATCGGCTGCGCCTCGTTTGCATGCTCGCCGATACTTTGAGTATCGTAAATTTCACCGTTAAGTTTATATGCAATAATATCGCTCATTGGCTTGTTTCCTTTTTTACCGAATTGTCTTTCTTACGCTGAAAGAACGAGAGCTAATTTTAGCTAATCAATCCTTAACGATAAATTTAAAAAATATTAAAATTAAAATTTTTGATTCTTTTTTCGCAATAAAAAATACACGGCGTTCGCGCAAAGAGCACAAATCGCCATCACACTTGCGAGCAAAAACGGCTTATTTGCTCCTACTGCACCCACGATAAACGAAATAGCCCCGGCGATGGCAAACTGCGTAGTTCCGAGTACCGCCGAAGCTGCGCCCGAGTTGCCGTCCTTATACAGCGCCATCGCAAGCGTCGTGGCGTTAGGCGCAACAAAGCCAAGAGACGAAAGCAATACGAAAAGCGAAGCCTCAAAGCAGATGAAGGGAAGGTCAAGCATAGAGCATGCAAGCAAAATCAGGCTCGTCACAAGCATCGCGATTAGGCCGAAATTTAATAAAGCTGCAGGTTCGCGATTTTGCACGAGTTTGGCATTTAGTGCCGAAACGAGGGTCATCCCAAGAGCATTGATGCCAAATATTACGCCAAAGGCATGCTCGCCCAGCCCATAATAGCCCAAAAATATAAAACTAGAGCCCGTGATATAAGCAAAAAGCGCGCTCATCGCGACTGCAAACCCTAGCGTATAGCGCATAAATTCTTTATTTCGCAAGATTATGCCGTATTCGCCAAGCACGCCTTTTACGCTAAGTGTAGCAGTCTCATCTATCTGCGCGCTCTCGCCAAGTCCGAAAAATATAAATGCAAAAAGCAAAATTCCAAGCGCGAACAAAATCGCAAAAATCGCTTGCCACGAGAAAAAATCTAGCACAAATCCACCCAGAGTTGGTGCTAGCATCGGCGCTAGCGAGCCCACGACCATCATCAGCGCAAACATCGCCGCAGCCTCGTGAAGCTCGAATTTGTCGTTAATTACAGCTCTCGCAATTACCACTCCCGCGCACCCGCCCAAAGCTTGTAAAAATCTAAAGAATATAAACGCGTAAACGCTATCAAAGCTCACGCAGGCAAGCGACGCACATATGAAAAGCAAAATGCCCGCGTATAACGGCTTTTTACGACCAAATTTATCGCTTAGCGGCCCATAAACAAGCTGTCCTAGCGCAAATGCGACGAAAAAGCTCGCAACGGATAGCTGAGTGTAAAACTCGCTCGTAGCAAAGCTTGCCTTTACCTTTTCCAGCGCGGGCAGATACATATCGGTAGACAAGGGCGCCAGAGCGGACATATAGGCGAGTATGACGACGAGCTTGATCTTGGCAAATCTGCTCAGGCTAGCCTTTTCCACCGCCGTCCTTCATCATCTTCAAACAAAGTTCAAACGTGCGAATGGCGGCGTTTAGATCTTTAAATTTAGCAGGCAAGAGCCTTAAAAGCAGATATAGCGGGCGGAGCTTCAGTACCTTAGCCCACGCTTTTTGCACTACGTCCACTCCGCCGTTTGCGGCGTAGCTGCGGACGCCTTCGCGCACCAAGCTTTCGCTCAACCCCTCGCGGCACAGATCATAGACGAAAAGCAAAAAATCGCGCGTTTTAAGCTCCTGCGGATCGCCGTGCTCGCCGTCGTTTTCAAAATCTATAAATTTAAGCTCGCCCTCTTTGAAAAGAATGTCTCGCAGCGCGGGTCTGCCGTGGGTAAAGCTTCGCGCATGCAGCCCGGCTAGCGCGTTTGCATACCGAGCGATCAGCGCCGTTTTGTTTTCGTCCGTCGCGTTGTGCAGTACTGCATCTAGCGGCTCACCCGCATCTTGCAGCACGAAATAATCCTGCCCGCGCAATACCAAGCGGGGCACGGGCAGGCCCGCAGCGCATAAAATTTCATACTTTTTCGCTTCGTGATCAAACGCCTTTTTGGGATTTCGCTTAAAAATCTTCGTAAGTAATCCGCCTCTGATGCGGAATTCGGGCTGTTTGAGCCAGTATTTTTGTCCGCCGTATTCAAAGCCGAAAATTCGCTCGCCAGAATGGTTTTTTAAAATTTCGTTCACATAGTTTTTAAAATTTTGCATGGATGCAAATTTAGCACAAAATTTTTAGAGCGAGCTAAATTTCGATGTTATCGATAGAATTTTAAAATTTTACGCCTATCATACGCCGATAAAATTCATCAAATTTAATCAAAAATTTCTGGAAAAATTAAATTTAAAAGGGTAAAATCAGGGGAAATTTTGGCGACCCCTACGAGATTCGAACTCGTTTTACCGCCGTGAAAGGGCGATGTCCTAACCGTTAGACGAAGGGGCCACTTAATCTGGTATTAAGATTAAAGGCGGTATTCTACTCAAGACGCACTTAAACCCAACTTAAATTAAGGATTATTTATGAAATGCTCTTTTCTGGCGCCGCTTACACTTTCGCTTCTGCTCGCAGGCTGCGCAACCACCGCGCTCAAGCCCGCTTCTACGCAAGCCGTAAATTTCACCGTCATTTCACCGCTTACCCGCACCAGCGACGCGGGCTTTATGCGTAAATTTAAAAATCAAACCGAGGTTCAAATTTACGCAAGCGGCATCAGCGTACTTAGCCTGGTTTTAAAAGGCGATAAAATTTGCATGAACGGCGCGTGCGACGACGAGCTCGTTTTCAATAAAAAATTCTTCGGCGCCGAGCACTACCGCGGGCTTCTCGGCCAAATCCTAGACGGCAAGCCGATCTTTGGCGGCAGCGACGCGGGCGAGCGCCATTGCCTAGCGCAAAGCCTGCAAGCTGGCTCTATCGATTATAAGGTTTGCCGCGACAAGGACGGCGGCGGAAGATCCATAAGCTTCGCCGACGTAAAACGCGGCGTAAAGATCAAAATCCGCGAGCTACAGTAAAATTTTGCGCGGCGGGTGTCTGTAGCACGTGAGATGCGATTCCGCGGGCGGCGCGAGCAAATCGCGAACGAGTAAAATCTCGCGCAGCGGGTGTTTGTAAGCGCGAGAATAATGCACTCTAGCAGCCGCCCAAAACACGGCGCGAGCGGTCAAAATTCCATTACTCGGTGAAGTAGCTACCCAAGTTTTGCAAATGGCGCGGTTTTATTGGCGCTCTGCGCCGGCTCTTCGCGGCGAAATTTACTAAGCAGCGCGTATGTGCGAAAGAAAAAGCGCGCATTTAAATTTAAAAATCCGCGCGGCTTGGGTTTATGAAATTTCGGCGCACGCGGCGTAAAATAAAATTTAGGAGGTAAAATGAAGCGGATCGGAGCGCACGTGAGTGCTAGCGGCGGGGTTTCTAACGCGCCGTTAAACGCCGCAAAGATCGGGGCGGACGCGTTTGCGATGTTCGTCAAAAATCAGCGCAGATGGGACGCGCCGCCGCTTAGCGCGGAGGAGATCGCCGCGTTTAAGGATGCGCTGAAACAAAACGGCATCAGCGCGGAGCATGTCTTGGTGCACGACAGCTACCTCATAAATTTGGGCCATCCCCGCGAGGTGGAGCGCGAGAAGTCCCTAAACGCCTTCGTGGACGAGATACGCCGCTGCGAGGCGCTCGGGCTTAAACTTTTGAACTTTCATCCGGGCTCGCATCTAAATGAAATTTCAGCTCAAGAGTGCCTGGATAATATCGCAGGGTCGCTAAATTTCGCCATCGCAAACACCAGTGGCGTCAAGCTCGTGCTCGAAAACACCGCCGGCCAGGGCTCCAATCTCGGCTATGATTTCGCTCAGCTCGCTTACGTGATCGACAAAATTTCAAACAAAGATCGCATCGGCGTCTGCATCGATACCTGTCACGCGTTCGCCGCAGGATACGATCTGCGCAGCCGGCAGGCCTACGAGCGCACAATGAGCGAGTTTGACCGCGCGATCGGCTATAAATTTTTAAGCGGCATGCACCTAAACGACACGAAAAACGAGCTTGGCGTGCGTAAGGATCGGCACGAGAGCCTCGGGCGCGGATTTTTGGGGCTCGCGGCGTTTGAAAACATCATGAACGACCCGAACATCGACGAGATCCCGCTGATTTTAGAAACGATCGACGATAGCCTCTGGGCGGAGGAGATCGCGCTTTTGCGCAGTATGCAAG
>CAUSAC010000036.1:0-22314 GCA_963529615.1 uncultured Campylobacter sp. | reverse complement strand
CGGTACTGCTGCCCGCGACTTTGCTATGCGCGATAAAATTTCAAACTCAAGGCCGCGCAAAAACTGCGCAAGCTTTAAAATTTCACCGCCGCGCGGAGAAAAAGCAAAATGAGATTTGATCTGCTCGTAGCAAATACGCTTAAAATCAGCAGAAATCAGGCTACCGCACTGATAAAGCAGGATAAAATTTTGCTGCGTGGCACCGTGCAAAACAGGCCCTCCGCGCAGATTGCGCCTGAGCAGAGCGGCGAAATCAGCGCGATTGATCAAATTTACGTAAGCAGGGGCGCGCTCAAGCTTGCGGGCTTTCTGGATGAGCTTGCCGAAAACGGGCTTTTGGCAAGCTGCAGCGTAAATTTGCCTAACTCGGCGGCAGAAATTTCAAAGCCATGCAGCGGTGCAAAGAGCGCGAATAGTAAAGCGGCAGTGACGCAAAGAGCAGGCGGAGTAATGACGCAAATTTCAAGTGCAGATTTCGCGGCTACGGATAAAATTTTTGGCGCGAACGAGGCTGATAAAATTCCAAGCGCGGCTGTCGCGACAACAAAGAGCGCTAAAGCGACTACCGAGGCGATCCGTACCGCAAAAACTAATGCCGATACGGCGGAGCGTTTACAAACGGACGCAGACGCCGAGACGGCAGAGATTTTAAATGCGGCGAAAGCCTCCAAATCGGGCGGCAAGGCGGGCGCGCGCTGCAGTGAAGGCAGCGCGAAGCTAGCACAAACAAAGCCCTCGCAAAAAGATATTTTAAATTTAGCGGGAGCCGATGTTTTGGACGTGGGCAGCAGCACTGGCGGGTTCGTGCAGATTTTACTGCAGCGCGGCGCAAAGAGCGTGACCGCGCTTGACGTCGGCAGCTCGCAGCTAAGCGAAATTTTGCGGCGCGACCCCCGCGTGATCGTGCGCGAAAACACCGACATCAGGGAGTTTGCGAGCAAGAAAAAATTTGATCTCATCACCTGCGACGTGAGCTTCATCTCGCTAAATTTGATCTTAAAAAGCCTCGCGCGCCTTGCAAAAAGCGCTCTCATCGTGCTATTTAAGCCGCAATTTGAAGTCGGCGCGGAGATCAAGCGAAATAAAAAAGGCGTGCTCAAGGACGAAAAAGCGGTGTGCGCCGCACGGGCGAAATTTGAGCGTCTATGCGCCGAGCTGGGGCTTGCCACGCTGCATGCCGGCGCCTGCAAAATCACGGGCAAAGAGGGAAATAGAGAATTTTTCTATCTTCTAAAAAGGATGAACGATGAAATTTAAAAACTTAATTATCTTGGCGTTTTGCGCGCTATTTTTGGGCTCATGCGCTAAAAGCTTAAACCCCAAAGCGCCGATCGTAAAAAACTTCGACATAGCTAAATTTAGCGGCGGCTGGTATGAGATCGCCCGTATGAAGGGCGGCGGCGAGCTGCAAAACACCGCCTACGAGTGCTTCGTCGATAAAAATTCCACGATCAATCTTTTAAAAACCGCCAAAACAAGCTCGGGTAAAATCGAAAACGAGCAGCACGTGTTGGAGTTTGCGGGCGATAAAAACGTAGGCCTGCTCTATCAAAAAGGCCTAATTTCAGACTCCCTCTACCGCGTGGCGCAGGTGGACGGCGACTATCGCTACGCCCTGATCTTCGGCGCCGATACGAGCGAGCTGTATATCCTCTCGCGCACCAAAACCCTGCCCGAGCCGATCCGCATCCTCTATCTGAAAAAGGCGAAGCATAGCGGTTACGACACCAAAAAAATCGTCTGGACGAAGCAGCAATAATGGCTAATCAAAAATCATGTAAAGACCATACAGAGGCTTCGCTACGGAATTTTAAAGAGCAAAATTTTGTAGCACAGAATTCTAACTTGCAAAATTTTACGGAACAGGATTTCACAAGCAATGGGGAAAATTCATCTCAAAATATCAAAAGTCCAAGGCAAGAGTTGAGCGAAAACAAAACCGGCGATGCGCACCGCGCAGATGAAGCAGACACCGACGCCGCTTGCAGTAACGAAACGGCTTATGGCGGCACTTGCAGCAATGGCGTAGACGCGCAAGCTCAAAGCGCGCTTCCTGCTTGTGCGGA
Organism: uncultured Campylobacter sp.; assembly: GCA_963529615.1. Classification (GTDB taxonomy): domain Bacteria; phylum Campylobacterota; class Campylobacteria; order Campylobacterales; family Campylobacteraceae; genus Campylobacter_B. Next base: position 20,248 of record CAUSAC010000036.1, on the reverse strand, counting down.
AGTGCTGCGTGCGCGCCTAAGCGAGCAGTTCACACGTGGCGAGATTTTCGCAACGCTACAAGGCGCAAGCCGCGATAATGTGCGCGCCGTAGCGATCGGTAACTTCGACGGCATGCACCTTGGACATCAAAAATTATTTGAGCGCCTAGGCGAGCAAGGCGCAATAATCGTAATCCTAGCAGGTGGTGGCACGAAGCTCACCCCTTTTGCGTCACGGCAGACGTTTACGAACAAAAAGATTTTTTATTGCGATCTACGCGCTATCAAAAGCCTTAGCGGAGGCGAATTTATCGCACTTTTAAGGCAGAATTTCATAAATTTACAAAAAATTGTCGTAGGCGAGGACTTTAGATTTGGGCGTGATCGGGCGTGGGACGTGGAGTTTTTAAGGCGCGAATTTCGCGGGCAAACCTGCGTCGTAGGGGAGTTTTGCTTAAGCGGCAGCGGCGTGCATTCAAGCAGGATCAAGGAGCTTTTATCGCGCGGAAGGTGCGAAGAGGCGGCGGAGCTTTTAGGGCGAGATTACGAGATCTGCGGACGGATCGTGCGCGGCCAGGGGCGCGGGGCGCGGGAGTTTGTAGCGACGCTAAATCTCGAGCCCGGTTGGTTTTTTATCCCAAAAAGCGGCGTTTACGCAAGTATCACGAGCGTGCGCGGCGCGAGTTATAAAAGCGTGAGCTTCTTGGGGCGCAGGCTCAGCACCGACGAAGCTTATGCGCTTGAAACGCACATTTTAGGGGACTTTGCGGGTTTTGAGGCGGGTTTAAATTCCGCGCAAGATCGCGCGCCGTGCTGCGGGAGGCAAGCCGCACATTTTGCGCAAAATTTAGATGAAATTTCGGCTTGTAATTCGGCTAAAATTCCTATGCAAAATTTTGCGGCGAGCGAGAGCTTGGACGCCGAAAATAAAAATTTGGAGGCTGCGGACAAAAACAGCGGTGCGAAATTTGCTTGCGTGAAATTTATAAAGTTCCTACGCGAAAATCGTAAATTTAGCGATCTAGCGCAGCTTAAAGAGCAGATTTTAAAAGACGCTTCAGAGGCGGAGGCGGTACTACGAAGCCGCAAATTTTAATCTACGGCTTGTAAGCTTAAAGATGAAATTTTCGGGCTGTGCGCTTGATTTGATGCGTCTGCCCGCGTTTTGCATCTACGACGCATTAAATGAGCCGTCTGCGTCGTCCCGTATAAAAGTCGTGTGCCTGCCTCCGAGGATGCTTGGTGCACCGTCTGCGTCTGCGATGCCATATGGGAAGTGTACACAAAAGCGGCGCGCAAGCTGCTAAAAAGTCGTTATATTTTAACGGCGTACCGTCTGCAGGACTTTAACGCACCTTGGGCTTGGGTTTATGCAAGACTAGGCAAAGTGCAAGCCGCGCCAAAAATTAAGGGCGATAAAAAATCTTAGTTGCGCTGCGAAGCTTTAAAATTTAGCAGGGATAAGCTGCCGAGCAAGAGCCAAGCGGCTAAATTATGCGCATAGTCAAACGTAAATTTTACCAAGCGCCTCCATTTACGGCGCGTAAAATCGCAAAATGGGCGCGAAATTCTACCAATATAGCTTTGGCTATGCTTTTAGTTTAAGTTCGTAATTAAAGAATTTAAAAGAGCTGTTTTGGCAGTGCGAGATTTGGCGGCGTAAAATTTAATGCTGAGAAATTCCAAGCCCGCTAAATACGGTGCAAAATTTTAAGAACGTATTTGCACGGCGCGGAATTTTAGGGCCTATCAAGCAAGACGTGAAATTTAATCATGCATCGAGCGTATCTGGGCTAGAAGTTGGGCGCAAACTGGGATGCAGCTCGCTTGCATCAAAAGTGCTCATGCTGCGTTAAAATTTAGGTATGCTTACGCGCGCATAGCAAGCTAAGCGCAAAAATTCCATACGTAGCAGTCGCAAATCGAGTATCGCGCAAGTGCAGAAAGCACGGCGTGAGAATTCTGCGCTTAGCATGCGCAAGAAGTATAAATCAAGTGCTACGCGAATAGCGAAACTAAAAAGGAAACGGATGAAAGACGAAATTTTTAAAGAGCCTATCAAAAAACAGTTTGAGTTTGACGCCAGCGTCGCGTCGGTTTTTGATGATATGATCGGGCGCAGCGTGCCGTTTTACGAGGCTAGCACGCGGCTTAGCAGCGAGCTTTTGGCGCGGATACTGCCGCAAAAGGCTCGCGTGATTGATCTTGGCTGCTCAACTGCGACCGCGCTGCTGGCGCTGTTTGCGCTGCGCCCCGATCTGCGGCTATGCGGTATCGACAGCTCGGAGGCGATGATACAAAACGCCCGCGCCAAGGCGACAGCGTTCGGCGCGAAGCTCGATCTTAGCGTATCGGACGTGCTGGATGCGAGCCTCGCAGACTGCGACGCCGTGATTTTAAACTACACCTTGCAGTTTATCAGGCCGCCGCGCCGCGCCGCGCTAGTGAGTAAAATTTACGACGGATTGCGCGAGGGCGGGGTTTTGATCTTTAGCGAAAAGATTATCTACGAAGAGCCTGCGCTCGCGCGTCAGATGATCGAAATTTACGAGGATTACAAGCGCGCGCAGGGCTACTCGCGCTACGAGATCGCGCAAAAACGCGAGGCGCTCGAAAACGTACTCGTGCCCTACACCGAAGCGGAAAACCGCGCCTTGGCGCTAAGCACTGGCTTTAAGCGTGTCGAGAGTATCTTTAAGTGGGCAAATTTTATGAGCTTCGCGGCGTTTAAATAACGAGTAGATGCAACGCGTATTTTGCCAAAAAGATTTAAGTTTTAAATTTTAACGGCGAGCATTTTTTAAAATTTGCAAAGCAAACATCGCATTGCAATATAAAATTTTGCTGCACTAAAGCTATTTTCATCGATTAAATACGCCATAGCGAGCGCAGTGGCACATTTGAAAAGGATAAAATTCTTAATTTTGCGTTATTTATTCGGTTTTGTTTTAGTGATCAACCCGGTATTTTCGTCGATCTTTTCACTTGCGACACGTCTTTCAAAGCTTGCTATAAACTCGTCGTACTCGATCTTTTTAGCTCTATCGGCTTCATATTTTTTCATAGTTTTTTGAAAATTGCTACGTTCAAAGAAATCATTCCAAATCGCGAACAATACAAAAGCTAAAAGTCCCCATATATAACCACCGATAAAGAAATTTCCAGCTACACAAAATACGGCACAAGCTATTATATCGGTCACAATATAACCCACTCCGTGTCTCCCGGCCGGCAAAATGGGCTCAGGCAACGATAAGCGCCTTAAGGTATCTACTCCTTTTGAGACATTTTTTAAGCATTCTTTTTCTTTGCTATCATGGCTAGCGGGAGCATAGCCGGCAATTTCATCGCCTTCAAAAATATAAAAACCATCGTCCGTTTTTATTTTAAAAACGTCCGCGCCCTGCCCTTTTAACCGAAATTGCCATACCGCTGCATAAGCTGCATCATTCGAAATATCCGCATCTACGAGGCTGTCTGTGTGGGATCCGGACTCTTTTTTCACATCAATCGCGATACCGTGGAAATAACTCACAAAAATCCTTTAAAACTAAATTTACTTATCCACACCAAATTTGGCCGAACTTCAAAATTCCAAATAAATTTAAACATTTCGTAAGCGAGACGGAAGCCGAAATTCCAAGTATAAAAAAAGCGTCCGCCGTTTGACGGACGCCGTGTATAAAACCGCAGCAGGCAAGCAGATGCGGCCACGAGTAAAGGAGCTTATTTATCTCTTAAATTTAACTCGCTAACGAGCTTGGAGTAAACTGCGTAGTCTTTGTTTTTAAGATATTTCATCATTCTTTTGCGCTGACCTACTAGCTTTAGCAGTCCTAAGCGAGATGAAAAATCTTTCGGATTTGCTTGCAAATGAGTGGTAAGAAGCGTGATCCTCTCGGTAAGAAGCGCGATTTGCACCTCTGCAGAGCCCGTATCCTTCTCTCTTCTAGCGAATTTCGCAACTATCTGTGCTTTTTGAGCCGTGTCTAAAGCCATGATGACCTCCTGATCGGTAAAATAGGAAGCGATTATACTTAATTAACCTAAATTTTTGCTTTCTTTGTGTAAAATGCACGCTTTCAGACCAAAGGAGAGAATAAATGCTTTTTACAAAAGCAAGCGAATACGCCCTGCTTTCAATGATCTGCATCGCGGGAAAGGAGGAATCGATGGATGTCGATTCGATCTCTAGCGAGCTTGGAATTTCACGCAGCTTTTTGGCTAAAATTTTACAAAATTTAGCTCGCGCGGGACTTTTAAATTCCTTCAAAGGCGCCAAGGGCGGCTTTGTGCTCGCGCGCAATGCGGACGAGATCACGCTAAGCGAGATCATCAAAAGTGCCGAAAGACGCAAGGCGACGGTATTTGACTGCACCGCCGAGGGGATCGACGCCTGCCCAAACGGCCGCACGTTGTGCCGCGTCAATCTAATGTTCGGCGAGCTTCAGGAGAAGGTCGATGAGTATATGGATACGATCACGCTAGCAAACATCATCGGCAAAGAGCGCAAATGAAAATATATCACCTCAGCCACACCGATCTGGATGGCTACGGCGCGCAGTTCGTCGCGGTGCACTATTTGACGGACGTGGAATTTTTCAACGCCAACTACGGCAAGGAGATAAATGAAAAATTTGATCTCATCCTCGCTAGTATCGACGAGCGGCTCGCTACGAACGCAGATGAGAAAAGCCTAGTTTTAATCACCGATCTAAATTTACTGCCCGCGCAATGCGAGAAGTTTAGCAGCGAACTAGCCCGCCGCAACGCTCGCGTGATCCTTTTGGATCATCATCAAAGCGGGCTTGAGTGCGCGAAAAAATTCCCGTGGTATTTTCTGGACTCGTCGCGCTGCGCCACGAAGATCACCTATGATTTTTTCAGCGCGATGTTCGGCGGCGAGGCGCGGCTGGATAAGCTCGTGCGCGTCGTAAACGCCGTGGATATTTGGCTAAAAGACGAGAGCGAATTTGAGCTCGGCAAGGTCTGCCTCGGCATGGTCTCGGGCGCGAAAGAGATCAATAAGATCATGTTTGAGCGGGAGAGCAGGGATTATATCTTTTTCCTGTTAGAAAAAATTTTTAAATTTCAAGACGAGCCGGACGCACACATCGCGCTAGATAGCGCGCTGCACGGCATAAAGAAGGAATTTTTTAAAAGCGAGCGCGACGATACGCTAAGCAATCTCGTCTCGCATTTCGTAGTCGCCCGCCTAAGTGCGCAAAAGCAGCGTTTTGAGATCAATTATCTAGGTAAAAAGGGCATTTTGACCTACAATATCGGCAACGTAAGCGTCATCGGCAACGACTTTTTGACGCAAAACCCTGATGTCGATTTTTTCATCGACGTAACGAGCAAAAAAACGCTCAGCTTCCGCGCCGACGGCAAGATCGACGTAAGCGAAATGGCAAAGCTGCTCCTCGGCGGCGGCGGGCACGTAAACGCGAGCGGCGGGATGTTTGCGGGCTTTAAGGACGCGAGCTCGTACGAAGCCGTAAAGGCGCAAATCGTAGATCTAATCGAGAAAAAAACTCAAATTTCAAAGGAAGAAGATGAAAAATAATGACGAAAAAATCGCCGAGCAGGACCTCATATACGAGATTAATATCCTGCTTGACGCGATGCTGCTTTATGCAGGCGTGAAACGCGATCGGCTCGCCGACGCGGCGCAGCTATATATCGAAAACATCGACACCGTACTTGCAAACTCAGATGCTAGCGGCGCGGACGAGGTGATCGCCGTGGTCGAGTTTTTACGCAGCAAACACGCGGAGTTATTTGAAAATAAGGGCTAGCTCGCGAAATTTTGCGAGCTAGAATTTTACGAAGCGCAAACTATGCGGAGTAAAATTTCATTTAGCGCGGAAATTTATGGAGCGATAAATCCGCGAGATAAAATTTTGCTAAATAGAATTTCAAAACGCAAAATACTGAATTTTGCGGACTTAGGCTTAAAATTTTAAAATTTAAAAAGTATGTTTTGCAAATAAAATTTTAAGGCATGGCAGTTGCAGAATTTAATTTTAAAATTTTATGCTGTCAAACAAGAGCAAATTTCAAGGCTTAGAATTTACGCTAAGTAATTCCGCGCAATAGCAAATTTAAAATTTTAAGTGCATTTTGCGGCACGGAATTTTATAAGAAATTTTAGACAACGCGGGGTGGCTCTGCGTAAAATTCTAATCTAGGTTTCGCGAGGAATTTGCATCAAAACTCCGCGCGGAATTTTGCGCTTAACTAAGGTGCAAAATTTAAATATAAAGGCTAAATCTTTGCTTGCCAGTGTGGCGCGAAGATTGTGCAGATTGCGGAATTTTAAATTTAAAAGCACGATTCTGCCGTCTAAGATCAAAAAATGGCGTAGCGTCTAAGCTTACCGATAATGACAAAGCTCGCTTTGAAAGAAAAAGGGAATTTTATCTACAAAAGCGCAAAGATAGCATTTTAAGATATTTTTGTTATTTCTAAGCGAAAAAGATCCGCGCCAGAGGTTTTTAAATAAGCGCGCTTGATAAAATATTATCGCTAGATATGATGCAGGTGTAAGTAAGTACGCCCGAACGCGGCAAAATTAAAACGAACGCAGCGCTCTATCGTCGCAAAGCCAGGCATTGTAAAATAAAAAAGCTTGGGCAGGGCGCTAAGAAGTAAAATGTCGCGAAATAAGACGTCTGCAAAGCAAGGTGCCGATAAGATAAAGCGTAGTAAAATAGAATAGCAAAGCAACGTGTCAATAAAATAGACACCGTGAGGCAGAATTTCGTAGCAGTAACGCAGGACGCGATTAAATTTTAAGCCGACGGCGCGCTAAATTTTGAAATTTTATGAATTTAAAACTTTATGAAAGGATATAAATGAAAAAGATTTTTTTGTTTGCATGTCTCATGCTTTTGGGCTCGCAGCTTTTCGGCGACGATAAGGTCTATCGCCTAAGACTTGCTAGTACATGGGAGGCGACTACGCCAGTTTTGGGCGCTGCCGCCGAGGATTTTAAAAACTATGCCGAAAGCCTTAGCGGTGGTAGGCTTCAGATCCGCATCGATACGCCGAGCAAGCACAAGGCAAGCTTTGGCATATTCGACTTCGTCAAAAGCGGTCAATACGATCTAGGATATACTTCGCTTTATTATTATAAAGGCAAAGATGCCAAAACTATGCTCTGGACGGCGGTGCCTTTCGGTATGACTACCGATGAGCAGCACGCGTGGTATTACTATGGTGGTGGGCGAGAGCTTAATGATAAGATGTTCGCACAATACGGCATGAAGACCTTTTTGATGGGATCTACCGGCATGCAAATGGGTGGCTGGTTTAAAAAAGAGATCAACTCGGTTGCAGATTTGCAAGGGCTTAAATTCCGCATACCGGGGCTAGGCGGAGAGGTGATGAGCAAGCTGGGTGCCACTATAAACACGGTGCCTACGGGCGAGCTATTTATGGCGTTAGAGATGGGTACGATCGACGCGGTCGAGTGGGTAAGCCCTGTCTATGATATGCCACTTGGATTTCACAAAGTGGCTAAATACTACTACACAGGCTGGCAAGAGCCTATGGGAGACTGCCAGCTGCTGGTAAATCAAAAGGCGCTAGAGAAGCTGCCTGCGGATCTTCAAGCGATCTTAGAGGCTGCGGCAAGACTTGCCGGAGAGAACTTCCAAAATAAGGGCTTTTACGAAAACGCTCGCATTTGGGCGGAGCTAAAAGCGCAGTTTCCGGATGTGCAGGTGCGTGACTTCCCTGCAGACGTAATAGCCGCGCTTAAAAAAGCAACGAATGAAATCTTAGACGAAGAAGCGGCGAAAGATCCGATGTTTAAAGAGATCCTAGACAGCCAGCGCGCGTTTTTGAAAATCGGTAGAGAATGGAACAAAATAAGCACCGTAGCCTACATAAATAACGTAAGCGGTATCGCAGGCGAAAGCATAGCAAATCCAATCTCCGCAAGCCCTAGCGGTACGACAAGCTCAGATTCTGCAAGCAGCGAAAATCACGGCGCTGCGAGCGATTCTAACGCGACGGACGGCAAAAATTTAGGAGCGACAAAGTAAAGTGGGTGCTGCTAGCGATAAAAATTAAAGCGAGACGAACAGACCGGCACAATAAGTAGCCAGGCGCGACAAGCGGCAAAAATTTTAACTACTTTTGCATAAAGAAAATGGAATTCTGCCGCAGCAGCTTTGGCGCAATGGCTTTAACATCAGAGCCTAGTTTCATAAATCTCATCCACAAGCAAGGCAGAAGCTTTGGCGCAATAGCTTTAACATCGCAAGCGGCGTGATCTGGCGCAGCAAAGGGCTCCCGCGTGAAAATAGAACGCCAAAAACACGCGATAAAATAAAATTATAAAAATTCCGAGCTCCAAGCACGGCGGAATTCGGAATTTTAAATCTAAAATTTTAAAATCAAAATTTATGGATTTCGGACGGAGCGCGAAACTACTCCGGTTATGCTAGAAACCGGCATTTGCGACCATTAAGACTAAAAGCCGCGTCTAGCATTTTAAAAAAGCCTATGAGCCTTTTGCATTCATCTATCAAAATCACAAAAATCGCATTTGCGTTATTAAAATTGCAGCGCTACTTGGCAATATAGGCTAATTCGCATAAAATTAGCCTGCACGCGTTAAAATTTAATCAATAATGTAATTTGGTAAGATTTGTCGCGATAAAATAGCCTTATTATCATGCTTATCTTTAAAATTTACTCCATTGCGCCGCTCTAATTAAGGCTAATTTATTGGGATTTGATAAATCACGAATGCCCGGTCTCTGCCGCCACATCTATTAAATGAAATAGCAGATAAATTTCTATGCCATCTTATCGATAGTGCAACTACGCAAAAAAGCGTATTAATACCGCGAAATTTATTGAATTCTTGAAATTTTTGATCTTTAAAATATCGCAAGACGGCTAGATCGCTAAAAATTTCATATTATTTGAATTGATTGTTAAAAAGTAGATTCGGAAGCATAGCCCCGAATCTACGGATAAGATTAAATTCTTAGAATTTAATCGGATGGTGGTGAAAGTCGTCGTAAACGACTTTATTGGTTTGAAACTTAATGCGCTTAAGCTCGCGGATACGCAAAAATTCCTCTTCATCGATCTTTTTAATCTGAATCGCCGCCTTAAACGTAGGCGTTTTGGCGATTAGATCCCAGCCGCCGCTGGTTAGCTCGTTGCAGCAGCTCTCCCAGTAGTGATAAGACATCTGAATGATGCCATCCATTATACACTCGGTGATGTCCGCCTTGATCGCGATATAGCCGTAGCGGCTCCACGCGACGATGAAATCGCCCTGTGAAATTCCATATCGCTCGGCGAGTTTTGGATTCATTTCCGCAATCGGTCCTATCGCGTCGCCACCCTGCTCGACGGTCTTAGAGCGCCTAGTCATCGCGCCTCCTGCGTACTCGTAAACCTTACGCGTAGTTAGAAGCTGGATTGGGAACTCTGCATCGGTCTTCTCGTCCACGGAGCCCGCCATTACAGGATAATCTTTCGGCATATTCATACGCTTTGCGAATTCCTCTTTGGCGCTTTCGATCTTGCTCTTATCATCCACGAATAGAACCGGGACGAAATTTCCTTTACCGTCTGGAGTAAAGAATTTCTTATCAAGATACAATGCAGGTCCGCCCATAGAATTCTCATCAGGGCACGGCCAGTGAAGTCCGTGGTATTTTTTGATGCGGTAATAGCTCATTCCGCCGTAGTTGTGTGGAGCTACCCTGCGCACCTCTTCCCAAATCTGCTCTGGAGATTGGAATGTGAAATAATCCCCTAGACCTAGACGTCTGGCAAGCTCGCAGATGATAGCCCAGTCTTGTCTAGCTTGTCCCGGAGGGGCAACTACAATTTCGCTATGCTGTACGCGGCGCTCGGCGTTAGCATAAGTGCCCTCCTTCTCGCCGCTGCAAGCTCCAGGAAGCACAACATCTGCTTTGCGGCTCGTCTCGGTTAAGAAAATATCTTGGATCACATACATCTCTACCTGCGAAATCGCGCGCAAGAAGTGGTTTGCGTTCGGATCGGTCATAACCGGGTTTTCGCCCATCGTCCAGAAGAATTTTACCCTACCATCAAGAATTGCGTCAGGCACTTCGGTTTTATGAATGCCGATCTTGCCATTTAGGTGACCTTTTGGTAAATTCCACTGGCGCTCAAACCAATCACGGGCACTCTCGTCGGTTACGGCTTTATAGCCGGTAAATACGTTAGGAAGCATTCCCATATCGCAGCAGCCTTGAACGTTTTCTTGTCCGCGGATCGGTAGATCGCCACTGCCTAGCTCGCCTACGTTGCCCGTTACGAGCATTAAATTTGAAATATCGCAAACCGCGCCCACGCCGTGGTTGAAGTGAGTTACGCCCATTCCGTGCGTGATAACCGCAGGTCGCGTAGTGGCGTAAATTCTAGCTGCTTTTCTAATATCTTCGGCGTTTAACCTAGTGTATTTAGCTACGGCCTCAGGCGAATAATCCTTAACCGCCTCTTTTACATATTCAAAACCCTTGGTGTATTTCTCAACGAATTCGTGATTTACCAAATCCTCGTCGATAATAGCATGGATTAAAGCGTTGATGACTGGGATATTGTGCTCCGGCTCAAGCTGGAGGTGGATATCTGCGCGATTTGCAAATTCCGTCTTAACCGGGTCGATGACGATGAGTTTAGCGCCTCTATTTAACGCTCTTTGAACGTGCATAGCTACGATCGGATGGCCATTTTCCGGGTTTGAGCCGATCATCATAATGCAGTTGCTGTGAGTTCCGATCTCTGTGAAGCTATTTGTAGCCGCTCCGTTACCGATTGTTTTGGCAAGACCTGCCACAGTCGGAGCGTGTCAAATACGCGCGCAGTGATCGATATTATTCGTGCCTAAAATTCTAAGTAGCTTCTGCGCTACGTAGTTATCCTCATGCGTACAGCGTGCGGAATAGTTTCCGGCTATCGCGTCGGCGCCGTATTTTTCTTTAACTTCGAGCATCTTTTTAGCAACCAAATCAAGCGCTTCGTCCCAACTAGCCTCGACCAAATCGCCGTCTTTACTAAATTTGCCATTCTTTTTACGAATTAGCGGAGTAGTAAGCCTATCTCTAGAGCCTACGTAATTCCATCCGTAATAACCTTTCAAACATAAACAACCTTGATTTACGGGGTTGTCGCTTACGCCGGTTGCGGATTTGATATAATTGTCTTCCGCAGTCAGCTCGATTTGACAGCCTGTGCCACAATAAGGGCATATGACCTTGCCTTTATTCGCCATATTTTCTCCTTTCGAAAATACTAAACATGCAAAATTACCATATATGCAATTTCGGCACAATTATATAAATTCTTACCTAAAATAAAATTGAAATTTTGCCTTAAGCTAAAAGAATTTTTTCAATTATAATTAGGAGTAAGTTGGGGTAATTTAAGTAGCAATTTAAATTTTAAAATATACTTTAATACTGATATACTAGACTTTTAAAGCAAATAATCAACGAACCGGTTTAAAAAAGAAATTAGTTTTTAAATTTAAGCTTTTAAAGCAAATTTATCAAATAAATTCCAAATATCGTCAGATAAATGACGGAATTTTTTTACGGACTTAAATATAATTACACCAAAATTTTTAGTAAAAAATTTTTAAAATTCCTTAAGTCAAGGAGAAAGGTATGAAACAACATAAATTTGTAATCTGCGATTACAAACGATGTATCGGTTGCACGACGTGCATGGCAGCCTGTTACTCAAGTGCCTACGAGCGCGGCAAGCTTGCTAAATCGCGACTTACCGTGCTTAGACAGGCTTACGGCGTTATGCCTACGCAGTGCAGGCAGTGCGATGACGGACCATGCGCAAATGTCTGCCCTACCGGTGCGCTTCGCTTCGATAATAACTATATCGAATTACACGAAGAAATTTGCATCGGATGCAAGATGTGTACGCTCGCCTGTCCTTATGGCGCGATCAGCTCGAATGCCGAGCTTATGCCGTCAGTAAATTATGCGGTCGAGCCAAAATATTATCTCGAGATCGAAAGCCAAGCGGGCGCCAAAAGCACCGCCATCAAATGCGATCTATGCAACGGACGCGAGAACGGTCCTGCATGCGTCGAGGTTTGCCCAACTAGCGCTATCATTATGATAGATCCTAAAGAAGGTAAGCATAAATTGGGCTTTGCGATAGACTACGATGCGGCTAATGCTTTTGCAAAAGACGTGTTAAACGGCGAAATCAGTTGCGTCGCCAAAAAAGAAGGAGGCGCAAAATGATAAGCGTCTATACTTTATTTATCGTCAGTGCAGTAATTAGTATTCTTTTATACTGCGCTCCAAAAACTGCTGTTAAGGTGGGATTTGGATTAGGTGCTATCAGCTGTTTTTACGCGATGTGTCATTTCGTAGCCAATATGGGCGTAAGCGATAGCTTCGTTTTAGGCGGCACTTTCTTATATGCGCCAAAATTTGCTTTAAGCCCGCTTGGAAATTTCTTCAGCTTCGTAGTCGTTTTTATAGGCTTTGCAAGCAGTGTTTACGGTATGAGCTACGCCGAGGAATATATCGGAAAGGCAAATATCGGCGTTTTTGCATGTTTATTTAATACCTTCATCTTATCTATGCTTTTAGTCATCAGCGCAGATAATGTATTTTGCTTTGCTGTTTTATGGGAGCTTATGACGTTAATTTCGTCATTTCTAATCATAGTAAACGATGGCAAAGGCACGCTCAAAGCCGTTATGGTATATCTAGGTATAGCGCAGATCGGTGCATTTTGTATCACCTGTGGATTACTTATCATTGCAAACTACGCAGGCAGCTTCGAATTTGCAGAGTGGGGAAAAGTAAATATGCCGATGGGCGCTTCCGTGGCTGCTTTTGTGCTATTTTTGGTCGGCTTCGGCTCAAAAGCGGGAATGTGGCCTTTCCACGTTTGGCTACCGCAAGCTCACCCTGCGGCTCCATCGAATGTCTCTGCTCTAATGAGCGGCGTTATGATTAAAGTAGCGCTCTTTACCCTTGTTAAATTTACGCTATTTTTGCCGCTAAGCATCTATTTTGGGCTTGCAGTTTTGATCCTAGGAGCAGCTAGCTCGCTTTTTGGCGTTTTATACGCGTTGTGCCAGCACGACTTTAAAGCGCTCCTTGCATACCACTCAGTTGAAAATATCGGAATTATCCTACTAGGTCTTGGTACCGGAATTTACGGCGTCGCAGCAGGCAATGTAACGCTAGCCGCAGTCGGATTTTTAGCAGGCTGCTACCACGTAGTAAACCACGCAATATTCAAAGGCCTCTTATTCTTATGCGCAGGCTCTGTAATCCACGCTACTCATACGCAAAATATGGACGTGCTAGGAGGGCTAGCTAAAAAAATGCCTCTAACTGCTATCGGTATGTTTATCGGTATCATGGGTATCGCAGCACTCCCTCCGGTAAACGGCTTCGTTTCAGAGTGGTTTACCTATCAAGGAATGCTTCAAGGTGCTAAGGAAAGCGGAATTTTCATCAGATACGCCTTCTCTTTAGCAGTGGTCGCTCTTGCACTTACCGGCGTTTTGGTCGGTATGCACCTTAAGCTTTATGCGGTAATCTTCGCAGGAACCCCAAGAGATGAAAAAATTTGGGAAAATGCAAAAGAAAGCCCATTAGGAATGGTTTTAGGAATGATCATTTTGATGATAGGCTGCGTAGGATTTGGCGTAGGCGCACACTTCATAGTCGATTACATCATGCAAGCGGTAAATTCTATCACTTCCAATAGCGGGTATGTCGCAAGCCTAGGCGCTTCGTCAATCACTTCGCCTTTGGGAAGTATCGTTTCAACTCCTCTTATTGCAGTGATTTTGTGTTCTACAATGCTGCTTCCGTTTATCATCCTAGCGGTTATGAAAGCAAATCGCGACAAACCTCGTGAGACCGATCCTTGGGCGTGCGGCTTTAAATATAGCCCTCGCATGCAGATGACCGGCGGTCCTTTTACCGGCGATTTAAGAAAGATTATGGACTGGTTATTTAGAGGTCATAAACGCAGAATAGAGCAAAACGGCTACTTCGGACCGATCGAGTATCACAATCACCCACAAGACATTTGGTGGACGATAATTTATCAACCGGTAATCGATTGGAGTAAGAAGGTCGCCGATAAGATAGGAATTATTCAAAGCGGCTATGCAAATTTATATACGCTTTACATCCTAATCTACCTTTGCGCGATACTGGGCGTCGGATATTTCTTGATCTAGGAGGTTTGAGATGCAGACTATACAAACTATATTTTTAATGATATTTCAAGTCGCGGTTATCGTCCTAGTCGCTCCGCTCTTCGACGGTATGGCTAGAAAACTTCGAGCCAAACTTCAGTCGAAACAAGGAAGCGATTTTTTCCAGACTTACCGCGATATTATTAAGCTTTTTAAGCGCGGCAGGACCGTTCCTGCGTGCAGCCACTGGGTATTTAGATGGGCGCCGTTTTTCCTTTTCGCTACTTCGGCAGCGATTTTGGCGGCTATTCCTATTACATACAGCAAAGATACTCTTTTCGGAGCGTATTCGGATATTTTCGTTATCCTATATCTAGGCGCGCTTTTGCGTTTCGTATTCGGTGCGGCATCGCTAGATAGCGGTAACCCTTTTGCGGCAACCGGCGGTGGACGCGAGCAGATGCTTGCCGTTTTCGTCGAACCTGTGATGATGATGTGCCTAATCGTAGTAATGATGGCTGCGGGAACTTCAAATTTAGTTGAGATCCAGCAGATGGTACGCAGTGGTCAGATCGGCTATCAAATTCCAAGCTTTGCTGTCGCTTCGATTGCATTTTTATGGTGTATGTATGTCGAGACCGGCAGAAAGCCATTTGATCTTGCCGAAGCCGAGCAAGAACTTCAGGAAGGACTTTTGGGCGAATACGCAGGCAGCGATCTAGGCTTAGTGCAAGCGGCGCTTATTTTGAAGCAATTTGCGATGATCGGATTATTCCTAACGATATTTGAGCCGTGGAATTTTAGCAATCCGCTTTTAGCGATCATAATCTTTGTGCTAAAAACCGGCGTATTTTACGTAGCAGCCGTTTTCATCGACAACTTTGGACCACGCTTCAGAATGACTTCGAGCATGCGCAAAATTTCATGCGGCGCTCTTGCCATTGCTTTTGCGGCATTAACGCTTTACGTAGTAGGATTTTAAGATGAATAGTATTGATATTTTAGCAATTTGTATGATAATAACGTCACTCGCGGTATTCGGACTTAGAAATTTAAAGCTTTCGATCGGAATTTACGCGATTCAGACGCTACTTTTGGTAAGCATATTTTTTATGCTGTATTCTAACTTCAATGCGCCGCAGCTTAGAATTTGGGCGATAGTGGCGTTTTTTACGAAGGTTATTTTCGTGCCAGGAATTTTATTTTGGCTAGTTAAAAAGCTGGATGTGATCAGCGAAGATGAGCCGGTAGGCGGCTTTTTCGTAAGCCCCGTTATTGCGATGGGATTTTCGCTAGCAATTGCGATGACAATCAATCCGATCTTGCTTAAATTCTCTCTTATTCAAGAAAGAATCGTTCTAATAGCGGCAGTAACAGTATTTATGATGGGAATTTTTGGCTTCATGCTAAGAAATTCTTTCATCAAGCAAATTCTAGCCTACTGTCTATTTGAAAACGGCATCCACCTAAGCCTTGCGCTTATGGCTTACAACTCTCACGAGCTAGTCGAGCTTGGAATTTTAACCGACGCTATCTTTGCGGTTATTATTATGAGCGTTTTAGCGGTTAGATTTTACAAAGCCTATGACGGACTTGATACGTCTAAAGCTTCGAATTTAAGGGGTTAATGATGAATAGTTTAGCTTTTATATTAATTTTTCCGTTGCTCGGAGCGCTGATATTATTCTTATGCCCTAAGAATTTCAAGCTCCTAAGCGCGCTACACGTTTTGATTTCTGCGGTTACATCCGCAGGGCTACTCTGTAACGTAGGCAAGCTTCTAAGCGGCAATGCCGAGGCGTTTTACGCATACGACAAATTCCTATTCCTAGATAGCCTAGGTTGCGTATTTTTAGTGCTAATCGCCGTAACAGGCTTTTTGGTAAATCTATACTCTACCACCTATATGAAGTGGGAGATACAAGGCGGTCATCTGGATCTTAGCGATCTTAGAAAATACTATGCACTCTGCCACGTTTTCGTTTTTACGATGACGCTTAGCGTTATCTGCAACAACGTCGCGTTTATGTGGGCTGCAGTAGAGGCCACTACGTTAGCATCGGTATTTTTGGTCGCTATTCATAAAGACAAAAAATCTACCGAGAGCGGTTACAAATATATCGTTATCTGCTCGATCGGCTTAGCGTTTGCGCTTTATGCGACCGTTTTACTATATGCGGCTACATTCAAAATCACGGGCGATGGCGAGGCTTCGATGCTTTGGACTAGCATTATGGATCACGCCAAAGGCTTAAACAAAGATGCCGCTAAGCTTATCTTTATATTCGCTCTAATAGGCTTTGGAACCAAAGCAGGACTTGCTCCTACTCACACTTGGCTTCCTGACGTTCACGCAGAAGGTCCGGCTCCGATTTCGGCACTACTTTCGGGTGTGCTTTTAAAATGTGCGATGCTAGCGATATTTAGATATTACGCGGTAACCGCCGAAGCGGTAGGGCCAGACTTCGTTAAGCACGTGATGCTGATTTCGGGCACGATCACGCTATTTATAGCAGGAATTTTCCTTGTTCGTCAGCACGATGTAAAAAGGATGTTTGCTTACCACTCAGTCGTTCATATGGGTGTTATTGCATTTGCGCTAGGCATCGGCGGATATTTTGGCTTGCTTGCCGCGATCTTTCACTGCTTAGCTCACAGCTTTACCAAGGCTCTTGCATTCTGCTCTACTGGTAATATCGCTAGAATTTACGGTCACAAAGATATGACTAGAATGGGCGGTATGGTAAAAATCGCTCCGCTTACTACGATAATGTTTGGCGCTGCGGTTTGCTCGCTCGTAGGTGTTCCTGCGTTTGCGATCTTTGTAAGCGAATTTAACGTTTTCAAAGGCGCGATAGCCAGCGGTCAATACATAGCCGTAGCATTATTTGCGATCGCGCTCGTAATTATTTTCATCGCGGACTTCGCGCACTTTAATCTAGCGAGCTTCGGTACGCCTAAAGGTGAAGTAGTTTATGCTAAAGAGATGAGCTTGTTTGAAAATTTACCGCTAATCTTGCTTTGCGCTTTAGTGATAATTTTCGGCGTATGGCACGTAGGTGATTTTTGGATGCTCGTCGAAAACGGCGTTAGAATAATGATGAGAGGTTAAAAATGAGAGGCGATAAATTTATAGAAATTTTAAAGACCAAAGTCAAGGTCTTAGAAGTTACCCGCCAAGCCGAGGATCAAATCACCGTTTTAGTGGATAGAAATGATCTGCCGCTTGCGGTTAAGACGCTATATTATGACATCGGCGGTTTTATCAGCACGATGATCCCTAACGATGAGCGCGAGCTAAACGGAAATTTCGCACTTTACTATGCGATATCTATGGAAGGCGGTAAGATGACCGAAGCGGAAGATTTTGCCGCAGAGGATAAATGCTTCATCACCGTTAGGACGCTAATTCCCGGATCGGATCCTACATTCCCGTCGGTTACTCCTTTAGTGCCTGCTTGCGTATGGTACGAAAGAGAGGCCTTCGATATGTTCGGTTTAATCGCTGAAGGCTTGCCTGATAAACGTCGTTTGGTGCTAAGCGACGATTGGCCGGATGGGCTTCATCCGCTTCGTAAAGACGCAATGGACTATCGCTATAGGCCCGATCCTGTAGATCATAAAGACGAGCCTAATGCAGAGTTTTTATTTCCTAGCGGCGACGGCGTAGTAGATGTTCCGCTTGGACCTCTTCACGTAACGAGCGATGAGCCGGGACACTTCAGACTATTTTGCGACGGCGATGAGATTATCGATGCAGATTACCGCTTGTTTTATCAACACCGCGGTATGGAGAAACTAGCTGAAAACCGAATGAATTACGATCAGATGGGCTATTTGGCAGAGCGCGTCTGCGGAATTTGCGGCTACGCTCACGCGATTGCGTGTATTGAAGCGGCAGAGAAAGCCATCAAGCTTGAAATTCCACTTCGTGCGCAAGCCATCCGCGTCATCTGCCTTGAGATCGAGCGCCTTCACAGCCATCTTTTAAATATCGGTCTAGCTTGCGAGGTAACGGGTAACTACAACGCCTTCATGCATATCTTTAGGGTGCGCGAATACTCCATGGAGCTAGCTCAGCTCGTAACCGGCGGTCGCAAGACTTATGGCAATGTAATTATGGGCGGACTTCGCCGCGATATGACCGATAATGAAATTCGCAAGAGCATCGAGATCATCAATAAACTTGATGTTCAAATTTCTGAAATTTGGGACGCCGTTATGGAGGATAAACGCCAAATCGGTCGCTGGAAAGGCGTGGGCGTATTAGATCGCAAAGTGGCGCGTGATTTTAGCCCGGTAGGTCCAAATATGAGAGCTTCCGGTTTTAAACGCGACAACCGCTACGATCACCCTTATGATTTCTTCAACAAGATAGAATTCGAAGTAGCCGTAGAGCACGGTGGCGATGTATTTAGCCGCGAAGTCGTAAGATATAAAGAGCTTAAACAATCGATCCACATTATCAGGCAGTGCTTGCATCAAATGCCGCAAACTCCGATAATGATCGATCCACAGACTATGATCAGACCGGAAAACTACGCTTTAGGTCACGACGAAGCGCCGCGAGGCGAAAACGTCCACTGGATCATGCAAGGAAACGCACAGAAGGTTTACCGCTGGAGATGTCGCGCCGCTACGTATAACAACTGGCCAAGCTTGCGATTTCAATTCCGCGGAAATAACATCTCCGATGCGGCGCTAATCGTATGCTCGATGGATCCGTGCTACTCATGCACCGAGCGCGTAACTTTAGTCGATATTAATAGCGGAAAGAGTAAAATTCTAACCGAAAAAGACCTTAAGAAATTTTGCCAAGACGGCAAGGTTAGCAAAAAGGATTTAAGATGATGAAATTATTCGACATTACCGAAAAATATGGTAAGGCGACCTATGCTTATCCGTTTGAGCCATACATCGTGCCCGAGAATTTTCGCGGGCAACCTGAATACACCTATGAGCTTTGCATAGGCTGTGCTGCATGCGGTATCGCCTGCCCATCTAATGCGATTGAGCTTAAGATGAACGAAGCCCAAACCAAACTTATTTGGGAATTTGACTGCGGGCGCTGCATATTTTGCGGGCGCTGCGACGAGGTATGCCCTACGGGAGCGGTAAGGCTAGGCAATAGCTTTGAGCTAGCGGTAAAATTTGATAAAAGCGCACTTATCCAACACGGCGAGCTTGAGATGGAGAAATGCAGCTGCTGCGGCAAGCCGATGACCCCAAAAAGGCTCATCAACTACACGCTAGAAAAGCTAAGTACGGCAAATTTGCTTCCAGGCAGATTAGAAGAAGCTAAAAAATATCTCTATATCTGTCCTGAATGCAAAAAAGCTCAAGCGGTCGAGAGAATGACTAAAGGTATAGAGGAGGCAATAAAATGAGTTTGTATCAAGTCCCCGAAAATATTAAAAACGCAAACGATCTAACCGCAAAATTGGAGCTTTTGAAAAATATCAAACGAAGCTTCAGCGTTTATCGTATCGACTGCGGAAGTTGCAACGGCTGTGAAATCGAAATTTTTGCTTCTATCACGCCGATGTGGGATCCGGAGCGCTTCGGATTTAAACTCGTAGCCAACCCTCGCCACGCAGATATCTTAGTCTGCACCGGTCCGGTTACCCGCCAGATGTATTATCCACTGCTTCGCGCTTATGAGGCTGCACCTGATCCAAAGATCGTAGTAGCTCTCGGAGCCTGCGGAAGTACTGGCGGAATTTTTCACGACGCATATAGCGTATGGAGCGGCATCGATAAGATTGTACCGGTAGATGTATATATCCCAGGCTGCCCTCCGCATCCTGCTAGCATCATCTATGGTCTTGGCATGGCGCTTGGCATCATCGATCAAAAGCTTCAAAAGAAGAGCTACGAGCAAGATAGCACTCTTCCGCCACCGGTCAAGAATTCAGTTATCGGCGATATTTTATTCGAGCGCGATCTGCAAGCTGAAGCTAAGAGGCTGATGAGCTATATTTTCGGAAGAGTTTTATTTGCAAAATATATGGATGCGATCAAAACCTCATCTGACGTTCACGATCCAAAAGCTTCTCGCGAGGCTCTACTTAACTC
>CAUSAC010000035.1:0-22713 GCA_963529615.1 uncultured Campylobacter sp. | reverse complement strand
GAATTTTAGAATTTTAGAATTTTAGAATTTTAGAATTTTAGAATTTTAGAATTTTAGAATTTTTAAGGCGCGGAATTCTCGCGCCTTTTATTGTTTGAGAGTCGTTGTTTATTTGTTGTTATATTATTTTTTAATGTAGCTCAAGATAAATAAAACCACATCTTATAAAATCTTTTTTTAGAAATTCTTTAAAATTTATTTATATTTGTTCTATATCCATATTAAATTTAAGCAAAAAAAATGTAAAATAGTAGTTAAAAATTATGTTATTGACCGGAGGGTAGTATCATGAAAGTTAAGAGTTTTAGCTTCGCGCCTATTTTGGCGCTGTTGTTTTGTTTCGTGACGGGGGCCTTTGCGGATAATAGACCCAATATTAAGATCAATCCCGCCGTTATAGATCCTTGGGAATACCCTGATAGTGGCGTGATCAATAGTAGTGATCCGCATTGGTATTGGTATTCAAGCGGTGAATGTGGAGATGGCGCCGGTCATAATCATTGTGGAACATGGAATTTTAGTGGTATTCGAGATTGGAAAAATCAAACCCCTGTAGTTAGATTTGGCGGTCCCGGTACCTATGTATTTGGAGACTATGCCGTAGCCGGAAATACAGTGCTTAGTTTTGATTGGGACGGAGTTACAAAAGGAGTGGATAAAAACTTTATAGCTGGCGCAAACGGTCATTATTTAAAAGAGGATCCAGATACTTCGGCGGGCGCCTTTTATCTAAATAGCTCCAAATCGACTCTAAAACTACCTAAGGGTATTACTAAAGATGATATCGTTTTTGCAGCTTTGTATTGGCAAGGTAACGTAAGAGAGGCAAGAGAGCTTATCAATGAGGGATGGGATAAATACGTAGGAAATGGCGACGGAGTTAAGTTTGCGAAATGGTATAAATGGGCTAAGCTTAGAATGAAAAGCTCAAAAAGTGCAACAAGTACTGCTCCTATAGATATCCCGAGGGATAGATGTAACGGCGTAGCCGGCTGGAATTATAGGGAGAATGCTAGCTATAGAAATCTTCCTAACCCTCGGAAGGTAGAGATGCGTTTGGAATACGGCTGCTTTGCAGATATTACGGATAAAGTGAAGGCAAACTTTGTTGATTACTCTGATAGTATAGATTTTACCGTAGGAAACATAGTAGCTAGTGATGGTAGGGATAATGCCGGTGCAGCCCTTATTAATGGTGAGTTAAAAAATATTAGACTTGGTATGTGGGGTGGCTGGGGTGTAATCATAGTATATGATAAGACCTTGGACTCTAGAAATAAGCTAATGGCAGATTTACAAAGCCCTGCTAATCCTGTAGGTGTAGCGAAACCGTTTACTTACGCAGAGGCTGCAAAATTTAAAAACGATTATTACAAGCCTAAAAACGTAACCGTATATGGTGACTTTATAGCTATTACACCTTGGGCGGGCGCAAATGAATCTATAAACGTAAAAGCCGAGTTAAAAGGCTTTTACACTCCTAGGAGCGGTCGCGTTAATGCTAAGCTTAGTTTTTTAGGTTTTGGTGGCGAGGCGAAACTTGGACCTGAAATGAGCGGCAATGATAAGACGAAGGAATTTTTTAGAGTAGAGAATAAAAAAGCGGGCGGTAAAATGGATACTTTATATACTCCTAATGCCGCTTGGTCTAATGGAATAAACGCATTGGCTCAAATCGGAAGCGAATGGTATTCTAATATATTCGGCGGTACCATTATGAGGCTAAGAAGCGAAAATGGTGGATATGCTGCGATACCGGAAATCCTAAGAGGTAAGCATTACGAGGGAGCGGATCAGGCAGCCGCCGTGGATTTAGATGAATTTGATATAAGCGATAAAATGGGCTACGGGCAATCAAGTATAAAGTTGGAACTGGGTGGTACGTATAACTCAACAAACAACCAATCCGATCAAAACTTTATAAGTATGATAGCAATATCAGTAGATCTGTATGTTCCTCAACTATGCTATCAGTATGAGGTATATAATGCCGCTAACTGGGTAAAATTCTTTAGAACTAAAGATGAAGATCCGCAGAATGGCAAAGTTATCGGTAGCAGATATAGTAAGACTGAGATTGACGACAATAAGCCAGAGCAGATCAAAAATCCAGTAGTTGCGGGCGAGCATATCTACTATAGAATGAAATTCGAAAACAGACTAAATGGTGGTAATAGCGAGGATGCTGTAGGTGCAGTAGTGTCAATCGATTTTGCTCAGGCAGGCGCTGCCTATACCAAAGATAGTTCTACTATAAATAATGAACTAGCCATAAACGATCCTATCACTACCACTACAAATACCATACCTGCAGCGGCCGCAGAGAAGCTGGTCTATCTACGCGATGGTCAAAAGGGCGCATATAAGACGATGAAAGATGTCATAAATGGCGGCACTCCAAATGTCACGGACCCTATCTATAATGATAGGCAATTTACGACGCTAGATAATAATGTCTTAAAATTCTATATCGGTGAGGGCGCAGGCGAGATAAAAGCCGGCACGACTACTCCGGTGGGCGGTCTAATGAGACCAGGTAAAGCGGCGTATGGTGAGTTTAACGCTACCGTTAATACCGGTGCAAAAATTCTTCAAGCTCCTGCCGTGACATTAAGCTACAAGATGAGTCTAGATATCGGCGGCGGTCAGCGAGTCGTCCTAGATATGGATAGTGCCTCTGAACTTGAGCTATGCGATGCAACGAAGGTTTCTAAAAGTGTTGATATCCAGCCGCTAAGTGGTTTGCAAGTAGTAAATAAGAATTTTAGTAATAGCGACGACGATGATAGGCTATATACTCAAATCTCCGATAAGCCTTTTGATACAAAACTCATCTTTAGACCAGATTATGAGAGCCAATATTGTAAGGCTTATGACGATAAAACCGGTAAATGTACAGATTATATCGGTGCGGCTGCGAATTCTCCTTACTTTAAAAAAGATCCTAATACAGGTAAGCTCGTATATATCGGTAGCAAGGATAGAAAGCTTGAGAAATTTGGCTTGGGAGGAAAATTATATTTGTCCGTCATCAGGGCAAAAAATGCTGCTACTACGTCAGACAAAGTCAGTGAGGATGATAAGAAAAATAGCGTAGTTTATGCATGCCGATCAGTAACTGATACCTTAAAAATTCCGTTTAAGCTAAATGGCGATTCCTATTCTGTAGATAAGGAATTAGATTTTAAAAACAAGAGCATTTTAACTCTAAATAATATAGAGATAGGTGATGCGTATCAAGGTCTTACGTTTATGCTTAGTTATCGTCCTGACGAGCAAGCTACCTCGAGATCCGATTTAGATAAGTATATAAAAGATAAGGACTTAAACAGCGAGGATCCTAAGGCTTACTATTTAGAACTTAAAAAATGGGAGCTTAAGAAGCAATACGGGTATTGTGAAGCCAATGAAGATTTTGATTGGTGCAATAAAAGTCTGACTGCGGAACAAAAGAAGGATATCTGGGATAATATTATACAAAAGAAGCTGGATGAGCTTAAAAACAGTATAGATGTTGCCAGCAATGAGTTTGGTATTAAAATGTCAAAAGACGGATCATTCCACATATGCGGTAGCGATAACTTCGTGCTTCGTCCTGCGTATTTCAAAGTAGATACCGATGCGCTAAATAATTCCGGTAAGTATAGCAAGATCGTAGATACTACCGCTAGTGGCGATATAACTAAAAAAGGCGTTAGTACCGATGTTTATAATCCTACCGAACTTCGCGTGGGTGGGGACTATGAGCAGAACGCAGATATTTTGGCACACGTAATATCAGCTAGAAGTTATAGCGATAATGGCGTACCTAACTATACTGCAAGAATTGGCGGCGATCTAGGTAATCAGCGCTATCATCTACGTAAAAGCTACGGTACGGATTCCGACGATACTCAAGATATATCGACTAAGATCCGTGGCATCCAGACTTACTTGCGCCCATTCATATCTAATGAATGCGCGGCTAATGTAGATACCCAGTCCTACTATGTCGATAGAAAAACAGCCACTACTACATTAAAACGTGGTGTAAAGCAAGACGGCTGCTACGGCGGTACTGCAGTAGAGTATTCTGGTGCTAAATACAATGCCCAGATAGGCAAATATGAGATTGATCCGGAAGCTATCAAAAAGGGCTCTTTTGGCAAGAGCGATGATGTTTCGTGCGTATTAAATGGTACAAGCTCAAAATTCGACGCATCGTATAGAAGAGTATGGGATAAAAATGCCGTAAGCTTATGGGCGGATTTTAATGCTAGAGATATCGTAGAGACTGGAGGTGTAGCGAAATTTAGCGGCAAAGGCAATTCTCAAGGCGCATATTTGATGACTCAGTCTAGAAAAGCTTCTGTGGATAAAGATAAAGAAAATGCCGTCATTTATACTGAAGGATTAGGTGCAAATGCCGATAAAATTTTTAACTACTACAATGTCGGCGATGTGCTGGTAAATATCTATGATAACTCGTGGACGGATGCTTATTCCGATCAGACATACTCTAAAAAGTGGAAGAGCGCTAAATGTATTATCAATTCATCTAACAACACTCCGGACGCTAAAGGTATGGTGGGCTGCGACGTAGGTATGAGGCTTGCTGCTAACAAAGATAAAGCGATAAACGATAATATTGTATTGCGCTACAAGCCGGATCGCATCAGAGTATCGCTCGTAAGCCTTGATAATGGTATAACAAGCGGCGTAGGTGATAATAATATCACCGGCGGAACATCTGCATATACATATTTTAATGATCCGTATATTGAGAATAATGTCGTAGTATATCCAGGTGAAAATCCCGCACAGAATTTAGCTGTAACGCGTCAGATAAGCCAACTTGCCAAACTTAAAGTCAATGCCGTAGCGTATCTATCTGACAAAGTTTATAAGGATGTCATCGCTACGCTTTATGACGGATATAAGCAGGATGTTGGCGGCACTCCTCAAGCCGTGTGCGGATTTTCGAGCGATCTTGATTTTGCGCTAAATTTTGGATTTGATTGCGCTAGCAATAGTGCCGATGGACGTTGCTCCACGGCTACCGCTAGCAGGACCGGCGGAGATACAAATTACGTGCCGTATCCTAATAGACCTACCGTTGTTTACAATATCCGTGGTGGTACACAGTTTTTCGCTAAGAATTCTAACGAGTGCCTAGGCTCTACGGGTTATGATAGCAGATGCTATACATATAACGCAAGGACCTTAAGCTCAACTGTTACCGGAGGTTGGGAGGAAGCTGCTTCTGCTGCCGATACGGGTTACGGCTTGCCTATACCGCTTAGAACGGCGCTTAATTATTATTCCGATGCTTCATTAATAGGCGGACTTATCAATAGACCGAAAGGCGGTACAGGAATTAATTACGATTCTAAGTCGAGCGATTTTAGAATTTTGGCACAAGGATTTAGAGAGGGGCAGACCCCTGGTTCAACTGTGTATTTTAATTTCGCTAGGATGCATAAAACCCCTAGCACTCCAGTGCTCATTTATGCTAGTGACTTTAATATCGGAAATGGCACGGTTAGTATCGCCGAAAATTTTTGGCCGTCAAAATTTGATAAATCATACAATGCTATCTCAGATACAACTTCGGAACAATATAAGAAGGATGATATAAAGTTATTCCAAGAGAACTTTAATACTTTTATCACTAGAAAGGTTAGCGAGACCGGAGCTGCAAGTAAGGCTGCTTATATAGCCGCTGCTAATTCCAATAGCAAGACATATGCAACAGGTAAAACCGTTATAGACTATAGTGACAATGTAGGCACTTATGCGCTATTCGTCTATGGTACGTCATACGACAAGAGTCTGGGATCTAGAGTGTATCAAGCCACTACCAGAACTGGGGTAACCGTGCCTATTTATACGCAGATCTATTGCGGTAGAACCGATAGGTGCGCAAATATGCCTGCTCCTAGCGCGGAACTTGCTTATGAAGCCCCTAGCTCGAATATATTTACCGTGCTAGCGGCTCAAGATCCTAGCCTAACCGATTTTACGAAGTTCGTAGTAAATACTAGGGCTACTCTAAATAATATAGGAGCAGAATTCGTAAGCGCTTATACTAGCTTTACACCTACTGGCGTAACTGTTCGCAGGGGTAATGTAGTAAGCGGCGGCAAGGAAGATATAGCTATCCAGGCTAACGTACCAGGTCAGGCTAGGATACGTATTGAAACTAACCCATGGCTTATCCATACGCCTGCTGAAAATCAGAGAACTATGTTTACCGTACCTCCTACTACTGGAGCTTACTCTAGCAGGTTCCCTGGTGTGCCGCAGTATTTTAATCCTCTTACTGTAAATGTAAGAGCTGTTAGACCTACAGTCTGGGGTGGAGAGGGTCAAGTCAAGTCCGGTACAGTAGATGACGTGGGATCATTCGCTGGTGGTAGCACAGCGGATAATAGCACTAGCGACACTTCGACTAGCAAGCTAGGTACAGGAGACATTCGCGATATTTACAATCAAAAGACCGATTGGTAGTATCTGCGTAAGCTCGTAGCATAAAGGCTAGCTTCCTGGCTAGCCTTTTTTTATGAGCGAAATTTTGGTTTTCTTGGCGACAAATATTTTGGAATTTTGCTTTGCAAATTTTTGTCTGTAAATTTTACGAGATAAAATTTTTTAGAATTTTAAATTGCGAAATTCTACTATAAGACTTGGCGGTAAAATTTTGCTCATTGAGATTTGTGCGCCGTAACAGCATAGAATTGCGCGCTAATCCTAAGCGGTAGAATTTCAAAGTAAAATTTTATATGACGATCCTCCTCCCGTTTATTAAAATTCTCAACCATCAGCATTGTAAGTTTCGCGTAGCGTAATCACGCAAGGCTTATTGTAAATTTTTATTGCGAGAAATTCAATAGTAAAATCTGCACTAAGCGAGGTATAAAATATCTCAGCCATCTCCGAGGCGCAGAATTCCATTAGTAAAATTGCGCTCAACAATTCTATCGCGGCAAAACGCACCGCCGATAAAACTAAAATTCTATCACTCAAAGCCGCTCGTATTCCGCCTTATCCTTTAAAATTTCGTTTCGTAAAATTCCAATCCGCCTAGATCTGTTGTATAAAACCGCTTCATAAATTCCATTTGTTCATTTACCCGTTTTTAAATGAAATTTCGGCACAATGCGGCTTAAAATTTCATCAGGAAAGCCACTTGAAAACAAAAAATATTAGAAATTTCAGCATCATCGCGCATATCGACCACGGCAAATCCACGCTAGCAGACCGCCTGATTAGCGAGTGCAACGCCGTCGAGGCGCGCCAGATGAGCAGCCAGATCATGGATACGATGGATATCGAAAAGGAGCGCGGCATCACGATCAAGGCGCAGTCCGTGCGGCTTGAGTATGAGCTCGGCGGCGAAAAATACGTTTTAAATTTGATCGACACTCCGGGCCACGTGGATTTTAGCTACGAGGTCTCGCGCTCGCTGGCTAGCTGCGAGGGGGCGATCCTCGTCGTGGACGCGAGCCAGGGCGTGCAGGCGCAGACGATCGCAAACGTCTATATCGCGCTACAGCACAACCTTGAGATCATCCCCGTGCTCAATAAAATCGATCTGCCCGCCGCCGATCCGCAGCGCGTAAAAGATGAGATTGAGCATGTCATCGGGCTTGATTGCAGCAGCGCGATCGAGGTCAGCGCCAAAACGGGCGTGGGCATCAAGGAGCTTTTAGAAGCGATAATCACTCGCATCCCCGCACCCAAAACGGACGACGCCGCGCCGCTTAAGGCGCTCATCTACGACAGCTGGTTCGATAACTACCTAGGCGCGCTCGCGCTCGCGAGGCTCTATGACGGCGTGCTGAAAAAGAGCGACGAGGTCTATATCATGGGTAGCGAGAACCGCCACGAGGTGCTCGATCTGATGTATCCCAACCCGCTCGCGCCCGCCAAAACCCGCGAGCTTAGCAGCGGCGAAGTGGGCATCGTAGTAATGGGGCTAAAAAACGTCGCCGACGTGCAGGTGGGCGATACGATCACGCTTTTTAAAAATCGTGCCGTCGCGCCCGTGGGCGGCTTTGAGAAGGCCAAGCCCTTCGTGTTTGCGGGCATCTATCCCGTGCAGACCGATAAATTTGAAGACCTGCGCGACGCTTTGGATAAGCTCAGCCTAAACGACAGCTCGCTTAGCTACGAGCCCGAGACCTCGCTCGCGCTAGGATTCGGCTTTCGCGTCGGGTTTTTGGGGCTGCTGCATATGGAGGTCGTGAAGGAGCGGCTCGAGCGCGAGTTTGATCTCGATCTCATCGCCACGGCGCCGACCGTCACATACGCCGTGTATCTCACGGACGGCTCGTGCGTGCGGATACACAGCCCCAGCGAGCTTCCCGCGCCAAATTTCATCGAGCGCATCGAGGAGCCCTACGTCAGGGCGACCATCATCACCCCGAGCGAGTTTTTGGGCAATCTCATCAGCCTTTTAAATTTGCGCCGCGGCATACAAACCAAGATGGACTATATCACGCCGGAGCGCGTCCTGCTCGAATATGACGTGCCGACAAACGAGATCATAATGGACTTTTACGACAAGCTCAAATCCTGCACCAAGGGATATGCGAGCTTTGATTACGAGCCGATCGATTACAGGCGTGGCGATCTAGTTAAGCTCGACATCCGCGTCGCCGGCGAAGCGGTCGATGCGCTCTCGATCATCGTGCCCGCCTCAAAGGCCGAATCCAAGGGGCGCGACCTCGTCAAAGCGATGAAGGAGATCGTGCCGCGGCAGCTTTTTGAAGTCGCGATCCAAGCGAGCATCGGCAACAAGATCATCGCGCGCGAAAACGTCCGCGCCATGGGCAAAAACGTGACCGCCAAATGCTACGGCGGCGACATCACGCGCAAGCGCAAGCTGCTCGAGAAGCAAAAAGAGGGCAAGAAGCGCATGAAGGCGATCGGCAAGGTAAATCTGCCGAGCGAGGCGTTTTTGAGCGTGCTAAAGATCGATTAAATTTTATGCTTGAGAGGGTGATCTAAATTTCATCTTTTGCCGCGCGGTCGTAAAATTTTGCTTTTAAATTTTGACGATCTCAAGAGGCGATTTAAATTTAGCGGCTCGCCGTTCGGTATGAAATTTCGTCTTTAAATTTCACGATCTTAAGAGGCGATTTAAATTTTATGACTGCACGGCGTTTAAGCTCTATCGCTTGCCGCCTGAGCTGATACATTCGCTGTTGCGCACCCATTTTGCGCCGCTTTAAGCTCTAACGCTCGCTGCTCGGTCGTAGAATTACGCCGCTCGCCGTTAGGCTAAAATTTCATCTTTCAAATTTAATATGCCGCGAGCGGTTTAAATTTTTACCGTCCGTCAATCATTGCGGTCACGCCCGTCATCTCCTGCAGTTGTACTCGCCGTGCCCGTCGCTTTCTGCAAAATTCTATCCGGGCGGCGTCCTGCTATGAAATTTTATCCGTCGCAGCTTTATAAAATTTGATTAAATTTTGCCCCTTTGTCGCGCCGCGTAAAATCGTTATAGCGCAAGCGACAGCTAGAATTTATTTTGATAAATTCCATCCAAGCGCGGCGTATAAGAGGGCGAAGCGATAAATTACACAGAAGCGTTAAATTGATCGGCGCGGCAAAAGGAGTAAAAATGAAATTTTTAGACCGCTTGGGCGTGGATAGGGGCAGTTTTACCGATCTGTTTTCGGCATGTTTAGGCTGCGGCGCAAGGGTGCAAGAGGCGGGCTCGAAGCTGATCGTAAAGGGCAGGCGCCGCTCTGTGGATCTAAAGCGCGGCGAGATCAGTTTCGGCGATGATGCGCCGCGCGCCATCTGGTATATCGGCAGCGAAGCGAGCAGCAGCCGCACGTGGCTGTGGAGGTACGAGAACATAAACCGCCTTGATGAGCGGCTGCTCACCCTTGCGCGAGATGTGCGCGATTTTGGCTTGCGGCACGGGCTGGCGGAGCTTAGCACGCCTAAGCTTGCACTAAGTGCGGAGATAAACGGGCATGCTCTAAGCGCGATCGCATGCGGATTGTCGCAGGAGCCGTTATGTTACTACCGCTGCTCGCACGCCGGCGGAGCGGTGTTTGTGGCGTTTGCGGCGGGCGAGTGCGTGGCGCCAGATGATACGATCAGAGGCGGTATGAACGCAAGCGAGCTCATCTCTTTGGCACGCGATTACATAGGCGCATTTCAGTTAAATCACGCCGTTTTATCGGGGGCGCTTTTGATGAGAAACGGCACGAAATTTAGCGAAGCGACGGGCAAGATCGTAGCGAATTTTAAAAATGATGCGCTCTTTTCGTTTGATAATTTGGGGCGGTTAAGCGAAGTGGAGTTTGTTGTATAGAGCCGCAAATATCGCGCCGTGCATTCGCGGCTTTGAAATTTACGCTGCCAAATTTTGCCCTGCAAATTTATATCGTAGAATTTTTCGTCTTGAAATTTTGCTCGGTAGAATTTGCATCGCGAAATTCTGATGTGTGAAATTTTGCCTTAAATTTTGCGTTGTGAAATTCTACTGTTCTATCCGCGCTCAAGCCTCTAAATTTTAAGACAAAATCAGCCGCCGTCGATGTCGAAATCAAGATGCTCTTTGAAATAGGCGCGCAGCCTGCGGCGGTCGTTGCGACCGGGCGTGATCGCAAACCACAGCACGCGGTCGTTCAGATCCTTGCCACGGATCAGCACGGTGTCGCGCAGCAAGATGTCATGAAAGTCGCCGTTTAGTTTCCAAGATGAGAGCGCCTTGGCGAAGAAAAAGATCACGATGCCCGCCGCCAGCATCTCATATGCCATAGTTAGCTGCTCGCTCATGGCGATACCGACTAGCCATAGCACGATCATCGATCCGATCCCAAATTTAAAGAGTTGCTCGTTTTTTACGTAGCGGGAGTGCTTAAGCGCCGTGTAGCTCGTGCAGGTGCGTAAAAAGCCGGGCGTAAGCTTAATGTAGTCGATATTAGAGAGCAGGATTTCTCTATTATGCGCGCCCGAGACGAAGGTGATCGCATAGTCGTTAAATTTATACAGCCCATCGCCGTCACTTCCTTTGTACCAAGCTATACCGGCGATTATAAGTCCCAATAGCCCATTACTGTAACGCCCTCCTCCACGGCTTTCTGCGAAAAAGAGCTTATCTAAATCAAGCCCGGTTAAAACGCCGTAAAAAAATATAAAAGCCATCATCGTAACGGAGAATATCACGATGAAGGAGTTATCGTTTTTGACGCTAAATCCGCCTGCGCTTGTGGTTCGTGCGCCACGGCTGCGAAGGGCGGCTTTGTAGTCTTTGGTAGTAAAAGTAGGCATTAGCTTCCTTTATTTCAGGGTTTCAAAACAGCTTGCGCGCGCTTTTAAAGCCCGTTTAAAACGGTGGAATTTTATAAAATTTCAGATCAAATTCGGATTAAATTTTAAATTTGAAGAGGCTTTAAAATTTAAATGGGTTGCAAATTTAAAGGATTTGAAATTTAGCCGCCTAGCTACGCTTAAAATTTACGCTTTCGCTCAAATTTATCAAAATTTAAACGCATAGCAGCGCCGAAAGATCGTAAATTTAGCCCGGGCTAAACCCCATTTTTGTATAATTTCATGAAATTTTAAAGGATAGAAAATGAAAAATTTTTTTGCTTTGCTTCTTGCGGCGCTATTTTTTGTCGGTTGCGGGCAGTCTCAACCGAAAGTACCGATCGCAAGCGCGTATAAATTCAAGGGCATTACCTACTACCACATCCAAAACCATAATCCGAAAAAATTTGTCTATCAATCGCCGGAAGCGGTTGAAAAGAGATACAACGAGCAGCTTTTAGCGGCGTTAAAAGAGGCGAACCTGCTGGATCAAAACTCTACCGATGAGCTTAAAATTACAATAAAGCACCACAGGGGCTTTACGGGCGAAGCTACTCCGTTTCCTAGCGATAGAATCGGTGGCATAGAGTTTATCTATGAGGTTAAACTAGTAAGAAACGGCCAAATTTTAAGAAGCTACGTGCAAAATGACATCGAGCATTATGATCCGGGATTCTTCGGCAATATGAAAACCATAGCGTTGCAAAATACGGATGATAGCTATGAAAATGCCGCAATTACGGCTCTTGTCAAGCATTTGATGGAGATCATAAAGAAATTTTAGCGGCCAGCTTGGGTGCAACGCACGTGCCCGATGCCGCATTTGACTAAATTATAAATGATTTTGACGCCTTGCTGGCTTTTAAATCGCGGGATTTTAAAAAATCGCTGCGAGCTTGAGTGGTAAAATTTAAAGAAGCGAATTGCTTTAGGGCTACCGATATATCGATAGCCCGTCGCCAATAAGCGGCGGGGCGCTCGATAAGCACGGCATTTTGAGTCTTACAATGCTCTAAAATATAAAAAATTTCGGCGCTAAATTTTAAATGCTTCGGGTGGTCATTTTTGCCGGCGCGTGCTGCGGATTTCGCGGCGAAATTTAAAAACGCAGTTTGCACAATTTAGAGGATGAGAGTTTTGCAGAAGCGCAGCTGCATATACAGACGCGAATGCGCGGCAAATTATCATAAATTTAAAGCGTAGCGGCGCTGCGCGATCTCATCAAATATGCAGAAAATTTTACGGCAAATTTAAAACGCAGTCTAGCAGAGTTAATACGGCGGATTAAAATGCGGCTTGCGGCGGCTGGTGCGGCAAATTTGCTCTGCGGTTGCAGTTAAAATTTCCGCCGCGCGGAGTAAATACCGTGCAGAGGTTAAATTTGCCGCATAGAAGCTAAATTTTGCGTTGCGGTTAAATCACAATAAGTTAAATCGGCAGCGAGCTCAACGCTGCAAATTTAGAGCCCATGAGCGCAAGCGCTTGGCTTGCGGCTATGCCGCGACCTCTTACTACAAAGCGCCTGGTTCGCATTCCCGCGGCTGTTTAAAACAAACCGCGCCGCATTTTAAATTTTAAAATTTTATTTGAATAAGCTATTTACGCTCTCGTCGTGATATACGCGCCTGATGACCTCGCCGAAGAGTGGAGCGACGCTGATTACCTTGATGCGGTCGCTTTCCTGCTTTAGCGGGATCGTGTCGGTCACGACTAGGCCGTCCAGCGCGCCGCTTTCGATGCGCTCGTATGCCGGGCCGCTTAGCACGGCGTGCGTGCAAAACGCGCTGACGCTCTTCGCGCCCTGTTCCTTAAACGCGCCCGCGGCCTTGACGATGGTGCCCGCGGTATCGATCATATCGTCGATTAGGATCACGTCCTTGCCCGCGACGTCGCCGATGATATTCATCACCTCGCTTTTGTTCGCCTCCTCGCGGCGCTTATCGACGATGACGAGATCGAGCGAGAGCTTTTTGGCGAAGCTTCTGGCGCGCGCGACGCCGCCCACGTCGGGGCTAGCGATGATCGGATTTTTTAAATTTTTCTCTTTCAGGTAGTCCAAAAATATCAGCGAGCCGTAGAGGTTATCGACGGGCACATCGAAAAAGCCCTGTATCTGCCCCGCGTGCAGATCCATCGTGACGACGCGGTTGATCCCCGCTGTCTGCATCATATTTGCCACGAGTTTCGCGCTGATCGGCACGCGCGGGGCCGCCTTGCGGTCTTGGCGAGCGTAGCCGAAGTAGGGCACGACCGCCGTGATCGAGTTCGCGCTGGAGCGCTTCAGAGCGTCTGTTAGGATCAAAAGCTCCATCAGATTAGAGTTTGCGGGCGCGCATGTGGGCTGGATGACGAAGACGTCCTTACCGCGCACGCTTTCGCCGATCTGGACGCTGATCTCGCCGTCGCTGAAGGTTTTGATCGCGCATTCGCTAAGCGGTAGCGAGAGATATTTGGAGATTTTTTTGGCAAATTCGGGATTTGCGGTGCCGGAGAAAATTTTATATCCGCGCATTTTGATGACCTTTGGATTGAAATTTGCTCGAATTCTACACCAAAAGCGCTAAATTTTAGCTAATTCGCCCACCGAGCTCGCGCAAAATTCATAAGCGTGCATCGCGAACCGCCGCACGTTTGCGAGATAAATTCTTTAAAATTTTATGGCGGCTAGGCTTGTCGCGGTCTTACTTGAGCGAAATTTTAGCTGCGGATTACTGCGTTCGCGGGCGATCGGAGCCTGCGTTTTCTCGCTAGTAGCTGCGTGGATGTGGCTAAAACCGTATTGAAAAGTTTTATGAAAGTCTGAGGGAGCGCATCAAGCAGGGGTATGGCCAAAACTTTATCGCAGAGGGCGGGGTGCCGATTAGCACGGAATTTTATATTTGCGATACAGATGGGCAGAATTTTATCTTTTAGAGCTGCGGAGATTGTGCGTAAATTTAGATTTGAGCTTGCACGGGACAGACTGCGCGAATGCTTCGGCGTGCTAAATTTAGACTGTCGCGGCATATAAATTTTAGATTTCTTAAGCGGTTAAATTTAAAATGCGCTTTGCTTTGGCAAAAATTTAAAGCTCGCTTTGAGGATTAAATTTAAAAGTTCGCTCTTTAGAGCTTGATCGTGTGCCGCGAAATTTTAAAATTTATCGTGCGAGCTCTATTCGCCACGTAAATTTAGATACGCCTTTGCCATTTAAATTTTTAAAATCGTGCAGGCTCGCTTCGTCGCGTAAATTTCGGGATTGCGTTTTGCGCGCTTAAATTTTAAAAATCGCGCGGAGATAAATTTAATCCGCAGCGAGCGCTATTCTGTGATTTTGGTGGGCTCGCCGAATAGCCTATTTATCTCGGAGATCAAAATTTCCTTGCCGTCCTGCGCGCCGTTTGCAAGCTCGGCAAGACCTGCCTTGGCGGCGCGCACGCTCTTACTCGTGTCGCGAGGCTTTGCGGCGTAGTTTTGCGGATCGGTGGATCTTAACAGATCATCCTTCTCCCCGTCGTCATCTCCTGCAGAAATTTCGGAATTTTGCAGCTTGGAATTTGAAGCAGAATTTTGTGAATTGGAATTCGTCGTGGAATTTCGCTGCTCAGAATTTTGCGTCGTAGAATCCGCTACGGATTTTTCTAAATTTTGCTGCTCGGAATTTCTTGCCGCATCAGTTTGCAATTTTGCGGCTTGCGCCTCATCTGCGGCGGAATTTATTTGCGGTGCACAGCTCTGCTCATTCTCTTGCGCGCCGGTTAAATTCCTATGATCTTGCTCGCCTGCTTGCGTAGATTCGGGATTTTCTTGCATGCTGCTAGAGGTGGGGCTTTCAGTAAAATTTTGCGCCGTGGGATTTGCAGGGCTTTGCGAGGTCGAATTTGCAGGGCGCATAGTATCGGCGCCGGATTCGAAAGTCGCGCCTTTCGTAGAATTCTTGCTTTGCGTAGCGGTTGCGCCGCGTGCGGAATTCCGATCGCGCTTGCTTTGGGCGGGATCATCGCCGTTTTGCGGCGCGCCTTGCTCGATCTTGATGGCCGCGCTCTCGCCGAAAAGCGATTTTAACACGCTATTTATCGCTCGCGAGCCCTTGCGCAGGTACTCTCTGTCCTGTCCCTGCGCGCGCGAGAGCAGATACAGCGTGCCGCGCTCGAGCTTTAAAAATTCCACGCACTTGCTAAATTTCTCGCCTAGATCGTAATCTCGGTCGTAAATTTTGGCTAAAAAATTCTCGTAAATTTCATTTTGAGCGCCCGTTTTGACGGAAGAGTTAGAATTTTGCGCTTGCGCCGTTGCGTTCAGTTTGATCTCACTGCTTGCGTCAGGGTTCTGTTTTGCCGCACCGCCGGCACTGGAGCTTTGCACCGAGCTTGCGAGACGTTTTGCGCTAGCAGTAAAGCTAGGCACGCCGCTTGTCGCGCTACCCTGGTCGCTCAGTGCAAAAGATGCGCCGCCCGGCTCGCTATTTGGCGCAAATGTCGCACTTTGGTTGGAATTCGACCTAAAATTCGGCGCGAAGCCTTGTGCGTTTAAATTCGGCGCCGAAGCAGAAGCATAGCCCTCGCCTTGATCTAGCGATCTGCCGACCTCTATGAGCTCGTCGATCTCGCGTAGATTTACTGCCTCCATCATCATAAAAATCATCATAGAAATCGCGTAGGTGTTGTCCGGGCTGATGGCGAGCATACTCTTAGCGCCCGCTAAAATGCGGAAAAACCGCTCGTACATCAGCAGGCTAAATTTCGCGTCTCGGCGCAGGAATTTATCCTTTAAATTTGCGATCATCTCGTCGATTATCGTCTCGGCGTTGTAGTTTTCGACCTCTTTGATGATCTCGATCGCGCCCGCGCGGTCCTGGCGCAGCACGATGTCTAAAATTTCGCCAATTTTAGCGGGATCGAGCAAGCCCAACATATCGGCGATCGCGCGCTGCGTGATTCCTTCGCGGCTAAAGATAATCGCTTGATCGAGGAGCGTGAGCGTGTCTCGTAGCGAGCCAGAGCCGCTGCGCGCTAGAATTTCAAGCGCGCCCTCTTCGTAAGCGATGTTTTCGGTTTTTAAAATTTGCGCCAGATGCGCTACGACGGCGTTTTTGGCGATTGGCTTAAAGCGAAAGTGCTGCGTGCGCGATAGCACCGTGACGGGAAGTTTAAGCGGATCGGTAGTCGCAAGGATAAATTTTACGTAGCTAGGCGGCTCCTCAAGCGTCTTTAAAAGCGCATTGGAGGCCTCTTTAGTGAGCATATGCACCTCGTCGATAATGAAAATTTTAAAGCGCGCGCTTGCGGGATGATACTTCGTCTGCTCGATAAGCTCGCGGATATCGTCGATCTTGCGATGGCTGGCGGCGTCCATCTCGATGATGTCGATGTGGCGCCCCTCGTTTGCCATTACGCAGTTATCGCAGATCTCGCACGGCTTGCCGGTAGGGCCTTTATCGCATAAAAGCGCTTTGGCAAAAATCCTAGCCGTCGAGGTTTTGCCGCTGCCGCGAAGTCCGCTGAAAAGATATGCGTGGCTCAGCCTGCCCGAATCCAGCGCGTGCGCGAGGCTTGTGGCGACGGCGTCTTGACCGATGAGCTGCTCAAAGCTTTTGGGTCTGTATTTTAAAGCGAGTGCTTGCAAAATTTCTCCTTTGATCTTGCAATGATACAAAAAAATCTATAAATTTTAAATTTAGTGCTACAATGCGCCCGAATTTCAGAAAAAAGGATTGAAATGAAAAAATTTTTACTCGGCGTATTTGCGCTATTTTTTGTCGCCTGCTCGCAAACCAGCAGCGTCATCAGCCTAAATCCGTATCTTTCTAAGGCCGATCAGACTGTAAGCGGCAAGTCGGTAAATATCAACGCGATCAACGATCAGCGCGAAAATCAGATGGTAATCGCCGTTATAAACGACAACGACGGCAAACTCGTCGATGAAGTGCTTTTAAAAAACAATCTCTCGGCGTGGTTCGATAAGGCTTTGCGCGCGGAGCTTGAGGCTCGCGGCGTAAGGATCGATCCTGCAAGCCCGAATATCGTAACCGTAAATATTAGAAGCATCTCGGCGGCGATCAACGGCTACTCGAAAGAAAATATGAGCGCAAGAGGCGAGGTTGCGATCTCTATCGTGCAGGGCAACAAAACTACGACCAAGCGCGTTTCACAGGATCAGAGCCAATTTACGGCGCTTCGCACGGCTAGATCGCTTAATCCTTTCGTGCAAAGCTTGCTTGGCGACATCGTCAAAAAATCCGCCGATCAAATCATCTCGACGCTTTAGATGCGCTGCATAAATTGCGGTGCGTTTAGCCTGCGCACGATCTGTGCCGCCTGCGCCGCAAATTTAGCCGAATGCCGCCTAAGTATGCGGCAGGTGGAGGGCTTTAGCGTGTTTTACTACTACGGCTACTCCGAAATTCGAGAGCTTATACTTTCTAAACATCACGAATACGGCGCTGCGGTGCTTGCGCGCATAGCTTCTTTAAGCCTAGCGAAATTCCCGCTTCATCTGCAGCGCGAAATTTCTGCAAATCCGCAAAATTACGAGGCGTTTAAAACGGACGGAATTTTTAAATTTAACGCCGTGCCGCTGGATGATGACGCTCGCAGCGGATATTCGCACACGGCGATCTTAGCCCGCGCGCTAAAAAGCGAGCTCGTGGAGCCAAAATTTCACTGCCTGCGTGCGCAAAACCGCGTCAAATACAGCGGGCAGAGTTTGGAATTTCGCCTAAAACACAAGCGAAATTTTAAAATTTTAACCCCGCCGAAATTCCCCGTAATCCTGGTAGATGACATCATCACCTCAGGTCTTAGCATGCTGCAAGCGCGCGAGAGCTTGATCGATGGCGGCTTTATGCCCGTGTGCGGCTTGGTTTTAGCTAATGCAAAAGAATAATTCGCTATAATCGCGCTTTAAAATTTAAAAGGATATTTATGCAATCAAATATGTTTGAAAATCAGGAGATCATCGATATCGACGTCGAAGAATCGATCAAGACGAGCTATCTTGATTACTCGATGAGCGTTATCATCGGTCGTGCGCTGCCGGATGCCAGAGACGGCCTAAAGCCGGTGCATAGGCGAATTTTATACGCGATGAACGATCTTGGCGTGGGCTCTCGCCAGCCTTACAAAAAATCTGCTCGTATCGTAGGCGACGTCATCGGTAAATACCATCCGCACGGCGATACCGCTGTTTACGATGCGCTCGTGCGAATGGCGCAGAGCTTTTCGATGAGAATTCCTTCCGTCGACGGGCAGGGCAACTTCGGATCGATTGACGGCGACGGCGCGGCGGCGATGAGATACACCGAAGCGCGTATGACGCCGCTAGCTGAGGAGCTACTAAAAGATCTGGATAAAGAGACGGTCGATTTCGTGCCGAACTACGACGAGAGCCTGAACGAACCCGACGTTCTGCCTGCGCGCGTGCCGAATTTGCTGCTTAACGGCTCGAGCGGAATCGCCGTGGGAATGGCGACGAATATCCCGCCGCACAGCCTAGATGAGCTTGTGGGCGGTCTTTTGATACTCCTTGAGAATAAAAACGCAAGCCTAGAGGAGATCATGGGCGAGATCAAGGGCCCCGATTTTCCGACCGGCGGCATAATCTACGGTAAAAAAGGGATCATTGAAGCGTATAAAACGGGCAGAGGGCGCGTTAAAATTCGCGCTAAAACCCATATTGAAAAAAAAGCTAGTAAAGACGTCATCGTAATCGACGAGCTGCCGTATCAGACCAATAAAGCGCGCTTGATCGAACAGATCGCGGATCTCGTAAAGGAAAAGCAGATCGAAGGCATCTCCGAGGTACGCGACGAGAGCGATCGCGACGGAATTCGCGTAGTAATCGAGCTTAAGCGAGACGCGATGAGTGAGATCGTGCTGAATAACCTATTTAAGCAAACCACGATGGAGGCGACCTTCGGCGTGATAATGCTCGCAATCGACGGCAAAGAGCCGAAGATTTTCACGCTGATAGAGCTTTTGAAGCTGTTTTTGAACCACAGAAAAACCGTCATCATCCGCCGCACGATTTTTGAGCTTCAAAAAGCCCGCGCTAGAGCGCACATCTTGGAGGGTTTAAAGATCGCGCTAGATAATATCGACGAAGTGATTGACGTGATTAGAAACTCCGCCGACACCAACGTCGCGCGCGAAAATTTAATGAGCAGATTCGGCCTTAGCGAGGCGCAATCGGGCGCGATTTTGGATATGAGGCTAAGTCGCTTAACGGGACTTGAGCGCGAAAAGATCGAGGAGGAGCTAAAAGAAATTTTAGCCGAGATAAAGCGGCTTGACGCGATCCTAAAGAGCGAGGAGCTAATCGAAGGCATCATCAAAGATGAGCTTTTGGAGATCAAAGATAAATTTAAATGCCCGCGCATCACCGAAATCGTCGATGACTACGAGGATATCGACATCGAAGATC
The DNA here is from genome assembly GCA_963529615.1 of uncultured Campylobacter sp. GTDB lineage: Bacteria > Campylobacterota > Campylobacteria > Campylobacterales > Campylobacteraceae > Campylobacter_B. Next base: position 2,999 of record CAUSAC010000035.1, on the reverse strand, counting down.
TCATCGCGAATGAAAATATGGTCGTTACGATCACTCACCGCGGCTACATCAAGCGCGTGCCTAGCAAGACTTACGAGAAGCAAAAGCGCGGCGGCAAGGGGCGCGTGGCGGTCACGACGTATGACGATGACTTCATCGAGAGCTTTTTTACGTCCAACACCCACGACACGCTTATGTTTATCACCGACCGCGGGCAGCTTTACTGGCTTAAAGTCTATAAAATTCCTGAGGGCTCGCGCACCGCAAAGGGCAAGGCGGTCGTAAATTTAATCCAGCTCGGCGCGGACGAAAAGATCATGGCGATCATCCCTACGACCGATTTTGATCCGAGCAAGTCGCTCGTATTTTTCACTCGCAACGGCATCGTGAAACGCACGAATTTAAGCGAGTTTAAAAATATCCGCTCACTCGGCATCCGCGCCATTAGCCTAGATGAGGACGATACGCTAGTAACCGCTCTCATCGCTCCAAACAGCGCCGAGGAGATGCAAAACTATAAGGGAGGCGCTCTAAGCGGCGATGATCTGGACGGCGGTGAGGTCGAAGAAGCCTTAGAGCAGACCGAGCAGGATATTTTGGAGGGAAGCGAGAATGAAATTTCAGATGAAATTTCGCAAGGCGAGGGCGCGCAAGACGGCGAGCCGCAAAGCGCCAACGAAAATATGCTCTTCATCGCTACGAAAAAGGGAATGTGCCTTAAATTTAATCTAAATAAAATTCGCCAGATGGGGCGCATCGCTCGCGGCGTCAAGGGTATTAAATTTAAAGAAAAAGGCGATGAGGTCATCGGTGCCGCGTTTATTTTAAGCGACATGCAAGAAATTTTAAGCGTGAGCCAAAAGGGTATCGGCAAGCGCACCACCGCGAGCGAGTATCGTCTCACAAACCGCGGCGGCAAGGGCGTCATCTGCATGAAGCTCACTAACCGCACGGGCGAGCTCATCGGCGTCGTGATGGTCGATGAGGAGATGGATCTCATGGCGCTAACCACCAGCGGCAAGATGATCCGCGTCGATATGCAAAGCATCCGCAAAGCGGGTCGCAACACCAGCGGCGTCATCGTCGTAAATGTCGAGGGCGACGACGTCGTGAGCATTGCGACCTGCCCGAAAGCCGAGGAGGGCGATGAAGGCGAAGCGGACGAGCTTGCGCAGGATGAAAATTTATTAAATTCAAATTTGGATAGCAAAGATTCGCAGAGCGACGGCCCTAGCGATGAAATTTTAAAAGGAGGAGAGGATGAGTAGTTACAATATCGCCATCGTAGGCGCTACCGGCGCCGTAGGCGAGGAGATTTTGCGCGTCTTAGACGAGATGAACTTTCCCGTAAAGGACATACTGCCGCTTGCAAGCGCAAAGAGCGCGGGCGAGAAGGTGGAATTCCGCGGTAAAGAATACGTCGTGAAGGAGCTTACCGACAGCACCTTCGACGAAAACGAGATCGACATCGCATTTTTTAGCGCGGGCGGCTCCATTTCGGCGCATTATGTGCCTTTTGCTGCGGCAAGCGGCGCAGTGGTGATCGACAACACTAGCCACTTTCGCATGCAAGAAAATGTCCCGCTCGTAGTGCCCGAGTGTAATCCTCAGGATATAAAGCTATGGGAAGAGACAGGCATCATTGCTAATCCGAACTGCTCAACTATCCAGATGGTTCAAATTCTTAAGCCGCTTGATGACGCGTTTGATATCGAGCGCGTGGACGTAAGCACCTACCAAGCGACGAGTGGCGCAGGTAAAGAGGGTATGAGCGAGCTTGTAGGGCAGTTGCAGCAGTTTTTCGCTTTTAAGCTTGATGAGTGCGAGCCGAAGGTTTTCCCGCATCAGATCGCGATGAATGTCATCCCGCACATCGACGTATTTTTGGACAATGACTATACCAAAGAAGAGATGAAGATGGTGAACGAAACGCAGAAAATTTTGCATAAAAACTTAGCCGTTTCGGCTACCTGCGTGCGCGTGCCGGTACTTCGCAGCCACAGCGAGGCGATCACGATTAAATTTAAAAAAGATTTCGAGATTAGCCGCGTGCGCGAAATTTTAAGAAACGCGCCTAGCATCGTGCTTGCAGACGATCCGAGCAAAAACGAATACCCGATGCCGCTGCTTTCGAGCGACACGAACGAAACCTACGTCGGTAGGCTCCGCAGGGACAATTTCGACGATAAAATTCTGCATCTTTGGTGCAGCGCCGATCAGATCCGCGTCGGAGCGGCTACGAACGCCGTGCGCATCGCGCTTCGCTGGATCGATATGCAGCAAGACAAGTAGGATAAATTTAGCAAGGCTGCCGAGTCTTTGTGCGCGGATGCGGTCGCGTGCGCGATTTCGGCGCCGAGGCCTGGCGAATAAAATTTGCAAATCAACCTAGTTAAAATTTAACGCCGCGAGCTGAAATTTTGCGCCTTTAACCTGGCGCAAAATTTTAAAGACTCGAATGGGAGCGATTAAAAGGAGTAAATTTACGCGATTGCAAACGAGCGTAAATTTAAACGAACGCTTCGGCATGGAGCGGTTTTTAAATTTATACGTTCGTTTGCGGAGCGGCTACCCGAATTAAAATTTAAGGAAGAAATGAAAGCTATATTTGAAAAATTTTTACTTTGCAGCAAATTTTTAACCCTCCTGCCGGTACTTTTTTGCATCGCTGCAGGCGCGGCGATATTTGTGATCGCAAGCTACGAAATCGGCTCGGCGCTCTATAAAATCGTAGAATTTTTTCTAGCTCCGCAGAGCAAGGGAACGCTTTACGTCGATATTTTAAGCGAGATAATAACGGCGATCGATCTGTATCTGGTCGCTATCGTGCTGCTAATCTTTGTATTTGGAATTTATGAGCTGTTTATCGACGAGTTTGTGGATCTAAATTTACAAGTTTTAAAGATCGCCTCGCTGGATGAGCTGAAGCACAAACTCGGTAGCGTCATCATAATGGTGCTGGTAGTGGATTTTTTCAAGCGAATTTTGCACACCGATTTTACTACCCCTTTGGATATGCT
>CAUSAC010000034.1:0-22786 GCA_963529615.1 uncultured Campylobacter sp. | reverse complement strand
ATTTCAAAGAACTTTTAGAAAATCTTAACCTTTTTATAGGTATTATCTTTTCTAAATATGTTTTGATATTATACATAAATTTATATGTAATGTCAAGATATAGCTTAAAAAAATAGGTATGAAATAATGATAGGCAATAGAATAAGAGCAATTAGAGAGAGCAACGGCTTTTCTCAAAAAGATTTTGCTAAAAAATTTAATGTATCTTATGGAACTTTGCAGAGCTACGAATATGGAACTACACAGCCCAAAGCTGATTTTATAAAAAAATTGTCTAATTACTTTCATATTGATGTATCCTTTTTTTATGAGGAGGATAGTTTCGATCGTTATGTCGTCAATGATAATGTCGCCAATATGTCGTCAAAACAAAAATACCATGTAAATTCTGTCGCCAACCCCTCTACCCTTAAAAAAATAGATAGATCTAGCGACCCTGAAGATGAGAGTTCGTTAGTAGTTCGTAAGTCTGATGAAAATTTTGACGTAAGTATTGACGTTAGTGATGACATAAGTATTGGCAAAAATGACGTTAGTCCCTCAAACCTTAAAGAAACCGATACGGATCAAATTTTTATCCGCAAGCTTAGCTCGGCCGTAGGCGCCGGCGAAAGCGTCGATATAAGCGGTATAGAGATCTATGACACTGACGTATTGATCCCTTTTTCTAAAATGCTTTTTAAAGTGTGCCCTAAAAATACAAATAGAATCCGCTGCATGCCGGTAGAGGGCTACTCTATGGTGCCGATGCTTTATCCAGATAGTTGGGTGATTGCGGACGTCACGGCAAAATTTGAAGGCGATGGGCTATATATCATCAACTACTGCGATAACTTTATGGTCAAGCTCTTGCAAAAGAGCCCCGACGGCACCCTGCACATAAAAAGTGTCAACAAAGACTACGAAAGCTATGATATAGGGCCCAACGACGACGTACAAGTATATATCGTAGGCAAGGTCTTACGCTGTGTGATATAAAATCGACATAAAAGGAGAATTTATGGATCTATATGAGGATTTACAGCGCCTAAGTGCTAGAATATCGAGTATCAAAGACTCCGTGCAGACCGAAGAGGCTACGAAACACTCGTTCGTGATGCCGTTTTTTCAAATTTTAGGTTACGATATATTTGACCCTAACGTCATAGTGCCTGAATTTACCGCCGACGTAGGCATAAAAAAGGGCGAAAAGGTAGATTACGCCATAATGTATGAGGGCAAGCCGCTCATCATAGTAGAAGTTAAAAAGCACACCGAGGTTTTAAATAAGCACTCAAGCCAGCTATATCGATATTTCGGCGTTACTGACGCTAAATTTGCGCTGCTAACCAACGGCATAGAATACCGATTTTATTCCGATATTAACAAGGAAAATAGACTTGATGACAATCCATTTCTTATTGTAAACCTTGACGAGCTCAATAAGCGCGACGTAAAGGCTCTTGAGCGCTTTACAAAAAGCGATCTAAATATCAGCTCTATACTAGAGATGGCGAATAAGCAGCGCCGCATACTTGAGATAAAAAAGATATTTGAGGAAGAAACCGCCAAACCTAGCGATGATTTGGCTAGGATGTTTGCCTGCAGAATACTTCCGCAAGGAACGCGCATAACCGGAAGTGTGCTAGAGGACTTTAAGAGCTATACAAAAACCGCTCTGAGTGAGATAGTGACCGATCTGGCCTCAAAAAAGATAAATTCTGTACGTGCGGGCTTAACGGCAAATATCACAGACGAGGACGAAGAAAGTAGTAATGATGAAGCCAAAATCGTAACTACGCAAGATGAGCTGCAGGGCTTTTTTATCATCAAATCAATACTGGGCGAATATACGGAGCTTGATAAAATTTATGCAAGGGATACTCAAAGCTATTTTGGAGTACTCTTTGACGACAATAACCGCAAATGGATAGCTAGATTGCACTTTAATACGGCGAAGAAATACATTGGCATTCACGAGATAGAAAAACAAGAGACTAGATATCCGCTCGAAAAGCTCGAAGATATTTATAAATTTAGAGATAAACTTATCGCCACGCTCAAAAGAGTGCAGGGCACAGAGAGCGCGGAATGATAAAATGCTTTTAATGCCCATTTAAACGGGTGTTAAAAGCTGTGTAAAATTTTGTAAGGGTTTTGTCAAAAAATTTAAATCAAATTTTGCCACTTTGATTTTGAATAAATTTGCTCTCAATACCTATCTTTAGGCGACCAGCTCAAATTTTTTCTCACTTTGACTTCTGACAAAACTTTACAAATCGCCCCTTGCCGACATTAAAATTTTAAATTTATGCTACAATCACTCAAATTTAGGATTTGAAATTTTAAGCGAAAGGATCCGTCTTGAAAAATAAAATTTCACTTTTTTTGGTCATTTCGGCGTTTTTGATTTTTACGGGCTGCTCTAAAAATGTGCCCGTAAATAGCGGTATCGTGCGCACTTCCGAGCCGCTTCACATTATGGAATTTCCGCAAGATAAACTCATAAGCGTAAATTTCACTAATACCTCGACGACGGATTCAAATTTAACCCAAGTGGTGATCCAACATCTGCGTGCGGACGGATTTAAGGTCGTAAATAAAAGCGCGGCGAATGTCCAAATCGGCGGCAATCTCAACTACTTCCGCAAGGAGGATTTTTCGCGCAGATCGTGGGATAATCCGAGATTTAGCTTCGGAATGGGATTTGGCAGATATTATAGATATACGGGCGTGGACGTAGGCTGGGGGATGCCGTTCGGATACGATCCTTGGGACGACGACGATTATTACAGAGACTATTTCTACGACTCGCAGATCAGCCTCTACATAAGCGTTAAAAACAAGGGCGCGTGGAAGGATTACGTAACTAATCTTAACTACCAAAGCATCAAAAATCCGGGCTCTAAAGACTCGGTAATGGATGCGCTAAATTTTAAAATTTACGAATATATAAGACAACTGATTAAGCAGGGAAGATGATAGTAAAAGAGAATAAAAAGCCCGTGGCAATGACGCTGGCGGGATCGGCGATTTTGGCGCTTGCTAGCGGATATTGCTACCACGCGGGCTTTGGCGACGCGGCGCTTTTTGCTTCCGTAGTAGCGGCATTTTGCGCGTTTTTTTGCGCGCTCAGACTTGGCGCGAAAAATTATTTGCAGATCGACGAGGATGCTTTTACGATCGTGCGCGGGGCAAATTCCGAGAGCTTCGAATACAAAGATATCGCAAATTTAGGCACAAAAACCTTTACCGCGGGCAGAAACAAAACGGAGCTTTTAAATTTTGTATTCAAAAAAATGCCGCAGGCGCAGGACCGCTTTAATTTTTTACGATTTTACAGCGACACGGAGGCCACGCTACCTGGCTCGTTTGAAATTTCGATCTATGAGCTGAGTAAAATTTTGCGCGAAAAAGCGGGTCTTTCGCAAAGCTCTGAGGAAGAGCAAGCCGCTCCAAAGACTTGCAAAGGCACTAAGGGCTTTAAAAAAAGCGCGAGTAGCGCCAAAAATTTTAAAGCTAAAAACTTTCGCGATGAGAATTCCGCCTCGCAAAATTTCGATGCGCAAAGTTCCTGTGCCGCACAAAATTTAGGTGAAAATTCAGGCGCACAGAATTCCTGCGCCGCGCAGGATTCCGCCATGCAAAATTCTAATGGCGCCGCTGATTCAAACGGCGCGCAGAATTTGAAGGGCGCTTCAAATTTAAACGAACAAAGCTCCGCCGCGCCGAATGGTGCCGCTTCCTTAAATAGCGCCAGCGCGGGCGAAAATTTCACAGGCGCCGAGAATTCCGCCTTGAAAATTTCCGCGGGCGATAATGAGCCTGACGCTGCGCCCGAAAGTGCGGCGGTAGATGGCTCCGATACTACCGATACGGCGATGCAAAGCTCCGCCTGCGAAAGTAAAATAAGTAGGCAGGTGCAGCCTTGAACTCTTTGCCGATAGGAATTTTCTTGCAAGGAGCTGCGCTGATGCTCTCACTCATCGTCGCGATCGGCGCGCAAAATATCTTCGTCATCTCCCAAGGTCTTGCGAAAAACCACGTCGCGGCGGTTTGCACGGTCTGTGCGCTAAGCGATGCCGTATTTACGGCCGTAGGGATATTTTTAATCGGCGGCGCTCTTAAGCAGGGCTCGCTTTTTACCCAAATTTTAGGCATAGGCGGGATCATATTTCTACTCTGCTACGCGCTAAGCTCGTTTTTTAGCGCCTATAAGGGTTCGCATTTTGCCAAGATTCAAAACTCGGCAAATAGCCCGCTGGCGCCCGTCGTAGCCAAAGCCCTTGCGGTGACGCTTCTAAATCCGCACGTGTATTTAGACACCGTCGTGGTCGTGGGCTCGCTCGGCGCTACGATCGCAGATGCCCAAAAGCTGTGGTTTTACGCGGGAGTTATGTTCGTATCGTTTGCGTGGTTTTTCGGCTTAGGATATGGCTCAGGGGCGCTTTCGAAGCTTTTTGCAAGCAGCAGAGCGTGGCGCATAATCGACGCGCTCGTGGGAGTTTTGATGCTGTATATGGCGTATCTGATCGCGAAGTTTGTCTTTAAAATTTAAAATTTCACGCTAAAATTCCGCATTCTTGATAAAGGATCTATGATGAAAATTGAAATTGAAAGCGGGCTCGAACTAAAAGAGGCCTTGTGGCGCGTAGAGAAAGCTCTGCGACTGGTGACCGACAAGGATGGTAAAATCACATCGAGCGCGACGCTTTACGTGGGCAAACATTCGCTTTTAAATTTACTCGATACCAACCAGATCGAAAATATCCAAAACGCTTATGCACGCGCCAGGACGGAATTTCGCGCGGAGATGCTGGGCGTGCTAGAGGGCTTTTTATCGCAAGAGGACGCCGAGAAAAACGCCGAATACGCGCTATTTAATCAGCTCTACCAAATGGCGATGACCGCAGGCAGAAAGAGCGATATCTTTATCCACGTCCAAGGCATCAGCGAAAACGAGGTCGTGCTGCGCGTTTATCAGCGCTTCGAGCTGGAGAGCGGCGAGATAATCTATTACGCAGGCGGTGAGTTTAGCTACACTCTGGATGAAAATTTTGGCAAAATCTATCGCTACGAAATCTGATTTTGGCGGTACGGCGCGAGATCGATGCCGCCTCGATCGTAAATATCTCACTACGCTTCTTTGCTGCAGCGTCTGAATTTAAACCCCCTAAAACACGCGGCGAGCTAAATTTAGACAAACTTTCTGCAACGATAAAATTCCGCTCGGTTAAAATTTATCGCGATTTCAAATTTAAAGCTACATGTAAATTTTTATCCTTCGATACGCAAATTTTACCCTACTACCCGCCTGCCTTCGAGTTTGCCTTGTTTTACGCTTGCCAAAATTTTAAATCGAGCTCGCATAAAATTTTATTTCTTAGGCACATAAATTTTGTAGAATCGCACTTTTATGCAAAAGAAAAGATAATTAAACGAAGCCGAATTTAACCAAGGCGCGTATATAGGAAGGCGGGCTCAAAGATGATACGCTAGGTGGAGGTTTGCTGCCATTGCTTACTTTAAAAATTTTAAGCATTAATACGTGCAAAATGTAAAAACAAAGAAGTGAAAACGCAATGCCAAGTAAAAAACTAGGATAATAAGAGCGCTGATCGGTCTGGCGATAATGATCGCAAAAGCCGTTGTTTGGCAGCTGGTGGGGCTAGTGGGGCTCGTGCCCTTTATCGTGGGCGTCACGGGATTTTGCCCCGCTTGTTACTTTTTAAACCGCTGTTCGCTAAAGCGCTAAATTTAGCCGCGGTATACGGTTTTGCCGTACATCGGGTAAAAGGCGCGATAAATTTTATGGCGAAGCGAGCGAGCTTTAAATTTTAATTATCCGCGCTTCGCTGCGGGATGTTAAATTTAAACTAGCCCTTTAAAGCTTAAAATTTTATCGCGCGATGCAAGGCGGTAAATTTAATGTGGCAAATTTAATCTCGTGCCCCCGTCAATCGGCATGCCGCTATCTGGGTGAAATTTTAGTACACGCCGCTTTCGGCGTTTTTGTTAAAGTCGGCTTGCGCTCCGCACCCGCCACAATCAAACTTCTATGATTAATTACACTTAGCCTCTTAAAATTCATCTTAAATTTGCTAAAATTGCAGCAAAATTTAAAATTTAAAGGAGCCCAAATGTCAAATATCTTAATCATAGGCGCGGGCGGCGTGAGCCAAGTCGCGACCGTAAAATGCGCGATGAACGCGGACGTTTTTAGCAAGATCACCCTTGCTAGCCGCACCAAAAGCAAGTGCGACGCGATCGCTAAATTTATAAAAGACCGCCTTGGCGTGCAGATCGATACCGCCCAGATCGACGCGGACGACACCGATGCTGTTGTAAATTTAATCAAAAAAACGGGTGCCGAGCTGCTGCTAAATGTCGCGCTACCGTACCAAGACCTAACGCTGATGGACGCGTGCTCTCGCGCCGGCATCCCATACATCGACACCGCAAACTATGAGCACCCAGACACCGCGAAATTTGAATACAAGCTGCAGTGGGCGAAGGACGGCGAGTTTAAAGCCGCAAACACGATGGCGCTGCTGGGAAGCGGCTTTGATCCGGGCGTGACGAACGTATTTTGCGCCTACGCACAGCAAAATTTATTTGACGAGATCCACGAGATCGACATCCTAGACTGCAACGCGGGCGATCACGGCTATCCGTTTGCAACGAATTTCAACCCAGAAATCAATCTGCGCGAAGTAAGCGCAAAAGGCCGCTACTGGGAGCGCGGCGAGTGGAAAGAGACCGAGCCGATGGAGATAATGTTCAAATGGAACTATCCGAAAGTAGGCGTCAAAGATAGCTACCTGCTCTATCACGAGGAGCTAGAAAGCCTTGTTAAAAACATCAAAGGGCTAAAACGAATCCGCTTTTTCATGACCTTTGGACAAAGCTACCTAACTCACATGAAATGCCTAGAAAACGTCGGCATGCTACGCATCGACGAGGTCGAGCATAACGGCGTAAAAATAATTCCGATTCAATTTTTAAAAACGCTTTTGCCGGATCCTGCGTCGCTAGGCCCGCGCACGAAAGGCAAAACAAACATCGGCTGCGTGATACGTGGCTTAAAAAACGGCAAAGAGCGCCAGGTCTATATCTATAATGTCTGCGACCACGAGGCTTGCTACGCCGAGACAGGCGCGCAGGCGGTGAGCTACACGACGGGCGTGCCAGCGATGATCGGCTCGATGATGGTGGCAAAGGGTATTTGGAGCGGAAAAGGCGTCTTTAACATGGAAAATTTTGACGCCAAGCCTTTTATGGACGAGCTAAATAAGCAGGGCTTGCCGTGGGAGATGATCGAAATGAAGCCAGGCGAGAGGTATGAAATAGACTAAAATTTTAGGCGACTTTCGCCTAAAATTTTTATTTTTTACTATGATTTCTTTTTATTTCATTTAAAATTTTGATGGATTTGATGTCGTTTTTATCAGAATTTATACTCTCAAAAATTCCAATAAACTTATTTACCAAATTTTTAAATCCAGAATATCTAGAAAGACTGCTATTTAAAAAACTAACAATACCAAAACAGAATTCACGGTCAGATAAGATAAAGTCTTTTAATATTTTATCGTCAACCTTTTCAAGTATTTTGAACTCATATTCGTTTCTATTGTTTAAAATATTTAGAATTCCTTCTTTTGAGCTAACTTTTGCTTGATTAGACATATCTCTCAAATTATCATCATACTCTATTAATACAGGGTCAAATTCTAAAATTTTATCTATATCAGGATTATACGGTAAAATGGTATTGTAACTATTATTTTCCAATATGCCCTTCAATATATTAATGGCAAAATTATGATATTCATCAGCTTGTGTCGGATTTCGTTCTTTGATAAACTCTATATAAAAAATAAAGTTACTCACCCCTAAAACACACACCATATCAATATTATCAGCAAGAAAATCTCTTATTTTATTGCAATATTCTCCATCATCCAATTTAAAGTCGTATTGCAATCCATGCATATATCCATCCAATTTCTTAAGCTTATCTTCTTTAAATTTTATGATATTAACAACATCTCTAATCTTTTCGTCATCTGTTATGGATTTTGTTATATAGCTTATGATTTCCTCTCTTATGTCACTTGGCTCAAGGTAATTTATTTGAGCATATTCTATAACCTCGTCAAACTCTTTATTTTTCTCGTTATCTTTAAGATTATTACTAAAGTACTTAAAAGAATATTTATTAAGTTCCTTAAAATCTATATTTAATTTCAAAGCATTTATAGTAGCTATTTCCATAATGTCTTTTACTAAAATTTGCTCGGTGTATTTAAAATCCTTTAAATCTTTTTCTAAAAAACCAAAATCATTTAGCGCAGCCACTACTCGTCTCATAATTCTTATATTATTTATGTTATATGGTGTTTAAAATATTCGAGCGGATAGCTTTTAAAAAATTTAAGCTCTTCATACAAAATTTTATATGAATCTTCTATAGATGGATTATATTCAAATTCGTAATCTATAATTTTATCTTTTTGCTTTTTTGTATCGTTGTCTAAAATTAATTCACCAGCATTAAAAATCATAACAATATGGCAGTTTTTCTGTTCTTTAATTTCTGATATTAATCCGAATATGTCTTTTAAACTTAATTTATTTGATAATCTTTCAAAATCATCAAAACAAATTACGATATTTTCGAAATCTTTCTTTTCAAAAAACGATATGCATTCAATAATGGCCGAACCCAATTTTGGCGTAACTTCATCTAAAATTTTATCGAATCTTAATTTTTTAGCATTCTTTGAAATTTCAGATATCGTCCGACTTATTCGATAGGCCTGCAATATAATTTCTTGTTTTATTTGTTTAATATCATCCTTACCGAATAGAGAAATGTATGCAAATTTTTTATTTAACTTTTTTGAATTTCTTTCCGCAAATTTTTGCCAAAAATATGTTTTTCCAACTCCCCATTTGCCGTTTAATACCATGCAAATAGCGCTTTCTTTCCTTAAAAGATCAATAAATTTGTCTTCTATTTTACTTTTTATTTGCATCGTCCTCTATCTCATTTTTACTTTAAATTTCTAGAATATTGATGTTTGTATGGTTATTATATCTTAAATATCCTTTTTTTGTCACATATATTTTGTAATATTTATATACAGGTAAATTTATGGTTAATTAAACATATTTTAGAAAAATATTATTAAATACTTACTCTATAGAAACATAATCGTCTTTAGTATTATTATATCGTCGCCTCTTGCTCCAATGCCGCACTCTTGATAGCGTGCCGCAGGAGATGAAGGGCTCGGCCGCTGCGCTCATCGGCTCGCTGCAATACGGCAGCGGCATCCTCTTATCGGCGATGCTTGCAGCGTTTTCTACGGGTACGCCGCGAGTGATGTCTTGGATCATAGCGCTGTTTGTTTGGTTAAGCGCGCTCGCGGCGTATTTTAATAAGTAAATTTTAAATTGCGGCGAAATTTTATAATTTGCCATCTAGTTCGGCTCTGTTTTAAACAGACGGGCGGTTTCTTAAATTTAAACTCTAGCTAAATTTAGACCGAAATTTTTAAGTAAACTTTGCTATAATCGCCGCAATTTTGAAAAAACCGAGGAGAAAATATGAAACTAATTTACGCCGCTTGCGTGCTAGCCGCGTTTGCTTCGGCTCAGACCGAAACTTTGCAGGTGCCGGACTTTGCTAAAAGCTCGATGAAGACGCATGAGCAAGCCGAAGAAAAACTAATCGCAAATGCTCTAAAGGGCGATCTAAGCCAGATTGCAAGCGACCTGAAGATCGATAAAACGCTAAAAGGCGGCGAGTCGCTTGTCATTAACGGCGCGCATTACAGGACGATCGAGGGCGACAGCACGCAGTGGAAAGAGGGCGATGCCGTGCGCCTGCTAAGCGGCAACAAGGACGGCAGATGCCTAAGCTCGATCATGCTTAATCTGCGCACGAAAACCGTCTGTAAATTTATGTGCGACGCGTATTAGACGAGAATTTCATCTAAACCACAAAAATCCACCGGCTCGGCGCAAGCTTCTTGCAACGACCGGTTGTTTCTGCTATCAAGCCCTAGCATAAATCGCTAAATATATGCCTATGAATAAAACGTTATTATATATTTTTTTTAAAAGCGTTCGTTATGTTTATTGTCCTATATTTGTTCATTCCATACCCAGAAGATGGAATTTATAATATGCTAGATATACGCATGTTTATTGGCTTAGTGTTGTTTTGTATCTGCCTTATATTGGATATTTAGTTTACATCTTAATCTCTATCTTTACATATCGTATTTTTTGATGGTCGCCAAAATTGCATATCACAAATTTAAATTCTAAACGGCTTGACTTAGGTTGTTTTTAAAATTTTGCTTTTAATATCGATAAATTCTGCTATAATAAACGCAAATTAAACAATGTCGTTAAAGACGTAACGCGGGCGTGATAAAGCGAGTAAAATTTGTAGAGGCAAATTTTGCCTGCCGCTCGGTACTTCAAACGACAAATCAAGGAAAAAGATGCAAAAATTTAGAATTACAAACGGCGAATGCCCACGCATGGATATTTTTTTGATCATGACGCTGGTTTATATATTCGGCGTGGCGTGCAGGTTTTTTTGGATATATTGGGCTAGCGGGATTGAGCAGTTTTCTTTTGACGGAGAGCTCATTATGACCACGAACGACGCCTTTGCGAACGCCGAGGGCGCGCGCGATATGATAGCGGGCTTTCACCAGCCGGGCGATCTTAGTCCGTACGGCGCGTCGATCCCAACTCTAGCATTTTTACTTAGCAAAATTTTACCCGTCAGCCTAAATAGCATTACGATCTATATGAGCGTGTTTTTCGCGCCGCTGGTGGTCGTGCCGATTATTTTGATAGCAAGAGAGTATAAGATCCTGGGCGCCGGCATCATCGCGGCACTACTTGCCACCATATTGCCGGGATATTATATGAGGACGTTGGGCGGATATTTTGATAGCGATATGTTAAATGTTGCTCTGCCGCTGCTAACGCTATGGGCTTTGATTAGGCTCATAGGGCGAAGCGAGCAGAGCAGCTTTATTTTACCTGCCGTTTTTACGGTGATTTATGATTGGTGGTATCCTAGCTCGTATTCTTTAAATATGGCGATTATAGCGATGTTTTTGCTATACATTTTGATTTTTGATAGGCGTAATGAGGCAAATTACAAAGCGATTATTCTTATGGTCGTTGCAGTTATAAATTTTGGCGCGTATTACGAAGGCGAGACAATAATTGTAAATTATATTTTATTGTTCAAAACCTCACTGATTGCATTGCTATATTTTTTAATGATTAAAATTCCAAGTCATAAAAGTAAAAAGGCTCTTTGGATCTTGGGTGTGATCGTCGTAATTATGTTTATCATATTCGGTGGGCTCGTACCTATAATAACAGAAATTAATGTATATATTTTAAAAAATGCTGGCAAGGGGGATATTTTTCATTTTTATGGTGTTAGAAATACGGTTAACGAGGTTGCCAATGCTAATTTCATAAAATTTGTGCTTGAATCTAGTGGGCATCTATTTATATTCATATGTGCAGTAGGGGGACTGGCTCTATTGTTGATAAAATTCCGTTCGTTCATCTTAACCTTGCCGATGATAGCGCTTGGAGTTTTAGCGCTTTTCGGTGGAACTCGCTTTACAATGTACGCTACGCCGATGATAGCGCTTGGATTTGCTTATTTTATATATTTCACGCTGAATTACTTTGAAATACGTACCTGGCTTAGAAGTACTTTGTTGGCTATTTTAACTTGTTTAGCGATAATGCCTAGCATAGATTTTATTTATAAATTCCGAGTTGCGCCTACGCTTACGAAAGACTCCATAATGCCTCTTGCAGAGCTAAAAAATAAAGCCAGCAGAGAAGATTACGTGCTATCGTGGTGGGATTACGGATATTTAATCAGATATTACTCAGATGTAAAAGTAGTAGCTGATCCTGGAGGTAGACAGGCAGGAGAATACACTTTTATGAGTGCGTTTTCCTTTAATAAAGATGAGGTAAGCTCTGCTAATATGGCAAGGCTTAATGTCGAATATATACAAAAGTTGCAAGGTAAAAAATTTGATCCTAAATTGGAAGATAAATTTAAACTAAATCTATATCAAATTCAAAAAGATTATGGCGAAGCCGATATCAATAAATTCCTAAGTTCTTTGAGTGATAAGAATTTCAAGCTTCCACAGAAAACTAGGGATATATATTATTATTTCGTGCCTAAAATGATAGATATATTACCAAACATTTGGAAATTTACTTCTATAGATATAGCTAGCGGAGAGAAATTTAAAGAACCTTTAGCTTATGTTGGCTATGATATACAAATAGGTAAGGATGGTAAAAGCATAATTTTAGGCGAAGGCGTTGAATTACCAAGCGTCAAACCAGAATATGTCGTTCATAATGGGGAAAAATTAAGCATTAACTCGTACTATCAAGTAGGCGAAGTAAATGGAGAGCTGAAAAAAATATCTAAGCAAATAGATACAAAGTCAAATATTTACGTTATTTTTTTGCCAAATTATCAAAGAATTTTAATCTTAGATAAAAAGGTCTTTGAATCAGCCTTTATCCAACTTTTTGTGCTGGAAAACTATGATAAAGATCTGTTTGAGCCCGTTTATTTAAGTAATTCTGCGCGGATTTACAAGTTATTAAGATAAATTTATATTCAGAGGAATATTTCGTAAATTCTTATTGCATTATGCTTTTACAAAGCGTATGTTACTAAGCGATAAAATTTATAATGCAAGCTATATGCTGAGATTTAGAATTTATACTGGCTATAAATAAATTACAAAAATACTTTAAAATTTTGTCACTAAAAATCGTAAATGTTATGTATTTACTTTAAATTTAGCCTAGGTTTCGAAGCGTGTCGCTATCATTGAGATAAAATTTCACCGAAAGGAGTAAAAATGAGAAATTTAGTTGCAAAAGTGGTGCTTCTTAGCTCTTTAGCTGCAGTAAGCGCGATGGCGGAGGGGCTTTTCGTAGGTGGCGAAGGCGGATATAATTTCAAAAACCAAGCTGCAGGTTTTGATGACGGACAGCCGCAAATCGGCGTTAAAGCCGGATATGACTTCGGCACGTTTAGGGCCTACGGCGGGTATTTTTACGGATTTAAGGGCGAGGATTCCAGCTCGAATGCCAATTCGAAAAGAAAGGTTAAATGGAGCACGCACGATTTCGTAGCCGGTGCGGATTTTACGCCGGAGCTTTTCAGTAGATTTAAGCTCGTCCTAGGTGCTTACGCTGGGCTTTCGGTGCTAGATACTGAAGTTAAAATAGACTATAGCAATGGCGGCTGGGTTAGAGCGGACGATACGCTGGGTGGCTTCATTTTGGGCGGCAAGATAGGTACTGCGTATGAGTTTGGCTCCAATAGTGAGATTGAAATGGGCTTTAAAGCAAGCAAGGCGTGGTACAAAGACGGCGATTATATCGAAGATAACGACGGTAAAAAATACGGCGTTTACGCAGGATATAATTATAAATTCTAAGAATTTTCATATTTGAGGCATTGCACTGCTTTCATAGAGCCTTGATGCTCAGTAGCTTTGCAGAGTGTCAGGTAAGGCTAGCTTCGTCGCAAGGCTTTACTAAGTTTTAGTAGAATCTTGCGATGAGGTTTAAATTATGATGAATTTAACGCCTTTAAATTCAACCCTAAAATTTTAACTTACGAAATTCCGTCGATAAAAATTCCATTTCAGATTTTATTGGCTAAATTCCACCCCTGCGCTTTTGGATAAAATTTCGTTCATTTTCGAGATTAGGTTAAAATTTTAATGGCGGCAAAAGAAATTTTAGATAAAATCAACACTTTCATACCAAAATTTTACTCAAAGGATAGAGATGAAGAGTTACGTTACGGGCTTTCCGCGTATCGGAGAGCAGCGCGAGTTAAAGAAGGCTTTGGAGAGCTATTGGGCGGGCAAGTGCGATTATGACGCGCTAGAGCGAGTCGCCGCAGAGCTAAAAGATCGTCACATCAAATATCAGCTGGATGCTTGGAGCGGCCTAATTAGCGTAAACGACTTTTCATACTACGATCTGATGCTCGATACCAGCGTGCTTTTCGGCGTGATCCCGCAGCGCTTTGCGGCTCTTTCGGCGCATGAGCAGTATTTTGCGATGGCGCGCGGCAGTAAAGACGCAGTCGCGATGGAGATGACGAAGTGGTTTAATACAAACTACCACTATATCGTGCCTGAGATCTCGGCGTATACGGAATTTAGCCTAAATCCTAGTAAAATTTTAAGCGAGTACAAGGCTGCGAAGAATAACGATTTTAAGGATTCCTGCGCGCTAAAGATAAATTTAATCGGACCTATTACCTATCTTGCGCTTAGTAAATCAAGCGACAAAAGCGATCCACTCGCGCATTTAGATGCCCTTGTCGCGAAATACGAGGAGCTGCTAAAGCTTCTTAGCGAGCTTGATAACGAGGTCGTAGTTCAGATCGATGAGCCTATCTTCGTAACGGATCGCGCGACTGAGCTAGCGCCAAAGATTGAGCCTATTTATCAGCGCCTAAGCAAGGCCGCAAGCAACGTAAAAATCATCTTTATGACCTATTTTGAGCATGCGACCGAGGCTGTACGAGAGATAGTAAAGACCGATGTTTGGGCGATCGGGCTTGATTTTGTTTACGCAAGCGAAGAGAATATCAAAAAAGAGCTTCAAGCTTTAAAAGACGCTAAGACCGTGCTTTTTGCGGGCGTGATCGACGGGCGTAATATCTGGAAGAGCGACATCGACAAAAAGCTAGCCCAGCTCAAAGCTATCGAAGCTTACGTGCCTAAGGAGCGCATCTACGTGGGCACCTCCTGCTCGCTTTTGCACGTGCCTTTTACGCTAAAATACGAGGACAAGCTAAGCGCCGAGATCAGATCCTGGCTAAGTTTCGCGGTCGAAAAACTAAGCGAAATTTCGATTTTAACCCACCTTTTCTTTAAAATTCCGATGTGCGAGCACGGCATGAAAGCTTACGAAGAAAATCAAAAATCCGCTAAAACCCGCGCTAGCTCGCCGCTTATTCATGACGAGCGAGTGCAAAGCCGCGCCGCAAATTTAAATAAATTCGAGCGCGCCGATCGCTACGAGGATCGCATCAAGGTGCAGAAAAAGGAGCTAGGCTATGGAATTTTGCCTACGACTACGATCGGCTCCTTCCCTCAGACTGCCGAGCTTCGCCAGGTTCGCAACGCCTATAAAAAGGGCTTAATTGGCCGCGAAGCCTACGAGCGCGACATCAAAGCTTACATCGATGACTGCGTTAAATTTCAAGATGAGATTGGCCTAGACGTACTGGTTCACGGCGAGCCGGAGCGTAACGATATGGTCGAGTATTTCGGCGAGCAGATGAGCGGATACACGTTTAGCGCCAACGGCTGGGTGCAGAGCTACGGCAGCCGCTGCGTGAAACCGCCGCTACTTTTCGGCGACGTTAGCCGCCCAAAACCGATGACCGTGGAGTGGATCAAATACGCCCAAAGCCGCACTAAAAAGATTATGAAGGGTATGCTAACGGGACCTGTTACGATGATGAACTGGAGCTTCGTGCGCGACGATAAGCCTCGCGAGCAGATAGTAAAACAGCTTGCGCTTGCGATTTTCGATGAAATTTCGGATCTGCAAGACGCAGGTATCAAAATCATTCAGGTGGATGAGGCGGCGTTTAAAGAGGGCTATCCGCTACGCGCGGAAAATATCCCTGCGTATGAAAAATTTGCCGTCAGCGCCTTTAAGCTCGCCGTTAGCGCAGCC
This sequence comes from uncultured Campylobacter sp., assembly GCA_963529615.1. Lineage (GTDB taxonomy): Bacteria > Campylobacterota > Campylobacteria > Campylobacterales > Campylobacteraceae > Campylobacter_B. Next base: position 6,997 of record CAUSAC010000034.1, on the reverse strand, counting down.
AAAGCGCAGACGCAGATCCACACACATATGTGCTATTCGGAGTTCAACGACATCATCAAAACGATCGAGGCGATGGACGCCGACGTAATCAGCATCGAAACCGCTCGCAGCGGCAACGAACTGCTTAAAATTTTTAGATCGGTCGGCTACAAGCAGGAGGTCGGCCCCGGCGTTTACGACATCCACAGCCCGCGAATTCCTAGCGTGCATGAGCTGGTAAACCAGATTCGCGCGCTGCTTGAAGTGCTTCCGAAAGAGCAGCTGTGGATCAACCCGGACTGCGGTCTAAAAACTCGCAAATGGGAAGAGGTAGAGCCGAGCCTAAAAAATATGGTCGAAGCAGTTAGGATCATCCGCGCAGAAGCATAAATTTCGCGCAGAAAAAACTTTGCTGCCGGGCAAAATTCCACCCGGCAGCCGTTTTGCGATAGAATTATGTGGAACGTTTATTTCGAGCATGGACCGTTAAAATATTTGTGCGAAATTTACTTCGAACGAGCATTAAAGGGCGGTGAGAGATTTCTACGCGTCCGCCTGACAAGCATATTTGATAGCCGCTAAGTAATGCAGCAATATGAAATTCCGCGCGATATTTACGGATTTCGCAGTTGGGCAGGCGCGGGATTTCTTGAAAATGCGGCGTAAAATTTCATCTCTACTACTGACTTGAAATTTCATAGCAACTGCTCGCTTGCTCGAGATGCAGAGCGTAAATTTTATCGCGATTGTCCCGAAGGCGGGCTGGGGTAAGCGATAAAATTTTAAAATTTTCGCAAATCAGTTCTTGCGCACACAAACCTCGCCAGCCGAATAAAAAACGCTGAAATTTGCAATTTTACGCGGCGCTTTATGAACTTTCGCGCCGCTAGATTAGAATTGCAAAACGCGAGCCAAAGCTGGTATCGTTGCGCTAGAAATTTTAAATTACAAATTAAAATTTACATTATCTAGTTAGAATGGCTGAGTTGCGAAGCGAGATTCGGCTCTGCTACGTTAAATTTCAGCTAAAACTAAAATCTATGTAGCCGCATTAAATTTACGACTAATTTCGCTTGGCGAGCCTGAAGTTGCGTCGCATTAAATTCGAGTTAGAGCCAAAATTTACGACGCGAAACTCGTTGATTTTAACTTGCGTTTTGTTCGAAAGAGCGAGGCTAGCTCAAGGCGCGTTTGCGTTACCATAAAATTAAAAGAGCCTTTATGGAGGCGCAGATCTACAATTTGCAGTAAAAATTAAAAGCTATAATTTTGGCTCATAAGGCGCGTAGCTTTTAGATGGTTTCTATCGCGTCTTAAGTGAGATTTTGCTTAGTAATTTCGCGCGATAGATTTTAACGAGCGGAATTTTATTATCGCTGCAAAATTTTTGGCTTTTAAAATTTTGCTTTGTAAAATTTCAGCCCTCATAGTTATGATGAAGTGTGGCTCATCTTATTTCGTAGGATTTTAGTGGCGCCGCCCGTGTTTAATTTATATGGCATGATTCCAAAAGGCGCTTATTTTGAAATCCTTTTCGGGTAGAACCTGCGAGATTGCGTTTGTGGGGTTTCATAAGAATTGATGACAAACCGCTCAGCGCGTTTAAAAATTTTATTCGTGCGTCGAGCCCTCATTTGCGTTTCAAATTTTGCTATTGTGGCGGAATTTTGCTCACGTGGCAAGGGCGCGCATGCAAGGTGTCCGTGAATCTAAAGATTTGGACGCTAAATTTATTAGCGTGTTTAGTGACGCAACGCCGTGACTACCGCCATGCCTGCGCATAAAATCTCGCGCTGCAAGCGATTAAAAAACTTTTTCGCTTCGTATAAATTTTGCGCCGCGAGCGTTTAAAAGCCGCAAGAGCTTTAAAAATTTAAATTGGAAAGATTGAATGACATTTTTTTCGCCCGAGTTTGTCTTTGCTTTTTTAGCGTTTTTAATCGTTTATTGGACGCTCAAAAATCATATTTTCGCGCAAAAAATCCTGATCCTACTGGCAAGCTACGGCTTTATGTGCTCCGTAAATCCGCGCTTTGCGCTAGTGCTTGCAGCCTATAGTGCTTTCGTATATTTTGCAGGGGTGTGTATCGCGCGCGCTAATCGCGTAGTCGCAAAAGCCATACCGCCCGCAAAGCAGTCTTCGCACAAGAAAAAGCTCTCGCGTAAAGCGGCAGCTAAGCAGATGAGCGCAGCAAAACAAGCCGGCATAGCAAAGCAAGTACAAAAAGCGGGGCTAGCGAAGCAAATTCCGTTACCAACTGCGAAAGCGCGTGCGGTGATGCTTACGTCAGTTGCTGGCGGCTTATTTTTTCTCGCGTTTTTCAAATATTACGGCTACGTCAGGGAGTTTTTCAATGCCGCGCTTGCTGCGCTGCACCTAGGTGCCGTCGATAGCGTGGCGTTTCCGCTTGGAATTTCATATTATGTTTTTATGTCGATCACCTATTTCGTCTCGGTTTATAGGCGCGAATGCGGCGAGCAGGGCTTTTTGAGCTTGGCATGCTTTTTAGCGTTTTTCCCTAGCGTCGTGATGGGTCCTATCGGGCGCGCTAGCGCTGCCAAGGGCGTAGAGCCAGTACTGCCGCAGTTTGATCGCTTCAAGCACTTTGGCAATGCCGATGAAATTTATGTGCTTATAATTTTTGCCTTAGTTAAGATGTTGCTTATTAGCGGCTATTTAGGCGCGTATTATAGCGATGTGATTTCGGGCGTTTACGGCGACGAGCCTGAGTCCTCCGCGGCGCAAATTCTAGCCGCACTGCTGCTTTACGGCGTGGTGCTTTATACGAATTTTAGCGGCTTTATCGATATGGCGCGAGCGCTTGGGCTTGCGATGGGCTTTAAGCTGCCTCAGAATTTTAATATGCCCTATGCGGCTAAGAATTTAGGCGAGTTTTGGGATCGCTGGCATATCAGCTTATCCACGTTTATACGCGATTATATTTATATTCCGCTTGGCGGCTCGCGCAGGGGTTTTGCGCGCACCTGCGTAAATTTGCTAATCGCGTTTGCGCTATCTGGTATCTGGCACGGCGCGGGATTAAATTTTTTGATTTGGGGGCTTTTGCACGGAGTGGCGCTTGTGTTTTTAAAATGTCTTGCTAAAGTGGGCGTAAAGCCGCTAAATCCGCATTTGGCACTTTTTTGCACCTATATTTTTGTAAGTTTCGCTTGGATTTTTTTCGCCAATTCCCTGCCAGATGCGGCGGCGATTTTGAGCGCTTTTACCCGCGCACGAGCTTTCGGAGATATTAGCGAGCTAGCGGCGCTTGCGGGGATTTTAGCGGGGATTTTTGTTTATCCTAAAATCTCTGCTCTTAAAGATACTTTGATCGCGCTTTTTGCCGAGCTGCCGTTTTTACCTAAAGCTCTCGTGCTCGGCATGATCTTCACGCTGATTTTCGCGCTGATGCCAAGCGGAATTCCAAATTTCATCTACGCAGGATTTTAGATGCTTAGGTTTGTTTCGACTCTGCTTTTTGCGCTGTTTTTCTCGGCATTTTTTATGCAAGGCTCGCTGCTTTATTATTTGGAGCAGCGATTTCACGATGACTTTGGGCTAGAAGAATGGCTGCGCCGCTCGCCGTTTCGCGTAGGTGGAGAGATCTACGAAAAGATTGCAAATGGCGCAGATAGGCTAGAGCAGCGTATCAAAGGCGAGGACATTAGCAAGGATGAGGACGCAAGTCCGCATAGCGGAAGCAAAAATTTTAAAAAACCTGCGCAAGATCGTATGGCGGAAAATCAAGCCTTGCAAAGCATGGGGGTGCGAGATCACGATGCTTCGCAAAGCGTTAAGTCGCAAGGTAGCAAGCCGCAAGCCCATGCCGCGAAGAATTCTGCCTTAAATAATTCTACGCATCATTTAAAAACGCGCGATTCGGCGCAGGAGCCTTACACACAAAATTCCATCCCTCAAAATTCTACTTCGCAAAATTCCGTGTCACAAAGCCTGGCTACAACAAGCTCTATGCCGCGCAGCTCCGCTGCGTCGCAAAATCCCGTCGTGGCAAGCGCAACCTTGCAAAGCGGCGAAAATTCCGATTCTCAACTTCCTGTTCCGCAGGCTTTGGAGCAGAATTTAACGACGCAAGGCTCCGTGGAGGTTGATGCTAAAATTTCGCTTAGCGACGATGGCAAAATCCGCCTAAATGCAGGCGATGAGGTACTTTTTATGGGCGATAGTCTGATGCAATACGTGGGGATGAACGCTAAGAAATTTTTCCCGAAGCGAAGCCTAAGAGTGATCGATCTTAGCAAGCAATCGACGGGGCTTGCGAACAAGAAATCTTTCGACTGGCAAAAGACGCTCGATACCGCGCTTAGAGAGAACGGCGGCGTTAAGCTTGTAGTCGTGCTGCTGGGCGCCAATGACGTCTGGGAGTACCGCGCGGGCGGCAAGACCTACGGCATCAAAACGCCGCGCTGGCGGGAGTTTTACGCCTCAAGGGTGCGCGAGATCTACGATACGGCGCACTCGCACGGCGCGGGAGTGCTGTGGCTAGCGATGCCGTGTATGCAAAAGCCGGATTTTGAGGAGAAAACGCAGCTGCTAAATCAAATATATGCAGATGCTAGTATGGCGCTTGGCGGGTATTTTATGCAAACAACCCCGCTGGTGTGCGAAAAAGGCGTCTATAAAACCTATCTGCAAAGCGGCTCCAAGCTCGTGCGCGTGCGCCAAGACGACGGCATTCATATGAGCAAAGAGGGTTGCGAAGCGGTAGCGAAAGAAATTTTATCAAGGATTGAAGTTGAGTAAGCTTATAGTGATTTTATTTGCCGCATTATTAGGCGGATGCGCGGCAAACGCAGGCGTTCGCGGCATAAATTCCGCAAACGCAAAAAGCTCTGCGGGCTTTGGAGTGAAATTTTTTGGCGATTCGCACTTGGGAAGCGACGCGCTGATAGATGCTTTCAGACACGGCTTTTTCGTGCAAAACAGCGTCGGCTTCGTGCCTGCAATGATGCCTAAATATCACAAAAGCGAAAATATAGAATTTAAGCAAAGCGGCTTTAATGTGATCTCGTCTCGCACCGAGCAAGACCCCGATTTCCCGTTATGTGGAGTGATCGCTACCGGCAAAAAGGGCGCTAATGTGCGGCTGGAGCTAAAGCAGCTTAGCGGCGATTTTTACGTCGAAATTTTACATAAATCGGATCAGGGCGGCGAGATTTTTCGCGTGCGCGATGCAAGTGGGCTAAGCGCGTATATTTCGCAAGAAGTGCCGCAGAAATGGGAGTATTCTAAGCTGCGACTTAGATTTCCGATCGAAATTCGATCGCTGCGTGACGGAGCAGAGCTTGGAGGATATAAAATTTATCGTAAAAACGCGCGCTTTGCAGACTCTTGTGCGAGCAACGGCGCGTTTAGCAACCTCTACGAAAAATGGGGCGCAGATGCCTTTGGTAGGGATTTTTCGGGACTTAGATACGATCTCGTAGTCATCGCTTACGGCACAAACGATGCGATGGATCCGAAATTTGACGAGCAAAAATTCTACCAAAGCGTCCGTGGGCTGCTTCGCTCTGTCCGCTCTGCAGCTCCCGGTGCGAAAATCCTGCTCGTAGCGCCGCCGCGAAGCCCTAAAGTGCCAAACGCCTCACGCGCTGCGGAGGTGCTAGCGCATCTGGCGCGAGACGAAGGGGCGATGTTTTACGACATAGCCGGTCTTATGGATGAGGATGGCGGCTGGCGCGGCTGGCGCGAGCGTGGGCTGATCCGCCCTGACGAAATCCACTTGCAAAAAGAGGGCTACGAAAAAATCGGCGCAGCGCTGGCGGCAAAATTGCGCGGCAGGCTTTAAAATTAATCTTTAAATTTACGCGGCTTGTTGTGGAATTTACAAAGTTCGCTGTGAAAATTTACAAAGCTTTTTGTGGAAATTGCACAATCCGCCGCTAAATTTACGCAGTTAGTCGCTAAATTTAAAATTTAGCGGCAGTAAGCAAAGCTGCGCCTACTTGGATTTCGCCGCTTAAATCTGCGCCGCGAAATTTAAATTGGAAGCTGCGGCTTTAAATTTACGTGGCAACAGGCTTGATGCCTGCGTTTTTTAAAATACCTCGCCTAAATTTACGCTTGTGATTTGGATTAAATTTGTGCGGTTGCAGCTCGGAGCACAGAGGGTCGTGTGGCGTGCGCGATGAAAATTTAGTGCTTAAATTCTATTCGCACGGGCTGCGGCAAAGCGTGGCGAGTCAGATTAAAGGAGAGAAATATGATATATCTTTGCGGCGATACGCACGGCATAAACGAGATCGGTAAAATAACGAACAAGGCCTTTGCGGGCGGGCTTAGCGCCGATGATTTCGTCATCGTGCTCGGGGATTTTGGGCTATTTTGGAGCGAGCGGATAGATGAGTTTATGGCGCGCAAAAATATAGAAAGATATTTCCCTGCCACGCTTCTTTTTATCGACGGCAATCACGAAAATTTCGATATGTTGGATCAGCTGCCGCGCGAGCGGAAATTTGACGGCACCGTGGGCGTGGGCGGCGAGAATATTTTTTGGCTGCGGCGCGGCGAAATTTACGAGATTGCAGGGCGACATTTTTTGTGTTTCGGTGGCGCGCTTAGCGTCGATAAGGCGCATCGGATACCGGGGCTTAGCTGGTGGGCGCGTGAGATTCCAAGCGAGGAGGAGTTTGCTTACGCGATGCGAAATGCGCGCGATTTCATCGCTGCGGGCGGGCGGATCGATGCGGTGCTGAGCCACACGGCGCCGTGGTTCGCGATGAAATTTTTAAAAGAGTACCTCTGGTGCGGCAAAAGCACTCCTGATAAAACGTCTGAGTATTTGGAGCGGATCTTTGAGCTCGTAAGGCCTGCGCGGTGGTATTTCGGGCACTTTCACGGCGATAAGAAATTCCACGCGCAGGGCTGATTTTATCTCTGCTACGATGAAATTTTAAAATTTGAAGACTAGCCCTGGGATCACAGCAGTAAAATTCCAAGCTTTACAAATTGCGAAATTTCGCCCATAAATTTTAAATGCTGAGGCGCATGAAATTGAGC
>CAUSAC010000033.1:0-25051 GCA_963529615.1 uncultured Campylobacter sp. | reverse complement strand
ATCAGCGGCGATATGAACTTGGCCGCTCTTGTCGGGCTCGGAGTGGATTTTGACTATCTTTGCGCCGAGCTAGAGAAGTTAAATTTAGACGGCGAATTTAAGCTGGAGCGCAAAAAAGTGCTAAAAAACGGTATAGCCGCGACCAAAATCGACGTAGTGCCGCTAAAATCGCAGCCTCACGCCAGAAGCTACGCGGGTATCAGGCAAATTTTAGAGAGTTCAAATTTAAGCCAGAGCTGCAAACAAAGAGCGGGCGCGATATTTCGCACGATTGCGCAGGCCGAAGCCAAAGTCCACGGCACGGACATAGAGCGGGTGCATTTTCACGAGATCGGCGCGATCGATAGCATCGCGGACGTCGCGGGCGCGGCAATCTGCCTCGAGTATCTTTTTGAAAAGCTCGGTGTCTCGCGCGTGCTAAGCTCCAAAATCGAGCTTGGCGGCGGCGTAGCGGTTTGCGATCACGGTGCGCTTAGCGTGCCAGCACCCGCCGTTTGCGAAATTTTAAAAGGCGTGCCCGTAAGCCTCGGGCGCGCAAATTTCGAGATGACTACGCCCACGGGAGCGGCGATTTTAAAGGCCTGCGCGGACGAGTTTACGGACGGCGCGAGCTTTAGGATAGAAAAGATCGGCTACGGCGCGGGCGGCAAAGACGGCGCGGGCTTTGCAAACGTGCTTCGCGCGATGATCTGCGAGGCGGATGAAAATTTGAACGATGAAAGCGACGAGTCAAATTTAAGCGAAAAAGCCGGCTACGGCGAGGTTTGCAAACAAATTTTAATCTCCACGAACATCGACGATATGGACGCCGAGAGCTTTGCGCTTGCCTGCGAAATTTTGCGCGAAAATGGCGCGCTAGACGTATTTAGCTACTCTATTTTTATGAAAAAGGGGCGCGCGGGCTTTGAGCTAAACGCGCTGTGCCGCAAGCAGGACGCGCAAAATTTAAAGGATCTGATTTTTACGCACACGACGGCGATCGGCGTTCGCGAGATAGAGGTCGCTAAAACCGAGCTAAAGCGCGAATTTACGCGGGTGCAGACGAAATTCGGCGAGATAGGGCTTAAAATTTCTGGCAGCGACCAAACGCAAAAGGCAAAGCCTGAATTTGAGGAGTGCAAGGCCGCGGCGCTCGCGCACGGCACGACGATCGAGCGGGTGCGAAAAGAGGCGCTGAAAATCTATGACGAAACTAGAAAAACTAAAGGCTGATCTGCGCGGGCTGGGCGAGCTGGCGGTCGCATTTAGCGGCGGCGCGGACAGCTCGCTACTGCTACGCGCGGCGCACGACGCGCTGGGTGCGCGAGCGATCGGCATAACGATACGATCGCCCTACATGTCCTCGCGCGAGATCGCCGAGGCCGTAGAATTTGCCCACGCCTACGGCATCCGCCACGAAATTTTAGAGCTCGGCGTGGCGGAGGGGATCAAAAATAACCCCGAAAATCGCTGCTATCTGTGCAAAAAGGCCGTTTTTTCGCGCCTGATAGAGCGCGCCCGCGAGCTTGGCTTTAGCCGCGTCGCGGACGGCACGAACCGAGACGATCTGGGCGAATACCGCCCCGGGCTCAAAGCAAAAGAGGAGCTAGGCGTGCTCTCGCCGCTGATAAATTTAACCAAAGCCGAGATCCGCGAGCTATCGCGCGAGCTGGGCTTACCCACCGCCGAAAAGCCCGGCTATGCGTGCTTGCTAACGCGTCTGTCGCACGGACGCGAGATCGACCCGCACGAGCTAAATTTGATCGAAGCAGCGGAAAATCTGCTCATCGCAAGCGGTTACGCAAACGTCCGCGCGCGGTGCGACCGCAAAAATATAAAGCTGCAAATGCCCTTTTCTAGCATGCGAGACTTCCTAAATGACGCGAAATTTAAAAGCGTCGTTAGGCAGCTCGTGACGCTTGGCGCGGCGGATGTGACGCTCGATCTAAAGGGGCTTAGAGAGGATGTTTTGCATGAGAGAGGATGAAATTTTAGAGCTTTTTGTTGGGATAAAAAGCGGCCGCGTGAGCGAGCAAGAGGCGCTGAAATACCTGAAAAACTACCCTTACGAGGACGTGGGCTGCGCCAAGATCGACACTCAGCGCGCCCTGCGAAACGGCGCGGGCGAGGTGATCTACGGCGAAGGCAAGACGGATGATGAAATTTTACGCATCGCAGCAGCGATCGGTGCGAGAGGGCAAAATATCCTAATCACGCGCACGAACGAGCGGGTTTTTGAGCGGCTGCGCGAGGCGTTGCCGCAGGCGGAGTTTAACGCTCGCGGCCGCGTCGTCAGCGTCAAATTTAAAGAGCCCGCGCTCACGCAAAGCTACATCGCGATAGTATCTGCTGGCACCGCCGACGGCGCGGTAGTGGAGGAGGCATACGAGACGGCGAGATTTTTAGGCAACGACGTGCGTAAATTTAGCGACACGGGTGTGGCCGGGCTACATAGGCTGATCGCAAATTTGGAGCAGATACGCGGCGCAAAGGTCGCCATCGCGGTGGCAGGCATGGAGGGTGCGCTAGCTAGCGTACTGGCGGGCCTTGTTAGCGTGCCCGTGATCGCGGTGCCCACCAGCGTGGGATACGGGGCGAACTTTGGCGGTCTGGCTGCGCTGCTAGCGATGCTAAACAGCTGTGCAAACGGCGTGAGCGTCGTAAATATCGACAACGGATTCGGCGCCGCGTATAACGCGAGCCTGATAAATCATCTCTAAATTTACGCCGCGCGAGGAAATTTAACGGCTAAATTTAAAAGGAAAGCGTTGCGAGAGGAAAATTTAAGCGAGCAAAGGGCTAGGCCTAAGGGCGCGAAAAAGCTCGCACAAAAGGCGCAAACAAAGCAAAGCGCGCGAACGAGGCTAGCGTTTTTAGCCGCTGCGGTCCTGATTTTAGCGGCTGAAATTTACATCGCGATCTGCGTAAAGGGCGGCTTCGTGCGCCACTACGCGGGCGATGTTTTGGCCGTCATCTTGCTTTACGCTTTGGCGAGGGCTGCATTTAGCAAGCCGCCATCAAATTTGCCGCTTAAAATTTTCGCGTTTGCGGCGGCTTTGGAGCTAGCGCAGTGTTTTGGCGCGGTGCAAATTTTAGGCGTAGAAAGTAAAATTTTAAAAGTAATGATCGGCGGGACGTTTGATTTCGCCGACCTGCTCTGCTACGCTGCGGGCTGCGTCCTAGCGGGTGTCTATGAAAAATTTGAAAAAAGGAGAAGCGATGGATAAACAAAAAGCCGTGCAAAAGATGACCGAGGTCATGGCGAAATTCGTCGGCTACACGGGCAAAGTGCTACCCGACGACGTGACGGCGAAGCTGCGGGAGCTTAGCGAGCGCGAGACGCAGCCGCTAGCGAGAGAGATCTACAAAACGATGTTTGAAAACCAGCGCCTAGCTAAGCAGTTAGATCGTCCGTCTTGTCAGGATACGGGCGTGATCCAGTTTTTCGTGCGCTGCGGAGCGAACTTCCCGCTCATCGGCGAGCTTGAGGAGCTGCTGCGAGAGGCCGTACTGCGAGCGACGCGCGAGGTTCCGCTGCGTCACAACAGCGTCGAGACCTTTGACGAGTATAACACCGGTAAAAACGTCGGCAAGGGCACGCCTAGCGTATTTTGGGAGATCGTGCCGGATAGCGGCGAGTGCGAGATCCACACCTATATGGCGGGCGGCGGCTGTAGCCTGCCCGGCAAGGCGACCGTGCTGATGCCTGGCATGGGCTACGAAGGGGTCGTGAAATTCGTCATGGATATAATGACCAGCTACGGCATAAACGCCTGTCCGCCGCTGCTAGTGGGCGTAGGCGTGGGCACCTCGATCGATGTGGCGTCGCTACTATCTAAAAAGGCGCTGATGAGACCTCTTGGCTCGCGCAATCCAAACGACCGAGCCGCGCTAACCGAAAAGCTGCTCGAAGAAGGCATAAATAAAATCGGCCTAGGCCCGCAAGGCATGAGCGGCGCAAGCTCGGTCATGGGCGTGCATATCGAAAACTGCGCCCGCCACCCAAGCGTCATCGCCGTCGCCGTAAACGTGGGCTGCTGGTCGCACCGCAAAGGCCATATAGTCTGGGACGAGCAGCTAAGCTTTGCCGTAAAATCGCACAAGGAGTTCGCGCTATGAGTAAGAAAATTTTAACCACGCCGATTGCGCCCGAGGATCTAGCGGATATCAAAATCGGCGACGTGATCTATCTCAGCGGGCACATCGTCACCTGCCGCGACGTGCCGCACAGACGCGTCGTGCAGGAGGGCCGCGAGCTGCCGCTAGATATCAGGGGCGGTGCGATCCTGCACGCGGGGCCTATCATCAGAAAAACGGGCGATAAAAGCTTTGAGATGGTCTCCGTGGGGCCGACGACTAGCATGCGGATGGAGAAATTCGAGCGCGAGTTTATCGCTAAAACGGGCGTGCGCCTGATAGTGGGCAAAGGCGGCATGGGCGAGGGCACGATGAGCGGCTGTAAGGAGTTTGGCGCGATACACTGCGTATTTCCCGCGGGCTGCGCGGTGGTCGCCGCAACGCAGGTCGAGCAGATCGAGAGCGCGGACTGGACGGAGCTTGGGATGCCCGAGACGCTGTGGAAGTGCCGCGTGAGGGAGTTTGGCCCGCTCATCGTCTCCATAGACGCGCACGGAAATAACCTTTTTGAGCAGAACAAGGTCAAATTTAACGAGAAAAAGGACGCGGCGCTAGCTGAAATTTTACCGCAGGTGGGGTTTATAAAGTAGTTAAATTTATGGGCTCACGCTTTAAATTATACGCCTTAAATTTTTACGCCCTGTCGCTAAATTTTAAAATTTATCACTACAGTTAAGAATTAAATTTTAAGGTACTTAGATAGGGTGCCTAAATTTATGATAATTTTAGTAAAATTTTAAAACGATAAAGGATCAATATGAGTACCACCAAAGAAAATATCGAACAAAGATTAATGGAAATATTGCAGCGAGACAATGCGGTCTGTGTCGTTTTAGACGGTGAATGGGGCGTAGGAAAAACAACTTTTTGGAAAAATTTTTCTGCCAAAAATTTCGATAAAAATTCTGTTTATGTCTCTTTGTTTGGTAAGGAAAGCATCCAGGAAATTAAGCAAGAGATAAGTTTAAAATTTTATTACAAAAAGAATGAAGCCGTATCAAAGATATTAAAAAAATTTATTCCTGCAGGTATTTTTAGTTTCTTTACAAAAAGATTTGCCGATAATAAAATTGCAGGATTTAGTTTAATTATTCTGGACTCCCTGTATACAAATAAATACAAAGACGCAATAATCTGCTTCGACGATTTCGAAAGAATATCTGATAAGATAAATTTAAAAGAGATTTTAGGGTTGATTTCCGAGTATAAAGAGCAGCAAAATTGTCATATAGTTATGATTTTAAATCGCTCAAAGATGACGGCTCCTACTAAAGAAACACAAAAAGAAGATAAGAAAAATTTAGAAGATAAAGAGCTCAAAAATGCTAGTTAAATAAAAGATAATAAAACAGAACTAGAAAAAATTTTATCGCAATACAAAGATAAAATTATGGACTACGAATTTTATTATAATCCGACTCCGCAGGAATCTTTTAGTACCATATCGAGCGAGCTAGGGGAAGTTTACCGAGATGCGGCATCACAGTATTTTGCAAAGCACGCCATAAATAACATTAGAGTGATGAGGCGAGCGATAAATGCGCTGAATGATTATAAACAACATCTAGAAGACAAGCTGCAAAAATATCAACCCATAAAAGACAACGTCATAACTTATATACTAGGAATATCAATCATAAATGCGATGAATTCTTCCGCCGAGATCGAGCGATTTCTTGGTAAATTAGACTACCGTAGCAATTTAACAGATGTGTATGAATTATTTAAAAATGAAAAAGACACTGGCGACCTATATTATGCATTTAAATTTACAAATGATGAAGATTACTATTGGCTAGGTATAAACATACTATCATATACTAAAAAATCAATTATAAATATTGAGGAATTTAATATTATTATAGAAAATATCATCAATAAAGAATACGATAAACATAAGGGTAGGCTGTATATAGAAATTAGAAAAGAAATTTTAGAGGAATACTTAAACGGCACATTAAATTTACAGTATGACAACGGCATTTTTGTAAGCAATCTCTTTACTCGTCTAGAAACAAATAAAGAGAATATAATAGATATAGTCGGGGTTAGCCCTTTTCTTTTATACATAAAAACACTAGAAAAATTTGATGAAGAAAACAAGCAAAAATACCATGAATTTGCGACTAAAATTTTACTAGAATATATAAGAGGTGTTTTCGAAAATGACCAATATCAAAATTTATATACCGACATTTTAGACGAGATGATAAATTTTGATGAGCGTGTTAAGGAACTACACGATAATTTTATAACACAAAATGAAATATATAAGATATCGTCTGCAGAGAGGATAATAGAAAATATTTTTAACGCTAGAGTTCCGATCCGAAAAGAATTAACCTCAAAAATAACGGAAGAAATTTTAGAAAAATATTGCTATGAAAATTTGGAATTTCTTCGTAGCGCGATAGGATTTTTGCAAAGAGATATTTCTAGACTTCCGGACAACAAAGAACTAAAAGATAAAATTTTAAAAGTATTTGAAAAGATATCAAAAAACGGCGACGAAAACCAAAAACTAAAGATGAAATTTATACTTGAAGATTTAGAGAAAAAGGCTCATTTAGAATAAGCCTTTAAATTTTTATTTCAACTCGCCCCAATCTTTTGCCGTGTTTAGCGAGGTTTTAAGCGGGACGAAGGCTTGTAAAATTTCTTGCGTCATTTCGTGCCATCTTTAGTTTTTTGCTCGCTCTATTTTTTCTCCGCAAATTTCACGCTTGCGTAGAGGTAGCTTGCAAGTCCTAGTGCGCCCAGTATCGCGCCCGCCTCGCCTATGTGCCAAAGCCCGAATCTCGTTGCGACTTGATGTCCCAAAAGCGCTCCGCCGCCGATGCCTACGTTGTAGATAGCCGAATAGATCGATATCGCGACGTCGGTAGCATCCGGAGCTAGCGCCAAAACCCTAATCTGCAAACAAAGCCCAAAGCCTGAAATACCTATTCCCCAGACGAAAGCCGCGAGCAGCAGCGCTACGTCATTTGCGACAAAAATCTTTAGCGTCAGCACCGAGGCTAGGATAAAAAGGATCGAGCAGATTAAAAAAGCGTTTGGAAAAGGGCGGTAGAGCTTCGAAAAAAGCATGCTAGCAAGAATGCCCGAAGCGCCGAATGCAAGCAAAACGTAGGTTACGAAGTGATCGCCTGCGGGGTTAAATTTCGCCACGAAGGGCTCGACGTAGCTGTAAGTCGTAAAATGCGCGCCTACGATCAAAAACGTCAGCAGATACAAAGCAAGCAGCATAGGGCGCTTTGCAAGCATCGGCAAGCTCGCAAGAGAGCCCGCGCGACGGCTTGGCAAAAATGGTAAAATTTTCCAAAGAAACAGCGCCTCCGTAGCCGCAAGTGCGCCGATTGCGAAAAACGTGATGCGCCAGCCGAAAAGCTCGCCGACCACGCGCCCCAAAGGAAGCCCCAAAACCATGGCTAGCGAAGTGCCCAAAGCCAGCATGCCGATGGCCTGAGAGCCTTTATTTATCGGCGCTAGGCGCACGACGAGCGATGAGGTGATCGACCAAAAGATCGCGTGCGAAATCGCGATGCCAAGGCGCGCGATTACCAAAACGGTAAAATTCCACGCAACGGCGGCCAGGACGTGGCTTAGCGTAAATAGCGCTAAAAGTTGCAAAAGCAGCCTCTTGCGCTCGAGCTTTGAGGTTAGTAGCATCAGAGGCAGCGAGAGGATACTCACCGCCCACGCGTAGATCGTGATGATTAGCCCCGTGCTCGTAACGTCCATGCTAAAATCCGCCGCGATGTCGCTTAGCAGCGCCACGGGGATAAATTCCGTCGTGTTAAAAATAAAGGCGGCAAACGCCAGCGCGATAACTCTCGTGTGAGCGATTTTATGGACGTTCATCGGTTTTCCTTTTTTGAGCTTTTTAAATTTGGCTTTAAGTTTAGCGCATTTAGCGGTTTTTAGCTTTTCGAGTTCTGCTTGAAATTTTAAAATTTTAAAATTCCGCGTCATATATACGTGCCGCGCTAAATTCTAAACGGGGGATTATAGCTAAATTTATCCTCCGCGTAGATTGCGGAAATAGAATTTACGCTCAAAACGCAAAGTCGCATGGGGTAAAATTCACGTAGCGATCGATCGATGAAAATTTAAAATGAAATTTGCGCTGCGCTCGGTAGGTGGCAATAAAATTCCTTATATTTGGCAGAATGCGCTGAAATTTTATGTACCGCGATGTTGCAAGTCATAAATAAAAATTCGCTACGTCGAGTTTGGATGCGTATAGCGGTTGAGGTTTTGTAGTGGCTAAATTTTATCACCCCGGTCTTGTCAACGATATGAGACTTGCCCCATTTTGTGGTACGTGCATTTTTAAATTTCTTAATTTTCGCGCGTTCCCGTCATTTGATATTTAGGTAAGAATTTCGAGTCAGACGGCTAAATTTGCATTAATCTCTACCCGCTGCTTGCGATCTGCGCTTAAAGTACGCAAAAATTTATTTTCAAGGCGGTGAAAGAGCCCGTCTCAAATCGCCCGCAATGCTCGTCTAAAACTGCCAGCAGATCGCGCTTGTAGCCCGCCTGCTGTGATAAAGCTTTAGAATTTTATTCGGTTTGCGAAGCATTTAAATTTTTAAGCAATAAATATGTAAAATTAGCGAAATTTGATAATTCCAAAGGAACTAAAAATGGCAAAAGTTATGAAAACTATGGACGGAAACGAGGCGGCGGCTTACGTCTCGTACGCTTTCACCGAGGTTGCGGGCATCTATCCGATCACGCCTAGCTCGCCTATGGCGGATTACACCGATATTTGGGCGTCGCAGGGCAAGAAAAACCTCTTCGGCATGCCCGTTAAGGTGGTCGAGATGCAAAGCGAGGGCGGCGCAGCGGGCACCGTGCATGGATCCTTACAAGCGGGCGCGCTTACGACGACGTACACCGCATCTCAGGGGCTTTTGCTAAAAATTCCAAATATGTACAAGATCGCAGGCCAGATGCTTCCGGGCGTCATTCACGTTGCGGCGCGCGCGCTTGCGGCGCAGGCTCTCTCAATTTTCGGCGATCATCAAGATGTCTATGCCTGTCGCCAAAGCGGCTTTGCGATGCTTGCAAGCGACAGCGTGCAGGAGGTGATGGATCTGGGCGGCATCGCGCATCTTGCGGCGATTAAGGGGCGAGTGCCGTTTTTGCACTTTTTTGACGGATTTCGCACGAGCCATGAAATTCAAAAGATCGAGGTGATGGACTATGCCGAGTTTGATCGCTTGCTTGATCGTGAGGCCGTGCGTAAATTTAGAGCTGACGCGCTAAACTCCGAGCATCCTAAAACTCGCGGCACGGCGCAAAACGACGACGTATATTTTCAGACACGCGAGCTAACCAATAAATTTTACGACGCGCTTCCTGACATCGTCGCGGAGTATATGAGCGAAATTTCAAAGATCACGGAGCGGTCGTACGCGCCTTTCGTCTATTACGGTGCAAGTGAGCCGCAGCGCGTGATCGTCGCGATGGGCTCGGTCAATCAAGCCCTTGAGGAGGTGGTCGATCATCTAAACGCGAAGGGCGAGAAAGTGGGCGTGCTAAAAGTGCATCTCTACAGGCCTTTTAGCCTCAAATATCTCTTCGCCGCGATGCCTAAAAGCGTGCGTAAAATCGCCGTGCTCGATCGCACGAAGGAGCCCGGCAGCCTCGGCGAGCCGCTGTATCTGGATATAAAGGCCGCATTTTACGGGCGCGAGGACGCTCCGCTCATCGTGGGCGGCAGGTATGGCCTAAGCTCTAAGGACGTTGATCCCGCGCAGCTAATCGCCGTGTATGAAAATTTAAAGGCGGACGAGCCTAAAAACGGCTTTACGATCGGCATCGACGACGACGTGACGCATCTATCTCTACCCGTGGGAGATAAAATTTCGCTCGGCTACGAGGATGAGACCGAGTGCTTATTTTATGGCCTCGGCGCAGACGGCACCGTGGGCGCGAATAAAAATTCCGTCAAAATCATCGGCGACAAGACCGATCTTTATGCGCAGGCGTATTTTGCCTACGACAGCAAAAAATCGGGCGGCTACACGCGCTCGCACCTACGCTTCGGCAAAAGACCGATCCGCTCGACCTATCTCGTCTCAAATCCGCATTTCGTCGCCTGCTCGGTCGCTGCGTATCTGGACATCTACGACGTCATCGGGAGCATCCGCGAAGGCGGTACCTTTCTTTTAAATTCCATCTGGGATGCCGAGCAAACGGCGGCAAAGCTTCCGAATAAGGTCAAAAAAATTCTAGCTGCCAGACGAGTAAAATTTTACATTCTAAACGCCACCAAGCTGGCACGCGAGATAGGGCTCGGAAGCCGCACCAATACGATCATGCAATCGGCGTTTTTCAAGCTTAGCGGCATCATCCCGTTTGAGCAGGCGCAAAGCTATATGAAGGAATACGCCAAGAAAACCTACGCCAAAAAGGGCGAAGCGGTCGTGGCGATGAACTGCGACGCGATCGATAGGGGCGCGGACGCTTTGGTGCAGGTAGCGATCGATCCCGCGTGGGCAAATTTAAAAGATGACGCGGCGGGCGCGGACGACAAATACAAGGGTGACGAATTTATCGAAAAGATCGTAAAACCGATGAACGCGGCGCGCGGAGATAGCTTGCCGGTCTCGACGTTTTTGGGGCACGAGGACGGCGGGTTTGACGCGGGCACGACGCGATTTGAAAAGCGCGGCGTGGGCGTCACGGTGCCTAAATGGATCGAGCAAAACTGCATCCAGTGCAACCAGTGCGCCTTCGTCTGCCCGCACGCCGTAATCAGAGCGTTTTTGCTAGATGAAAAGGACGAGGCCGCCGCGCCTTTAAATTTAAAAGATCACCTGCTAGAAGCCAAGGGTAAGGAGCTGAAGGGGCTAAAATATAAGATCCAAGTAAGCCCGCTAGATTGTACGGGCTGCGCGCTTTGCGCCGAAAACTGCCCGAGCAAGGAAAAATCGCTCGTCATGGTGCCGCTTGAAGAAGAACTCGCAAAAGGCGAGCAAGAAAGCGCGGACTTTTTATTTGAGCACGTAAGATATAAAGACGATTTGATGGACAGATCAAGCGTCAAGGGCGTGGGCTTTGCGCGCCCGTATTTTGAATTTCACGGCGCGTGCCCAGGCTGCGGCGAGACGCCATATATCACGCTGATCACGCGACTTTTCGGCGATCATATGATCGTAGCCAACGCCACGGGCTGTAGCTCGATCTACGGCGGATCCGCACCTTCGATGCCGTACCGCAAGGACGAGAACGGCCGCGGCGTCGCGTGGGCGAACTCGCTTTTTGAGGACAACGCCGAGTTCGGGCTGGGAATGAAGATCGCAAGCGAGACGCTGCGCCATAAGATCGAGGATCTGATGCTAGACTCGCTCTCAAGCGTGCCAAACGCGCTAAAGGCGCTTTATCACGACTGGATTGAGAACAGAGACGATACGCTAAAATCCGCTCAGATCAGAGATAGGCTGGTGCCGTTACTGGAGCAAAATTTAGATGCGCCGGGGGTTCGTGAAATTTTAGAACTGAAGCAGTATCTAAACAAAAAATCGCAGTGGATCATCGGCGGCGACGGTTGGGCCTACGACATCGGCTACGGCGGGCTCGATCACGTGCTAGCTACCGGCGAAGACGTAAACGTGCTGGTGCTGGATACGGAGGTTTACTCAAACACCGGCGGGCAGAGCTCCAAGGCTAGCCGTCGCGGCTCGATCGCGCAGTTTACCGCGGGCGGTAAGGCGGTGCAGAAAAAAGACCTCGGTCAGATCGCGATGACATACGGCAACATCTTCGTCGCACAGGTAAATTCCAACGCAAACCAAGCTGCGACGCTAAAGGCGATCATGGCGGCGGAGGCCTACCCGGGACCTAGTCTCATCATCGCGTATTCGCCGTGTATCGCGCACGGCATCAAAGGCGGCATGGGCAGCTCCGGCGATCAAGCCGAGCTTGCGAGCAAATGCGGCTATTGGCCGACCTACACCTTCGATCCGCGGCTCGCGGCGGAGGGCAAAAATCCGCTTAAAATTTCATCCAAAGAGCCCGACTGGAGCCTTTATGAGGAATTTTTGCTAAACGAAGTGCGCTACAACGCGCTTAAAAAGATCGATCCTGAGCACGCGAGCAAGCTTTATGAGGCAAACAAAGCCGACGCGATGAGGCGTTACCGCCAGCTCAAGCGGCTTGCGAATGCCGATTTCGGCGATGAGGTTATCTCTGCGGGCGCCACGGGCGAGAATGCTTAAGCTTTGTAGTTAGTTTTTAGAATTCCAGGTCGCAGAATTTGTGACCCAGGAATTTCGTTAAATTCCAAAAGGAAAATCCATGAAAAAAATCGGACTAATCGGCGGTATGAGCTACGAATCTACGATTACCTATTATGATGGGATCAATCGCAAAATTAACGAGCGTCTAGGCGGGCTAAGTAGCGGCGAAATCCTGCTAAGTAGCTTAAATTTCGACGAGATCGAGCGGTGTCAAAGAGATAATGAATGGGGCAGGGCGGGCGAAATTCTAGCTCGTCACGCGCGGGTTTTGCAAAGCGGCGGAGCGGATTATATTTTTCTTTGCACTAACACGATGCATAAGTGCTACGAGGCGATAAAAGCCGCTATATCCGTGCCTTTCATGCATATCGCGGACGCCACGCTAGATGAGCTACGAAAGCATGGCGTGCAAAAAGTAGGGCTGCTCGGTACGATCTACACGATGACGCAGGATTTTTACAAACAGCGCTTGATAGATGGTGGCGTAGAGGTGCTCGTACCGAACGCGGACGAAATGGGAGCGGTAAACGAAGTAATTTTTGATGAGCTTTGCTTTGGTAAAATCTTACCGCACTCCAAAGAGAAATTTTTGCAGATCATTGAAGGGCTTAGAGCTCGCGGTGCGCAGGGAGTGATACTGGGCTGCACGGAGATCGGGCTGCTCGTATCGCAAGCAGATACCACCATGCAGTTATTCGATACTACGCAGATCCACATCGATGCGGCAGTAAGTCTAGCTTTAAGCGAGTAAATATCAAATATGAGCCGGTAAAATTCCGGCCTATAATTTCAAATTTTTATATATATTATCAGTTAAATTTAATCTTTCTCTGTTATAATAACGACTATCAATCATAAAAGGGGATGAAATGAACGTTTTAGTTATAGGAGCAGATGAGATTACACCCATTAAGGCGGTTTTAAAAGACCTTGGCGCGAGTAACATCGAGCACTGGGATGCACGAAACGAAAATCGCGTAAATCGTAAGCCGATCCCGCAAGATACCGAGTGTGTCGTGATGCTTACGAGCTTTTTAAACCACAACACGATGAAAAAAATCAAAGGCGAAGTAAAAAAGCGCAAAATCCCGCTAGTATGTGCTAAACGAAGCGTTAGCTGCGTATTTTGCGAATACTGTAAGGTTTTCAATTTAAATCAAGAATTCGGTTGCAGACCTTGCGAAGATGATTAAAATTCCAAGGAATTTAAATAATGCCGGCAAGCCCAAGCAAGCGGTTAAAAAATCGTGCACTGCGTCGCGATCAAATGCTTACGACGATGAAACAGGCGAGCTAAATTTCAAGGATTTTTTAAATTCTAGCAAATTTAACGCTACTTACCTTGCACGCGCCGAAAGCGAGAAATTTAGCGGCAAATTTAAAAAGTTTTCAAGCGGTAAATCGGGCGCGCTTAATTGTAATGCCTCTAAGCCGTGCGTTGCAAAGAGCGCGCAAAAGGGCGGCGCAAATAGGAATAGGAATTTGACAGCAAAGGCTTTTTACGACACTGGCTCTGCGCAAAAGAATTTTTTCTGCGCTAAGCGTTCGGACGAGAAATCAGCTTTATTACAAGATACTACCGCGTCAAAACGAGGTATCGCAGCACGCGAAAAACGCCAAAAAGTGGATCTGCAGCGCGATAATGAGCTTATTGATGATGAAATTTTAAATGCCGAAGCTTTTAATAAAAAATTCTTTTGCGGCGAAATTTTGGGCTTTGATGCGAACGGGCGCGAGATTGCGCCAGAGGCGCTGCGGGATTATGATGCGGCTTCGCGAGCGCGAGCGATGCTAGCTCTATATAATTTTAACGTTAATGCGAGCTATAGAATTTCGCCCAAGTATTTGCAGGGCGAGATGCAATTTCGAGCGGCATTTTTAAATTTTATCACTTCCGAGCTTGGGCGCGGGACTCGTAAAATTTACCGTTTCAAGCCCGCCGTGAAATTTTGCGCGGCGGATAACGCGATAATCTTTTCCTATCTGCGCGGCATGCAGCTGCCCGTATTTGCCGCCAAGCCCGCTTATAAGCTAACTCGCGCGATCGTGAGCTTGCGTAGCGGCGTACTGCTAAACGGAGACGATGCGTTTCGCAACTTCGTATTTTGCAAAATCGCGCTTCGCAATGCAGGCGCACAGCTGCAGCTTGTGGGCAAATCAGGCGAGCTCATCGTAGTTCGCAAGAGCGGTTTTAGCCTAGGCGTGGTTACGAGCTTTAAAAAAATTCTACATCAAAATCCAGCCATTTATGATAATGATATAAAAAAAGCGCTAGAGCTTTGTCACGGAGCAAACATCGACGCCGTGTATCTTGTCTATCCAAAAAATGAAAATTTTAACCGCCACGTCGAGATAAAAAGCGAATGCTTTAAGGGAAATTTCATTATGAAATTAGTACCATACAAGCTTACCGACAAAATTTATTAAAAGGATACCAAATGGTTGGAATTATTTTTGGAAGCTCGATGGGCAATACCGAGGACGCCGCGAAGCTGATCTCTGAAAAGCTAGGCATAGAAAACGAGCTAAAAAATGTTGCGGACATCTCGCCTGCAGATCTAAATAAATACACCGCGCTCATCATCGGCAGCTCCACATGGAACGACGGCGAGTTGCAGGACGACTGGGCGGGCTTTGATTTTTCAGCCCTTGATGTCTCAGGCAAGACCGTCGCGATTTTCGGCATGGGCGATAGCTCAAGCTATAGCGACGCCTACTGCAACGCAATGCGCGAGCTATACGACAACTTCAAAAAAGCGGGTGCAAATATCGTAGGCGCAGTGCCTACCGACGGATATGAATTCGACGAGAGCAAGGCCGTAGTGGACGGCAAATTCGTTGGCCTCGCGCTAGACAACGACAATCAAAGCGACCTCACCGAGAGCCGCATCGAGGCGTGGGTAGCGCAAATCGCTCCATCTTTTAAATAGTCCTCCTTTAAATTTGCCGTGAAGCGTGCGCTTCGCGGCAAATTGGAATTATCATTAAAGCTCTAGCTAAATTACAAAGCTATAAAATTTTAAAATTTCTTTCTGCTTGTAATTTTTTTGTATCACACTGGCAAATAAAATTTAGCCTATTTTATCACATAAAATTTTGTTACCGATAAATTTAGTGAGATTTTAAAATATTCCGCTAATGCTTAACAATTAATCTCAAAATTTACCTCAAATTTAATCAAATTTTAAGCGGGGGGCTAGTATTCCTTACTTTAATCTTAAGGAGTAAGTATGAAGCTCAGATATATGATGGGTGCCGTAGCGGCGGCTTTGGTGTTAGCAGGATGCGGTGAGGACGAGATAGAACTCGTCAAAAACTATACTTTGCCCGATTTTAAATCTATGAGTATAGGCACGGCGATCGAGGGGTCGAAAAAGTGCAAAAATATCACGTGGTCGAAGGCTGATCGCGGCGGATTAAAATCCGTCACCATGGTGTGCGACATAGATATGGAAGCACTGAATGCCGAACGCGAGAAAGCGACTAAAAAACGTCTTGAGGAATATAAGAAAAAGACTTTAGACATGGATATAGATAATGCTATGCAGTTCTACGGGGGTAAAGCCGATAGAGATAGCTTGCTTCAGCTAGGCAACAAGCTTTGCAAACTAAACGATGCTAAATTCCAAGAGACCATAAAAGCAAAAGGCAAGATAGAATACGATGATCAGAAGGAATTGGTCGATTGCGATAAGTCGCTAGATGGTGAAATCCTAAAAGACCAAGACCCTAAAAAACCTAAGACATATCTACCGGGTGTCTTAGATTTCTTAAAAAATGCAGTGTATCATTCGCAATTGACGCCAGAGCAATTAAAAGCCGATCACGGCATCTCCGATAAAGCGGCGCCGTCTAGCGCAACGATAGAGCTTAATTTCGTCGTCAATAACGATAAGAGCGTAGATTTGGCGCCGGAATTTAAGCTAACGGCGGACGGCAAAGAAGAATCTGTGAGTAAAAATGTTACGTCTAAAGACGCGCTAGCGGAGTTTTATGTAAGATAGTACGCTGCGGAATTCTTGAGTAGCGGAGCGGAATTTTAAAATTCGCTCCGTTACGAAATTTAAAGAATCTCATTCTCGGTAAAATTTCATAGAATTTCGATAGAATTTTGCGGAATTTCGTCTGCGGTTTCGACGTAAAATTTTAATACGGAATTTCATGGCTGAGTCGATATGTCGCGCTTGTTTGCCACGATTAAAATTCCTTTTTATGTCGCGGCGTGGAATTTTAAGCACGGAATTCCATATTTTACTAAGATGCCTTATGCGCGTAATTTTACAAACTGAATTAATCGAAATTTAGCAGCTAGATTTTTCTCGACTTTGAATTTTGCAGCCTGAAATTTAATGCCTTAGAACTCCTCGGCTTCACAAATCCACATCGCGAAATTCTGCCGTCGCGCTCTTTTTTATAGCCAATAACGACGAGCAGCGTCAGTAGCCTCCATAAGCTTACACACGGAGCATTTTATTACAAAGTTTTTTAAAATTTAAATCGATTAAAATTTCTCAGCGCGAAATTTCGTAGTTCTGTAATACAGCCAAAATTTCGCGGCTTTAAAGCCGCGCACTAACCAAATCCTTTTTTTAGATTTTGTCCTAAAGTCCCAGCCCTATCGCCAGATCCTTTACCGCTTTGAGATTTACCTTGCCGCTGCCGAGCACCGGGATTTGCTCCACTTTTTTCACGACGCTTGGCTGCATTATCGGCGCCAGTGCGGAGTCCTTCAGACGGCGTAAAATTTCATCCTCGCTCGCCTCGCCCACGTAAAGCAGAGCGATCTTTTCGCCCTTTTTCTCGTCTTTTAGGTTCACGCACGAATAGATCGCGCTTTCGCCTAAAATTTCGCCCACGGCGCTCTCTACCGCGCCCAGGCTGATCATCTCGCCACCGATTTTAGCAAAGCGCGAAAGGCGGTCGGTGATAAATAAAAACCCATCGTCGTCGATATAGCCAATGTCGCCGCTTTTGTAGTAGCGCACGCCGTTTATTTGCACGATTGCTTCTGCGGTTTTTGCCGGCTCATCGTAGTATTCCTTCATAACCTGATGTCCGCCGATTAAGATAAGCCCCTCCTGCCCGTTTGGCAGCGGCTGCAGCGAGGCGGGATCGGTGATCTTTATGACCGTGCCCGCAAGCGGCAAGCCGACACTCTTTTCGCGGTTGAAGTGAAGCTCTTTGAAAAAATCGGGCTCGAGGACGTTCGGCGTATTTACGCTCACCACCGGCGCAGTCTCGGTCGTGCCGTAGCCCTCGTAAATTTCGATGCCGAATTTTATCTTAAATTCCTTGCGGACGTTTTCGTTTAGCTTCTCCGCGCCCGCAATCGCTAGGCGAATGCTTGCCAGCATAAGCGGATTGAGCCTTTTGTTTTTGGTGTAGAGCCTAAAAAACGTCGAAGTGCCGAACATTATCGTAGCGCCGTATTTTGCGCTCATCTTGCCGACGCTAAAGGCGTCCGTAGGATCGGGCACGTGGATGCTTAAAATTCCGTCGTTTAGCGGAAATAGCGTCGTTACGGTAAGCCCGAAGCAGTGAAAGATCGGTAGCGACGCTAAAATCGCGTCGTGCTCATTGGCGTTTATGAGCTCCGAAATTTGGCGGACGTTCGCCATTATATTTTTATGCGTCAGAACCACGCCTTTGGGCTTTCCCTCGCTGCCGCTGCTAAATAAAATAGTCGCTACGTCATCTATCGCGTGCGGCTTAAAATACAGCGCGCGAAATAAAATTTTAGGCATTAGCAGCGATTTTAGCGCGCAGGCTATGCGCTCGTTTTTAGAGGCGCCCTCGCTTAGATCCTCAAGATACACGAGCCGATCGCCGATCGAACCCTCCAGCTCAAAGCCCTTTGATTTGAGCTTTTCTACGAATTTGCGCGAGCTGATGATCGTGCGGATGTTTGCTTTATCCGCGCAGTAGATTAAATTTTCCTCGCTTAGCGTGTAGTTTAAATTTACGCTCGTTTTGCCCATCGCAAAAAGCGTTAAATTTACGGCGCTTGCGATGACCGAGCTAGGCAAAATGATACCGACGTTTTCCTCGCTGCTTATGCGACTCTTTAGCCTTTTGCGAAGTATCAAAACGGCGCTCATCATCGCTAAATTTGTGAAGCTCACTCCCGTGCTATCGACTGCTACGCGCTTAAAAGGCGATCGTTTGGCTTGATTTAGCCAGTTGTAGGCAAGCGGCTTTAGGCTTGCGAGATATTTGCCCCAGCTGAAAAACGACAGCTCCGTTACCGCGCGCTTTACCTCGTGCGCCTTGGAATTTGCCTCGATCGGCGCGCCGAAGCTTACGCGAAGTGCGTTTTTACCGTTTTGCGAGATCGTTCTTTTATAATGCTCGCTGGCGCGCGAAAACGTCGATCCCCAAAGCCCTCTGATGTAAAAAGGCACGATTACGGAGTTCGTATCGTGCGCGGCTAGCTCAAACCCGCCTTGAAACTCGTCTATACGGCCGTTGTAGCTGATGTGGCCTTCTGGGAAGAGCCCCACTACTTCACCAGCATTTAGCGCCTCGCGGATGCTTTCAATCGCGCTTTTACTAACGCCCGCTCCGATCGGAATGACGCGGAAAATTTTAAAAAACCACTTCAAATACCACAGATCGTAGTAGCTGCGATGCATCACGAAGCGCACCCCGCGCGGGCACGCAAGCTGTACCACCGCCCAATCGATCCAGCTGATATGGTTGCCTAAAAGCAGTACGCCGCCTTTTTGCGGGATGTTTTCGATGCCGTCTACGTGGACTTGGTAGCCAAATTTCATAAACGGAATGAGTAAAATTCTAACGAAAAGCTGCGGCAGATATTTTGCGCCGAAGATCCCGCAGATAAGTACGCACAGCGCCGCCATAACGAAAATTTCGCCGCTGGCGACCGCAAAATGCACCAAGATGATGGCGATGAGCAAAAACAGCACCATAAAGATATTTTGGATAAAATTTGAGCCCGCGAGCACCCGCCCCATGCGCTCATCGGCGGTGAAAAACTGAATGACGGCGTTGAGCGGTACGATGAAAATTCCGCCGCTAAATCCGAAGAAAAACGACGCCGTACCGAGCCAAAATACCGAGTGCGCGTTGGCTAGCACCATTAGCGCGAGTGCAAGCCCGAATGCGCCGAACGGCACGATACCGAGCTCGATATGCTTTTTGCAGTAGCTGCCCGCAAAGATCGAGCCTAACGCGATTCCGATCGCGCTAAGAGCTAAGATCACCTGGATCACCATTACGTTGTCGCTGCCGCTAAGGCTCTTGTAGTGAGCCGGAAATGTCGCGATCACGAGCTGCGAGACCGCCCAAAACATCGAAAGTCCGAGCGTGCAGAGCAGGACGTTTTTGTCTTTGATTACAAATTTTAAATTTTGCTTCAGATAGCGC
The DNA here is from genome assembly GCA_963529615.1 of uncultured Campylobacter sp. Classification (GTDB taxonomy): domain Bacteria; phylum Campylobacterota; class Campylobacteria; order Campylobacterales; family Campylobacteraceae; genus Campylobacter_B. The sequence continues at coordinate 5,297 of CAUSAC010000033.1, read as the reverse complement.
AGGCGGAGATATTCTTTCGTGTTAAATTCCGCCTGCGGCTGCGCGGCGTCGAAGAATGGAATTTTATACGAGTAGTATGTTTCAAGCGCGGAGCCCGCGACCAAAAGCACGCCGATAAACCAAACCGAGCTCATCAGCTCGCCTGCATCGCTACTGCGGGTCGCAAAGAGCTCGAAAATCACCGAAAACGCAAGCGATGAAAGCAGAATCGCGATGATAGTAAGAGCCTGCACGATGCCGTTTGCCGCGCCTAAATTTTTCGCGCCGACGATCTTTTTAATCAGGCCGTATTTGGCGGGCGAGTAGATCGCACTTTGCGCCGCAAGCAAGATCGTCATAAAAAACGCGAAATAAAACCACCCGCACAGATAACCTAGCGTAATGAGCGCGGTAAGCGCGACGCCGAGTTTCGCGCAGATCCGCGTGATGCGGGTACGCGAGAATTTATCGTTGAGATAGCCGCTGGCGCTAAAAAGAAATACGTAAGGCAGCAAAATCAGCAAATTTACAAGCGAGGTAAGGGCGATGAGAGCGCCGGAATCGGCGCTTTTGACAAGGACGTTTTGGATCGTGATCTTATGGCCCAGATCGACGCTTGCGTTGATAAACATAATCGCCAAAAACGGCAAAAATCCGTTGATTTTTAATAGAGATTTCACGGGCGCTCCTTTAAAAACGGGATTTTATCTCACGGAAGTTAATAGACGCAAATTTAAGGCGGCTTTGCTACAATTACGCAAAAATTAAAGGAAAAATATGAAAGTACGTATCACCAATCGCGACGTCGATAATCTCAATAAATTTATGCTGCTTTACAGCAAAAAGGCACGCAAGCAGCGCCTAGTCAGCACCTACGCCATACCATTTGAGTTTTTGCTCGTTGGCATTATCATCGACGGGCTTTTAAAAACGGCTCCGATTGCGAGCGTGGCGTCGGTTATTTTGGGCGCGGCATGGCTTATTTTTTATCCGAAATTTTACCGCCGCATGCTAAGAAAGCATCTGGCTTCCGCCAAGCTCGCGCAAGACTCAAGCATAGAGATGGAATTTATCGCGGGCGAAGATGAAATTTCATTTTCGAAGCGCGATCCGCGCGCAAGCGAGAAATTTGCCGCGCGCTCACTAAATCGAATCGCTGCGGGCGGAGAGAATTTTTTCTTGGCGTTTGATCGCGGCTTTCATATCGTGCTTCCAAAAAACGCCGAGACGGACGCAGCGGTGCAGCAGCTCGCGGGTCTGCGCGGCTTGCAGATCGAATCTGTGGATATGGACGTTGAAATTTAACTCAGGCGCAGCCTGCACCACTTAAAGCGTCGTCGGGGGATGGGTGTGGCTTGGGGCGGGAAGGGGAGCGACCTCGCAATTCAGGCCTCCTTCCCGCCCCGAGTGGAATAGAAATCACGGCATAAATTTCACGGGCTGTGAATTTGGTGATAAATTTTATTTTGTAAGTTTCTATAAAATTTCATGGATATAACTTAGTGTCTGGGTGTATTATGCGCAATACTCGTAAGGGGGCGGCGCTCGGAGTTAGCGGGGCGCCCCCTTACCAACCCCCACCCGCGCGACGCTAGCGGTGCGGACTGCGTCCGCGTTAAATTTGAATTGCGGCTTGCGCCGAATAAATTTTAATTAAAAATTCTGCGATCTGGCTATGATGTTATATTCTTACTACAACAAAATTTTACGGAATTTTATTTGTGGCTAGTAGTGTAAAATTTTGGCTAAAATTCTGCATTCAGCTTGCCGTTACGCCTCGCGCATCTCCTCTGCTAGGAGCTTTTTGTAGGTGCGCTTGAAATGAAACGCCCAAATTAGCGGAAAGATTATCTCCAACCCTTTCCAAAATACATATCCACCATACCAAAAAAAACATTTGCAAACCGCATAGCAAGCGACTACATAGCTTGTCCCAAAGACGGCACCCCAAGCTACTATTTCAGAGTCGGTCGTAACAACCCAGATCGCAATCAAATATATGAAAGCGCTTAATAACGCAGTCGGGAAAAACCAATTCAGAACGCCTAATTTCTGGTGATTTATATCCGCGCTAAGATAGCCCGCCACGCACGCGATGATGCATAGGGCGCATAAGATAGTGCGCAGCACGGCTAAATATTGCAGCCCGCGGGGTTGTATAAAGCCTTCGTAGTCGCTGCTTTTACGGCTACTACTTTGGCTATTTTTGTCGCCGCGCCCCGCGACATAAACAAAATGCGCGCCCAGCGCTATGAAACATGTGCATTGCGTAAAATCCATAAATATGAAATAGCCAAATATTGTCCAGCCCGAGCCATCGCCACCTGTAGACCCTATTAGAAAAGGCCACGAAATTTTCACTATGCAAAACGTCGCCGCGAGTAAAATCGGGTGCAGCGCGAGCCTGCCGTTTCGCAAATCGGAGAGTAAATTTTTAAAATATCCCATATTTTCCCCTTAAAATTCCGCGGAATTCTATAATTCCGAAAGAACTTCGCGTGCGTAGTTTGCGAATAGAATTTTAGAATTTCCAGATGCTAAATTCTATCGCTCAATTTAGAATTTTACGGCATAGGGTTTTGAAATTTGACGTAACCCCGCCCACTTTCCATTATTTTAGGCGCAGTTCGGAGCTGAAATTTTAAAGCCATTTTGCTCGTTCATTGCTAGGATCCGTTTCGTTGCCGATCGCTTCGTAGCGTGAGTAGTAAAACTCCACAAACTCCCGCACCTGCGCCTCGCGCGGTAGATACACGCCGCCGCTAAGCTCTGCAAAGCGCGATAAAAATTCCGCCGCGTCCTTTTTGTCGCAATAAAGCCGCGCCAGATCCTCGTAGTTTTGCAGGCACGCAGACTTAAAGCTCTCGTAGCCCGCGCGATCAAATTTAACCGCCAGCCGCCCGCGCTCAAATTTCAAAACGCCCGATGCAAAAAGCAAGCTCAGATGTATCAGAGCCTCGCAGTAGTAGGGCTTGAGCTCCTCCACCCGCTGCCACGCGATGAGCCCCACGGCGCGGCGGATCAGCTCATCTAGCACCGGCAAGCAAAACTCCTCCTCCTCGTGGAAAAAGAAGCTCACGAGCCCGCCGGTGGTCGCCTTGTACTCCTCGATGAGCTTGAAAAGCCCCGAGTGGTTCATGCGCGCCTCGGTGTCCGCGTCGATGAAAAATATATGCCCGAACTCATGCCCGATCGTCGATATTTCGTAGACGCGGCGCCAAATTTGCGGCTTTTTAAATAAAATTTCGCGCCCGAAATTTAGATAATCGAGGTCGAAAATTTCGCTGCTTATCCGCATAAAAGGTCTAGCCTTGGCGCTTTCATAGACGAAATTTACGAAGGCGAAAATTTTCTTGCCGCAGTTGGTACTTACGAATTCGTCGTTGGGTACGACCTGCGCCGAAAAGAGCCCGTTAAGATCGGCTCCGTAGTAGATCAGCGGCGCGCAGACGTAAAGCTGGGTCTTGGCGATGTTTGAGAGCACGAGCGAGTGCATGACGGCATTGTTCGCACCGATTTTTTCATACGCACGCTCAAAACTCTCGCTTACGCGTGCTTTAAATTCCTCCGCGCTGAACTCATACGCGCCTGCAAGTCTGACGTCCCATTCCAGCGCGACTGCGTGTGTGTAGGCGTCCTCGTAGTACTCAAGCGGATGCCCGATCTGAAGCGGCGTTTTTATATCCATCCACGCGATCTCCGCATCCCGCCACGCGCCGATTGCCGCGCTGGCGTCTCTCTCGCAAAAGGCCTGTTTGAGCTTAGATAGATACGCGACGTAAGCTAGCTCGCTCTCATCTTCTACAAGCGTCACCAAACGCTCCAAAAGATCGCTAAATTCGCTCTGCAGCTTCGCCGTCTCATCCGCAAAGGCCACGGCGTAGGGCACCATTTGGGATTTGCCCTCGCGCTGCACTATCGCGCCGTAGCAGCGCTCGCAGATCTCGCCGTGAGGCGTGCGCATAAACAGCTCCTCTTGCAGCAAAAATTCCTTCGCCTGCGCAAGCGAGCTAAATTCCTTCTGCAAGCGCTTGTTCGTGCCTTCGATAATTAGGGCTTGCCAGCTTTTTTGCATGTCGCTTAGCACGAGCCCGATGCGGTGGATGCCCTTTAAAAGCTCCAGATAAAAGAGCTGCAAAATCCCTTGCGCGCCTGCCTCGGCGATGAGAGCCGCGTGCATGCCCTCGTGTATCTCGCGCGCGAAATCGTACATTTTGCTCTTAAGCTCGCGCTGTCGCGCCTCATCGTAGCCCAAGCGGCGAAATTCCTGCAGCAGCGGATCCTCTTTGAGATCAACGATGCGGCGCAGCACGGCGATGCGCGCAGTATCGCCAGACTCAAAGCCGCAGATCTCCAGCCCGCGCGCAATTAGCTCAGCGTGCGGCTCGTCGTAGAGGGCGTTTAGTCGCGCTTTGGCGGCGGCGGCCATCTCGCTAAGTTTTGCAAAATCGTTCATCGCGTATCCTTTTTGCCGTTTTTATCGTCTTTTTACTTCGAGAGCAAAATTCCATCCTCGCATCCGCTTAAAATTTTAAAATTTCGGCATAGATTTTTGCCGATTGTATCGAAAAAGTGTTAAATTTGCGCGGTTAAAATGCGAGATTTTTAAATTTAAGGAGTAAAAATGAGCGATTTAAACTTAGACGATTTCGGCGAGCCGCGCATCAAGGTCGTAGCGCTGCCTAAGGACACGAATAGCTCGGGCAATATTTTCGGTGGCTGGATACTAGCGCAGATCGATTTAGCGGGCGCGACGGCGGCGCGCGAGATAGCGCCCGAGCGAGTCGTGACGATCTCGATGCAGGAGGTAACTTTTAAGCAGCCCGTATTTATCGGCGATGTCATCAGCTGCTACGCAAAAGTCCTAAGCGTGGGAAATACCTCTATCCGCGTGCAGATCGAGGTCGCAGCGCTGCGGCTGGGCGAGGATGGATTTCGCGAGTGCTTGCACGTAACCAGCGCGATCGCAACCTACGTAAGCGTGACCAAATCAGGTCAGAAAAAGCCGATCAGCGCAGAGATTAAGCGGCTGCATGGATTTTAAAATTTCTCAGACTTTAGTTTCAGCTCAAGGAATTTTAGCGTCAAGCTTATAACGTGAAAATTCTTATGTGGGATAAGCCTAGTGCACAGAATTTGCTGCGTAAAATTTTATAATTTCAAGCGTGGAATTTTGCTGTATAGTATTTTGGTAGAAAACCTCGCAGACGGAATTTTGGAATTTTGGAATTTTGCGGCGCGGAGATTAATAGACAAATTAAAAGGCGACGCAGAAAGTCGTGCTAGCTGCTAGTTTGCAGCTTCTTGAAGCTCTTATT
>CAUSAC010000032.1:0-25478 GCA_963529615.1 uncultured Campylobacter sp. | reverse complement strand
ATCCAAGATTGCTTTTAGATTGTACTCGCCGCGATCGATACGCTTAGTGATGATGCCTGCGGTTTTATCCAGTGAATTCGATAGATTGGCAGCACTCACGGCAAAAGCATTTAGATTATCTAGCAGCGTGTCTAGCTCCTTCTCGCGCTCGTTTAAATTCGCTATAAGAGTATTTACGTTAGCAAGCAGTGCGTCTAGGCTTTGGAATTTTTTCTCATCGCTTAGCTCGGCGCTAAATTTATCCATCGAAGATAGAATTCTATCCACTTTATCAGTATTTTGTTTAGACAACAGCCCGTTAATCTTAAAGATCATCTCACTCACGCTATCGGTGATAACTTCGGCTTTGGAGCCGATTTTATCAAGAAGCGTTTTATCCAGCGCAATTATCGGCTTTTTATCATTCGGCGGAAAAAGCTTGCCGCTTCCTTTCGTGATATTTATAAACGCGATTCCGCTTATGCCTTGAGATTCTACCTTGGCGACGCTATCTTGCGAGATCGGTAGCTTGCTTTTTACCGAAATTTCAATCTCAATAATCGCATTTTCGATATCGGCAAAATCGATACTTTTGATGATGCCCGCATTTACGCCGATAAATTTAACCTCGGAATTCTCCTTAATGCCTACGGGAAGCTCTTTTGTGTGGATATAGTAGGAGCGGTAGCTCTCGCTGCGATCAGTCTTTGTAAGCATCCACCACATAAATGCCGTAAGAGCCGCGACGCAAATCATAACAAATGCGCCTACTATCGTATATGAAGTTCTATTTTCCAATCTTTTCTCCTAATTTCAGAGCGTAAAATTTAAGCCCTGCGATATGCCTTAAAATAGCCATTTGGGCTTAAATTTTAAAACTTAGCACTTTCTCAAATAGCCGCAAAATTTGCAGAATCATCTGAGTTTAAATTTTAAAGCTTAGCGTGCATTTTGAAATTTCAAAATATCACCGCGCCGTATTTTAGCGTAAAATTTTATCGCCCCGGTTTAAATTTAACGCCGCTTGCTCGTTAAAATTTTAAAATTTATGCACTATCCAATAAATGCGCCTAAATGCGCCCTTAAATGCACTCGCTTAAATTTTAAAATTTCGATTGAGCCGCTAAGGTCTAAATTTTAAAATTTAAGCCCTGCGGAGCCCGGAATTCCTCGCTAGGTTTAAAATTTAAAATTCTTCCGCTGCTATTTTAAAATTTCAGCTCCTACCTATCTAAATTTTACCCGCCGCGATGCGTATTTCGACTAAATAAATTTCAAAGCTCAATCCCTTTGCCTCATCTTAAATAGCTCTTCAAGCGGGTTATTCTTTAGGCTTGAAATTTCCTCGATGCTTCCTTCAAAAGCGATTTTTTGATTATCCACGATCAAAAACCGATCCAAAATGTCAAAGATACTATCCACATCGTGCGTCACCATCACGACCGTGACGCCGAGGCTGTCTCTAAGCTCGCAAACAAGCCTATCAAGGGCTCTGGCGCTGAGCGGATCAAGCCCCGAGTTTGGCTCGTCCAAAAATAAAATTTCAGGGCTTAGAGCTAGCGCGCGAGCCAGCGCCACGCGCTTTTTCATACCGCCGCTAAGCTCGTTTGGGCTAAGCGCGGCGGCCTCCTTCTTAAGCCCCACCTTTTGGATCCAAAACATTGATAGCTCATCTATCTCGCGCTCGCTAAATTTAGAGTATTCGCGCAGCAGCACGCCTACGTTTTCAAGCACGCTCATCGAGCTGTAAAGCGCGCCGAACTGAAACATCACGCCGCATTTTAGGCGGATCTCGTTTTGCTCCGCCTCGCTCGCGCGCCAAATATCGCGCCCGAAAATTTTAATCTCGCCGCTTTGCGGGCGCTTTAAAAATATGAGCGTTTTCATCAGCGTCGTTTTGCCGCTTCCGCTGCCGCCTAGGAAGCCGTAAATTTCGCCCTTTTTGACGCTAAAGCTCACGCAATCGTGCATAATGCGCGATCCGTACGCGGTAGTAACGTCGCGCGCGACTATAATTTTAGCGCTTTCGCTAGATTGCACTTGCTCGCTCATAGTCCGATTTCCGAAAACAAAACCGCAAATACTGCGTCGATCGCAATGACCCAAAATATCGCATTTACGACGCTAATGGTGGTGTATTCGCCGATGCTTTGGGTATTTCCTTTAACCTCAAAACCCCGCATGCAGCCGATGATAGCGATGAATGCCCCGAAAAACGGCGCTTTAATCACACCTACTAAAAAATGCCTAAGCTCTACAGAAGCCTTAAATCTATCCAAATAATCGCTAAAGGCTATGTCTAAATACGCGTCACACACGATCATCTGAGCAAAAATACTTACCGAATCTGCGATAAAAATGACTAGCGGCATGATTAGTACCATCGCGATAATGCGCGGCATCGCAAGAAAATAAAACGGATCAAAGCCCATCGTCCTCATCGCATCTATCTCTTCGGTGATCTTCATCACACCGATCTGCGCCGTAAAGCTCGAAGCCGAGCGACCCGCGATAACGATAGCGGCGATAAGAGGCGCTACCTCACGAAGCGTCAAAGCGCCCATTATATCGATGATATAGATGCTGGCACCAAATTTAGAAAGCATATCAGAGCCTATGTAAGCAAGCACGATACCAATTAAAAATGCCGTCAATGAGACGATGAAAAGCGCGTCTATGCCGCTATCTTTGATGAAATTTACGGTTTCTTTGAAGCGGAATTTCATCGGATGAATTATAAAAGCCGCGAGTTTAGAAAAAAACTCGCCCAAAAAACTTGCAAGGCTTAGCAAGCCTAAAATTCCAAGATGACAATAAAGTCCGATCTGCGCTAAAAAATTTAGCCTGCGAGATTCGGGTACGTAGCTAAAATCGATCGTTTTATCATCCATAAAGCTTAGAATTTTGGCGGCTTTGCTGCTATCCTCCACAAGGCTTACCCGCTTGCCGGCAAGGACGTTTTTGATCATCAGCGCCATGAAATAGTCTAAATTTGAAATTTCGCTTAAGCTTAGCTCCAGCTCGTTTAAATTTTTTACCGCTTTTTTTAGTGCAATTAGCTGGGAGCGCGAGCTTTTGTAGTTCCACTGCCCACGTAGCGATAAGGTGTTTTTCCCGCCCGAGCTTTCGAGCGAAAAGGCTAAATTCCGCAAAAATTTCTCTCCAAAATCAAAAAATAGGGGAAATTATAATATAATCAACCTTGGCATTTTATAAAATTTAATGGAGATTTATGCTCAGAGACTTTTTTACAAATAGCGCAGGTACGCTGGTTTCGCGAGTTTTGGGTTTCGTGCGCGACCTGCTTACCGCATCGGTTTTGGGCGCGGGGATTTATAGCGATCTATTTTTCGTAGCGTTTAAACTGCCCAATCTTTTCCGCAGACTATTCGGCGAGGGAGCCTTTACGCAGGCTTTTTTGCCTAGCTTTACAGCCGCGCGTAAAAAAGGAATTTTCGCAGCAGCGGTGCTTATTAAATTTAGCATTTTCATCGCGCTTTTAACGGCACTCGTACTGCTTGCCGCACCCGTTTTTACTAAAGCTTTGGCATACGGATTTAGCGCTGAGCAGATCGGTCTTGCGGTGCCATACGTGCGGATAAATTTTTTCTACCTTACATTTATCTTCGTCGTTACGCTTTTTGCCTCGCTGCTTCAGTATCGCGACCACTTCGCTACGACGGCGTTTTCGACCGCACTTCTAAATTTAGCGATGATCGCGGCGCTTCTGCTAGCTCGCGGCAAAGACGGCGCCACGGCGGTGCTCTATCTTAGCTTCGGCGTCGTAGCAGGCGGACTTTTGCAGCTTGCGGTGCACATTTATGCGCTAAAATTTACCGGCATGCTGCGCGTCTTAGCGGGCGGCTTTGCGCGACTTGCGCGAGGCGATAAACCGCAGACGCAGGGCTTTTATAAAAATTTTTTCGCGGGCGTGCTCGGTGCGTCGGCGCTTCAGCTAAGCTCGTTTATAGATACCTTTTTTGCTAGCTTCCTTGCTAGCGGCAGTATCAGCTATCTATACTACGCCAACCGCATATTTCAGCTGCCGCTTGCGCTTTTTGCGATCGCGCTTAGCACGGCGATCTTTCCGCGCATGAGCAAATTCGTAAAAGCTCACGACGACGCGCAGGCTCTGGCGCTCGTGGAACGCGGATTTTACTTCCTTTTGGCGCTACTCGGGCTCTCTGCGATAGGCGGCGTGATACTGCGAAACGAGATCACGCAGCTGCTGTTTGAGCGCGGAGAATTTACACGTCAAAATTCTATCGAATGCGCCGCAGTTCTCGGCGCATATATGGTGGGGCTCGTGCCGTTTGGGCTATCTAGGATTTTTTCGCACTGGTTGTATGCAAATATGAAGCAGAAGCTAAGCGCGAAAATTTCGATCTGGTGCGTCTTTATAAACGTCGCTTTGTGCGCGCTGTTTTTTAAACCCTTCGGAGCCGTGGGACTTGCGTTTGCAAGCACGATAACGGGGGCGTTTCTGCTTGGCTTTAATCTCTATTTTTTTGGATTTAATAACTTTTTGGCTATAATCCGCGCAAAAAAAATTATTGCGATCGCGGCGCTTTGTGCAGGCGAAGCGGCGATTTTATACATTTTAAAAGGCTTGTATTATGGTAATTTATGATAGTTTGAGCAAAAAGAAGCTCCCGTTTGAGCCCATTAGCGAGGGGTTAGCGCGCATTTACGCCTGCGGTCCGACCGTTTATGACGACGCGCATTTGGGGCACGCAAAAAGCGCCGTGAGCTTCGATCTGCTGCGCCGCGTACTGCAAGCGGAGGGCTATGAGGTAAAATTTGCGCGAAATTTCACCGATATCGACGATAAAATTTTAAAAAAGATGGCGGAAACCGGCAAGAGCCTAGAGGAGATCACGGAGTTTTATACCCGCAGATATTTGCAGGATATGAGCGCACTAAACGTCGCGGACGCGAGCATTTCGCCCAAAGCGACCGAAAATATCGCCGCGATCTGCGAGCTCATATCTTCACTTCTTCAAAAAGGCTTTGCCTACGAGATCGCAGGTGACGGCATCTACTTCGACACGCGCAAGGATGGGGATTATCTAAGCCTTAGCGGAAAAAAGGACGATGCTAGTAAAAACATCGCCCGCGTCGCCTCAAACGATGCCAAGCACGACGAGAAGGACTTCGTGCTGTGGAAATTTGACGAGAATTGGTTTGATAGCCCGTTTGGCAAAGGGCGCCCCGGCTGGCATAGCGAGTGCGTCGCGATGATTTTGGCGCACCTTGATAGCGGCGATCCGAAATTTTGCATAGACATTCACGCAGGCGGCGCCGATCTGCTCTTCCCTCATCACGAAAACGAAGCCGCGCAGTGCCGCTGCGCCCGCCATAGAGCGCTAAGCAAATACTGGCTTCACAACGGCTTCGTGCAGGTAAATAACGAAAAGATGAGCAAGAGCCTGGGCAACTCGTTTTTTGTAGGAGATGCTCTAAAAATCGCACCGGGCGAGGCGCTGAGATTTTATCTCTTAAGCTCGCACTACAGGGCAAATTTTAATTATTCGATAGCCGATCTGCTTGCGAGCAAAAAGAGGCTAGATAAAATTTACCGCCTTAAAAAACGCGTCCGTGACGTTTTAGCTCCCGCTGCGGAGCAAAATTCTGCGCCCGAACTGCCTGCTGCAGAGGCTAAATTTAGATCGGAGATGATGGAGTTTTTAAGCGATGATCTCAACGCCTCAGGCGCGCTTGCAGTGCTCGATAGCTTCGTAGCAGGCGCGAATGAAGCACTCGATCGCGCGCCGAAAGACAAGGCGTTAAAGGCTCAGATCGCCGCAAATTTAGAGTTTGCGAAGCAGACGCTCGGAATTTTATATGAGGATGAGACCGAATACTTTCGCTTCGGCGTGAGCGAGCAGCAAAGAGAGCAGATCGAGGAGCTGATAAAACAGCGCGCGCAGGCGAAGGCGGAAAAAGACTTTGCGAGCGCGGATGCCATCAGGGCGCGCCTTACGGATATGAAGATCGAAGTGATGGATACGGCTAGCGGCACCGTTTGGGAGGTCGCAGCGGAGTAAAACGTAAAATTTAGCGTAAAATTTTACGCTAAATTTTGTGATTTTTGTCATACGGGGTACAAATCTGAACGCTAATTCGCGCGTAAATTTTAGCGCGATTTTTATCTGCGGCATTTCGATACGGCGGCGCGATTTTATTTAGTAATACGGTGCAGGAGCGATGTGTGGTGTGACGCGGCAACAGAAGCGCAATGCGGCGCGGCGCTGCAAAATAGCGATATAACGCGATGCAATTACGATATGGCACTTTGTAGCGCTTTCAAAGTATTTAACGCTTATGACGTACAAAAGTGTTTAGAAATCGCGATGAATAAAAACTCGCTCGCTTTTAAGGCGCTTTGAGCTTTAAAAATGGTAATGTAAAAACCGCTCTGCGATGCGCAAAAGCCATTTTAAAGCGCTTAACGCTTTAAAAGCGGCAAACAAAAAAGCTAAATCTCGGCGTCGTCCGCGCGGTCGCCGCATGCGAGCGAGTTGATTTAACGAGCTTGCGAAGCGCAAATTAGTCCCGCGCCGCCCCATAAATTTTGTGTTGCCTCGCGGTCGAAATTCTAAAATTTAAGGAATTTTGGAATTATAAATTTTAAAATTTCAAGAATTTCAGAGTTGGAAATTCTAAAATTTCAAGAATTTTGAAATTTCATAAATTTTTGGGATTTCATAAATTTTGAGATTTTAAATTTTAAAAATTTTATAAAAAAGGATAGCATTTGAACGGCTTTAAAACTTTACTATCGCGCTTTAAGCCCTATTTTAGGGATTATAAGCCGCAGTTTGCATTGGCGATTTTGGGTATGGTGATGACGAGCGTGGCGACTGCTGCGAGCGCGAAGCTGGTCGAGCCCGTTTTAAATAAAATTTTCGTCGAAAAGAACGAGCCGTATCTATACACGCTTCCGATCGCGATCATCGTGGTTTTTGCTATGAAAAGCGGCGGCGCGTTTATGCAAAACTACTTTACCGCCTTCATCGGTCAAGACACGGTGCGCCGCTTCCGCGATAGACTCGTCGCAAGCCTCGTGCGGCTGGACGTGGATTTTTTTAACCGCTTCCGCACGGGCGAGCTCATCAGTCGCACGATCAACGACATCGAGCGCATCCGCGTCGTGGTTTCGAATATGATCCCCGATTTTTTCACGCAGATCATTACGATTTTGGGGCTTTTGGGCGTCGTGATCTATCAGAGCCCAAAGCTTTCGTTTTTCGCGCTCGTGGTCTTTCCGTGCGCGATATATCCGCTCTCGCGCCTTGCGAAGCGGATGAAAAAAATTTCGCGCGAGTCTCAAGAGAAAACCTCCGATATCTCCTCGGCGCTCAGTCAAATTTACTCCAACATCGAAATCGTTAAAGCAAGCAACGCCGAGAGCTTTGAAGTGGAGAAATTTAACGCCGAAAACAAGAAATTTTTCGGTCTAAATTTAAAGGCGGTCGTAACGACGTGCCTGGTAAGCCCGATCATGGAGATGCTAGGCGCCGTGGGCATCGCCGTGGTGATCATCGTCGGAGGACAGGAGGTCATCGCGGGCCAGATGAGTATCGGCAGCTTTTTCAGCTTCCTTACGGCGCTTTTTATGGTTTACACGCCGATAAAAAAGGTCTCATCGCTCTACAACAACATGCAAGACGCCATCGCAGCAAGCGAGCGGACGTTTGAGCTCATAGACTTGGAGCCTACGATCGTCGGAGGCGGCAAGCAGATGGGCGAGATAGGCTCGGTGAGCTTTTGCGACGTGTCGCTAAACTACGGCGACAAGGCGGCGCTGAAAGACATAAGCTTCAGCGTCAAAAAGGGCGAAATTTTAGCGCTCGTCGGAAACAGCGGCGGCGGCAAAAGCTCGGTCGTGAACCTGCTGATGCGCTTTTACGACGCAAGCAGCGGCAAAATTTTATTCAACGGCAACGACGAGATCGGCGAGTTTAGCATCCCTAGCCTGCGCGAAAATATCGGCCTCGTAAGCCAGCGCGTCTATATTTTCAACGACACGATCGCGCAAAACGTAAGCTACGGCGCGGAATTTAACGAGCAGCGCGTCATAGAAGCACTAAAGCTCGCCAACGCCTATGAGTTCGTAAGCTCGATGAAGGATGGAATTTACACCGTGCTTAGCGAGTTCGGCGCAAACCTTAGCGGCGGGCAGCGCCAGCGTATCGCCATCGCGCGCGCGCTGTATAAGGACCCGCAAATTTTAATATTCGATGAGGCGACTTCGGCGCTGGATAACGCAAGCGAAAAGGAGATCTCAAACGTCATCGAAAAGATCAAACAAAGCAAAATCGTCTTTGTAATCGCTCACCGCCTATCCACGATCGAGCGCGCCGATAATATCGCCGTGATGAAAAACGGCCGAATACTTGCTATCGGCACCGACGCGAAGCTAACAGGCGAATGCGAGGAGTATCGCAGCCTAAAGGGGATAATGCAAAACGGCTAGAGCTTTAAAATTCCGCGCCTTTTGCGCCCCGGTTTTGCTCTATGAAATTTTAAAATTTTATCTTTGAAGCAAGCCGCATAAATTTATCCGCAAAGATTGAAATTTTACCTTTAAATTTAGCCGCGCGCGGGAATTTAGCAGCTCGTCGCTTTGGCTGCAGGGCTTTTCAATAAAGCTCGTCTCTTTGATGCGACGAGGCACGACTACTAGAGCTTTAACGTTTGGATTAAAATTTATCTTAAATTTTTAGCGCTTCGTTGCGGCTTGCCCCTGAATTTAAACGCTCGTGCTGTTTTAAAACCGCTGCGGTAAAATTTTATCGCACGCTAGGTTTTTCGGCGTGTTACCTGCACTTGATCTTAGGCATCTGCGGTAAAATTTTAGCTTTATTTTCCTTTATAAATTTTCGCATCTTTTTAAAATCTCTATCCGAATCGAAATTTTTCGCGTATTGCACAAGTACAAGTCCGCAGCTTTGCATATCTGCAACCATTAGATCGACTTCATATTTATTGAAATGAGGATCTCCGGGGGCGGGCGGATTGAGGAGTACTATTATAGCTTGCGTATGGTTGGTCTTTAAAATGCCGAAGGAGCGTCGATCCTCTTGTTTTTTTCCCGCATTGGCCTCTTCGATCGCTTGATATATCCCATACGCATACTCATCGATATTTTTTACGTCGTTGAAATATGATATAGATACGAGCTTACTCCAGCCAAATCCTTCCTCACCGTTTAAAAAATAATATGCCGCCGCAAGATTTTTATACTTTCTGGTAAAAGTTTCTCCATCTATCTTAATGCTATACGGTAACTCTATCGCGCTATATGCTTCCTTTACCTTGGGATCCTCCAATATATATACCTTGCCTCGAAACGCCGCGCATCCGCCAAATATCGCCGCCAGTAAAAATGCGGTTAAAATTTTTAATCTCATACCCGCTCCTTCAAAATTTTTTCAAATATTTTGCCATAAAAACCGAGCTTTAATCAATAAAAGGCTACAATACGTCAAATTTAATTCCAAGGGAAAGTCATTGTTTGAATCTATGCGCGCGGCACGCTCGCTAAGCCCCCTATTTCTGGGGATTTTCTTTATGTTTATTGGCGACGCGCTAGTCATCGCAAGCGCGGGCATCATGCTAAAAGAATCCGGCCACAGCGAGCTTGAGATCGGAGCGATTTCGGCGTTTTTCTTTTTAGGTGCGATCTTTAGCGGCTTTTTCGTGCCTTCGATAATCGGCGCGCTCTCATACGTGCGGGCATACGCGGTCTTTACGGCGCTTTTCGGCATCGCGACGATGCTGCACGATCTAGGCTCAAACCTCGTGTATTGGGCGATTTTGCGCTTCATTTTGGGCTTTTGTTATTACGCGCTTTTGATGATAATCGAAAGCTGGATAAACTCAAAGATCACAAACTCCATCCGCTCCCGCGTGCTGGCGATCTACGAAGCGGTTTTTTACGGCGCGTTTGCGATAGGAGTTATAATCTTGGCGCTAAATTTCGGAACGATGAAGGTCTTCGTGCTAAGCGCATTTTTCATCATCCTAGCGCTGCTGCCGGTAAATTTAATCCGCTTCAATCCTCCTAGAGTCCCCGCTCGCATGCGCATCTCGATGCCGCAAATTTCAATCGTGCCGCCGCTTGCGTTTGCGACGGTGGTTTGCGCGGGCATTTTGATTAACGGCTTTTTTTCGATGGCGAGCGTTTTCGTGCTAAGTGCAGGGCTTGGAGTGGGCTCGGTGGGCGCATTTATGGGATCGGCGATGGCAGGAGGCTTCTTAGCGCAGCTCGTCTGTGGCACTATTTCAGATAAGTTTGGTCGCAAACGCGCCATAATGATAGTTTGCGTCGTGGGCCTTACTTCCTGCGCAGCGCTATTTTTTGCTAAGAGCTTCATCCTAACGTGCGCACTCGCGTTGCTGCTAGGATTTGGCGCCTTTCCTTTGTATTCGCTCGCCATCGCGCGCGCAAACGATTCCATCACCGGCGAGGGCGCATCTCGCGTGCAAATTTCAGCGGCAATGCTCTTTATCTATTCGAGCGCGTCGCTCTGCTCGCCTTTGATAATCGGCGCGATGATGAAATTTTTGGGCGCAAACGGCTTTATCTGGGTATTTTTCGCGGCGATGAGCTTTTTATTCGTATTTGCTATCTTTCGCCCCGAGATCGCGCCGAAAAGATAGCGGCCGAGGTTTAAATTTTTTCGTAGATCAAAAATTTATAATAAAACGCCGCGATTGCGAACATAAAGCCCATACCGAAGGTAATTTGCGAAAGCGAAAATCCAAGCTCGAAAAAAAATCCGATCGCGGCCGACACGAGTGTGGCGACGATGAAATACGCCATATCGTTGTAAGCGATGACGCGCCCGAAAAACTCCCTATCGACGTGGTTTTGCAGCTGCGTAAAAGAATACGACCACACCGTCGTGATGAAAAATCCCGCCGCGATCATGCCCGCAAACGAAAGCCAGTAGTTAAACTCCAGCACCGCCCACAGCGCGATGCCCGCAAACTGCCCCAGCAATAGCCAAAAAAACGTATATTTATTCACGATCTTACTTAGCCATATCTGCCCGAAAAACGCAGCCGCCGAGCGCGACATATTCATAAGCCCGATGACTAGCGAAGCGCTTAAAATTTCTTTGTATTTATACTTCGCAAGAAGCGCGATGAGATTGTCGTAGGTGGTGACGGCGACGAAGGCGTGAAGGACGATGAGATGCACCACCAAAGGATGCGAGCGCAGGTAAGAAAAGCCCTCCTTTAGCATCTTAAACACGGGCCCCGGCGCGTTTCTTGCGAGGTCTTTAAAATTTAGCCGCAGCAGGATAAAAAACGAAAAAACATATAAGCAAAAATCCAAAATAAACGCCGCTCGCACGCCGAAATAGTGGATAAAAATACCCGCGCTCGCCATACCGAAAGTATATGTGATCGTCCAGATAATGCCCGTCATCTCGTTAGCAAGCTTGAGATAGGGGCGGCTTAGAAATTTCGGCAGCGTAGATGATTCGGTTTGAAAAAACAGCGTGCCTGCGACGCTGCGCACGACCACGATCAAAAGCAGCAGCCACAAATAATCCAAACTATCGATAAAAATCAGCATGAAAATACTGATCATCTCGGTTATGAACATCGCCGTCATCAGCGGCTTTGGTTGAAATTTATCCACGATGATGCCGTTAATGGGCGCCAAAAAGACGTTCGGCACGAATGAAACGACGCCCACCGCTGTAATCGCCCACACCGGCGCGCCAAGTTCTATGAGCAGCGTAGCGATCCCAACGACAGAAAACCACAAGCCGAACATACATATAAAACCCGCCGAAAAGAGCAGTCGGTAGTTGCGTGAATGGCGAAGCAGCACTATGTATCTGATCATAAAATTTTATCCCGTAAATTAATTATAAAAAATTTTAAGCGATTGTATCACGGCACGCCTTAAAAGCCAAAATAAGCTAAAAATGCTATAATTGCGAAATTTTAATTCAGGAGTGAAAATGGAAGGGTTCGTAACTACGGTAATAGTATTTTGCGTCCTCATCGCGGCAATTCTAAAGATGGGGGTCAAGATCGTCTCGCAATCGGAAATTTTAATCATCGAGCGGCTGGGCCGCTTTCACAAGGTGCTTGACGGCGGCTTTCACATCATCGTGCCGTTTTTCGACGCAGTGCGCGCCAAGATGAGCGTACGTGAGCAGCTGGTGGACATCAGCAAGCAGCAGGTCATCACTAAAGATAACGTCAACATAAGCGTCGACGGTATCGTGTTTTTGAAGGTCATCGACGGTAAGATGGCGCTTTACAACGTCGAAGACTACCGCCGCGCGATTTCAAATTTAGCGATGACGACACTACGTAGCGCGATCGGCGAGATGAGCTTAGACAACACGCTTAGCTCGCGCGATCAGCTAAATTCCAAGCTACAAATCGCTCTGGGCGATGCCGCTGATAACTGGGGCGTAAAGATCATGCGCGTGGAAATTTCCGAAATTTCGGTACCGCACGGCATCGAAGAGGCGATGAATATGCAGATGAAAGCCGAGCGCGAAAAGCGCGCGATCGAGCTTAAAGCCGAGGCCGAAAAAGCGGCCCTCATCCGAAACGCCGAAGCGCTAAAGCAGGAGAAGGTGCTCGAAGCCGAGGCGATCGAGCGTATGGCGGATGCTAAAAAATACGAGCAGATCGCGCTAGCACAGGGTCAAAAAGACGCGATGGACAGTATAAATTTAGCGATGAGCGCTTCTAGCTTTGCGGCGGAATACCTGCTCGCGCAGGGCCGTGTAAACGCCTTTAGCGAGCTGTCCAAAAACCCGAGCAAGGATAAAATTTTGATCCCTTACGAAACGAGCGAGCTTATCGGCTCTCTTAGCGTGCTTAAAGAATTCCTCGACAAAAACGGCGCGAAGGATGCTAAATGAACGCGCTGATTTTTATCATAATCGGCGTGATTTTGGCGATCGTCGAGCTTTTGGTGATGGATTTTACCTTTATATTTTTCAGCGCCGGATTTTTCATCACGGGGCTTTTGAGCTTCGGCTTTCATCTTGATTGGGACATGCAAATTCTGCTTTCGTTCGTGCTATCTTTCGTGCTTCTGATTGCACTTAAAAGGCCGCTAAAATCGCGCTTTTTCAAACCTGAAGAGAAACACGAGGATAACTTTTTAGACGAAAGCGGCACCGGCACCGTCAAAAACGGCATGGTCTATTTCAAAGGCACGTTTTGGAAAAGCGATGAAATTTCAGATCTTAACGAAGGCGACCGAGTCGAAATTTTAGGCGTAAAAAACGGACAAATCGTGGTAAAAAAAGATACCGATCGAAATTCTAGCGGCGCAGACGGCGTAAATTTAAATGACGGCGGCGTAAATTTAGACGACATGGATGGCGCAGGTACTGACGATAAAAATTCCAACGCCGTCGCAAGCGATGTAGATTTAAAGGGAGCCAATGGCTAGAATAAGCGTCGATGAGGCGCTAGAGCTGATCGAGCACGCCGATCTAAACGAGCTTGGGCGCGCGGCGTTTGCACGCAAGCGCGAGCTGCACCCGGATCGCGTCACGACCTTCATCATCGATCGAAACATAAACTACACCAACGCCTGCATGGTGGATTGCAAATTTTGCGCATTTTATCGCCACGCAAGCGACGCGGATGCCTACGTGCTGAGCTTTGAGCAGATTAGCGAAAAGATCGAGGAGCTCATCGCCGTGGGCGGCACGCAAATTTTATTTCAAGGCGGCGTTCATCCGAAGCTGAAAATCGAATGGTACGAGGATCTGGTGGAGTTCATCCGCAAAAATTACCCGAGCATCACGATCCACGGCTTCTCGGCAATCGAGATCGATTATATCGCGCGCCTTAGCGGCATCAGCACGCTTGAAGTACTTCGCCGGCTGCAACCAACGGGGCTCTACTCGTGGCCGGGCGCCGGAGCCTAAATTTTACGCGACCGCGTGCGAGACCTCGTAGCGCCGCGCAAAAGCGACAGCGCCACGTGGCTTAGAGTGCACGAGGAGGCTCACGGCATCGGTATGAAAACGACCGCCACGATGATGTTCGGCACGCTGGAAAGCACGCGCGAGATCGTAGAACACTGGGATAAAATCCGCGAGCTGCAAGACCGCACGGGCGGCTTTCGAGCGTTCATTTTATGGAGCTTTCAGGGGCAAAACACCCGCCTTTTGCGCGAGCACCCAGAGATCAAAAAGCAAAGCCCGAACCGCTACCTGCGCCTACTCGCCGTCTCGCGGCTATTTCTGGATAATTTCAAAAACATCCAAAGCAGCTGGGTCACGCAGGGCAGCTACATCGGGCAGTTGGCGCTAAAATTCGGCGCGAACGATCTGGGAAGCACGATGATGGAGGAAAACGTCGTAAAGGCCGCGGGCGCGAGCTTTCGGATGAGCAAGGACGAGATGATAGCGCTGATCCGCGACGTAGGCGAAATACCCGCCAAGCGCAACACCAACTACGATATTTTGGAGACGTACGTTTAGACGCTTAGATGCGGGTTTTTGCGCGTTTGCGGCAGAAATTTATACGTTTACGGCGCGAATTTAGCGGTAAAATTTTGCCTTAAAACAGATAGCGAATTTTTGCGATCGCGAGCGTGGAATTTTGCAACGGAATTTAAAATTTTGGTATCGGTACGGGTTTAAATTTACAGGTGCAAGCGGAATTTGCGCGGTAAAATTTCATTTCGCTATGGAATTTCGCCTTAAAATTTTTTGGACGCGAAATTCCGTGCCGCAAGATCAATGCGGCGGAGACGGCGCGCAGAAGGCATTTTGTGAAGGCGCTTGCCGCGTTTGCGACGACAAAACATATTGCGGTTTCGTACGCCGCAGAGCTACGTGTTTGGTAGCAGCATGCGCCCCCGTTTAGGCGCGAATATTTCGTTTTGTGCCGCAAATGCGCTGTGACAATTTCGCCTCGTGGCTAGAATGCGTTGCGGCGGCGCGCTGTTTCGGGCGCTGGAATTTTACAAAACGTGCGGTGCGATTAAATTTTAAAGCAGGACGGGCAAAACTACCCTGGCGCGAAATTTTAGAAGCGAGTTTGAACGAAATTTTGAAAACTTGTTTTAGCGAAATTTTTAAAACGAGCCCGGTGCAAATTTTAAAAGCGGCGCGGCTTGGCTGCGTCAAAATTTTAAAACCGCGCCCGAAAGAGCGATAAAATTTAAAAATTTTATAAAGGAAAACGATGGAAGAAAAAGAGATTTCACTTAAAACCAAAGGCGGCAAGAGCGCT
Source organism: uncultured Campylobacter sp. (assembly GCA_963529615.1). GTDB lineage: Bacteria > Campylobacterota > Campylobacteria > Campylobacterales > Campylobacteraceae > Campylobacter_B. The sequence continues at coordinate 10,253 of CAUSAC010000032.1, read as the reverse complement.
AAAATCGACTTTTTGTATCAGTTCGACGATTCGCTGCCGGTGGCGAGCTTCAAGCTAATTTTCAAAGCAAGCGGCGCGGTGAGCGAGAAGATCCTGGGGCTTGCGCGCATCTGCGCGGGCGTTTTGGGCGAGGGCTCAAAGGCGCTAGGAGTGAGCGAATTCCACCGCAAGCTCGATATCCGCGCGGTCGAAATCAGCGCCGCGAGCAATTTTGAAACCTTCGGCATCCAGTTAAACTGCCTAAAAGAGCACTTCGATTTCGGCCTAGACATGCTGCGAGAGCTGCTTAAAGAGCCCAATTTAACGCCCTCGGTGCTAGAAAAGCTAAAAATGCAAACCATAGGCGAGCTCGCCGTGCTAAAAAGCGAGTTTGATTACATCGCGACATGCAACCTAAAAGCGCTTCTGTATCCGCGCACGCGGCTCGCTCAGCCGCTCATAGGCGACGAGGCAAGCGTAGAGCGGATCACGATGAAGGACGTGCGGGAGTTTTTTGCCTCGCTGAGTTTAGAGAATTTATACGTCGTTTTATGCGGCGACGTGAGCGACAAAAACCCGAAAATCGCAGAAATTTTAAGCCTCTTTTCAAGCGGCAAAAAGCACGAGCTGCCGTTTTTCACGCCGAGCGATGCGAAAAATATAAAGATCCAAAAGGAGCAGACGCAGCAAGCCTACATCTACTTCGGCGCGCCATTTGCGCTGCCAAAGGAGCAGGAGTTCATCGCAAACACCGCGCTTTTCGTGCTCGGAAGCAGCGGTTTTGGCAGCAGGCTGATGGAGCGCATCCGCGTTAAGCACGGGCTTGCGTATTCGGTCTATGCGCGCGGCGATTTCGAGCTTAGCCGCCGCGAGTTTTGGGGCTATCTGCAGACCAAAAACGAAAATTTACAAAACGCCGCCGCGCTCGTAAAAGAGGAGATCGCGAAATTTATCGCCTCGGGCGTGAGCGAAGCGGAGCTAAAAAGCGCCAAAAAATTCCTAATCGGAAGCGCAGTGCTGCAAAAAGAGACGATGTTTAAGCGCGCGGCGATCGCGCAGAGCGAGTATTACAAGGGCTACGCATTCGGCGAGTTCGAGCGAAATTTAAAGCGCATCGAGACGCTAAAACTCGGGGCGCTCAACGATTTCATCAAGTCGCACGACGAGATTACAAACCTAAGCTTTTCCGTCATTTGCGATGAGGCCGCCGCGAAAAAGGGGCTTAAAATTTAGCCCGTCGCGGCACAGCGAGTGCATACCCGCGACCGGCCTAAAATTTGGGTAAATTTTAAAATTTGTAAAGCGGCGCGGATAATATTAAGGCGCGAACGGCGCTAAATTTTACTTTTGCGCTCTGTTTGCGGATAGCTTGTGCGTTTAAATTTAAAACCGCGCTTGCGTCGCGCTAAAACTTGCGAGCCTTATAAGGGCGGCTAAATTTAAAGGCGCCGTACGCGGCTCGGTAAAATTTCAGCGCACAAAATCAAAGCTCGATTTAGCACGCCGTTTGTAAGCCGCGCCGTGAAATTTAAAAAGGCGCGCGGTGGCGGCTGCCGTAATTGAATTTTTGCGGTTCGCAAATCGCGCTATGAATTTCAAAAGCGATCGCGCTCTGTTTTAAACCGGGTGCGCGCCGCAAAGTACGGCCGCCAAATAAAACACGCCGCAGAGCGGGTAAAATTTATGGAAGAAGCTAGCGAGTAAATTTGCCGCAATGAGCAAAATTCCGAGCAAATTTAGGCAATTCGGCGCGGCACATAAAATTTCGATCAAAATTTAGGCGAGCGATTCCGCTGCGGTGCATAAAATTTCGTAGCGCGAGGGCTTAACGCCTATAAAATTTAAAGGATGAGAATTGATTTTTGAAGCAAAAGACGCGGCGGCACTACAAAAGGCGGGCATCACGACGCTTTTGGATCTGGCGCTGCTTCTGCCCAAAAGCTTTGACGATCTGAGCGTGGGGGATGCGCCGTGCGCAGGCGAGAGCACGGCGGAGGTCGAGTGCCTCTTCCAGCACAGGCGCGGCTCGATGCTCATCGTCACGGCGCACTGCCTCAGCTGGGAGCGCGAGATCAAAATCGTCATCTTCAACGCCAAAAGCTGGCACTTCGGCGCCTTTAAGCGCGGCAAAAAATTTTTCATCCACGGCAAATGCGACGAGAGCTTCGGCTCGTGGCAGTTCGTAAACCCAAAAATCGTAAGCAAGCCGGGCAGGATCGCGCCCAAATACAAAGCCGCGCTGAGCGACGCCGCGGCGCAAAAGCTGATCAAAAAATATCTAAGCGCGGACGCGCTTTTAGGCTGTGGGCTGCGCGCGGACGAGGTGGCGGTACTGCTCGCGCTACATGAAAGCTCGCCGCGCAGCGTGCGAATGCTAGCCGCGTTAAATAGGCAGCTCAAAGAGGGCGGCGCGGAAAATTTCGGCGAGCGCGACGACGTTTCAAACAGCGGCAGAATTCCGAGCGGCAGTGAAATTTTAAATGGCGGAATTTCAAGCAGCGACAAAATTTTAAATGGCGACGGAATTTCAGATAACGGCGAAATTCCAAGCTCGCAAAGCTCCGCCGCCGAAATTTTAAACGGCGGATCGCAAAATGATGAAATTTCAAGCTATCCGCAAAACGGCAGAGCTCTTGCCTGCGAAGCAAGCCGAGGCGCGGAGAATGAAATTTCAAGCGGCGGAATTTCAAAGGGCACGGAGACTTCACTCCTCCCAAGCCTCCGTGACGGCAAGATTGCGAGCGATAAAATTTTAGACGGCGAGGAACCTCGGGTGCGCGGTGCGGAGATTTATAACGACAAAAATTTTAGTATCATCCAAAGCGATGATGGTTTTCTTCCCGCATACGGCGCGAAGGCGCGTGAGGATGAAATTTCAGACGATCTTAAAGCCGATAATAAAGCGGCTGCAAGCGGCGATAAAATTTCAAACGACCTAGTATCTGGCACCCAAGCAGCGGCACGGCCAACAGACGCTCAAACTGCGACCGCACAACCCATGCTAGAGCATGTCGCGACCGAGCAGTCCGTAGCCGAGCAAGCCATAGTCGCGCAACAGATTTCAAGCACCCAAGACGTAGATACGCAACCCGCAGCGGTTCAAACTTCAGACATTCGAATCGCAGATTCGCAACTCGTAGCCGCCCAAACACAAAACGCAGATTTGCAACCCGCAACAATCCAAACTTCAAACCAAGTAGCGAGCGCGCAAGCCGCGACTACCCAAACTTTGAGCACGCAAGCTACGGGCGCGCAGCCTGCATGCGATCAAACCGAAAAGCTTCAGACGGTAGTAGACGCGCGGATCGCAACCGCAGAGCCTACGATCGCTCAGACCGCAAGCGCCGAGGCTGTTCAAGACGCGCTCGCCGCACCGATGAGCGCTTCGCGCGATTGTGCCGTGCAACCTACGCATTATCAAACTGAAACTATCCAGACCGCAGCCGCCCAAGCTACGACCGCCATACCTACGATCGCTCAAATTGCAAACGACGCCGGAACTGTCCATGCCGTCGATGCCGTCAGGAGCGCAGCCGTTACGCAGATAAGCGGTTCTGCGATTTTACGCACGCTGAAATTTGTCGAAATTCTAAACTACCTGCAAAAGCTAAGCGCGAAAAAAACAAGTTTCCCGGCGCAAATTTACCCGCTGCGCGACATCTCGGACTGGCTTGCTTCTCTTCCTTTTGAGCCCACGAGCGATCAGCTAAGCGCGATAAAGGACATCGCTAGCGATCTGCAAAGCCCTCTGGCACGCCGCCGCGTCGTCATGGGTGATGTAGGCAGCGGCAAGACGCTCGTCATCCTCGCGAGCGCGGCGATGAACTACCCGCGCATCAGCTATCTGATGGCGCCTACGAGCATCCTAGCCGAGCAAATTTACGCCGAAGCTCTCCGCCTGCTGCCGCCGCAGATCAAAGTCCTGCTCGTAAAAAGCGGCGATCGCGAGCCTAATTTCGCGGGCGCGCACCTTATCATCGGCACTCACGCCCTGCTCTACCACGAGCTCGCGCCGTCAAATCTCATAATGGTCGATGAGCAGCACCGCTTCGGCTCCAACCAGCGCGAAAAGATCGCGCGCCTCACGGGGAGCGGCGAGTTTCGCGCGCATTTCATTCAGTTTAGCGCCACGCCGATACCGCGCACGCTGAGCATGATCCAATCCGAGCTCGTGAGCTTTAGCTTTTTAAAACAGCTGCCGTTTGAAAAGCGTATCGAAACCAAAATCCTGCAAAACGACGGATTTACGGGCTTTATGCAGGATCTGCGCCGCGAGCTCGCCGCGGGCAATCAAGCGATCATCGTCTATCCGCTAGTGCAACAAAGCGAAAGCTCGGTCTATCAAAGCCTTGAGGAGGCGGCGCCGTTTTGGAAGGCTCAGTTTGCGGACGTGATGATCACCCACGGCAGCGACAAAGACAAGGAGGAGATCCTGCGCCGCTTCCGCGACGAGGGGCGGCTGCTGATAACCACGACGATCGTCGAAGTGGGCATCTCGCTGCCGCGGCTTAGCGTCATTTTAATCGTGGGTGCCGAGCGGATGGGGCTTGCGTCGCTTCATCAGCTGCGAGGGCGCGTCGGACGCAAAGGCCAGGCGGGGCGCTGCTACCTCTACACCAAGCTCAAATCCCCGCCGCAGCGCCTGCGCGAGTTCGCAGCGACGCTGGATGGATTTAGGGTCGCAAATATCGATCTGAAAAACCGCCAGGGAGGCGATCTGCTCGGCGGCTCGGTGCAGCACGGCGCGATGTTTGCGTGGTATGATTACGAAGAGGACGTAACGGCGGCGGCAAAACAGCGACTGAAAGACATAGGACGGGGTGCGTGAAATTCTAAGAGGCGCGATAGAATTTAAACGTAATTTAGTCGCGGCAAAATTTTACGAAGCGAATGCAATTATGAGGTAATGGGCGATCTGATATAAAATTTGAAATTTCACGGCACAGATTGCAGCGGATAAAATTTAGAGCTTTACCGAGCCTCGTTTGCTTTTAATCTCTAAAATTTATGCAACTTAAAGTCAAAAAAGGAGAGCAAAATGGCTTACGTGACCTACGACAAGGCAAAATGGCACTGGGGCGCGAAAAACGCGCCGACGGACATCCCACATGAAAACGGCGCGACGCACATCGCGTTTTTCTTCCGCTGGTGCATGGAACGCAAGCTCTACTCCAAGGACTTCGCGGCGGATTTCGCGAGCGATATAGCAAAGATGGTCGATAGCTTTGATTATCGCGGGTATTTCTTTGGCGCCATGGACGGCGTACTGGGCAGCGACGAGCTAAACACCGCGGGCAAGGCCTTCGCAAATGCCTACTACACCACGGACCGCACGAAATTTGCCAAAACGCACGGCTGGTATTTGCAAGATTACGACGATTTCGTCGCACGCAAATTCGGCGATAAAAACTTCGACAACGCCTATTTTTACATAGAAAACTCGCCGCAAAATTACGCCGAGATCAAAGAGATCATTGATCGCCGCTACGAGGAATTCTTGAGCTTCAAGGCGGCGAAGTAAAAATTTTACCACCAAGCTTAGCCGGTTTAAAATAGACGCCTAAGCCGAAACGGCGCGCGATACAAATAAGCAGAACCGATGCGAAGCGGCAGCGGCAGGGCTTAAAATTTAGGAAAATTTAACTATAATCGCCGCAAAAATTTGAAAATTTTAAAATTTCACAAAGGATTTTATAGATGATCAAAGCACTTCGCGGTATGAACGATATTTTGGACGAACAGGCGCGCATCTACTCGCAAATTTTAAGCGTGTGCGAGCGCGTGGCGCGCAATTACGGCTTTTGCCTCATCGAAACTCCCAAACTCGAGCAGACCGCACTATTTCGCCGCAGCGTCGGCGAGAGCAGCGACATCGTCGGCAAGGAGATGTATGAGTTTAGCGACAAAAGCGGCGATAGCGTCTGTCTGCGCCCAGAGGGCACCGCGGGCGTCGTGCGCGCCTTTATCGAAAAAAAGCTCGACCGCAGCGGCGGCGTGCATAAATTTTATTATCAAGGCTCGATGTTTCGCTACGAGCGCCCGCAAAAGGGGCGTCTGCGCGAGTTTCATCAATTCGGCGTCGAGTGCTTCGGGCAAAGTAGCGTTTATGAGGATGCGAGCGTGATCTTGATGTTAGCTCAAATTTTACGCGAGCTAAATGTCGCCGCAACGCTTAAAATCAACTCTTTAGGCGACGAGGAGTGCATGCCGGCGTATAAAACCAAGCTCGTAAATTTCTTGCAAGAGCGCAAAGATAGGCTTTGCGAGGACTGCCAAAGGCGCATCGACACCAATCCGATCCGCGTGCTGGACTGCAAAAACGAAAGCTGTCAGAAAATTTTAGCCGCTGCGCCGCTTATAACTGAAAATTTAAACGACGCCTGCGCCGCGGAATTTGCACAGCTGCAAAGAATTTTAACCCAAAACGGACAAAAATTTGAGATCGATGCGAAACTCGTGCGCGGGCTTGATTACTACTGCAAAACCGCCTTTGAGTTCGTCTCATCCGAGCTTGGCGCGCAAAGCGCCGTCGGCGGCGGCGGGCGCTACGACAGACTCGTGGAGTTTTTAGGCGGCAGAAAGACGGCGGGCGTGGGCTTTGCGATCGGTATCGAGCGAATAGCCGAAATTTTAAAAACACGCGAAGCCCCTCAAGAGCGCGAGGGGATTTATATCGGCGCGCTGGATGAGGCGTTTGTTAGCACGGCGTTTTCGTTTGCGCTAAAGCTGCGAAAGTTTTGTAAAACTCAAATTTCATACGAGCCCAAGGCGCTTGCGAAGCATTTAAAGGCAGCCGACGGGGCGGAGGCGAAATTTTGCCTTTGCATCGGACAGGATGAGTTTGATCGCGCCGAAGTGTGGTGTAAAAATTTAGAGGATCAAACCACCTTTGCGATCAAATTTAAAGAGGTCGAAGCATTTTTTAAGGATAGAGCATGAGCGATTACGGACTAAATATTTGGGGAAATTCCAACTTCACGATAGACGGCGGCAAACTATGTCTAAACTCCGATTTCAAGCAGCCTTTGGTGGACATCATAAAAGAGATCCGCGCAGACGGCGTGCGAGGCCCAATACTACTGCGCTTCCCGCACCTCATCAAAAAGCAGATCGTCGAAATTTACTCAAATTTTAACCGCGCTATTAAGGAGTTTGATTACAAGGGAAAATTCCACGCCGTCTATCCTCTCAAGGTAAATCAATTCCCGGGCTTCGTTAGAAATTTAGTCGATATCGGCGAGCCATACGGTTACGGACTCGAAGCCGGCAGCAAGCCCGAACTGCTACTAGCGATGGCGTATAACAAATACGGCGCGCCAATTACCGTAAACGGTTTTAAAGATAAGGAGCTTATAAATATCGGCTTCATCGCCGCAGAGATGGGGCATAACGTAACGCTTACGATCGAGGGGTTAAACGAGCTTGAAACCATCATCGAAACGGCTAAGGAGCGGTTTGCTCCAAAGCCTTTCATCGGGCTACGCATCAGGCTGCATAATTCCGGAAGCGGGTTGTGGGCGAAAAGCGGCGGGATAAATTCCAAATTCGGTCTTACCTCGACCGAGCTTATAGAGGCGATAAACTTACTCAAGAAAAACGATCTCATCGAGCAGTTTACGATGATCCATTTTCATATCGGCTCACAGATTACAGAGATCCATCCGCTCAAAAAGGCCCTCATCGAGGCGGGCAACATCTATACCGAGCTTCGCAAAATGGGCGCGAAAAATTTAAAATCTATAAATTTAGGCGGAGGGCTTGCTATCGAATACTCTCAAGCCAAAGAGAGCTCCAGCCGCAACTATACGCTAAAAGAATACGCCAACGACGTGGTCTTTTTGCTAAAATCGATCGCGCAGGATAAAAAAGAGGCTGAGCCCGATATTTTTATCGAGAGCGGCAGATACGTAGCCGCCAGCCATGCGGTGCTCGTAGCGCCGATTTTGGAGCTTTTTACCCAAGAATACGCCGAAGAGAAGCTCGCCCTAAAAAAGGACAATCCGCCGGTAGTCGCCGAGCTATATGATCTGTATAAAACTCTAAAGCCATCCAACGCGCTAGAGTATCTGCACGATGCTATGTCGCACATGGAGAGCGTACTTACCCTTTTTGATCTAGGATACGTCGATCTGATCGACCGCTCAAACGGCGAAATTTTAGTTCATCTAATAATGCGAAAGGCGTATGGAATTTTAGGCAACAAGCAAGAGTATAGCAATTTCTTAAACTCCCTAGGCAACGCCCAAGAGCGCTATTTGGTAAATTTCTCGATCTTTCAAAGTCTGCCAGATTTTTGGGGCATCAAGCAGCACTTCCCGATCATGCCGTTAGAGAGGCTGGACGAGCGCGCCACGCTATCGGCGTCGATCTGGGATATCACCTGCGATAGCGACGGCGAGATAGAATTCGACAATCAAAAAAATCCGCTTTTTCTGCACGATTTTGATCCTGAAAAAGAGGAGTATTTTTTGGGCTTTTTTCTTGTCGGAGCCTATCAGGAGGTGCTTGGCATGAGCCACAACCTCTTTGCACACCCAACAGAGGCGACCGTGATTTTAAAGGATGACGGCGGCTTTGAGATCAAGGATTTTATCGAATCTCAATCGGTCATCGACATCTTGGAGGATATGGACTACGACGTAGTAGATATCCGCGAAAGCCTAAACGAGCGCGTCGAAAAATCAAATCTTATCGGAGATAAAGAGAAAAAGCATATCCTGGGCGAGCTATATCTGTTTTTAAACGACAATAGCTATTTAAAGACGATCAAATGAGTTTTTGGCAAATTTTAAAACAGGACTTTATCGAGCCCTTGCGCCAGGACCCTGCATGCAACAGCATATTTGAGATATTTTTCTGCTATCCAGGCGTCTGGGCGCTAATAAATTATCGTTTCGCGCATTTTTTCTACGAGCGAGGTTTTAAACTTATAGCTCGCGCGATCAGCGGACTTAGCCGCATAATCACTGCCGTAGATATAAACCCGGGCGCGCAGATCGGCAGAGGAGTGTTTTTCGACCATGCCACGGGGCTTGTCATCGGAGAAACGGCGATCATCGGCGATAACTGTCTGATCTATCAGGGCGTCACTCTCGGCGGCGTGAGCTTAGAGCACGGCAAGCGCCATCCGACGCTGCAAAACGGCGTCGTAGTTGGTGCAGGAGCTAAAGTATTAGGTAACATCACCATCGGCGAAAATTCCAAAATCGGCGCAAATTCCGTCGTCGTAAAGGATGTCGAGCCAAACTGCACCGCCGTGGGCATACCCGCTAGAATTTTAGGAAGCTGCGAGAGCGATCCTTTGGCGCATAATAAAATTCCCGATATCAGCCAGGAGCTTATCAAATATCTCATCAAGCGTATCGAAATTTTGGAGGAGTGCATCTGCAGCGGCAGAAAAGATATCGCCGCAATGGACGAGGATCTAAATAAATTCTACGAAGAGTATCTGAAATCATTAAAATAAAGGCTTAAGGTGAAAAAAGCTCTATTTTTTACGATCTGTGCGATTTTATCGGCAAGCGGCAGCGATGCTAATAGCGCGAAAAATTCTGCGAACGACGCCAGAATAAATTTAGTAAAAAGCCTGTATAGCAAAAATGTATATTTCGGCGATCACAAAAATATCCTATCGGCTTCTTTCAAATCCGCGCTTATGCAAGATGAAACATCTACGACCGAAGGCGAGGTAGGCTGCTTGGACTACGATCCTGTGATTGCGGGCCAGGATGTCTGCGACGATGCGAAATATGATTTCGAGCTAGGGCAGCGCGATACCGTTGTAGTGACACAGACCTGCCCCTACGGTGCGCAGACGATAATCTACAAACTCGTCCGTCGCGGAGGCGATTATAAAATCGACGATATCTACGACCAAGACCCAAGCGGCGGCAGGGCTTTTAGCGTCAAAAATCAAATTTTAAATTGTCTAAACCAATCCAAGGAGCATCAATGAAATTAACACTTTCAAGTCGCGTAAGCAAGCTCGGCGAAAGCCTAACGATCGCAATCAGCACTAAAGCCAAACAGATGAAAGCGCAGGGGCAAGACGTCGTAATCCTAAGCGCGGGCGAGCCTGATTTCGATACTGCAGAAGTCGCTAAAAGGGCTGTCATAGAGGCTATGGCTAAGGGCTGTGGAAAATATACGCCGGTTGCCGGAACGCCTGAAATTTTAAATTTAATCGCGCAGAAGCTAAAGCGCGATAATGCTCTAAACTACAGGCCTGATCAGATCATCACCAACGTAGGCGCCAAACACTCGCTATTTAACGC
>CAUSAC010000031.1:0-25568 GCA_963529615.1 uncultured Campylobacter sp. | reverse complement strand
TCTTGAAGCAGGTGGCGACAGAGCAAGGGCGACACAATACTATCAAAAGGCCTGCGAAATGGGCAAAAAACACCCATGGTTATTCGGCTACGATAAAGACTCTTTACGAGAATACTGCGATAAATACGACATGCTAAAATAGCCCGCCGATCAATCGGGTTTCTCTCGATCGGGCTGCTTTCAGCCCGATTAAATTTTAAAATTTGATCGCCGAGCCTGCTGCGCGCTACACCGCTGCCAAATTATACTTTTCGCCACTACACTTTAAGATGCCTAGCGAAATGCGGAATTTATATCGTTCGGCATAGGGCTTAACAAAGTGTGCTGAGATTTAACTCACATGGCGCAAAAACCTTGCGCGATATGTATCTATACAAACCCAAGAAATGCAAATTCGGCGCAAAAAACGCGGCTCGCGTAACCAAGCGCGCTTAAAATTTTAACCGCTAGCGCAAAAATCCAGTTAGCGGCGAGCTTGCGCGGGCCGTTTCGCAAACGGCGCCGAGTCCCGCCAGATAGGCATCGCGCCCCGCCTGCACGCCGAGCGCAAACGCCCGCGCCATCAGCGCCAGATCCCCGCTCGTGGCGATCGCCGTATTTACCATCACCGCAGCGCAGCCCATCTGCATCGCCTCGCAGGCCTCGCTAGGCGTGCCGATCCCCGCATCTACGATGGTCGGCACGTCGATTTCGTCGAGTAAAATTTCGATCATCCCGCGCATCATCAGCCCGCGGTTAGAGCCGATGGGTGCGGCCAGAGGCATCACGGCGGCGGCCCCTGCGCTTACCAAATCGCGCGCGACGCACAGATCGGCGTGCATGTAGGCAAGCGGCACGAAGCCCTCGCGCGCCAGGGCTTCGCAGGCCTTGATCGTCTCGGCGTTGTCGGGCAGAAGGTATTTGCTGTCGCCTATGATCTCGATCTTTACGAAGTCGCCGCAGCCCAGCTCGCGCGCGAGCCGTGCGATCCGCAGCGCCTCCTCGGCATTTCGTGCGCCGCTAGTGTTCGGCAGCAGCGTGACGCCGCGGGGGATGAAATCCAAGATATTGCGGCTCTTGCTTTCGTTTACGCGGCGCAGCGCAAGCGTGACGATCTCGCAGCCCGCGTGCCGCACGCAGGCGTCGATCATCGCGTGATCGAACTTGCCAGAGCCCATTATCAGGCGCGAGCTAAACTCCTTGCCGCCTAAGATCAGTTTATCGTCCATTCTATCCTCTTTAGTTTAAATTTTGTTTTCACATACGGCGCAAATGGCGCATATCGGCGCACGCAGTGCATTATACACAGCGCGAGATTGCGGCGCAGATTGTACGCCTTGCTTCTATCGCTATTTTAACGCGCCGCACGGACGACGGCCTCTAAAATTTCCCGTCAAATTTTATCTCGCAAACAGACGGCGCAAAATTTCAAAGCGCTGTTTAAAATTTTACGCCGGAGCAACGGCTTTAAATTTATACGCTGTGGCTAGATTTACGCGGCGCACGGTAAAATTTTATACCGCTTCTAAACGCGCTGTATACCCGCCGAAACGCTCGCTACTTCTCAAAATGATCGCGCAAAGCTAAATTTAGCGGCAGTGTACAAAGGCGCGTAAATTTAGAAATGCGGACGCGCCATGAGCGGCCAGGCTTAGCCCTCTTCGCCCAAAATCAGCCTAAGCGCGACGTTTGCCTGATGAGCGGCGCAGATCGCCACGCGCGGCGCGAGCAGCCCCACGCCCTGAGCCGCGGCGCTTTTGCGGTCGCCGCAGACGAAGACGTTTTTGCCGAGCCGCGTCGTGCGAATATCGTTGGCATCGCCGCTGCCTGCCATGCCGCTAGCACAGATCAAAAAGCGATCCGTGCCGCCGAATGCGCCAAAAATCATCGCTTTCGCCGCCGCGTCGTCGAAGCACTCGCAAATTATACGCTCGTTTTTTAAAATTTCGGCTACGTTTTGCGCGGTAAGTCGCTCGTTTAAGGTTCGCACGCGCACGAACGGGTTTATGCGCGCGATTTTTTCGCGCAGAGCGGCCGTTTTGGGCTTGTAAAGATCGCCGATCTCGTACTGCTGGCGGTTTAGGTTGGTCGGCTCGACGACGTCGAAGTCGATCAAAAAGAGCTCGCCAACGCCTGCGCGCGCAAGCAGGATCGCGACGTTGGAGCCGAGCCCGCCGAGCCCGCAGATCGCCACGCGCGAGCCTTGCAGCGCCTCATTTACGGCGGGGGCATTGCGAGCAAACATCAGCTCGCGAAGCTCCTGCGGCGCCAGCTTCGCGCCGCGCGCGAGCAAAAAGAGCTCATCGCCCGCCTTTATCTCGCAGTTTTGCGTGCTTGCATAGCCGTTTATCACGGCGATCTCGCCGCTAAATTTAACTTCGCGCTTCAGCCCCTCAAGATCGCTCGCGCCCGTTTCGTAAGCTTTGCCGTTTAATTTTATCTGCATTTTGATCCTAAATTTTATCTTTTTGCTCAATCAAGCCTCGTCGCGCCTAAATCCCGATCCCGCGCCTTTTTTTGCGTCGCGCAGAGTTGTGAATTTAACGATTTTGGCGAGGCGTCTACGCTTGGCTTTTGCCACTCTTTGCACAGCGTCGATCCCTTGCTAGATAGGCATCGCACTCCGCTGGAAATTCGCCGAATTTACGCCGCCGCACGCAGAATTTCAAAGCCTAGTCTTTCGCAAAGAAGACTAATTAACAGCCGCGTCCTCACTCGGACTTAATGCAAGCGCGCTTTAATCGCGCCTCGCAAAGCGCGGCGATCAATCGCACGCAGCTCTAAGCTAGCCCGATCAATGAAATTTTAGCGTCGCATCGTGCGCTTTGTTTTGACCGGCTTTAAGCTTTTTGAAATTTATTGTCCGTCATATAAATTTCGCGGACGCAAGCCGCTTTTTACCGCGCGATCGTGTGAGCGTTTTGCCTTATCGAATCGCGTCGTATGGCGAAAAGCTCACGATGCGCCGCTATCCGTATACAGCGCGCGAACCAAATCTACCGAATTTCACTATTTTATCGCCAAATCTCAGCTCAAACCTAAACGCGCGCAAGCTAAACCGCTAAATTTTATTACCTCAAAACACATTAAAATTTAGCGTCGTCCTTTGGCGCGATCGGCAAAATTTAAACGCGTACCGCACTCGCGAGCCGAGTTTGGTGCACTCGCGAGCAAAATTTAAGCGCCTGCTGCCAAGCGCGATGCCGCAAAATTTTGCGGCATAAATTTTAAAACTCGACGCCCAAATCCCGCGACTTAAATTCTAAGGCCTAACGTCGGCACGGCGCATAAATCTTTAAAGCTCAAGGCTATGACATAAATTTTAAAATTTCCTCATCCGGCGCGATACTGCCACCAAGGGGGCAGTGCACAGGTCTTTAAAATCCTACGTTAAAGCTGCGACACAAAATTTAGAATTCCGTGCTTAGTCGCTGCCGATGTAAGTCCAAAACCACGCGACAAGTTCTCTCATAAATTCAAAAACCCAAGCCGCTATGTCTCCGCTCTGCCGCGTCCGCCGTACTGACGTATCTCAGTGTCGCTACGCCGCTTAAAAATTTAGTGGCTTCCTTAGCGGCCTCCGCGCGGATTTAAACCTCGGCTGCCGCAATTTTAACATAATTCGAAGCTCCGATCTCAGCCGCCGCCTACGAACTCGACGATCTCATATTTTTTGCCGCTTGAGATCTGCGTGCGCTCCCACGCCTCTTTTTTTAAAATTTCGCCGTCGCGCTCGAGCGCCACTAGGCGCAGATCATGTCCGCGCCGGCGCAAAAACTCGCTCACGCTCATATCCTGCGCCAGCTGCAGCGGCTCGCCGTTTACGCAGATCTCAATCATCGCTCGCTCCCAAGCTCTCGCGATACTCCTCGTAAGTACCCCTAAAATCGACGATTTCGCCGTCTCCTTTGAGGTGCAAAATTCTATTTGCAAACGCGTCGATGAGCTCACGATCATGGCTCACGCAAATCGCGCAGCCCGCGAAATTATACAGCGCCTCTCCCAGAGCGATGATCGCCTCAAGATCGAGGTGGTTGTTGGGCTCATCTAGCACCAGTAGGTTCGGGCGTTGCAGCATTAGCTTGCTTAGCATCACGCGGTGTTTCTCGCCGCCGCTTAGGCTGCCCACGCTTTTCTCCTGCTCCGCGCCGCTAAAAAGCATACGTCCAAGGCATTTGCGAATTTCATCCAGATCCCTATTTTGCGGGCTTTGTAGATATTCGTAGAGCTTGAGCTCGCCTGAAATTTTATTATTCGTATCCTGCGCGAAGTACCCAGGCTCGATCGTGGCGCCCATGTGCACCTTACCACGCTGCGGCGCGAGCTCGCCCATGATGATCTTGCAAAGCGTGCTTTTGCCCACGCCGTTTCGCCCGATGATGCCGATCTTATCGCCGTGAGCGAGCTTGAGGTTAAAATTTTTCAGAATTTCAATCTCGCCGAAGCTCATATCCACGCCGCTTAGCTCTAAAATTTCATTGCCGATCTCGCGCGCAGGCTTGAATAAAATGCTAGGCTCCCTGCGCGAAGAGGTCGCAAGCTCGCTAAGATCGAGTTTGTCGAGCTGTTTTTGGCGGCTCGTGGCCTGCTTTGCTTTGCTTGCGTTAGCGCTGAAGCGAGCGATAAATTTTTCAAGCTCCGCCTTTTCTTTGAGCTTTTTCTCGCGCTCAAACTGCGCCTGCTTGGCGATGAGATTGGACGCTATGAACCAGTCGTCGTAATTGCCGCTAAATTCGCGTACCCGCCTAAAATCAACGTCGAGGATGTCCGTGCAGACGCGGTTTAAAAAGTGGCGGTCGTGGCTGATGACTACGAGCGTGCCCGTGTGGCGATTTAGCTCAAATTCAAGCCACGAAATGGCGTCGATATCGAGGTTGTTCGTAGGCTCGTCCAAAAACAGTACGTCGGGGCGCGGGAAGAGCACCTGCGCGAGCAGAACCTTAAATTTATCGCTCGTCTCGATCTCGCTCATCTTTTTATCGAAGTCGTTCAGCCCTAGCGAGCTTAAAATTTTCTCGATCCGCGTTTCGTATTCGTAAGCGGGATCCTCCTCCGCACAGATCATCTCAAGCTCGCCGAGGCGCTCGTTTATCTCGTCGTTAAACTCGCCCGCCTCGTAAAGCTGCGTCTTTTCGCGCACGGCGTCATAAAGGCGCTTGTTGCCGTAGAGTACGGCGTCTTTGACGCTGAAGCTTTCAAAGGCGAACTGATCCTGCCCCAAAACGCCTATTTTAAGCCCGCTTTGTATTAAAATTTCGCCGCTGCTTGCTTCGATCTGGCCGCTTAAAATTTTAAGTAGCGTCGATTTACCCGCGCCGTTTGCGCCGATGAGACCGTAGCGCCTGCCCTTATCGAGGCTCAAATTTACGTTTTCAAAAAGCAGCTGTTTGCCGAAGCGCATCGTTAGATCTTTGATTTCAACCATATTTTTCCTTTTAAATTTCTCTTTGCATTGCCTTGCGCGCGGGCTTCTGCTAAGTTTTGCGCGCAAATTTCATCTCGCGGTTTATTGCGGGCATTTTGCGCCGCTCGGAGCTGCGATAAATTTCTCCTATTGTAGCTTAAAATTCTGAAATTTCGCCGAAGGGGTGCGCGAGCCAGCGCGATTAAATTTAAACCGCTAGAGCAATTTAAATTTTAACCGCTGTAATCGCTATCGCGAGTGATGATGAGCGTATAGTTCGGATACGCGGCGCGCACCTGCTTGCAGACCGCGCGAAACGTTGCCTCCATGTCGGGCGCTGCGAAATCGACGATAACGTCGAAGCTGATCGAGCGCTTTTCCTCGTCGAGATAAAATCCATGTATCTGCGAAACGAACTCGTGCGATAGCGCCATCTGCTTGATATGTTCGCGGATCTCGGCGGCGCGCGGATCGTTTTTATTAAACGCGTAAATTCCTACGGTGTCTAGGATGATATTAAATTTCGCAAAAACGGCGTTTTGGATGCGGCGTGTAAGAGCGTCGATCTGCGCCGCGGTCGTACCCTCTGCGACCTCGATGTGGATGCTGCCGACCATCTTGTCGGGCCCGTAGTCATGAAACATCAGATCATACGCGCCGATGACGCCCTCAAAGCCGCGCACGACATCGTAAATTTCATTCGTAAGCTCCAGGCTCGGACGCGAACCCAAAAGCTTGCTGATCGTATCGCGTAGAATTTCATATGCCGTTTTTATCAAAAGTGCCGAAATTATCGCACCCAGATACGCCTCCAAGCTCAGCCCGAAAATAAGCGAAATAAAAGCCGCTACGAGGGTGGCTAGCGATACGAGCGCGTCGTATTTGGCGTCCACGCCGCTTGCGATGAGCGAGTCAGAATTTACGCGCTCGCCCGTCTTTTGCGTGTAAAGCCCTAGGCTAAATTTTGCCGCGACGGCTACGGCGATGATGACGAGCGAAACCGCATTATAATTCGCCGCTTGCGGATGGATGATCTTTTTGACCGATTCTACTAGCGAGACGCCGCCGGTGTAGAGGATGATGACGGCGATTACGATCGCGCTTAGATACTCGATCCTGCCGTGTCCGAAGGGGTGCGCGCGATCGGGCTGCTTGCTAGCAAGATGCACGCCCACGATCGTAATGACGGACGAAAGCGCGTCGCTTAGGTTATTTACCGCATCAAGCACGATCGCTATCGAGCCCGAGATCAGCCCTACGACGCCCTTAAATGCCGCTAAAATTATATTTGAAATGATACCGATCGCACCGGTGCGAATGATGATTTTATCTCTGCTATACGCCGCTTGAGGCACTTCCATTATCTCTCCTTTGAAATTTTATTCCAAGCCGCAATAATCACTGCGCGTGTAGGTCAGATCGGCGATTTTTTCGCCGCTTTGCAGAAATTGTCGCACGCCTATGCGTTTTAGACCGCCCGCTTTCATCGTCGCGCAAACGTCCTTTTGCCTATCGGCGCGCAAAACTCTTTCAAAATTTTGCTTGATTTTAGGATCTACTTTATCCCAAATTACGTTTTTTAGGGTCATGGAAACTATAAATTTATCGCCTTCGCACGTAGCCGCGCCCAACTTTATATCTTCAGTCTCTGGGTGACTGCGCCCGTTTACGGCGTCCGCCAAAGCCTTGCAGCGCTCGGCATCTCCCGCAAGCACCGCGCTGCAGATAAATACGCCAAACAGGGCGAGTATAAATTTTTTCATTTTTATCTCCTTATTTTTATTTGAAATCTATCATATTAAAATTTTGAATTCAATCTATTTTTGAAATTTAAAGACTTATTTGCGCGGCGCAAATCCGCGAGCCGCCAAAATTCCTTGCGTTAAATTAGTGGCATAAATTCAGCAAATCACCGCTAGAAATTTCTAAATCGCGACAAAAATTCTTTAAATTCCGCGTGAAATTCTATGAGCGGAAATTTTTGCGACGGATCATATGCGCTCGCTCAAAGCGGCGTGCGGCGAGATCGTCCGTATCTTTTTTAACTCGCCTTTAAGTTATAGATTTAACGCAGCTTTGAAAAGCTCCAGCCAATCCGCGCCCGCCGTTTAAATTTATAAATTTAATGCAGTTCCGCGTTGAGTTTGATCGCACGCTTGCTAATGCTTGCCGTAATCTGCCCGCTTTGGCTATTTTGTCGGAAGTGCAGACCGCTAAGCCCGGCAAGCTCAAGCCCTTTATAAATTTCACGATCGAACGCAAAGCCCGCATTTAGCGCTGCTAGCGCTTCGCGATCCTTTTGCGCGATGAAAACCTTCGTGCCCTCAAGTACCGCAATACCGGCATCCACGATGCAGCGGTCGCCTAGCGGAATGCCCGTTACGGAGTTTGCGCCCAGCAAGCAGTGCTTGCCGATGCTCACGGCATTGCCGTTGGTGCCGCTTAGCACGCCCAAAATCGATGCGCCACCGCCTATGTCGCTGCCCTCGCCCACGACGACCGAGCTGCTGACGCGCCCCTCGATCATAACGCTACCGGTCGTACCTGCGTTGAAATTTACATACGCAGCGCCCGGCATCACGGTCGTACCCGCAGCGATATGCGCACCCAAACGCACCTTTGCGTCATCTAAAATCCGAACGTTTTGCGGCGGTACGACGTGGCTTAGGTAGCGCGGAAATTTATCGACGCTGATGATGCGCGGATAGCGGCCCTGCATTTTTAAAGAGATTTCGTTTTCTCGCAGCCACCAAAGCTCGATCGGACGGGCGTTTTCGTCCCACGCGACATTCGGAAGCACGCTAAATGCGCCATCTAGATTGAGCGTGCGCGGCTCGCAGAGATTTAGCGAAAGCGCGTAAAGCTTGAGATAGATGCTCTCGACGCTTTTTGGCGCGGCATCCTCGAAGATGAAGCTAGCGCAAAAGCTTGCGTGCTCGTCCGATTTCATCGCCTCTTTAACCGCAAGCAGCACCTGTAGATTTTTGTGTGCGCCCTCTTTGGCGTCTGGCTGTAGAAATTTTAAAACCTCGATCGCCTTTTTTAGGGCTTTATGCGTTAGCGTAAAAATACACTCGCTACCGCTAAAATCCACGACCTCGCCGCATTCGGCTAGAGCATGGATTAGCACTGCTGCGCTTACTAGCCCGTCTTTAAAATTTACGTGTGCGTAATTTACGCTTAGACTTTTATGCTCCTCCGCACGCCCCTTAAATATGCGCCCGACCGCCCACATGATCGGATCGCGGTAGCCTTTGGCTGCTCGCACGCCCTGTATAAGCTCATTCAATTCCTCTATCGTTTTAAATTCTTTAGACATTCTTACTCCTAAAATTAATTAAAAATATCGTTTATTTTACCGCCTTTTAGGCACTTTTCACGATCGATTTCGATTTGTTTTTTGAGCTCGGCGTCCTTGGCAAACACGCTTTCATCCACCAAAGTACTCGGCAAATTTATCATAATCGCGTCGTGAGAGCCGCTAAAACCGCTCAAATTTTGTCCAAAATCTTTTTTAATGAGCTCGTTTTTGCTACTTATATCTCCACCATCGCAGTGAAAGTCCGATCCGCCGCCAACACAATCGCATCTTATTTTGGTATTATCATCGTATACACGATTCACCAAATAAACGTTTTCTTTCAAATTTATGCTGCTTATCGGATTAAAAACGAGTACGGCTAGAATTTTATTATTATGCGGATTTGACACCTCCCAGCGTACGGCACGATATGAACTTAGCATCACTACAAGCGGCTTTTTCGATTTTTCTAGCGCGACGACTACTTTATTATCATTCGCATCACTTTCGTAAATGGCAGCTAGCCATATATCGAAATTTTGACCTTTTAGCTTAGCAGCTACCTCGCTTTGTTTATAAAAATTTGGCTCATCCTTAAAATCCACCAAAAGGCTAGTGATATGCCAATTGTTGGCGAACCAAACCTCGATCTTGTGGCGCCCTTTACTAAATTTATGTACGACGGCTTTGTTTCTAGCATTTTCGGAGTCGTATATCTGCTCGCCGTCTATCGCAATACGTAAATTCGCCCAACTAAAATCCGCCAAAATCATCTGTTGCACATCCTGCTTAAAGTCGAAATTCCCGACCCAATAGGCGATAAATTTTTCGGAAGGTATTTTGTGGAACTTGTCGTAAGCGAAATTTAAATTTATATTTTCGACCGTTTCTGAGAAAACGACGGTTTTCGGATCGTCTTTATTTAAGTAAAAAGCCAAAAACTTATCCGCCGGAATCTGCTTGCCCGCTGTGATCTCACTCGCCCATTTTTGTGTGTCGTTAGCGTTTGCACAAGCAAGAAATACGCAAAAAGCCAGTAAAAATACTCTTAAAATTTTCATTTTTTCCTCCAAATTTTAAATTTCATCTTACCTAAACACATCATCCATCGGCGTGCTCTCGCATTTCTTGCGGTCCGCTTCTACCGAGAGTAGGCGAGCTTTGCTTTCGTCTAAAATTTTTGGAGTAATAACAAGCCCCGGCAAATCTAAGGAATTTACGGCGTGCTTGCCGGCAAATGCCCCCAGGCCTCTGCCAAATATCCCGTTTACGCGCCCGTTCATATCATAAATCTCGCTGCCGTCGCAGTGAAAGACATTGCCCGAGATGCACTCGCATTTAAGCCCATCCGCAGCCTCTGTGTATCTGTAGTCCTCGACGTAAAGCGCACCGCTTACGCCACGGACGCTACTTATGGGGTTGTAAATTAACACGGCTAGAATTTCGTTATTTTGCGGATTTGAGATCTCCCACTCCACGGCGCGATACGAGCTAAGCAGTAGCACGATAGGCTTTGCAGATTTGGCTAAATTTAGCTTGACGCGATTATTCATCTGCGCGCTTTCATAGATCGCGCCCAGCCACAGATCGTAGTCCTTATCCGCAGGGATCTTAGCTACGGCATCTTTTTGACGATAAAAGGGCTCTATATCTTTAAAATCCACGAAAAGCTCGCTGGAATGCGCATCATTTAAAAACCACGCTTCGATCTTGTGCTTGCCCTTGCTAAATTTATACGTAAGCGGACGCTTTTGATTGCTAGATGTCCCACCTAGCACGTCCGTGCCGTCCACGGCGATTACCAGCGTAGACCAGCCGTAATCTCCTAGCACCATCTTTTCGATATCGGCGTCAAAATTAAACTCACCGACCCAATACGCCATAAGATTTGGAGATGGAATTTCATGGAAGGAATTTCCTTCGTAATTGACGCTGATGCGATCGACATTTTCAGAGAAAATCACCTTCTTGGGCTCATCTTTATTCAGATAAAACGCCAAAAACTTATCCTGCGGGATCTGCGCGTCCGCGGTAATCTCTTTCGCCCATTTTTGCATATTGCTCTCTTGCGCGAACGCCGCAAATGCAAGCACCAAAATAATCAAAAACCTCATTACCGACCTTTCTTATTTCGTATAAAAGTAAAATCCCTAAACCTAAAAACCCTAGGCTTAGGGATTTTGCCGCCTTGGCTTCACAGCCTATACGAATGAAATTCCAGCTGCTTAAATTTCAGCTGCGCGAGAAATTTCCTTGCCGCGACCGCTACGGATAAAATTCCATCCCTAATAAGCTTCGCAGAGGCTTTCGCAGATAAGCTCCACCGCCATGAAACCCGGCGAAATAAAATTTTAAACTAGCGCAATCCTGCGGCTACCACTAAAAAGCTAAATGCGATAAATTTCAAGCCTAAAATTCATATTAAAGCCCCATCTTAAAATTTTAAAACAAAGTTTTAGCGATAAAATTTCACGTTTTAAAATTCCGCGGTAAAGCTTTATGCTTAAAATTTTACATTTAAAACTCCAAAGCGGAATTCTAAAGCAAATTTTACCTCGTTGAATTGTCCGTTTGGAATTTAACTTCCGCCGCAAAATTTCACGCTTAGAATTTTATCTAAAATCTCACGCAACGGAGCTTGGTAAAATTTTAGCTCGAAATTTCAAACTACGAAATTTCGTGGCGGAATTTTAACGCAGAATTTCGAGCCACAAAACTCAGCGTGAAATTCCGCGCCGCGAAACCCGCGTGAAATTTTACCCGCTAAATTTACGGGCAAAATTCTATGACGGATTGCATACCGAAATTTTGCGAGCATTATAAAATTTGCAGCAAAATTAGGCGTAAAATTCCAAATTATTAAATTCCGCGTTGAATTTCAATCTGCAAAATTCACGAGAAATTCCGCGCTAAATTTTACGCTGCGCCCGCCAAAGTCCTAATTCGAGCAGGCGCTCTTGCCGTCCATCACCGGCTGGATCGCGGAGTTGTCCGCCAGCTCCTCGCGATCGATCTTCTCGATCTTTTCCCACAGCTTGCGCGCGGCATCTTCGTAGCGCTTCGCGCTCAAAGAATCGGGCGCGTAGAAACTTACCGGCTTGCCGCTGTCGCCGCCCTCGCGGATAGCGATCTCGATCGGGATCTCGCCGATTACTTCGGTGTTGTATCGCTGCGCCAGCTTTTGCGCGCCGCCGCGACCGAAGATATCGTACTCCTTGCCGTTATCTGGGCAGATGAAGCCACTCATATTCTCGATAAGGCCTGCGATCGGGATGTGGAGCTTTTCGAACATATCAAGTCCGCGCGCGCTATCGTCCAGCGCGACCGTCTGCGGCGTCGTGACGCACACGCCCGCCGTCACCGGCACGCTCTGAGCGAGCGTAAGTTGCGCGTCGCCCGTACCTGGAGGCATATCCAAAAATAGCACGTCCAGGTCGCTCCACGCCACGTCTTTTAGCAGCTGCTCGATCGCTTTCATTATCATCGAGCCGCGCCAGATGAGGCTCGCACCCTCCTCCATCAGCACGCCCATGCTCATCATCTCCACGCCGTGGCTTAAGATCGGCTTTAGCTTCTGTCCCACGACGCTTGCTTGCGTCTTGTCCTCTCCTAACATTCGCGGCAGATTCGGTCCGTAAATATCGGCATCCAAAATCCCCACCCTCTTGCCGAGCTTCGCCGTGCTGATGGCTAAATTTAGCGTCGTCGTGCTCTTGCCTACGCCACCCTTGCCGCTGCTGATCATCACGAAATGTTTGATCTGCGGCGCGATATTTTTGCCGCTGCGAGAGTTGCTCTTTTCCTCAGCGATCTTAGGCTGTTTGATTAAAATTTCCACGTCCGCGCCGAGTGCCTTTTGCACCGCCGATCTGAGCTCTGCGGCGATCTCAGGCTTGGCGCTGGGGATTTCGATCCCTACGAAAATTCTATCGCCGATCTCGACCTCTTTTACAAATCCAAAATCCACGATGCTTTTAGAAAAGCCCGGATATATCACGCTTTTAAGCAAATTTAAGACTTCGTCTTTACTCATTCTTTCTCCTTATTTTCGGTTAAATTTCTACTGATTTTATATGCGCAAAATTTCGGCCCGCACATCGAGCAAAACTCCGCGCCCTTGTAAATTTCATCGCCCAGGCTCTCGTCGTGCAGCTCGCGCGCATGCGCAGGATCGAAGCTAAGCTCAAACTGCCTGTTCCAATCAAAATTATACCTCGCATCGCTCATCTCGTGATCGCGCTCTATCGCGCCCGCTTTGCCTAGCGCGACGTCCGCGGCATGAGCGGCAATTTTGTGCGCGATGATGCCCTCTCTGACGTCTTTTGCATTGGGAAGCCCCAGGTGCTCCTTGGGCGTTACGTAGCAGAGCATGCTGGCGCCGCAATACGCAGCCATCGTCCCGCCGATAGCCGAGCTGATATGATCGTAGCCCGCGCCCACGTCGGTCGGAAGCGGCCCCAGTACGTAAAACGGCGCGTCGCGGCAGAGCTTGCGCTCTAGCTGCATATTAAGCTCGATCTCGTTAAACGGGATGTGTCCCGGCCCCTCGATCATCACCTGCACGTTTTTTTCATTCGCGCGTAGGGCCAGCTCGCCTAAAATTTCAAGCTCGCTAAGCTGCGCTCTATCGGTCGCGTCGTATAAGCAACCCGGACGCAAGCCGTCGCCCAGAGATAGCGATACGTCGTAGGCGGCGCAGATATCGCAAATTTCATCAAACGCTTCGTAGAAGGGGTTTTGCTTGTGAAATTTCATCATCCACGACGCTATCAGCGAGCCGCCTCTGCTTACGATGCCCATCTTGCGACGGGAGAGCAGCGGCATAAACTCGAGCTTAAAACCCGCGTGGATCGTGAAATAATCCACTCCCTGCCGCGCCTGCTTCTCGATCGTGCTAAGAATAGCGCTCGTTTTTAAATTTTTAATATCGCCCAGCTCATGGATCATCTGATAGATTGGCACCGTGCCTATGGGTACGGGCGAGCGCTCGATTATCGCGGCGCGGATCTCGTCCAAATCGCCGCCCGTGCTTAGATCCATCACCGTATCTGCGCCGTACTTTAAGCAGACCTCAAGCTTTTCCAGCTCGCCCTCAATATCGCTCGTCGTGCCCGAGGAGCCGATGTTAGCGTTGATCTTGCACCGCAGTGCGCGCCCGATGCCGATAGGTTTTAGGCTTTTGTGATTAACGTTTGCGGGGATAATCGCTCTTCCTTGCGCGATGAGATCGCACAAGGCCCGCACGTCCATGCGCTCGCTTTGCGCGACCTCTCTCATCTGTGGCGTCGGCTCACCCTTTTTTGCAAAATAGATCTGCGTTACGCAGCTTTCGGTCATTTTCGCCTCGCTTCTTAAAAATGCGCGTATAATATAACAAATTTCATTAATCCTTACTTTTCTTTTGCCGTTTATTTTCGTAACGCAGGTTGAAATTTTGCCGCCGCGCCGCGTAAATTTACGCCTAAGTTTAAGATAATTTAGAGCGCAAGCCGCGATTAATTTTGCTTTCATTTTTAATACGTATAATTTCGTAACAAAATTTCAAGGATAAAATTTGAAAGATATATCGCTGATTTTGCTCGCCGCGGGTGATTCGAGCAGGTTTGAGCTGCGCGTCAAAAAGCAGTGGCTGCGCGTGGGCGAGCTGCCGCTTTGGCAATACGTCGCGCAAAATATCGCGCGGACGCACCCATTTAAAAAAATCATAATCGCCGTAAACGAAGAGGACGTGAGCTATTGCGAGCGCCTCTATGCGTGCAGCTTGGCCTCGGCGCGCGGCGAAAGCGCGGAGCGCGGCACGAGCGAGTATAAATTTCAAAGAAAGCTGAGCGGGATCGAATGCGGCGCAGATGATCTAAACGACGCAAGCAAGCCGCGGGGCGCGGAAAATTTTAAAGCTCAAGTCGGATGCAACGCAGATGAATACGGCTCTGTAAATTTAAAATTTCACTTCGTCCCCGGCGGCGCAAATCGCCAAAGCTCGCTAAAAAACGCGCTGCAGCTCATAGAGAGCGAACTCGTGCTCGTAAGCGACGTGGCGCGCGCGCAAATTTCGCCAGGGCTAATCTCCTCGCTGATACGAAATTTAGGCGACATGGACTGTATCAGCCCCTATCTTGGCGTAAACGACACGACCTACCTCGGCGAGGACTTAGTTAAGAGGGAGGAGCTGCGCCTCATCCAAACGCCGCAGCTTTCGCGTACGGCGCTGCTTAAAAAGGCGCTTGAGGGAAGCGAAATTTTTACCGACGACAGCGCGGCAGTCGGCAGCGCGGGCGGACGGTTAGAGTTTATAAAAGGCGAAGCGGGCGCGCTTAAGATCACGCGCGCAAGCGATCTGGCGGCGCTAAATTTAAAACCATGCTCGCGCGATATTTTTTGCGGTATGGGTTACGATGTGCATGCGCTTGAAAAAGGCGTGGGCATCGTGCTTGGCGGCGTACAGATCCCGTGCGAGTTCGCGCTGATCGCACACAGCGACGGCGACGTAGCGATCCACGCCCTAATCGACGCTATTTGCGGCGCGGCAATGCTGGGCGATATCGGCGAACTTTTCCCCGATAGCGATGCTAAGCTTAAAGGCGCGGACAGTAAGGAGCTGTTACGAAAGGTAATGCGGCGCGTCAGAGGCTACGGCTATGAGCTCGTAAATGCCGATGTCACGATCATCGCGCAGCGCCCGAAGATCGGCGCTTACAAAGCGCAGATGCAAGAGGTTTTGAGCGAAATTTTAAACTGCGCCCGCGTCAATGTCAAAGCGACCACGACCGAAGGGCTGGGATTTACGGGCAGAAGCGAAGGCATCGCCGCGCAGGCTGCGGTAAGCTTAAAATTTTACGACTGGCAGAAGTACGCAGCAAAGGCGCAGGGCGCATGAAAATTTTAATAATCGAAAGCGAAAGCTATCTTGCTCAAAGTATCGCAAACAAGCTGGGCGCGCTGGGGCATGAATGCACTAACGCAGCGAGCTTGGCGGCCGCGGCGGCTCTTGCAGAGGAGTTTGAGGCGGTGTTACTTTCTACGAGCTGGAGCGGCGCGAGCTTTTATCCGCTGATCGAAAAATTTAGGCGCTCGATCATAATTTTGATGGTCGCCTACGTCGATAGCGAAACGGTGCTAAACCCCGTAAAAGCGGGCGCGACGGACTATATCCAAAAGCCATTTATGATAGAGGAGCTCATCAAAAAGATCGAGCATTACGCGCAGTTTCGATCGCTAAAATCGCAAAACGAAGCCTACGAAGCGCTGCTTAAAGAGACCTCTCTTTCGTGCGAAATACCGCACACGCGTTTAGCGCAGATAAAATTTCCGCTTCTTTTGCGCGGCGATGCGGCGGCTCGGGCTGCGGCGGTATTTAAGATCGCGCTTGCGCTAAAATCGCGTCTTAAAATTCTATCCGCGCAAAGCCCTGAGCCGCTAGAACGCGGCGCAGAGATTTTTTACGCACCAGATTTTGATAGCCTAAGTGGCGCGCAGAAGGAAAAATTTCTAAGCAAAACCAAATCCATGCGTATAATCGCCGGATCCATCGGCGCGCAAAAAGGCTTTAACGACGAAATTACGCTTGGCAGCAGCAAAGAACGCAGTGAAATTTTAAGCATCGAAGAATACGTAAAGCTCACGATCGTAGCGCACCAAGACGAGTATTTCGACTCCGATCTGGCAGCCGCCTTAGGGATTTCGCGAAAATCGCTTTGGGAGAAAAGGAAAAAATATGGCATCGCAAGAAAAAAATAGCCGCGCGCGCTCGGCATGGATCGCAGACGGGACAGAAATTTCACGCGATACCGGCAATTTGCACGAAATAAAACCGCTTGAAAGCGAAGGAATTTCAAATAGCACAAAAATTCTAAACGCCGCAAAAGCTTCGAGCGACGCGGCGCTAAATTTTTTAAAGGCAAAGCAAAATTTAAAAGCAAAGCGCAATTTAAAAACGGTGCGAAATTTAAAAGCGTCAAGGGCTGGCGATGCTAGAAAAGATGAGATGCAAGCTAAGGGAGCGGCATGGAATTTAAAGGCAGAGCAAGCCGGAAGCGAGAGCAAAGGCGCAAATAATAGTGCAACGCAAATCCGCAAGATAGAGATCTCGCGCTCCGACCTAAACGTCTTGAGCCTGCTCGCAAACGGCGCTTTCGGCAAGAGCTGCGAGCTACTGCGCCCAAGCAAGCTTAGCATCTGCGGTATAAATTTCGTTTTTTCCTGCGCGGACGCAAAAAAGGGCGATATTTTGGAGCTTTATCTTAGCAAGGACGGCATAGCTGAACGCACCGAAAATTCGCTTAGCGGCGAGAGCGGCGCGTATTTGCTAGCTAAAGGATCACGCAACTTGCAGGATGGAGTTTCTGCCGCGGCGCAAAATGAGCAGAGTTTTGCGAAAAGCGGCGCAGGTTTCGCGCGCACTGCAAGTACTCAAAGCACTATAAACGCCACAAGCGAGGACTTAGACCATACAGAAAGTCTTGCTGCGAGCTATGATCAAATCTTTACTTGCAGCGCAGATGCAAAATCTGCGAAAAACGCCGCTTTGGATTTGGCGAAAAGCTCCAGTGAAAATTCTGCGGCAAATTCCGCGCGGAGCTTTACCGAAAATTCTGCGATCAATCGCGTTTGCAGCGCAGATGCAAAATCCGTAGCAAATTCGGCGAGAAATTTTATCTCAAATTCCACCGAAAATTTCACCAAAAATTCCACTGCAAATCCCGCCTCTTGCGAGCTTGTCGCGCGCATAGACGTTAGCGACGTTTATGCTCCAAGCGCAAGCGAGATTGCAGGCTCGGTATTTCAAAACGCATACGCAGAGCAAACTGCAGTGCATGGGCGCATCACGCTGCTAAAAAATGAGCTTGCAGAGCAAATCGCGCGCATAAAAAAAGTCGCAAGCTCGCTTGCCGCGCCTAAAATTTCAGCGTTTTTTACCTGCGCCGATCCGATCCACCGCGTGCATGAGCGGCTGATTAGGCATATGATCGACAAGGCGGATTTCGTGGTGATTTTTTTAACCGGCACGAATAGCACGGATGCCCTGCCCTACGAGCTACGCAAAAAAACGCTAAGCTATTTGCTGCAAAATTTTTTGGTCGCGCAACGCGCCATGATGATCGATCTGGGCTCGCTTGCGATTTTTGACGACAAGCCCGCACTGCAGTGCGCGATCGTAAAAAATTTAGGTATAAACAAAATAATTTTTGGGCAAAATCACGCGAATATGGAGCTATTTTTCGAAGGAGGCGGCGTGCATTCGGTGCTGGACGAGTATCAAAAGCGCGGCGACATAGAGATTTTGCTTATGCCGGAATACGTCTATTGCGAGAAGTGCAAGGTGCTCGTAAGCACCAAAAACTGCCCTCACGGCGCTCATCATCACGTGCATTACCGCACACAAAATCTCAAGGCACTGCTACGCGCGGGGATCTTGCCGCCCGCGATTTTTATGCGCAAGGAGATCTCGGCGATGATTTTAAGCGAGCTTTTTCCCGCGCGATTTTCGGATCTGCAAAAGCTCTACGACGAGCTTTTTCCAAACAGCGGGATCTTGCAGAGCCACGGCGAGAGCGAGTTTTACGAGCAGCTTATGCAGCTGTACCAAACCAGCGCGCTAAAGACGTAGCTCTCGAGGGCGCAACGCAAAAATGACGTGGAATTTGCGGAAGCTAGGCAGAGGGTAAAATTTCGCGGCGTTAGAATTTACGGCGGCTAGACGTAAAGTAAAATTTCATAGTGTGGAAAGAATGAACTGCACGAAAGTTTATAGAATAAAGGGTAGCGGGCAGAATTTGGCGTAAAATTTTGTGGCGCGACGAAGCTAAATCTTTAAAGCACTAGTGGTGCGATAAAAGAAGTTTTAAATCTTAAAGGTGCGGCTACGTAGCAAATTTATAACGACGCAATAAAATCGTGCGACGAAGCGGATTTAAAATTTTAAGGCGCGGTGGATGTGTAAATTAGCAGTACGGCGGATCTAAAATTTAAGCTTTCGGCGAGCAAGTTTAAATTTAGCCAGATGCTCGCAGTAAGTCGCAGTGCATAAATTTGGGCGAGGCGCAACGACTGCCGCTCGCGCAAAATGCCTTGCGTTTGCGGACGTGTTTGAAAACTCCGCGCAGGCGAGCAAAATTTTAAAATTTTTACGCAAATGAGTAGAATTTTAAAATTTCTGCGTTAGCGAGCGAAATTTTGTGGCGAGCGAGTAGAACTGATTTCGTGCGGGCAGGCGAAATTTAAATTCTACATGCACGAACAAAATTTAAAATTCTGCGCGTAGACGAATTTAAAATTTTCGCGCGAGCAGATGCTCTAATTAAAATAAGCGGTAAAATTTTAAAAAGCAAAATTTAAAAGGACAATTATGGATAAAATTTTCGTTACATTTTTCGGCGCGGGGTTGCTAAGACCCGCCCCCGGCACCTGGGGCAGCATCGCAGGCTGGATAGTGGGGCTTGCAATCTTGATGCTAGCGGGCGAGGTGACGCTGTTTTTGTGCGCCGGCCTCGTTTTTTTCGTCTCGCTTAAGATCGTAAGCGATTACGAAAGGCGGGTAGGCGCGCACGATAACAGCGAGATCGTAATCGACGAGGTCGTGGGGGTGTGGATCGCAATGTGCGTCGCTGCGCCCGTGGGCGAGATCTTTTCACTGCCGCTGCCGGAGCTGATCGCGGGCTTTGAGAGCAGCAGGATATCGATCGTCGCAATGATTTTGGCGCTGCTGTTTTTCAGGGCTTTCGACATCCTCAAGCCATCGATCATCGGGCGCGTGGATCGCGACGTACCAGGCGGGCTCGGCGTGATGCTGGATGACGTGCTGGCGGGCTTTTTCACGGGGCTTGGGGTTTTGATAGTTATCTCTTTGGGGGTCAAGTTCGGTGCAGCGGGATTGATTTTTTAAACTTTTTTGAGGCATGCTCGCAGCAAACATAGCGCGATTACGGGCGCTAATAAGCACCGAAATTTTAAAAACCGTATCTTGAGCGCGACTTATGAAATTAGCGCAAATTTTAACTTCTGAGGCGTGAGCACGCTTGGAATTTAAAATTTAAGCGGTTATTTATTCGCATAGCCTGCAAATAAAGCAAACGTAAAATTTTAAAATTTTGCACGAGTCGCGATAAAATTTGCGTTGTCTTAAATTTTAAATTTCGCAACCTGCAGAATTCTACGGCGTAAAAATTTTAAGACGCAAATTTTAGGGCACGCGCAGTTGCGATATAAAATTTCGTAGCAAGAATTTTTACAGTCTGACGGCGCAAAATTTCTACGATATAGAATTTTAATTGCGCTGCAAGAACCAAAATTATGCCGCCTGAAATTTCGTGCGGCTAAATTTTAAAACAAAGCGGCAGGCACAGCTCGCGCGTAAAATTTTAAAATTTATCGCTAATCGCAGGCAGTCTAGCAGGGCGTGCTATTAATTTCAGCAATATTTATGGTTTTGCTTGTAACATTGCCGCAAAATGCGGGTATCGGCGCAAAAAATTAAAGGAACGAAAAATGCAAAAGAGCGCGATTGAGATACGCGGCATTCCCGCCGCCGTTTGGGGGAACCGCTCGAAAAAGGTTTATATCTACGCTCACGGGCAATGCGGAAGCAAGGAGGATGCGGAGCTTTTGGCTTCCGTCGTTTGCAAGCAAAGCTGGCAGGTAATTAGCTTTGACCTGCCCGGACACGGACAGAGGCGGCACGAGCCCGCTTCTTGCGAGTCTATTTTTTATGATCCGAGGCGCGCTATTTTGGAATTTCGCGAAATTTTATCGTATGCAAAGAAGCGCTGGGACGAGGTCGCGCTGTTTGCCGTTAGCCTAGGGGCATGGCTCGGACTGCAAAGCTTCCGCGACGAAAAGTTTAGCGACTGCCTCTTCGTCTCGCCGATACTTGATATGAAATACGTTATTTCGAATATTATGCGTAGGGCTGGCGTTAGCGAGGAGCGATTGAAGCAAGAGCGGATGATTTTGACCCCTGCCGGGCAACCGCTTTTTTGGGAATATTGGAGTTTTGTTTTGAATAATCCGATCACTAAGTGGGAAGCGCCCAGTAGAATTCTATACGCAGAAAACGACAATATGACGCCTCTTTGTATCGTTAGAAATTTTGCGCAGAAGTTCGACTGCGACTTAAGCGTTATGAAAAACGGCGAGCATTGGTTCCATACGCCGCAGCAGTTAGATTATTTACGCAGATGGATCAAATCGGCGGTTGAGAATCGCCGATAAAATTCTATGATAAATTTTAAAACTCACGCCCAAGCCCGCGCCGATGAAATCCCGCGCGCTTTTAGAGTGCGAATTTCATAAATTTAAGATAATCTTGATATTTTACCTTAATACGCTTGTTTTATAAGGTGCTTTTCGTAAATCTCAGCTGACATCGCGTCACACGAGGGGCATAGCTTCAAAGCACACATTTCATAAATTTAACCGCAATAGCATAAATCATGATCGATATGAATTAGAAACTAAAATATGATTAGAATTTAACCGATAGGCTGTCAATATAAATGCAAAATGCCAATTTTAAAGCTAAATTTTAAAAAATACCTATAAAGATGAATTCTTGAGATCTTAACATGTTTTTGGCACGAGGTGCGAGCCGACGCACGGTTACGCACTTCACTAGTACTATCGCGCTTATGCTGCACGGATGCTTTACGAATCCATAGCAGTAGCGCGATTAAATTTTAAAAATTATTTGCCTATCCTAAAGCCATTTAGCTTCATATAAGTCGTATCTTTATGAAATGCTTCGCAGCGCTCCCTGTTGCGGTTGATGTTTTCGGTTGTGAAGAAATAGCCATCACTATCTTGACGCAAGGTGATCGTCGCGCAAAAGATCATATCGTTTTTGAGTTTCGGTCCTACGCCATAGGTAAAGCTTTGATTGACTGCTAAGCTACGTGCCAGATCGCTATCACTAAACTGCCTGGAGCCCGTCATACTCTTTAGCTCGCGAAAATTTCCTTGATTTAAGTAGTCGCGTTGTATATCCTTAAATACGCCTTCAAGCTCGACTGCATAAGCTTTTACTAAAACCTCATCCTTAGCACCGCTTAATTTAGGATATATTATTTTTACTATCACGAAGATTATAATCGCTAAAAATATTATCCCGCTTACACCGCCGCCTACTGCCGCACCTTTTCTCATTTTCATCATTTTACTCCTTCGTCGATGTCCTTTACCAAGGCATCTATTTTTTTATTAAGCATAAAATTTTCATAGCTTTTTTGGATATAGGCTTCAAGCAGTTCGCCCGCATCCAGATGATCGCTACCACGAGTTAAAATCCGCCAATCCCTACCGAAGACCTTTGCAAAGTCATCATCCAGGCTTATCGCGTATTTTTTCGTCAAAGACTTACTCGTTAGCTGAACGGAAATTTCTTTCATTTCTCGCCTAAATTATCGCCTGCCAAAATATCGTCGATCTGCTTGCTTAGATCCTCATCGCTCATCTTGCGATACGCCAGATCGTTTTCAAGCGTGCCAAGCTGCATTCCCAAAGCCTCGTTTTGCGCCTTGATCGTCGCTAGCTCGGTACGTAGCTTTTCGTTTTCGTCTCTAGCTTCGCTATAGCGTCTAATCAGCTCAGCTACTTTATTGCTTAAGCCCTCGACCTTTTTCTCTTCGTCAAAGATTGATTCCATTATTTCGCCTTTTCTGATATAATTTAAATAAAAATATTACCCAATTTTGGCTTTAAAAAAGGAAAAATTTTGCAAAATTTTAAAATCGAGAGCAAATTCTCTCCGAGCGAGGATCAAGAAAAAGCGATCGAAGGCATCGTTGCGGGCTTTCAAAGCGGCAACAAATACCAAACTCTTCTCGGAGTTACCGGCTCTGGCAAAACTTTTACCATGGCAAATATCATCAAGCGCCTCGGAATTCCCGCGCTCGTAATGACGCATAATAAATCTCTCGCAGCGCAGCTTTATAGCGAGTTCAAGGGCTTTTTCCCGCAAAATCACGTCGAGTACTTTATCAGCTACTACGATTATTATCAGCCCGAGGCCTACATCCCCAGGCAGGATCTTTTCATCGAAAAGGACAGCGACGTAAATGCTGAGCTCGAGCGCTTGCGGCTAAGCGCTACGGCGAGTTTGCTGAGCTTCGATGATGTCATCACCGTGGCGTCGGTTTCGGCAAACTACGGCCTGGGCGATCCCGCCGAATACAAAGGCATGGTACTGTTTTTTGAGATTGGATCAAAATTTAGCACTAAATTTTTACTTCGCAAGCTCGTCGATATGGGCTACAAACGCAACGACGATTTTTTTGATCGCGGGAATTTTCGCGTAAACGGCGACGTGATCGACATCTACCCCGCGTATTTTAACGATGAGGCGTTTAGGGTCGAGTTTTTCGGCGACGAGATAGAGGCGA
This sequence comes from uncultured Campylobacter sp., assembly GCA_963529615.1. Taxonomy (GTDB): domain Bacteria; phylum Campylobacterota; class Campylobacteria; order Campylobacterales; family Campylobacteraceae; genus Campylobacter_B. The sequence continues at coordinate 2,512 of CAUSAC010000031.1, read as the reverse complement.
TGTATCATCTGGACGTGCTCGAAAACAAAAAGACGCAGAGCGTCAAAAAATTTATCCTTTATCCGACGAGCCAGTTCATCGTGGGCGAGCAGCGCCTGAAATCAACGATCAAAGGGATCGAGGAGGAGCTTGAGCAGAGGCTGAAATTTTTCGAGGACGCGGGCAAGCTCGTAGAGGCGCAGCGGCTGAAAGGGCGAGTGGAGTTTGATCTTGAGATGTTGGGCGCTACGGGGATGTGTAAGGGGATCGAAAACTACGCGCGCTATCTGACCGGTCAAAAGCCGGGCGAGACGCCCTATTCGCTCTTTGATTACTACGAGAGCAAGGGTAAGGACTATCTCGTCATCGTCGATGAAAGCCACGTGAGCCTACCGCAGTTTCGCGGGATGTTTGCAGGAGATCGCAGCCGTAAAGAAACGCTCGTGCAGTACGGCTTCCGCCTGCCCTCTGCACTTGATAACCGCCCGCTAATGTTTGATGAGTTTATCAATAAAAAAGCTAAATTCCTATTCGTCTCCGCAACGCCCAATGATTACGAGCTGGATCTTAGCCGCGGCGCCGTATATGAGCAGATACTGCGCCCGACGGGACTACTCGATCCGCAGATCGTCTTAAAAGACAGCGACAACCAGGTCGAAATTTTACACGATATGGCAAAGGAGGTCATCGCGCGCGGAGAGCGGATCTTAGTAACCGTGCTAACCAAAAAGATGGCGGAGGAGCTGAGCAAATACTATCTGGAGCTTGGGCTTAAGGTCAAATATATGCACTCGGACATCGATGCGATCGAGCGCAACGAGCTCATCCGCGGCCTGCGCAGCGGCGAATACGATATGCTAATCGGTATAAATCTGCTCCGCGAGGGGCTCGATCTGCCCGAAGTAAGCCTTATCGCGATCATGGATGCCGATAAAGAGGGCTTTTTGCGCTCGCGCACCAGCCTCATTCAGACGATGGGACGAGCCGCGCGAAACGTGAACGGGCAGGTCGTGATGTTTTGTAAAAAGATCACCGCTTCGATGCAAGAGGCGATCGACATCACCCAAAAGCGCCGTAAATTTCAAGATGAATACAACCGCACCCACGGCATAACGCCGCATTCTGCGAGCCGCAATATCGAAGAGAGCCTAAAGATCGAGGACGGCACCGAAATTTTAAGAAAGGGCGCCAATTTAGAGAAGATGCCCGCCGCCGAGCGCGCCAAGATCGTAAAGGAGCTTCGCAAGCAGATGCTCGACGCCGCGGCCGCGCTGGAGTTTGAAAAGGCCGCTGCACTGCGCGATGAGATCGCAAAACTTAGGAAGCTGTAAATCGCGAGACTCGAAACGCCCTGAAATTTCATCGTGAAATTTGCACGTTAAATTCCACTTGGCGGAGCGTAAAATTCATGCGCGTAACGCAATGTGAAATTCACAGCAGCTCGCGCCTCTATTCCGCAACGCGCTCCGTGCCCATCTTTGCATCTTGCGACTTTTATTGCTTTTCCGTGCGTCCATATTTACAGCCATCTTTACGCGTCTGCGCGCTATGCTTAAATTCCGCGCCAAAGCGGAATTTCGCCCAATTTCTTACGTAAACATCCGTAAAATTCTAAGCAATTTTTTTCGTCCGAAACCACGCGAATAAAAACGCCGCGGGCACCGCAAAATTCATCATCAAAGATATTTGCAAGCTCTAATCCCGTTTAAATTTAGCAGAATTTATCGTTTTTTGGAATATATGTGCTTCGGTTGAAAAAATAGCACGCTGCGAAAACGATCAAGCAAACAGACAATACCACTTAAAAGCAAGTCTATTATCCTCTCATTATTTTTAGCGATCAATGCCACTATTATGAGCGCTAGCGGATGCAAAATCAAAGCCGCGCTAGCTAAATTTTCAATAGTAAAAACCACTAAAGAAATTCGCTGATTTTTTATGAAAAGCTTGCTATATCCTTTAATAGAATTACTTTTTAAATAACCTATAGTTAATAGAATAGACGAAAATAACATTACTAAAACAATAACAACGCCGCGCAATGTAGTAATAGCGCTCGCAAATGTAACAATGATAAATAAAAACGCCAAAAATATTGCGCTCGCACGTCTAACCAATCTATGTATGTCGTATTGCCTTTTTAAATTTTTTTGGAATATTGGCAAATTTCTCGTTTAGTTCATCCTCTTTAAATTCGACTTCTCGCACCGACAAATCAAGCTTCGTTTGAGAGCCGCAGATATGGATCCTTGGAGTATATATGAGCCTTTATTATAAAAATAGCATAAAAGAAAAACTAATATGCAAATCGGAGCTATAAAGATTCCGTATAAAGTGCCGGCGCCGCTTAACTCATCTCGCGAACCTCCCATTGCCGAAGATAGAAATAGCAAAGTGGGAAATAAAACCAAGACTAAGCTAGCCGTATTCTCAAAAGTAAAAATCATCAAACTAGCATCTTGATTTTTTATGAAAAAGTTGCTGTATTTTTTTGTCTTGTAGCACTTTAAACAAAATGCCGTCAAGCAAATGG
>CAUSAC010000030.1:0-25959 GCA_963529615.1 uncultured Campylobacter sp. | reverse complement strand
GCGCGCAGCTTTTAAAGCGTCTTGTGGGTGCAGGAAAGGTTGTTTTTAAAGACGGTTTTTACGAGATTGCAAAAGGCTAGGGCGTTAAAATTTTAAAAGCTCTTTTGCGACGCAGCGCGGCAAAAAGCGGCTTGCATTTTGGCGTCGTCGCAGGCGGTGTCCGCCGTACGCAAGCTAGAGAGGCAGCGCAAAGACAGCGCGTTTAAATTTAATGCCGAAGTTGCGTTGCTATAGATAGAGCGCCTACCGCGCGAGCTAAAGGCGGTGCAATGCTAGCTAGCGTTAAATTTAGCACCGAGTTGCGCCGCTGCCGTAAAGATGCTGGCACACTCGGTTTTAGGAAACGATGCTGCCGCGGCGTGCGTTGGTCTTTAATAGGCTAAGCGGTGCTTAAAAGCGCCGTTAAATTATGAAATTTATGCACACGGTGCAAAGATGCAGACCCCAAACGGCGCTTTTTGGGTGCCAGTGGATTATTGAAGCAGACCGAATGGATAGCAAGAGCAGGCTTGGATCAATAGGGGGGGTCACGAAATATGTGCCTTTAAATTTAGCCTGCTTGCCGCGCCTCTTTGGATTTTCTGCGTTCATTTTTGTGGATTTTATCGCCCGCGTGCCGAATGCGCGCTCATGCATGATACTTGCGTGTTTAAACGCCTACGATCGGAAGTGCATAAACGCCGTGAAATTTTATCGCATACTTCGGTCTTTAAATTTAAAATTTAGCCCGCAGAATTTGATTGCGCCGAAATTTTGGTGCGGATCGCGCTTGAGATTTTGCGCCGTATATTGTTGCGGCCGATAAAATTCAATTCGCGCCGTATTGCCGCGATAAAATTCTATGGAATTTTTTGAATGCTAGCCGCAAAATTTCAAGCCGTTGCATTTTTTGCGGCGGCGCTAAAATTTTGACGCGATAGAATTTTGCAGCGGAATTTTACGCCGCTTGACGTATCCGCTAGAGAGTGTTTGGGCGATAAAATTTTACGGCAGAGCTGCGGGCAAAATTCTAAATCCAAAGTAAAATTTCGCCCGTTAAGCCTACTGCGCAACTACTTTGTCGATCCAGTCAAAAAGCTCCTCAAGATCGTAATCGCCGCCGTGTCCTTGCCCCCAAGGCACCGCAAAATCGACGTTTTTGCCCGCATTTTGCAAGCTAAGCGCCAAAATAGCGGGGATTGCAAGCGCAGTATCGCGATCACTCGCGCCGTGGCGGATGCGGTAATGCTTCGCGCCGTTTTCTTTGCGCACGAAGCTCATCGCATCCATCATCTCCACGAGCTGGGCATCTGCGATTAGCACCCCTTTGGCGGGGTCATTCATCGCGCCAAAATCCGTAAAATGCGCTGCGTTAAATTTGGCGCCGCCGAACAGCTCGTTTTCGGGATTTTCAAGCGCAAAGCCGTCGAATGCGGGCGGGGTCTTGGCGCGCGGCTTGGAGGTCGCGTAGCCCCAAAAGAGCATATGCGATTGCGACGCGTCGTCCTTGATCTTTGCATCGAGATATAGGGGCGCCTTCGCGCGCGGATTTTTTGCCACAAAATTAGCAAACGAGGCCGATATGAGCGCGTTTATGTAATCTTTGAAGCTGCCGTCGCCGTTCTTATCCAGGCTTAGCGCGCGGCCGCCCCCGTCCTTTAAGCTTAGCGAGTTCATATAGGCGGGGAATTGCGCCTTTAGCTCGTCTGAAATTTTAATCTGCACTGCGTTTAGCTTGCCGCTAATCGTTTTGCGTGCGGGCTTTGCGGCGCTTTGATCCGCGCCTTTTTTAGAATTTTTTTCAGCGCCGCTAGAATTTTCGCCGCGCTCGTTAAATCCCGCCGCATCAAGGCCGCTAAAATCCATCTTTTCATATTCGCTCTGCGCGCCGAACATCCACTCATACGCCGCGTCCGCGTGCTTTAGATTTGTAATCGGGCAGTATAGCGACGCCGCGTAAATTTTATCGCTCGCCTTCGCAGCGCCCAGCTCCTGCAGATACGGCTCGTACGCGGCCTCGTCCCCCGCTCGTGCCTAAAAGTGCCGAGAGCGCTCCGCCCGCGCTCGTGCCGTTTGAGATGATTTTGTTCGCGTCCCCGGGCATCGCCGCGTCGTTAAATTTCAGATACCGCACGGCTGCCTTTAGATCGACGATCGCCGCGGGCGCCTTGCCGATATAATCGCCGTTTGCGTCCTTTAGCGTGCGTCCGCGCGCTGCGGGAGCGGCTACGACGTAACCGCGCGAAAGCGCCGTAGCGATCGCGTTTGGCTTGCCGCTTTCATCTATTTTGACCTCGCCCGCTTCGCCGGACATATAGCCGCCCACGCCGTTTGGCAAAAATATCGGCGCGCTCGCGGCGTCAAATTTGCCGCTCTTGCGCCCCTCGAAATATTGCTGCGGGATGAAGATATTCATGCTCTGATAGTGCGTGCTTACGGGTTTTGCGACGTAGATTATGTTTTTGTAGGCGCGAAATTTTATCTTTTTACCGCCTACGATCACGCTTTCTTGCGTAAAATTTGCGGCGTTAAATTTCAGATCTTTTTGCGCGCTCTGCGGCGCAGCCTCGGCGTTTAGGCTTAGTACGCCGCAAAGTATCGCGGCAGCGCCTAGGACAAGGGATTTTTTACTCATTGCTGCTTCTTTTCGATCTTGATATTGCCGCTTTTTAGCCCCTCGAGCAGCTGCGCGGCGGAGCTATTTTTCGGATAGGCCGAGAGGTAAGCCTGCAAGTGCTTAATCGCGCCCTCTTTGTCGTCATGCATCAAGCTAAACAGCGCAAGAGCGTGGTGCGCGCGCATCGAACCGAGCTCAAGCGCACTTGAGAGCATCTGCTGCGCTTTTTGATCGCGGGAGGAGTTTAGCAAAAACTCGCCGTATTCCGTACGGATCTCGCCGTCTTTGGGCGCTTCTTGCACGAGCTTGTCGTAGAGAGCGTCTGCTTTCTCTGCGGCACCTTTGATGTCGAAATTGTGCTGAATGACGTAAATTCGGGCAAATTTATGCTCAATCTCGTAGCGATCCTTGGCGTCGATATCCTTTTTAAACAGCTCTTGACTTAGAAATTTAAAAATTTCTTCAAGCGCGCGTGCGTCCTGGTAGGCAGCCTCAGCGTCTTTCTCGCTGTCGAAGCTTAGCGGATATTCGCATGCATGGGCGCAGAGATTATCCACTGAGCGGTAGATGCCGCCGATATCCAGGGCGCGCGAGCCGCCCGGCGCCGTCTTTATCATCGCGTCGTGGTCGTAGGACTCATAAGGCGCTGCTAGTGCGCAACTATTGGCGCTAATGCGATTTTTTCAAACATATCGTTTCTTTAAGATGAAATTTTAAGCCGATTTTAGCGAAATTTACCAAATGTTAGGCCCCTTGAGTGGTCTAATTTATGAGTTTGAGCTGCGTTTCGAAGGCGGATTTGGGGTAGAGGCCGATGAGTTTTTTGACCACTTTGCCGTTTTTATCGTAGATCACCGACGTGGGGGTGCCGAAAATACCGCCTACGATGGTTTCAAAGTATTTCACCGAGCTCGCGCCGCTGATGCTTGGGAATTTTATCCCCTTTTCGCGCGCGACTGCCGCATCAGCTTCCAGGCCTTTGCCGTCGCCCAAAATGCCGATGATCAGCGCATCGCCGCTAGCTTGCAGCTCGTTTAGCACGGGTACTTGAGCTTTGCACGCGCCGCAGCTGCTGGTGTAGAAAAACAGCACGAACGGCTTGTCGTTGCCCTCGATCTTTAGCGTGCGCTCGGAGGGGTCGAACTTGGAGGCAAGCGAGGTGCCGTCGCTGCTTAGATGGTGCTTCCATCCGTCGCAGCCTGCGAGCAGTAGCGCGAACACGGCGGCGGCAATTTTTAAATTTAAAAATTTCATAATCTGAAATCCGTCCTTAAATCTGCTTTAAAACTGCTAAATTCGTTTTTAAATTTGCGTTTGAAATTTTAAAATTTATGGCGCGATCTCTGCCGGAGTTTATATCGCTATCCGCATTAGAATTTATGCCGTGACGCATGCCGCGATCCGCGCTAGAATTTATATCGCGGTATGTGTTGAGACGTATGTTGCGATCCGCGTCGAAATCTGTGCCCGCCGTGGTGTTTCGGCTTTTAAAATTTAGAATTTTAAAATTTTTACCCACTCCGCTAGGCTTCGCAACGGCGCTTGATCTTTCTAGGCAAGCAGCTTCGGCGGGACGTGCGTAGCAAAGAGCCGCACCTGCTCGCGCGAGCCTTAAGCGAACCCGAAAATAGCGCGGGCGGGCGGTGAAATTTTTAAATTTTAACGTAGCTCTATTTTTCATCATACGGGCTAAATTTTACGCATCGGAATTCTGTGCGCCCGAATTTTCGGCATCGGAATTTTGGTTGCTTAAATTTTTAGCGCTTTGATCCTCGCCGCCGGAATTTTGCGAGGCGGGATTTTGCTTGCTCGCAGCTTCGGCGCTAGAGCTTTGCGAAGCGATTCCATTTGGATCGCGATCTGAAATTTTATCCTGCGAGCCGAGATTGTGCTTCATCGTGCTTTGATCCAAAAGCTCTATTCGATCGAGCTTGCCGTGTCTTAGGCGCACCACTTTGTCGGCAAATTTACCGAGCTCTTCGTTGTGCGTGACCAAAAGCAGCGTCTTGCCCTCGCTACGAAGCGTCTGAAAGAGCTGCAAAACCACGCGCTCGTTGGCCTCGTCGAGGTTGCCCGTAGGTTCATCCGCGATGATGATGTCGGGATCATTGATGAGTGCGCGCGCGATGCAGACACGCTGCTGCTCGCCGCCGCTAAGCTCGCTGGGGCGGTGCGTGATGCGGTGCCCGAGCCCCACTTTCTCAAGTGCCGCTTTGGCGCTGTCTTCATCCACGCAGCTGTGGTAGTATTGATTTAGCATGACGTTTTCGACGGCCGTTAGGTAGGGGATTAGGTGAAACTGCTGAAACACGAGGCCGATCTTTTTGCGGCGAAATTCTAAAATTTGCTCGTCGTTTAGCGCGCTCGCGTCGGCTCCGCCCAAGATATATCTGCCCGCGGTGGGGGTGTCCATCAGGCTTAGGATATTTACGAGCGTACTCTTTCCACTGCCGCTTGGGCCCATTATGCTGACCCACTCGCCGCTTAAAACGTCGAAGCTGATATTATCGAGAGCCTTAACCTCGCCGAAGTATTTGCAGATGCCTTCAAATTTTAAAATTTCCATGTCATTCCCTTAATAGATTCGCTAAATTCGGATTCAGCGCCTTTTTGATCGGATAGTAGCTTGCCGCGAGCGCAAAAATCAGGCTCAGCGCGACCGCCGCAAAGAGGCTAATCAGCCTAAAATCCACGCTGCTTGAAAATATCAGATGCCCGAGCAAGATCGCGAGCAGGTATCCCACGAATACTCCAGCTAGCGAGCCTGCGACGCAGACGGTTAAAATTTCACTCAGGATCAGGTGGAGCAAATTTTGTTTGCTCGCGCCGATTGCGCGGATGAGCGCGAACTCTTTGATCCGCGAAAGCAGGATCGAGCTAAGGCTCGTGTTGATGCAGACCGAGGTGATCAGAAGGATCGTAATGCCGATAAGAAGCATCAAAAGCTTGATTTTATTTAAGATGATGCCTTGGGTCTTGGATACCTTGCCGATCGGCGCAAAGCTCATCTGCGCATCGCTCAGGCTTTTTGAAATTTCGCTAAGCTGCTTAAAATCGCCGCTTACGATCGCTTCGGCGTAATTTACCTGCGCAGGCTGATTTAAAATTTTTTGCGCCAGCGGCAGCGAGATTAGCAGCATGCCGTCCTCTTTCTGCCCGTCATAGACGATGCCTTTTATCTTTACCTTGCTCGTTTCGTTTGAGCCGATCGGCGTGATCTCGATACTGTCGCCGAGCTTCGCGCCCAAAAGTTTGGCGAGATCTTGGCCGATGAGAGCGTTTTTATCGTCGAAATCCACGCCGATAAACGAGCCCTCTTTGAGATCCAAAAACGGCATCGTATCGCGCAGAGAGGAGAAATTTACCCCCATAATGATGCCTGAGTTTACGCCTAAATTTGCGCTGCCGAAAAGATATTTATTTGCGCTTTTTAGAGCTGGAATTTTGGCAAATTTTGCATCGAGCGCCGCTTCGTCCATATGGGAATTTTCTAAATTCGCAGGGCTTACGATTAAATTTGCGCCGTAGCTGTTTAACTCGCTGGCAACCTTTTTATCGATGTCGGCGTAGATATTTACGAACGCCGCGCAAACCGCGCTGCCTAGCATGATCGCGACGAAAATCACGAAGCTGCGAATGCCGCTGTTGATGATACTTTTAAAGATCGCGCCTCTAAAAAACGCTCCGTTATTTCCTACCATAAAGCACCTCCGCAGGCAGTAGTTTGATCACTCCGCGTAGCGGTAAGATCGAGCCGATAATGCAAATAAGAAGTCCAAAGACGATGCTTAGCGGAAAAACCATCAGCGACACGCCGATGAATGAGCCAAAAATTTGATATGCGATCGCCCAGCTAAGCGCGTAGCCCACAACTGCGCCCACGAGTGAGCTTGCTACGCAGATGACGAAAATTTCGGCGGCGAACTGGATATAGATCATAAAATTGCTCGCTCCCAGCGCCTTAAGCAAGCCGATCTCTTTTTTGCGCTTGTAAATTTCGCTGCTTAGCAGGCTCGTGATGCAGATGCTTGAGATTAGCAGCGACAGAATGCTTACGACGCCCATTAAATTTTGAATTTTCTTCGTGATGCCGCTTTGAGCTTCGCTGACGCTAAGCACCGCCTTAGCGGTTGCGTTTGGATACTCCTCGGTGATCTGATATGCGATGGAGCTAACGTATGCCGAGCAATACCAAGTATCGTATTCTGTGGCGTCTAGATTATCGAGGCTCCTTCTTGCCTTTACGGACAGATCGTCTTCGGGGATCGTCATGGCGCTGACTTCAGCCTTGGCGATGAGGCCCTCTTTGTGCGTTAGCTTTTGTACCAGAGATAAATTTGCGATCAGCTTTTTGGCTTCATCCTCCGCGCCGTGCAAAATCCCAATGACCTTAACCTCATAATCTCCAAGCTTAACCGTATCGCCTATCTTTAGCCCAAGCCCGTCTCCTGCGAGCACTTCGTCATCGGCGCCGTCTTTGACCCACTGCCCCTCTACGCTCCAAAACGGATAGAGCGAGCGCACGCCCGATCTGAAATCAGGCTCGTCGCTAACGCCCACGTCCTTTTCAAAGTAGGTTCCCACGACATCGTAATCTCCTGCGCGGGTAGTTAAAAAAGGCGCAAAGGCGGTGATATTGTTGCGCCAAAAAATTTCTTTGATCTTATGTAGCTCGCTCTCTTTTAAGAAATCATCGTTCTTAAGCGGCGAGTATTCGCGCCCGCCGATCTCGATACTTAGGCTTTGCGAACGCGGTAGCACGACGATATTCGAGCCGTAGCTGCGCAGCTCCTTAGCGACCTGATCACCGATTTTTAGCGTGATATTTAGCATGCAAGCGATCAGCGAGACCGATAAAAATATGGTCAAAAACGCTAGAATTTTGCTATCCCTGGAGTTTAAAATGGAGGATTTGATGATGCGTAAAAACATTATTTAAGCTCCTTTAGCGTGCCGTTTTCATCTACATATCGCTCGGGGTGCGCGGTGAAGGCGTTTGCATTCGCTTCGCTTTCAAAAAAGTAGGTGCGTCCGTAGTAAAGATAGCTAAATTTAGAGGTGTTTAAAATTTCTTTTCTACTGACCGGATCGATCACCTTTTTATCCACAATCTCCGAGAAATAGGACGCGCCGTCTTCAATCGTCTTAAGCGCGATGACGATATTTTGCCCCTCTAGCTTATAATCTAGCGGGATCGGATTGCAGCCGCCAAGCTTGCCGACGCTCGGCAAAAAGATACGCACGTTGCAAGCGATGCAGATGAGCTCGTCGCCTTTTTTGATGTAGCCCATATCGCCGCAGATCGAGCACGCGTCAAAAACCGCGACCGGGGCAAATTTGTCCGTGAAGCGGTTTAGTAGAAAAAACCTGACCTTATGCCCGTCGTCGGTGACGTAGGCAAAGCGGTGCAGCTTGCCGTCCTTTACGATGTTTGCATCGATTATGAATTCCGCGCCTTGCGGCTCGATGATCTTAGGCTCATCGATCGTAGGCGGTTTTGAGGCGACCAAAATATAATAAAGCCCCAAAAAGCTGATTAAAACCCCAAGTGACAAGATCAGGCTAAAATCTCTAAAAATGGCGAATCTGCCCGCCTTAACCTCTCTAAATTTTATAATGTCCGCTTCGCGAGGCACTCGACTTGGCGCACGAAATGCCGTAAGTAGCGCAATTAGCGTAGCTATAAGGCAAAGAGCTAGCGTCAGATAGGAGTTGTTGTAGTGGATGATTTTAGCGATGACGCTTAGAAACTCGGACGAGCCGATCGCGTTTGAAAGCCCCTCAAAACCCTTCGCAGATAGCGCTTTCGGTGCATCCGCCTGGCGCAGATCAAGGCCTAAAAAGCCGATTTTAGCAATAAAGGCAAACGCCCATGCAAGAGCGAATGACGCTAGCTTTGCGCCCCTGCTAGCGCGCGCTAGAGCTGAGCGATAAATAAAATAGAATAAAATGAGCGCCAGTGCACCTAAAACAGCCATAAAGAGGTTGGTTAGGCTGAAGCTGTCAAGCAGCTCGCCGGAGAAAATTTTAAAATTCATCCCTATGAAGCGGTATTCAAATCCATACGCGCAGCCAAGAGCAAAAATAACTATAGCGGTAAGATAGAAGCGCTTAAGCTTAAGCGCAAACAGCAGCGCCAGCAGCGCTAAAAGTGCGAGCGCATCAAATACGATCTTGCCTGCATCAGCGTTTGCCGAGCGCGCAAATGCGCTAAAGCACAGCGCCCCAAATGCAGCCCCCAAAAGCGCGGGCAAAAACGATGCGCTGATAAAGCGCCTGCCGCCCAGATACGCGCTTAAAAACGCGAGCGGAAACAGAGCCAAGCTAACGTGATAAAAAAATATCGTCATTAAAAATCCTCATCGAGTCTAATGCGCGTAAATCGCCTATAATCGCTTAAATTTTAAAATTTTAAATCCGCTTGCAAAAAATTTGCAACGGCAAGAGTCTGCCGACAAAAAGAAATTTCGCCTCGCTCTTGCTTTGGTTTTATCTCGCCCTCGCGACGCGCTAAATTTAAAATTTTAAAATTCCAAGTATCTTGAAATTTTAAAATTTTGCCGCAGCTAAAAGATTCGTAAGCTTAAACGCATTAAAGCAAAACGATACGTTTTAGCTACGGCGTAATGGCAAATTTAAACGGGCTAAAGTAACCGCCTTAAATTTAAAGCGTGCGGCTAAACCCAATACCGCTAGAGCTCCGCCAAAACGGACTCGGCGGAGCCTGCTACGATTTACTCTTTAGGAGCGCCTGTGTATTGGAAGGTGTATTTAACCGAGAACGGCTCCCACCATTTGCCTACGCCGGTCGCTTTGTCTGCGTGGCGACCGAATCCGTTGGCGCTTGGATTTTCGATGTTGTAGGTTAGCTCGTAGTTGCCTACTCCGTTTACCATCTTGATATTGGCGCCGTAGTGAGGGCCGTCGCTAGCTACCATCGGCATGAAATTTCCCTTTTGAATCTTGCCGGTATCTAGGTTTTTAAGCACGTAAGCGATCTTTAGGTAAGGGATCCACTCGCCCTCGCCAAATCCGTTTGCGTTGCCTTTGATAGCGTGGATATCCGCCTCAAGGTGGATGTCCGCCTTGCTAGGAGCTAGATCGATGCCTTTAGGCTCCATATCGATAGGCTGAAGATACACAGCAGCGATCTCCATTCCATTTTGCTCAATCGGCTCGCCGATCGGATGCTCTCCCGCCATTGCTATAACAGAGGCTAGACTTAGCGCCAACATACCTGAAAAAATCTTTTTCATCTTTTCTCTCCTTATTAAGATTTGTTTTTTTGCTTATTTTTTAAGACTAAAATTCCTACGATCAAAAGCACGATCATCACCGCTTGCGGTACGAGGCTCTCGACGTAAGGATAAAATCCGATCCACGTAATCGTTGGAAGTCCCTTTATGACGGTAGGCACGAATACCTTGCCTTCGACTAGCTCCATCACGCCCTTGCCTGCAAATACGACGGACATATAAAAGATAATAATCGATGTAGCGATAAAAAACGGCTTGATAGCGATTTTAAGCGAGAATTTTTTGATGATGATGTAGATCACGATTAGGGCTATCAGACCCGCTACAAAGCCCGCCGCTACCATACTGGTGGCTGCAGGATTTTTGTTGGCATCGAAAAGCAGCGTCAGATAAAACAGCACCGTTTCCGCGCCCTCGCGATAAACCGCCAAAAATACCGTCCACCAAAGCATCTTGCTATCGCCCGAGCTTAGGCTATTTGAAATTTGACCTTGGATATAGGCGCTCCATTTTTTGGAGTTTGCATTTGAAAGAAGCCAAAATCCCACGTAAAATAGCAGTACCACGGCGATTAACATCACCGCACCCTCCATCACTTCGCGCGTCTGCCCCGCATTTTCGCTGCCAAAGATATGATTTAGTCCGTAGGCCGTGGCTATACTTAGCACGACTGCGACGCCAAGAGCGCTATAAACGATATTTAGGTGCTTTGAGTTGCCTGATTTTATAAGTAGAGCGATGACTGCGGCTACGATAATGAGCGCTTCAAATCCTTCGCGCAAGATGATGGTAAGCGCGTATAAAAATAGATCCCAGTTAGTCGATTTTTTCGTTAACTCTAGGCTTTGGGTGAGCTGATCAAATAAAATATTTTGCGCCGCTACGATCTGCTCTTTGGAAGCACCCGCGCGCATAAGAGCCGAAATTTTATTAAAACTTGCTTCGGTGTCTAGCTTGAGCTGTGTGTCTTTGGCACCGACGATATTCTCCATGCCGCTCTCTTCGTATTCATCAAAGTAGATATTACCGCTCTCGTCGATCGCGTCATCAACCTTGCCGCTCTCGTAAAGCTGCAAAACCTTAGCCATCTTATCCTTGATATTTTGCACAATCGGCGTAAAATCCTTGCCCTCATCCTCACTAGTATCACTTTGTGCTAACGCAGTCTGCGGCGCTATGGAGTAGCTTTCTTGCGGCAAATCATTTACAGCTTTTAATGCTAGATTATCTAGGGCGTTTATCGCTTCGTCAAATTTTGATTTGTCCGTATCTGCATCCTCGCGCAATAGATTTCCGATGATCTGCTGGATTGATTGATCGGTCTGAGACGAGACATATTTTCGTACCGCCTCTTCTAGGCGTTCGTTGCGGTAGATATCAAATTTAGCGCGATTTAGCGCAGCTTTTAGTGCAGCAGTGTCTTTTTTATCAAACGCAGCTTTAGCGTTATCCAGCTCAGTTTTAAATTCCGTATAGACGCTCATCCAAGGCGAAGTTGTACCGGATGCTGCGGAATTTCCGCCTGAGGTTGGCGCAGAAGTGCTGCCGTCGCCTCCGTCTTGATACTCGGCTACGAGACGATGACCAGATTCAATCACAGGCAGAACCTCGTCAATCTCGCGATTTAGATTATCGATCATTGCTTGGATCTCATTTAGAGGCTTTTCTGCTTTGATCGCTTTACGAATATCGCCGAATTGCTTCTCCATATCGTAGGATTTTTTCTGACTTAAATTTATGCGAATGCCGGCTTCTAGATTTTCGAAATGCCCAAAATACGCCTCTTGAGTTATCTTTCTAGCCTCAGAATTATTACCATCGACATAAAGCTTGATCGCTTGAGCAAATTTCTCTTTTATCGTCGCTGCTTCGGCGCGATAATCCGTATCCGCAAAAAGCATAGCAAGCGGAAAAATTAGAGCTAAAACCGCAAATTTAAAAAATTTCATCTGAACCTTCTTGAGTTGAATTCGTACATTAAATTTCAAAATTGAGTGGCAATTATATGTAGAAAAATCTTAAAAAGTAATAAAAAAAGCGGTTATCATAAAGCACGAAAGCGGCTAAATTCTCAATTGTAAGAGCTTTTTGATAGATGGAATTTAATAGAATTTAGGATATGGCGGAATTTTAAAAGGCAGTCGGATTTTACTCCGACTGCTAAAATTTTAATGAAGTTTCGACCAAATTTTGCTTTTCCAAAGACCTGCAAAAACAGAAAGGATCAAGAAATAAATCATAATATTTATGGTCGTAGCTTCACGCTGCGATTTTTTGCTATCGCCTACGTCAGCTAGATATTCCACGACCTTGGCTTCAGCGTTTTCGTTCAAGCCTACGCGCGGCATCGAAGTGCCTGGAAGCTTCTTTTGCGTATCATTGATAAACTCGTGTAGATAGTTGGCGCCCTTGGAACGGATCATCATCGAAAGATCAGGAGGCGTCGAGCCCATATACGCAGCCAGGCTAGCCTTGTCGCTGGATGCAAAGAGCTTATCATATTTGACGTCGTGGCATCTTAGACAAGCATCCTCAAAAACTGCCTTGCTTAAAAGGAATTTTTTCTGCGCTTCGTCTAGTTCGGTGCCTTGTTTGATGCCGCTAGCAGCAGCCTCAGAGGCGATTAGTTTATCCTCGCTAGGAGCTAGCGACTTTAGATAGGCTACGATATTGGCGATCTCTTGATTTAGATCACCGCCCGCACCGAAAAACCCGGGCATCGGAAAAGGCTTTTCGTCGCCAAATTTCTGATCTAGCTTAAGAGCCATGATCGGATCTTTGATGAGCGCAGCTAAGAATTTATCGGTGTATAGATAGCCTGCACTGCTAAGATCCGGAGGATTGACGCCGTATGCGGCACTAGCGCTTGCCGCGTCCATAGGAGCGGGGATATTTGCACTTTTTACTCCATGACATGCGGTGCAGCCTGCATTTGTAAAGGTCTCGGCGCCGCGCACGGCATCGCCTTTACTAAGATCGATTTTATTTATCTCATCCCAAAAAAGCACCGTTTTGTCTTGTTGTTCTTTCGCGCTGGCTAGGGCTTTTTTAGAATTTTTTATCATCGTCTCATCCCCGCCTTTTTCAGCTGCGGCCAAAGCGCTTTCTGCTGCGGCTACGTTATGCGCGGCTAAAGCCGTATCGCCTGCTGCAAAATCGTAATTTACCGGATCGGTGTGCGGACTGAGCTTAGTATGAGCATAAGGCTCGATAAACCAGTATAAAATTCCCACACAAAAAAGCACTAAGATTAGGGTTCTTATCTCTTTCATGGCTAGACCCTCTTTCTTTCTGCGATCGTAATCAACGGAAGCACCACGACGAGCAATCCGATATAGATGATCGATAGGGCAAAGCCCCAGTATTTATTTTCGATGCCGAGCTCCGCGCCGTCTGCAGGGAGCTTGCCGAAAAGGCTAAGCAGGATCATGTCGATTACTAAAACCCAAAACCAAATGAAAAACGCTTTGTTTTTGTGTGCGGGCGCTACTACGCTGCTGCGATCAAATAGCGGGATAAAAAACAGCGAAACTCCAGCG
This sequence comes from uncultured Campylobacter sp., assembly GCA_963529615.1. Lineage (GTDB taxonomy): Bacteria > Campylobacterota > Campylobacteria > Campylobacterales > Campylobacteraceae > Campylobacter_B. The sequence continues at coordinate 12,568 of CAUSAC010000030.1, read as the reverse complement.
AAGGCAAAGGCGATAAGCCCGATGTCGGCGGCCTTAAGCGGTCCTACATCAAAGTAAAATCCGCGCAGAATTTCATACTCCCAAAGGAAATACCATTCCGGATAGATATGCGTCGGGGTTTTGAGGCTGTTTGCCGGCTCGAAATTTATCGGATCCATAGCGAAATCGAAATGAAAGCCCACCAGATAAAAGAAAAATATCATAAAGATACTGACGTAGAAAAAATCCTTCGCCAAAAAGCCCGGCCAAAACGGAATTACCTTGCTTTCGCTAGTTTTTCCTTCCAAATACTTCTCGCCCTCGAGCTCAAAGTCAATCTCCTCGCCGTCTAGGTTATTTACATGCGGAAATCTAAGCGAATAAAAATGCACTGCCAGCACCGCAACCACCACGAGAGGCAGCAAACAGACATGAAGCATAAAAAATCGCGTCAGCGTCGGATCGCTGACCGCGTAATCGCCTCGAATCCATTCGACTATCGCATCGCCAACTACTGGAATTCCTCCAAAAAGATTAGTAATAACCATCGCCGCCCAGTAGCTCATCTGCCCCCATGGAAGCATATAGCCACTGAAAGCCTCCGCCGAAAAGATGATGAAAAGCAGCATTCCGCTTACCCAAATCATCTCTCGCCCTTGCTTATACGAGCGGTAATAAATAGCTACTAAAGTATGAATGTATAAGATCAAAAATACGACCGATGCCGATACTGCGTGGATATGTCGCCATAGCCAGCCGTATTCGACCTCCTTCATAATCGTGAAATTTACGCTATCAAATGCTAAATTGACATCCGGCTTATAATACATCACGAGCATTAGTCCACTAACGAACAAAACTATAAATAGCGTCATCAAAATAACGCCCATCGCCCAAAGGAAGCTAATATTTTTAGGAATCCAATACTCGCTTACCATCACCTTGAAAAATTTCGTTACGGCGAGCCTTTGGTCGAACCAATCCCAAACTCCCGTAGCTTTTCTTATATGTGCCATCTGCGCCTCCTATGCTTTCTGCTTTAGGGCTTGGTATTCGGGGCCCTCTTCGCCTAAAACGAGTTTCGTTCCGTCGATTTTAAAGGGCGGTATATCCATAGGACGCGGCGGCGGACCAAACACATTTACGCCGTTAGCATCGAAAATTCCGCCGTGACATGCACAGATGAATTGTTGCGTCGATGGCTTGTAGCTGGGAATACAGCCCAAATGGGTGCAAAGACCGATGCAAAGCGTATATCTAGCATCCCCTACGACGACGTCACGGGCATCGTTTTTAGGCATATCGGCAGTCTTTTTAAGCACGAAAATCGGCTTTTTGCGCCACTGCGTTTGATACAGCTCGCCCTCTTTGATCGGACTTAAATCTACTGTAGTGACGCCGGCGGCGCGCACGCTAGGTAACGGATCCCACGATTTCTTCATCCCCACGAGTGCGAAAACGCCACCCACAGCGGCAACCGCGCCGAAAGTAAGCCCGATAAAGCCTCGTCTATCCTGTTTTAGATCAGACATCTTTATCCTTTCAAATTAAGAAATTGACAAGCGTCAATTTTAGCCAAATAAAGATTAAATCAATATGATTATAAGCAGAAATTTAGCTTAACCTTGCAAGCTAAATTATATTTTAAGATAATTTTAATGCCTAGCGAGGCGTTTTCGCAGTTTAAAATTTTATAAATTCAAATTCTATTATATTCTATCATGGCGCGGAATTTAAAATTTTAAAATTTTGTCACGCAAGAGTTATTGCGACAATGGCGTGCGAAATTTTAAAATTTCGACATCATAAATAAAATTTCATAAAGCGCGAGATTTTAAATTTTAAATTTAAAGATGAGCATAGAATTTATAAAATCAAATCTTAAAATTTCACTGCTCGGCTATGGCAGCAGCGGGGCGAATTTTGCACTAGCGCGCTAGCTGAAATTTTAAAATTCTAAATTACGTCGCGCTTCCGTCGCATGAAAAAATTCCGCTAGAAGTAAAATTTAAAACATTAAAACCCCATAGCGGTGCAAATTCCAAATCATTAAAATTTTACGACGTCTTAAAATTTCAAGCATCAAAAAATTCTGTCGCGATGCAAAATTTTAAAATTTAGCGCAATCGTGAGCCATAAAATTCTATAAAATTCTACGGGATTTCAAAGCCTAGCCAAAATTTAAAGATAAATTTCATAAATCCCTAAAGCTTCAGCAAGCTGCGAAATCAGGGCGAAATTTCAAAATTATTATTCTGAAATTTGGGCCCCACCTATCTAAAGTCTAGCCGATTTGCCCGAGCGAAAATACGCCGCGATCGCAAGAGCCACCATCGAAGCGACCATCACGTACGCCCAGCCCGGCACCGGAATACGCTCGCCGCTAGCATAGGAGTGCATGCCGCTTAGGTAGAAATTTACACCAAAATAGGTCATTATGACGCTAAAATACGCAAACATCGAGGCTACGGCAAAGGCGAACTGATTATTGAGCTTAGGCATAAATCTAAAATGCACTACCACCGCGTAGATGAAAATCGTAATGAGCGCCCAGGTCTCCTTCGGATCCCAGCCCCAGTAGCGCCCCCAGCTTTCGTTTGCCCACACGCCACCTAGGAAGTTGCCCACCGTCAGCAAACAAAGCCCTAGGATCATCGACATTTCGTTAATGTGCGTCGCCTCTGTGATGTTGCGCGCGATCTCGGGGTTCTTCTTATCGAATAAAAACATCACGAGGGTAAAAATTCCAAGCAGCATGCAAAGCCCCAAAAATCCATAGCTCGCGGTGATTACCGAGACGTGGATCGTAAGCCAGTGCGATTTTAGAACCGGCTGGAGATTGGTGATTTGCGGATCGATGTCGCTAAGATGCGCGACCATCAGCGTTATGCCCGCCATTATTGACGTTAGCGCCAGCGAAATAGCAGATTTGCGCGAGAAAAATATTCCGCTTAGCGACAGCGCCCACGCGATATAGATGAGTGATTCGTAGGAGTTGCTCCACGGCGCGTGCCCCGAGACGTAGCCGCGTAGCGCAAGACCTGCAGTATGCGCGATGAAGGCGATGATATTTACGATATAAACGAGCTTAAATGCGCCGCCTAAGCGAAGAGCGGGCTTCATCATTCGCAAAAAGATAAAGATCAGAAGCAAAAATCCCGAGATAGTGTAGATCGGAAAGAGGCGCTTAAAAATTTTAGCCTTATTAAATAAAATTTCATATTTTATCGCGCTCTCGCTAGGCATTAAATTTGCTCCGTTTTGCGCTTGGTATTTTTTGACGTAGCTTAGCATCTTTTCCGCGCCACTCCAATCCCCGCTTTCTTGGGCATAGACCACGGACGAAACGAATATTCCCATCATCTTTTTAACTTCAGCAGATTCGTTTTGATCCAGCGCATCGCCTAGATATAGCGGCGAAAGCCACTCGTTATTTTTAGCGTTCTTAACCGGAATAATTCTAAAATAATCCCCCATAAACGCCGAGTAAAAGACGTTTACGCGCTCGTTTACCTTGATGATCTCTTTATCTAGCACACCGCGATTGCCCAAAGGCTTGCGGTTGATCTCCTCGACCATTTTATCGAGCTTGTAGTAGCTCTCGCCGCCTTTAAATTCAAAAAAATCCATCATGCTGGCGTGGCTTTGCTTCTCGTCCATACCTAGAATTTTCTTAAGCTCCGGCTCGCTAACCTTGATAATCGGCGCACGCCTCCAGTAGCTTTGATTTAGCATAAACGAAAGCGCGGCGGCGTTATGGTTTAAAATTTCGCCATTTGGCGTCTTGTAGTTGTCGGCACGGTAAATTTTATTTAAAAGCTCCCTAGAAACGGTATCGAAAGGCTCCATTCGCCCATCAAATCCCTGAATTACGAGGCTTGCTAGATCTTCGCTAAATTTAGGATCGAATTTCGGCACGGCTAGTTCGCCTCCCATAGTAGAAAAATTATGCGGCGGGATGGAGTCTTGCTCCGCCGCAGATTCTTGCGAAGCGGAGCTATGCTTGGAATTTTCAGCGGCGGAATTCTGCGCGGAATTTTGCGAAGCGGGATCTTGCACGCTAGCCGAGCTTTGCGGCGCTGAATTTTGCGAAATAGAATTTTGAGTCGTGGAGTTTTGTTCGGCGTTTGCTGTGCTAGGATACAATGCAGCCAAGCTCAAAGCCAATGCGCCTACTAATGCCAATGCCGCACCTTTAGTGCCGCGTCGCGTTTTTTTGGCGCGTTTTGATGCAGAGCTTTCTGCAGAGCTTACGGGCACCGAGCTAGATGCGGAATTTTTAGAATTTACATCTTTTTCTCGAGCAAGATGCGTATTTTCGCTGATTAAGCGCGAGAGCTTGAAAAAGCGCGAGTCCCGGTTGAAAAAGTTAAAAAACATCCCTACGCAAAGCAAAAAATAACCGATGTAAGTTGGAACTTTGCCGGGGTCTTTATTGACCGAGAGCACGGTACCGCGCTCATCCGTGTCGTATGAGCTTTGGAAAAATCGGTATCCGCCGTAATCGAGCACATGATTCATAAAAATATCATAATCAAAGCTCGTATTGCCGTCTTTTAGCGCGATTTCACTTTTATATCCAGAGGGCGAATTGGTGCCTGGATAGCGATCCATCACAAAGTCGCGAAGCGCGATTTTAAAAGGCAGATGAAGCATCTTTGGCGCCAAGGCTACGATGAAATTCTTATCACCCACCTTGTAGCTAGCGCCATGCGAATCCCTAGGCACGTAGATTTCGCGATTCTGCCCCGCAAAGCTTAGTGTAGCGACGACTCCGGGTTCACCCGGTAAATTCGCATCGACCGGGACGAATTTCTCGACCGCGGAGCTAAGCAGGCTAACGGGGGCGAAATTTATCCCGTCGAAGCTGTAAAGCAAGAGATTGCCTAGCGGATTATCCTCGTTTTTCTTAAGCGGCGCAGTGCTCATATCAGCCATTTTAGTGGCGTTTATATCAAGACTTGAGTTTAGATAGAATTTGCCGTCTTTGGATTTTATGTAGATGAAATTCTTACTTTTAGGCTCTGCATTAAAAGTAATACTAAGCTCGCCTATATCCATGCTTTCGCCTGATTGCAAGGAGACATTTTGGCTGCCAACATTGTTTGAAAATAATAGGTCCACGCGCGCAGGAGCCTGTCCGGTCGGATCTTGCACCCATTTTAGCTCGCCGTGTTCTACGAGCTCTTTAAATTTTAAATTTGCGATCCTACCCTCTACGTCTAGATTGAGATCGAAGTTCATCCGTCCTGCGCCGTTTAAAAATTTGCTCTCGTCAGCAGATATAAACTCGCCGTCACTGCCTAAAGTAAGAAGCTGAACGACCTCGTCTTTAGTCGTTACGATCGAGCTCTCGCCGCCCTCTCTTATATGGATATTGCCCTCAAAGCCGAAATATCTAGTCAAAATCGCTCCAGCAAGCATAAACAAAAAGCTTACGTGAAAGATTAACGCAGGCAGCGTGCGAAGTTTAATCATGCGGTAGCGATAGATATTGTAGGTTAAATTTACTCCCAAAAGCACCATCAGCGCGCCAAACCACGCAGTAGAATAAACCATCGCCCAAGCTACTTCCGTGCCGTAAGCGGTCTCTACAAAAGTAGCGATCGCACAGGCTAGCGCCAAAATCAGTAGCATCACTGACGCGCACTCCATACTAAAAAATGTCTTCATTGATTTCCTTTAGATTTACGAGGGTTTTCAAAATCGCGAGATTTTAGCAAAAATTGCTTAATTTTTCATTTTACGACCTGCAAGCGCACGCCTACTAGCGTAGCGCGAATATGCGTTAAGATGCTTTGATAAAGCAGTAGAATTCTCGCCTTAGGCATTCGCGCAGGAATTTAACGGCGCGGATAAATTTTGTAAAATGCTGCAGAATTTGGCAAAATTCTATGTAAATTTCATGCGCCATCTCATAGCGTAATTTCTAATTTAGAATTCCGCTGCGATAAAATTCTATCTTTGCGGAATTCCTTTCTTATTATTTTTTGCCTTGGGTATATGCGAGCTCGCACACGTCGCCCACAGCTTGGTGGCACGGGATCGCCGAGATCGAGTTATTAGGCGAGCCATCGATCACTTTGTCTGAATAAACCAAATAGATTAGCGAGCCCTGCACCGCGTCGTAAAGCCTAACTACGTGGGTCTTTTTGAAGATCAACGAGCTACGTTTTTCAAAAATATCCTCTTTTTTCAGCTCCTCTTTGATGATGATTTTAGGCGCTGTCTGCACGCAAGAAACAGAGGCTTCGGAGCGGTCCTCCTCCACGCCGATGATCTCTTTGGCACCGCCTTTTTTGGCGTAAGAGACGTAGCAGGTCACGCCGTCGATCTTAGGATCTTTAACCGCGATAACTTCGATGCGATCATCTTTGCCAAAAATTCTAAACGAAGTATTTACGCTACCTACAAGCTCGTAATCGCCCGCGCAAGCAAAAGCCGCTAAAATCGCTACTAGAATAAATTTTTTCATAACCATCCTTTGGAATTTTAGCGGCGATTTTATCATTTATAATATAAATATTAAGCAAGTTTTTATAAAATACCGCGATTTAAATTTAAAGGAATTTTATGATCGAAGATATCTTTAGAGAATACGACATACGCGGCATCGTGGGCGAGGAGCTAAACGAGCGCAGCGTAAAAGCGATCGGCTTCGCTCTGGGCAAACATATCGCAAATCTGGGGCTTGAGCGCGTTAGCGTAGGGTACGACGCCCGTCTTAGCGCGGATGAGCTTTTCGGCTATTTCGTAAGCGGGCTAAATTTCGCCGGGTTGCGGGTTTATAATATCGGCTTGCTGCCGACGCCGGTGGGCTATTTTAGCGTATTTACGCATAAATTTGACGCAAACGTAATGATTACCGGCTCGCACAATCCCAAAAATTACAACGGCTTTAAGATCACGATCGGTACGGACAGCTTCTTCGGCGAGGATTTAAGGCGTCTTGGCGCGCAGGTGCGGGAGCTGATCGGTTCAAATTTTGAAATTCCGACCGATACAAGCGCCCAGAGGTACGACATTTTAAGCGAGTATCTAGCATATTTTGAGAAGGAATTTGCGGCTCTTAAGGGCTTTGCCGCGCCCTTTATAATCGACTGCGCAAACGGCGCCGCTGGCGTTACGACTACTAAAATCGTCGAAAGGCTAGAGCTAAACGCTAAAGTTTTGTTCCCGCAGCCAGACGGCAACTTTCCAAACCACCACCCGGACCCAAGCGAGGAGAAAAATTTAGCCGATCTTAAAGCTGCGATGAAGCAAGACGGCGTGGCTCTAGGGTTCGGCTTTGACGGAGACGCCGATAGGATCGCCGTGCTAACTCCGCGCCGCAACATCAAAGGCGACGAGCTAGCTTGCCTGCTTGCCTTAAATATGCACCATCCGCGCATCCTAGGCGAGGTCAAATGCTCTCAAGCGATGTACGATACCATCGATAAGATCGGCAAAAGCTTTATGGGCAAGACCGGTCACAGCAACATCAAAAAGGCGATGAAGGAGCTTGGTATCGATCTTGCCGCGGAGGTTAGTGGGCATATCTATTTTAAAGAGCGATATTTCGGCTTTGATGACGGCGTATATGCGATGATGCGCGTGCTTGAGCTCGTAGCTAAAGGATATGATTTAGACGCCGAACTAGACAAGCTACCGCGAGTTTTTAGCACCGACGAGATAAAATTTAATACGAGTGAGGAGGCGAAATTTAAGATCATCGAAGCTCTTAAAACTCAAATCCACGCAGGTATCGCGGAGCTGCCACCCATCCGCGATATTATCGAGATCGACGGCATCAGAGTGCGATTTGATGACGGCTGGGCGCTCGTACGGGCAAGCAACACCACGCCTGTGATCGTAACTCGCTTCGAGGCTCGCAGCCCTGAGTTTCGCGACGAGATGCAGCGCGTATTTTTAAACAAACTAGAAAATTTAAAGGACCAGAGATGAACGAATCTGAAAAGCAAGAGGTTGAAAAAAATATAAAAGAGCTTTTGGCTGCGAGAGCGGAATTTTTTAAATTCTTAGATGAGCGCGTGCCAAAAATCGCGGGTACCGACGTGTTTGATTTCGAGCGCGCAGGCGCGGCTAGCTTGAAAGAAATTTACGCGAAATTCTACGGCTACGATTACGCCGCGCGCAAGCTGCTGCCATATTTATACCGCACTTACGGACTAAATTTCGATGTCTGAGATCATTTTAGATCGCGCCGCTTATGCGCACAATCTAGCGCAAATCGCCGCCAAAGTAGGTGGAGCGGAACGAGTATTTTTAGTAGCCAAGGATAATTCATACGGCCATGGCTGCAGGCTTTGCTGCGAGGAAGCGGCAAAGCTAGGCTTCGTACGCGCCGTAACGCGAAGTGCTGCGGAAGCTGCGCAGATAGCGGATTTATTTGATGAAATTTTAGTGCTCTCGCACATTCCGCGCGGGGACGAGGACGAGCGGTTTTGCTACGCAGTAAATGATCTGAGCTACTTCTCGCGTCTTAAACGAGGGCTTAAAATTTATATCGCTGCAGATACCGCGATGCATAGAAACGGCATCAGTGCGAGCGAGCTAGATGAGGCGCTTAGGCTATGCAAGGTGGGCGGATTTAAGCTTCGTGGCTTTTTTACACACTTTCGCGCAAGCGACGAGCTAAGTGGAGATTTTTTCGCACAAAGGCAAAATTTTATAGAATTTAAGCGTATCGCGGGACAAAAAGCTGCCGCCGCGGGTTTTGAAAATTTAAAATTTCATTCGAGCAATTCTGCAGCTATCGAGCGAAGTGCGGGTTTTGAGGACGAATACGTGCGCGTAGGCATGGCGCAATTTGGATATCCGCAATTTGACGAGAGCCTAAATTTACGCCCTGTGCTAAAGCTCTATGCCGATCTGATCAGCTCGCGCGTGCTAAAAAAAGGCGAGCGCGTGGGCTACGGCGCGAAATTTGAAGCGCCACGCGATATGAGGATCGGCACATACGATCTGGGCTACGCAGATGGGCTATTTCGCTACGACGGCGAGGACGAGCTAGCGCTTGCAAGCGGGCAAAGAATGCTCGGAAAAATGTCGATGGATAGCTTCTGCGCGGAATTCGGCGGCGAGCGCATCTGCGTGCTGGGCGACGCGCGAGCCTGGGCAAAGCGCTTCAGCACGATCGAATATGAAATTTTAGTCAAATTAAATTCCAACATCCCAAGGAGATTTCAATGAAAGAGCTGCAAGGAGAAAATAACGAGCGTATAGGTTACGACGATAAAGGCTTATCTGCGCGAAGCGAGAGCTTTGGCGGAGGAGAGTATCCGCATCAAAAAGGAGGGCTTCATATCTTAATCAAAGCTCTAATCGTCTTAGTGATTGCAGCGATCGCGTTTGCGATATTTGCAGTGCCGGTTTACAATAAACTCGTAAGCAAAGATGAAGAAGTTAAGGCTGCGTGGAGCCAGGTACAAAATCAATATCAGCGTCGCGCCGATTTGATTCCAAATTTCGTAGAAACCGTCAAGGGCTACGCAAGCCATGAAAAAGATACCTTAGAAGGCGTTATAAATGCCCGCGCTAAGGCAACCGCTGTCAATATCAATGCAGAAAGTTTAGCGCAAGATCCGGAAGCGTTTGCGAAATTTAACGGCGCTCAAGGCGAGCTTAGCTCAGCCTTATCGCGCTTGATGCTGGTAGTCGAGCGCTACCCGGATCTTAAGGCAAATCAGAATTTCGCCGAGCTGCAAAATCAGCTCGAAGGTACGGAAAACCGCATCGCCGTAGCGCGCAAGGACTACATCGCCTCGGTACAGGAATACAACAAGCTAATTAGGACCTTCCCTACAAACATCATCGCGCGCATTGTAGGACTAGGCGGCGTCAAACCTAGCTTTAGCGCTGATAGCTCAAGCCAAAAAGCCCCTAGCGTCTCGTTTAAATAACGCTAAGGGAGACAAATGCTAAGCGAGCAGTGCAAGCAAAAAATCCACGAGCTAATCACGAAAGCCGAAGCTGCAAGCGGTGCGCAGATCGTCTGCGTGGTCGCGCGCGAAGCAAGCGAGGACTGCGAAGCTAGCTATAGCGCGGCGGCAGTGACGGCGTTTGCGATCGGCATCGTTCTGTGCTTCGTGCCGCAAATAAGCAAAACTGAGCTACTGCAGATCGTAGCGCTCAGCTTCATTGCGATTAAAGCTCTGCTAGCTAAATGTCCCGCGCTTTTAACTATAATCACGACTAAATCTCGCAGACTTCGGCTCTCGGGCGAGTTTGCGATGCAAAAATTTTACGAGCGCTACGGCAGCGTAAAAGAAGCGATAATGTTTTGTGTCTGCGTCCGCGAGCGCTGCGCTCATATCATCTGCGGCGCGCGAGCGGCGGAGTTTATCTCTAAGGGCGAGTTTGAACGTATCGCGACGGAATTTAACCCTAGCACGCAAGGCCTTGAGCCTGCCGTTTTAAAGGCGATAGACGCGCTGTGCGAGCTAGCCATGCGAGTGCCTAAAGATAGCGAAAATAACGAGATAGAAGAGACCTTGGTGGAGCTGCGATGAGAGTGGCTTGGAGATTTGCTTTTGCCATAATGGCGCTATTTGTAATAAGCGTCGCCGCGCCTAGCGAGTATCTAGCCCATCCAAACGGCACCGCTGTAATCGATGAGGCTGGCATTTTACGCCCAGCCGCAAGAGAGAGCCTGAATGAAATTTTAACGACTTTTGATAAAAATTCCACAAACCAGATTATGTTCGTAAGCCTAAAATCGCTCGGCGGCTACTCTATCGAGGAAATCGGCGTAGAGCAGGCGCGCGCTCTTGGTATCGGGCAAAAAGGGCGCGACAACGGCGTACTGCTGCTCGTCGCTCCGCACGAGCATAAAGTGCGTATCGAGGTCGGATACGGGCTAGAGGGCGTGCTAACCGATATGCGCGCCAAGCGTATCATCAGCAATAAAATTCTGCCCTATTTTAGGCAGGGAGATTATGAAAGTGGCGTCATTAGCGGGATTTCGGCGATCATCAGCACGATCGAAGGCGGCGATATAAAATTTGATCCCCTTAACGCCAACGCGCAGCAGGATCCGAGCAACAAGGACTTTGCGATCTTCATGGTGCTTTTTGCAGTCTTGCTTTTTGCGATACTGAGCCGCCGCGTGACGCGCCTCAGAAGAAGCGACGAGGATATAATCTCGAGTGCAGACATCATAAGCGAAATTGCGCGCTCATCGCGCATGAGAGGCGGCTCATCCGGAGATTTTGGCGGATTTAAAGGAAGTGGCGGTTTTAGCGGAGGCGGTTTCAGTGGGGGCGGCGGAAGCTTCGGCGGAGGCGGTGCTAGCGGAAGCTGGTAGCTGCGGAAATTTTATCAAAATTCCAAATCGTAGAATTTTATCTAAATTTTAAAATTTCAGAATTTCTAAATTCGGCTGCCGGTATAGAAAAACAACATGAGCGGCTTGTCGTTGCCTCAATCTTTAGCGTGCGCTCGGAGGGGTCGAACTTGGAGGCGAGCGAGGTGCCGTCGCTGCTTAGATGGTGCTTCCATCCGTCACAGCCTGCAAGCAGCAGCGCGAGCACGGCGGCAGCAACTTTTAAATTTAAAAATTTCATAATCTGAAATCCGTCCTTAAATCTGCTTTTAAAACTGCTAAATTCGTTTTAAGTTTGCATTTGAAATTCTAAAATTTATGGCGCGATGCCTGTCAGAATTTATGTCTAGGTCCGCTCTGAGGCGTATGTCGTAATAATCCATGCTTGGGTTCATGCCATGACCCTTGACGAGATTTATGTCATAATCCGCGCTAGAATTTATATCGTGGCATATATTTAAATTTAAGTCTCGATCTGCATTAAAGTTTATACTTTTGGCATGTGCTGCAGCAATGTTATAAGGCGTATGTCATAACCCGTGTCGTAATCCGCGCTAAAGTCTATGTAACGACCTGCCTCGCAATTTGTACTCGTAGCGTTTCGGTTTTTAAAATTTAGACTTTTAAAATTTCGGCTTTTTAAATTTTTACCCACTTCGCTCGGCTTCGCATCGGCGCTTGATATTTCGAGGCAAACGGCTTCGGCGGGACGTGCGCAGCAAAGAGCCGCACCTGCACACGCGAGCTTTGTGCGAACCCAAAAAGAGCGCGGGCAGGCTGTGAAATTTTTAAATTTTAACGCAGCTTTATTTCTCATCATACTGGTTAAATTTCACGCACCGAAATTCTACGCGCCCGAATTTTTGGTATCGGAATTTTTGCCGTTAGAATTTTCGGCATTCTAATCTTCGCTGCCAGAATTTTGCGAAGCGGAATTTTGCTCGCTCGCAGCTTCAGCGCTAGAGCTTTGCGAAGCGCTTTTGTTTGGATTGCGATCTAAAATTTTATCCTGCGAGCCTAGATGATGTTTCATCGTGCTTTGATCCAAAAGCTCTATTCGATCGAGCTTGCCGTGTCTTAGGCGCACCACTTTGTCGGCAAATTTGGATGAAAATTCCACCTGCGAAATCTCGATAAAATTTTGTTATTAAATTACGAAACGAAATTCTACCTCGCAATTCCGCCGCTATTTCTTGGCGATTTTATAGTAGCCGTCTTTAAAAACAACCTTTCCTGCACCCACAAGACGCTTTAAAAGCTGCGCGC
>CAUSAC010000029.1:0-27093 GCA_963529615.1 uncultured Campylobacter sp. | reverse complement strand
GAAATTTTTTTGAAAAAATTTGAAAAAGCCGTAAAACAGGGCCTTCAAAAAAATCAAAAAACTAAAAATAGGGGGGAAATTTGATAGATGGTGTCCTGCGTTGGATTCGAACCAACGACCCCCTCATTAAAAGTGAGATGCTCTACCTACTGAGCTAGCAAGACATCGTAAGAAGTGGCGCGACGAATGGGGCTCGAACCCACGACCTCCGCCGTGACAGGGCGGCATTCTAACCAGCTGAACTACCGTCGCACCAAAAATCACACTCGCAACGCAAGTGCTAAAGAAGTATGAAATCCAAGGATTTCAAAATGGTGGTCGCTGTAGGGATCGAACCTGCGACATCCACCTTGTAAGGGTGGCGCTCTACCAGCTGAGCTAAGCGACCGTTTGGGTTTAAAAAAGAAATGTAATTATATATCCAATACGATTAATTTTCACTTAAACAATGATGAAAAGACTGAAATTGTGCTATACTTGCGACATAAAATTTTATCAAAGGCTCGGTAAATTTAGATGAAAAAGTTGGTTTTCGCCCTGTTTTTAGCGCTTCAAGCTCCCGCTTACTCGCCGAACGAGATCGTAAACGCCATCGCCGCAGTAGCGCAAAACGAAGGGGTAAAGCCTGAAATTTTATACACCATCGTCAAAATCGAAAGCGACTTTGAGCCCTACACGATCTCCTTTTTGACAAACAAAGCAAATGCCGATTATTTTGCAGGCCTGCGCAATCAAAATATCCGCGTTAAAACAAGCAACTATAGCCTAAATTCCAGCAAATGGGTCGTTACGATCATACCGGCAAACGAAATTTACGCCGTGCAGATCGCCAAGTACCTGTATGAGGACGGATTTAGCATCGACGTAGGACTCGGGCAGCTAAACGCCGTAAATTTCAGCCAAAATGAGATAGATTATATATTCAACCCAATGTACAACCTCACCAAATGCGCCAAAATCCTACGCAAATGCTGGAACGTCAAAAATAAAAATATCAAAGACACGATCGAGTGCTACAACTACGGCATGCGCAAGCGCTACTCAAACCCCTACTACAAGCGCTTTTACGAGCATTACGAAAAATTTTTCGGCAAGCCCTATTAAGAGTTAGTAAAATTTCGCTAAAATCGCGCAAATTTTAAAAAGGATATTTCATGATACTGATCGCAGGACCCTGCGTGATCGAAAGCCGCGAGCTAATAATGCAAGTCGCGGAAAGTTTGCGCAAATTTAACGAAATGAGCGGGGTGGAATTTTACTTCAAAAGCAGCTTCGATAAAGCCAACCGCACCAGCATCTCAAGCTTCCGCGGTCCGGGATTACAGGGCGGCTGCGAAATTTTAGCCGAAGTAAAGGAAAAGTTCGGCTATAAGATTTTAACCGACATCCACGAAAGCTACCAGGCAGAGCCCGTCGCACGCGTCGCCGACGTACTGCAAATACCGGCATTTTTGTGCCGCCAAACCGATCTGCTCGTCGCCGCAGCCGGCACGCAAGCGGTAGTAAATATCAAAAAAGGTCAGTTTTTGTCGCCGCAGGCGATGAAACACAGCGTCGAAAAAGTGCTGCAAACCCGCAGCGCACGGGCTTATACTCCGCAAAGCGGCGCGGCATCTAGCGATACAAAGGCCGCTCAAAACAGCGCCTGCTCCGACGATGCCGAAATTCGCTGCGCGCAAAGCGGCGCCGAAAATGCCACTAAAGATACGGCGATGCCTTGTGCCGCACAAATCGATAACAAAAGCGAAGCGCAAAGCGCCTTGCAGCCAAACCTCTCTCATGCTTTCAACGCGCAAGACGGCTCGATAAGTGCCTCGCAGCCGAGCGGCGAAGGGATGCACGATCTGGCGCGCCGCCACGGCGTTTGGCTTACCGAGCGCGGCAGTACCTTCGGCTACGGAAATTTGATCGTCGATATGCGCTCACTGCCGATTATGCGCGAGTTTGCGCCGGTCATTTTCGACGCGACGCACAGCGTGCAGATGCCTAGTATCGGCGCTACGAGCGGCGGCGACTCGCGCTTCGTGCCGTATCTCGCGCGAGCGGCGGCGGCCGTGGGCGTGGACGGCTTTTTTTACGAAACGCACCCTGATCCAGCCCACGCACTTTCGGATGGACCGAATATGCTAAATTTGCAGCAGCTAGAGCGCGTCGTAGCCCAGACGCTTGCAATTCAAAAAGCGCTCGGATTTTAGAGCGGGCAGCTGTAAAATTTCAAATTTAGACTAGCAAGCTTAAATTTTAATTTCGCCTCGTTGCGCACGCTAGCCGTTTTTTTGCACTTTGCGCTAACGAATTTTATATTTGCACAGACGAGAGCTTCAACCGCAGTGAGTTTGTATATCGCGCGCTAAAAATTTCAAATGTATTGCGATAAAATTTAGCGCATTTATAAATTTACCCCGCGAGCTTCACTAAGCCTTAGGGCTTTGATAAAATTTATGCGGCATAGGGCGATCGCCAGGCCGCGAGCGGGGCAGTTTCGATGCGCTAAATTTAAAATTTTAAAAGCCTGGTGCGCAGAATTTAACCATAAATTTTGCGCTGAATTTCGCAGCCGACAAAATAAAATTTATCTAAATTTACGCGCAAATTCCGATCGTCCAATCCGCCATTACACGAGCCGCCGCCGCATAAAATTTAAGTCAAAATTAATGGGGTGAGGATATAATTCAAGCCTAAAATTCTTTTAAAGGATATTTATGGGTTACGTAGAGTCTAACCTTCTAAATGGCGAAAATGTAATTGCTAAAGCCAAAATTCACCGGGCGGTTTTCATCTCTGCTATCATCATATTAATTCCCGCGATAGTTGGAATAATAAATAAAGACGATAGACTTTCATTCATATGCTTTGGCGGTTTTATAGCGGCGCTAATTCACGGGTTTATTGTTTTAAAAACAAACGAGCTTGCCATTACAAATCAGCGTATAATCGGTAAAGCAGGCTTTGTCAGCCGCGACACCGTAGAGCTGAAATACGAGAAAATCGAGAGCCTATCTGTGGCGCAAGGTGTCCTCGGGAGAATTTTCGGCTGCGGTACCGTAGTGGTACGAGGCACCGGCGGAACGGCGGTTAGCTTCCCGTATATCACCAATCCCGTAGCGTTTAAAAACAAGGCGATGGAAAAGATCGGCTAGGCCCCGTCTTGCATATAAAATTTCAGCCAAATCATAAAATTTTACATCCCAAATTTATCTCAAAAATGAGCGCGATTGACTAAAATTAAAATTATATCCATCGCACTTTTAAATTTTAATCTAAATAACGTAGCCCGATAAACAATGTGTCGTTCTTTAAAATTCCAAAAAATTCATCGTCATATTAAGACACCGCATTTAGTATCTTTATCTAAAATTTTGTTTTTGTCGCTATAATGCGGTTTCTTGACCTTTTCGTCTAGTGGCTCAGGACGTTGCATTCTCAGTGCGAAAACGCGTGGTTCAAATCCCGCAAGGGTCGCCATTATGGACTTGTACAAGCTCCCTGATTTTAAACGATAAATTTATCTATGATTTTATCATAGGCTTTCATACAGCCCGTCTGATTTTAAATAATAAATTTTATCCGCGATTTTATCGATGAAGTTTTTATCGTGCGAAACGATGATCTCGCTTACGTCAAGCTCCGCCAAAATCCCCGCCACACGCTCCTGCATCGCCTCATCAAGCGCCGTCGTAGGCTCGTCCAGTAGCAGTATCCTAGGCTCGCATACCAGCGCGCCCGCAAGTGCCACTAGCTTTTTCTCGCCGCCGCTTAGATGAAAGGGCACCCGCTCGCGTAGATGTTCGATTCCCAAGCGTCGCAGCGTCTCCAGCGCCTTGCGCTCGATCTGCTCTTCACCTAAAATTTCAAGCTTTTTTAGATGGTCGTTTTCGCTGCCCTGCCTTAAAATTTCCGCCTTACGACCAAAAAATTTAGAAAAAATTCCACGTCTTTTCTCCACATTTCGTGCTCGTTTTAACCGCTCATTTTGCGCACGCAGGCTAAATGCAACGTCCTCAAACACGCTCGCGCACAAAAATTGATCGTCGCTGTTTTGAAACAAAAACCCGATCTCGTGGCGAAATTTTACAAAATCCTCCGCACACTCAAGCTTCTCGCCGAAAAGCTCGATTTCGCCCTCGTCCCATTGCCTTAGGCCGCCTAAAATTTGAAGCAGGCTCGTCTTACCCTGCCCGTTCGCGCCCAAGATCGCCACTTTTTCCTTATGCCCTACGCTCAAATTTACGCCGCGAAAAATTTCTCGCTCGCCGTTTTTAGCGCTTATCCCATACGCCTTAAGCGAACAGCTCATATGATAGCCCCGATTTTAACAGATACGCACGCCAGCACGAACGCCAAAAACGAGGCCTCCGAGACGCCCAAACCATCGCGACGTTCGTAAAATAGCCTGCCGCAAAAGCCTCGCGCGCTCATCACCAGGCTTAAATTTCTTGCTTGCTCAAGCGCCGAAATCGCTAAAATCCCGATCAAATTCGCATAAATTTTATAGGTAAAAATTCCGCTCGTCCCTACAAATCCGCGCATCCGCAAAAGAGCTTGCAGCCTTCCTAGATCCGAGCGTAAAAAATTTACGAATCGCCCGCAGCAATACACCAAAGAGCTTAGCTTTTCGCCGAGCCCGAGCCCGTAAAATCCGCGTGCGAAAAAATATTCGTCCTTGCCGTAAAATAGCAAAATCGCAAACGCCATTATCAAATTCGCGCGCAAAAATATCACGCCCGCAAGCTCGTAGTTTCCGACCACGGCGGGGCTTAACGCGCTTAAAATAGCAAAGATATTTAATACCGCAAGCCTTGTGCAGACCGCGCGCGCAATCGAAATTTTAAGCGCAAAAAGAAGTAGCGGCGGGGCAAAAAACGCTGCGTAAAGCTGCCCGCTAAGTCCGACGCCGAAGCTGAATATAAAAAACGCGAGCAGTGATACGGCGGGGCTCATTTGCGCGCTCTTTTCGCTAGCCACATCAAAGCAAAAAAGCCGAAAATCAAGGCCAAACAAAGCGCGATTTTAGGCGCCTCAGCGGACTGGCTTTGAAACGCCATGCTCCTAATATCGCTCTTAGAGCTTTCTTTCGGCGAGATGCTTTGCGAGGCGGAATTTTCCAAAGGCTCGGAAGCGCTTGAAATTTTATTTTCAGGCGTACTAGCTTTCGGCGCGATATTTTCGGGCGCGCTGCCTTCGGACGCAGAATTTTTAGCGGCATTCAAATTTTGCGGCACAGGATTTTTAGAAACGTCAGAATTTTGTGGCGTGGAATTTTCAGGATCACCGGAATTCTGCGGCGTAAAGTCCTCGGCGCTAAATTCCATCTGCGCGCCGTGCCCTGCACCTCCGTAAATTTGAATAGTAAAATTTTTAGCGGGTATTCGTATACTCGCAAGTCCCTCTTTATCGGTCCTAGTGCGCAAAATTTCGCGCCCGTCCGCGCTAATTAAAACTTCGCAATCCATGCAGGGAGAATTTTTATAAAAATAGCTATAAATCTCCACCTTATCGCCCTCTTGAGTCGCAAAAAGATGAAGCGCATGCGAAAATGCGAAGGAGCTCAAAACCGCTAAGAAAAATAGCGTTCTCATCGTCTCTGTCCGCCGTAAAATTTCGCAATAAAGCTAAGCGCAAAAAGAGTGATGATCCCTTCCAAAACAGCTAGAATTGCGCCTTCGAGCGAGATGAGCGTCGCGATAGCAAAAAACTCCCGCCCGCTGATGAAAAGCACGAGATCAAGAAGCAGCATCGAGCAGACGATCGGCACAAAACCCGCCAAAAACAGATAAATTTTTTGCGTGCGCACTTTTAGCTCTTGCGCTTTTGCGGCGGCGGTAAAGAGCTCGCCCAAAACCGCCGGAAAGCCGATGACTGCGGTATTTACGCCTAGCACGCTAAGCCCTCCGAAGCCGAAAAACACCCCTTGTAAAAAAAGCGCGACAAAAATCGCCAAGATCGCGCGTGAGCCCAAAAACGCGCCCACGAGCCCGCTTAGCATCAGGTGCATGGAGCTGACACCCACTGGCAGATGCACGAAAGATGCGACGAAAAATAGCGCGCTAAAACATGCGATCCTGGGGATTTCAGACTGTCTTACGCGCCATAAAATCGCCGCTACCGCAGGCGCCGTAACTGCCCAGCCGGCAAGCAGCACGGGCGCACTCAAAACTCCTTCGCTAATATGCACGGCTCGCCTCCTTTAAATCGCTCCCGTTTTTTAGACGCGCAAAAACGCGCGAAGTATCTAAATTTAATAGCTTTTCGACCTTTGCGATAATCGCTTTGATTGCTACAGATCTTGCTTTTACGACTTTAATCGCGGCAAAATTTGCGGCTGCAAAACTCGCGGCTTGCGTCCTATTTGCGGCGGCTGTTAGCGCAAAACTCGGAGCGGTCTCGGAACCGCTTACGGAACCGGCAAATTTGATAAATTTTACGGCTCGCACGGCGCAAGAATTTTCGCTTGCTACAATTGCAGGAGCGGCGAGCGGATTTTGCAACGCAAAATTTAAGGCTCCGAGCGATCTCGGTGAGATGCTTGTGCGGTAAAACAGAGCCTGCGAAATTTCAAAAGTCGGGGTTTGCGAAATTTCAAAAAACGAAATTTTACGTGCTGGTATTTTAAGCTCATAAATCCACGGATATGAAATTTTGCGGCTCGAAGCTACTAAGAGCGGATTCCTACCGAGCAAAATTCCACATAGCAGAGTTCTGCTACTTGAAATTTTACTCGGCGGAATTTTGCCATTTAAAATTTCAGCCGCAGAATTCGCTGAAAATTCTACGTTCAAAAGCAAAACGCGCGAAAATAAAATTTCAAAACTCCGCTCAAACGCAAATTTAAATTTATCCGCAGCCGCGCAAATTTCGCCCAAAAAAAGAGATCTCACCGAGCCGCTCCCTTATTTTTTCAGCTCGTCCGCCTTGATCCAAAGCACGGCGCCCAGCTCATTTACGGGCTGCTCGCTTCCTTTGGCGGCCTCCTCCTCGCTAAGAGCCGCAAAGCCCCACCAGCCAGCAACCGGCATCACGAAGCTAAACTCGCCCGCGCCGTTGGTTTTAACGACCTGCGTGACATGCGCCTCGCTAGGGGCTTTGTAGCCCTTATCGTTATATAGCTCGATCTCCACGTCTGCACCCGGGACGGGCTTTCCGTGCAGTAAAAAAACTCCGCTAAATATCTCGCCCGCATACAGCGCATAAGGCCGCACTAGCGGCACGATCTCCGCCTCTAGCCCGAGCGGCTTATCCCAGCCTTCGCCCGCGCCGTAAGCATCGACGTAGGTTTTAGTAATATGGCGGATCATCTTGCGCTCAGCCGGCTCGGCATAGGGTTTCGGATCGAAATAAAACGCCAAAAGCGATGGCTTGTCAGCTTTAAATTCCGCCGCAAAATAGGAATTTTCGCCCTTTTTCTGCTCTTTTAGACCGCTTAGGAGCGATTTTTTCTCGCCGTCAATAAAAACACCGAATTCTGCGGGCTTTTGTAGATTCATAGACTCCTGTAAAAACGGATGGGAGAATTCCAAATTTAGCTTTAAAGTAGCATCTTTTTGATCCTCTACGACATTTTTATCCGTTGTAAGAACGCCGAAATGTGCGAACGCAAGGCTCGCCGCGAAAATTCCTAAAAAAGCAAATTTTGCCTTCATGTAATACCTTTCATAATAAAATATTACGGAATTGTATCACTTTTTTTCATCCGTATTGCTTAAATGTGGGTTTATTTTGAGTATTTAAAGCAAACTTTGGTTAAAATGTCGCAATTTAAATTACCAAAAAGAGGCAGAAAATGATAAATTTAAAACTTATAGAGACGAATTTCGACGAATTTAATAAAAAACTCATCGCTAAAAAAGTCCCGCCGCAGACCCTGCAAACGCTACTGGATGCCTATAACGAGCTAAAATCCAAAAAGACGGAACTGGAAAACCTCCAAGCCGTGCAAAATGCAAAGAGCAAGGAGTTAGGTCTCGCCGCGCGCGAAGGTAAGGACGTAGGCGCGCTAAAATCGCAACTTGAGGAAAACAAGCAAAAGATCCAAGGTCTTAGTGAGCTCGTAAATGAACGCGAGCAGAGCCTAGAGGCGATCGCCGCGTGCGTGCCGAATATCGTCGACGACGACGTGCCGATCGGTGCGGACGAGAACGAAAACGTCTGTATCAAAAAGGTGCTTGATCCGCGCACGTTCGACTTCGCGCCCAAGCAGCACTTCGAGCTCGGCGAGGCGCTGGGATGGCTTGATTTCGAGCGCGGCGTCAAACTCAGCGGCAGCCGCTTTACCGCGATCCGCGGGCTGGGCGCAAAGCTGAATATGGCTCTCATCAATTATATGATCGAATTTAACAACTCGCGCGGCTTCGAGCTCGTAAATATGCCGTTTTTGGTGCGCGATCAGATCCTCTACGGCACGGGTCAGCTGCCTAAATTTAAAGACGATCTCTACCGCGTTGACGACGAGGAGCAAAACCTCTACCTCATCCCTACGAGCGAGGTTACGGCGACAAATCTCTTCAACGATGAAATTTTACGCAGCGAGGAGCTGCCGATCAAGCTCACCAGCTACAGCCACTGCTTTCGTAAGGAAGCGGGCTCAGCGGGGCGCGATACGCGCGGCATGATCCGCCAGCACCAGTTTGAAAAGGTCGAGCTCGTCGCCATCACGCGCCCGCAAGATAGCGCAAAGATGCTTGAGGAGATGATTTCGTGCGCGAGCGATCTGTTAGCTAGCCTAGGCCTCCCGCACAGACACATGCTGCTTTGCAGCGGCGATCTGGGCTTTAGCGCCGCAAAGACCGTGGATTTGGAGGTTTGGCTGCCGGGGCAGAACCAATACAGAGAGATCAGCTCGATCAGCAACTGTCGCGATTTTCAGGCGCGCAGAGCCAAGATCCGCTTCAAAGACGGCAAGAAAAACAGCCTCGTCCACACGCTAAACGGCTCCTCGCTCGCGGTCGGTCGCACGCTGATCGCAGTGATGGAAAACTACCAGCGCAAGGACGGCAGCATCGAAATCCCGCGCGTTTTAGAAAAATATATGTAGGCGGCCCGTGCGAAAGCCTTACAAAAACCCAAATTCTAACGCCTGCTTCGCAGCCGCTGGATTTTGCGCGGTAAAATTTAGAAAGCGCGGCATTAAATTTTTCCCGCTGCAAAACGTAGGATTTTTTGCAACAAAATTTGGTAGCACGAAATTTTGCGGCGCAGAGCCCGGAGCGCACAATGCCGCGCTTCGCGATTTTAAATTTTGCAATGAAACGCTTCGTCATACGCGACAAATTCGGCAATCACGGCACTCGCATTTTAAATTTCACGACGAGAAATTTAATGGCGCGAAATTTGCGACCTGCGGGACGAATTTTTTAGGAACAAATTTTCGCGGCACGGAATTCTGCAAATCAAAATTTATGGCACGCGACGTTAAATTTTACAAAGCAGAATTGCGCGAGACGGGTTTTTTAGCTCGCACTGCGAAATTTTATGCAGCTAAATTTCACGGCGCGGAATTTCAGGAGATGGAGTTTCAGACGCTAAATTTAAAGCTTAAAATGAAATTTAACGCAGCGAAATTCGGCGGGGTAAAATTCCGTGGTAGCGCGCTTTTAAAATTTGCCGCCGCAAAAGGGCTACGACGCAGTCCTAGACTTTGCGCCGCCATACCTTTTAAATTTACCGCGCCACAAAACGCGGGATTTTTTGTAACAAAATTTGACGAAACGGAATTTTGTGGCGTAAAATTTCATAAAGAAAGATTGCGCCGCGCAAAATTTTATGCCGCGGAATTTACGGCGAAGAGCGAGAAATTTTACGGCGCGAAACGGCGCGGAGCGGGCGCGTGAAGATCGCGCTTTTCGGCGGCAGTTTCGATCCGCCGCACGCAGGACACGACGCCGCGGTAAGGGCGATTTTATCAAGCCTAAAGCCCGATTTGCTGGTCATAATGCCGTCGTTTCTAAACCCGTTTAAAAAGAGCTTTTCGGCGGCGCCGCAGCTGCGGCTTAGATGGTGCCGCACGCTGTGGAGCGATGCCCCGCATGTGGAGGTAAGCGATTATGAAATTTCGCAAAACTGCTCGGTATCCACGATACAAAGCGTGAAATTTCTGCTCGAAAAATACGGCGCGAACGGCAAAATCGCGGCAGAGACGACAGCCGCAGCAAGCGAAACCCGAAGCGCGGATAAAATTTCAAGCGCCGCCTCAAGCAGAGCGCCCGGCGCTGTCATGAGCGAAATTTCAAACTCCATCGGAGACGAAATTTCAAGCGCGAGCAAAATTCCGAGCACTGTCCGGAACGAAATTTTAAGCGCGAATAAAATTTTAAGCGCAGACGCGAGCGAAATCACAAATGCAAGCATAATTTCAAGCGCCATTGCGAGCGAAATTTCAAGCGGCAATGCAAATTGCACGGCCGACGTAGGCGACGCAAATTTCGTGGGTAGCGCAAATAGTGCAGGTGACACAGGCGGCGCAAATTGCATGAATGTCGCAAATGATATGCATGACGCGAGCGATGTGAGTAGTGCAGATGAAGCAAGCAAAGCAAATAGCGCGAACCATACAGACATAGCACCAAAGCTCTACATCATCGTGGGCGCCGACAACCTAGCCGAGCTTCATAAATGGCGCGATTTTAGCGAGCTTCAGAAATTGGCGGAGTTTGTCGTGCTTACGAGGCCCGGCTACGAGATCCCGCGGCAGTGGGCGAGCCTAAGGCGGATCGAGATTGACGTAGATGCGAGCTCAAGCGGTTTTAGGCGAGATTTCAAAGACGAAATCCCGCCCAAGATCGCAGCAGAGGTCATAAAATTTTATAAAAGGAAAGATATGCAAGATCCAAAGCAAAGGGCGGAGCGGATCGCCGAAATTTTAAACAAAAAGAAAGCCGAAGATGTCCAGATCATCGATATGGAGGGGCGCGAATACATCGCGAAATTCGTAGTTATCGCCACTATGCTGACCGCCCGCCACGCCGCCTCGCTCATCGAGGAGCTAAAAAGCGTGCTCAAGCCGCTTGGCGAGGAGTTTTTGGCTATCGAAAGCGGCGATGAGTGGAGCGTCGTCGATCTCGGCGACATCATAGTCCATCTCATCAGCGAGGCTTACCGCGCCAAATACAATATCGAGGATTTCCTCGACAAGCTCAAAAAAGAGCAATTTTAAGGAGGGAGCGTGCCGAGACAGACCTGGAGCAGCAAGCTCACATATATTTTAACCGTCGCGGGCGCCACGATCGGCTTTGGCTGCACGTGGCGGTTCCCGTATCTAGTCGGGCAAAACGGCGGCGGCGCCTACGTGCTCATATTTTGCATCGCGATGATCGTGCTTGGAATCCCGATGATCTTGGTAGAAAATGTCATCGGACGCCGTGCGCTAAGAAACTGCGTCGATGCCTTCACGGCGCCTAAAAAGGACGGCTCGCGCATAAAGCCGGTATGGAAAATCGTAGGCATCATGGGCGTAATCGGCGCGTTTGGAATTTTAGCCTACTATATGGTCCTTGGCGGCTGGGTGCTAACCTATATCGTAAACATCGTAAGCGGCAACTTCGACCTCTCTGCGCGGATCACCGACCCCGCATTCACGCAAAAATTCTACGCAGATCACATCGAAAATAGCCCGCTCGGCGTCGGAGCTTACACGCTCGTTTTCATAGTGATCAACTGGTACATTTTGAAAAACGGCATCATCGAGGGGATCGAAAAATTCGTAAAATTTCTAATGCCCGCGCTATTTTTATGCTTCATAGCGGTGATCCTTACAAATTTAACGCTTGAGGGCGCAAAGGAAGGCGTGAAATTTTATCTCGGCGTCGATTTTGCCAAGATCACGCCCAAGCTTTTGATCGACGTTTTGGGTCAGGTCTTTTTCGCGCTCTCGCTCGGTTTCGGCGTGATGATCACGCTGTCTAGCTTTTTAAACAAAGACGAGAAGCTGATGCAAACGGCCACCATCACCGCAGTCGTAAACACGCTCATCGCCGTGCTTGCGGGCTTTATGATCTTTCCGTCGCTCTTTAGAGCGGGGCTTGAGCCGAGCAGCGGCTCGTCCCTGGTTTTTAAGAGCCTGCCGATCGCGTTTTCGCACATGCCCTTCGGCAACGCCGTCGCGGTGGTCTTTCTCTCGATTTTGCTCATCGCCGCGCTTACGACGTCGATCACGATCTATCAGGTCATCATAAATTTCGTCGAGGAGCGCTTCGGCTTTTCAACGTTAAAGTCGGTAAATTTAACGCTCGGCGGCGTCTTCGTGCTCGGCAACCTACCCTGCATACTCTCAAGCAGCGTGCTTGCGGACGTTAAAATTCTGGGGCGCTCGGTTTTCGATGCTTTCGACTTCGTAAGCGCGAACGTATTTTTCGTGCTAACGGCGCTGCTGTGCTGCATCTACGTGGGCTGGGTGCTAAAAAAGGACGCGATTTACGAGCTTACTAACGAAGGCGATTTGAGCGCGAGGCTCGCGGGAGTTTGGTTTTTGTACGTCAAATTTATCCTGCCGCTCATCATCACGGCGATCTTCGGATACGGGATTTTCGGCTAAATTTAAAGCCGCAAGAGTTTTAAATTTTAAATTTGTCCGCGGCGGTGCGGCTCACTTCGCCGCAATATATTTTATGCCAAGGCGCGATAGAATTTGAAAATTTCATTCGCTCCGTTACATACGCTGCGGCGTGGGTTTTTACGCGGTGCGGTACATTATATTGAAACTTGCGGCACGGCGGTCTTGTGACTAGGTGCGAGACGCTGCGCCGTAGTTGTAATATAAATTTAGCGCAACCGCGTCCTGCCCCTTGTAAAGCGTCGTCGGGGGGTTAGGTGGGGTTTGGGGCGGGAAGTGCGGCCTCGCAACCGGGGCTCCTTCCCGCCCCATAGAGAGCTTTGACGCGTCTAGCGAAGCGGGCGTCGGAATTTTAAAATTTATCTGCACGCGCCGTGCAAGCGTGATGACAAGCGCAAAAGTGCGCGGCTAAATTTTAAAATTCTATCTGCCGCCGCACTTTAAAATTTCCGCGGCAGGCGCGCGATAAATTTAAAATTTAGCCGCAATTTAGAGGTTTGCAATGCTTCTATTTTTCCTTACGATCTTTCCGATATCGCTGATGCCGGGCATCAACATGACCTACGCGCTAAATCTCGGCATCGCGCGCGGCTATCTTAGGGCGCTGCCTGCGTTGCTCGCGCAGGTGCTGGGCGTCGCAGCCGTGGCGCTTGCATGCATATTCGGCGTCGCGGGCATTCTGCTTGCGCACCCTGCGGCGCTTAGCGCGATTAAAATTTTAGGCGGCGCGTATATTTTTTATCTGGGCGTCGCGACCTTTTTGGCGCGCGGAAATTTCAAGCTGCAAAAACAGAAGCGCAGCGAAAATATCTTCCTCCAAGGCCTCGTAGTCGCGGTCTCAAACCCCAAGGCGTGGATATTTTTACCGCACTCTTTCCGCCGTTTTTGGATGCGGACAATCTTTTCGGCGCGCGCACCTTCGCCCTCGTCGCTACGCTGTGCGTAAGCGAAAGCATCTGCCTTAGCATCTACGCGCTGGGCGAAGCGGTGCTAAAAAATCTGCTGAACACCCATTTGAAATACCTCGAAATTTTCTGCTCGGTGCTGATGTGCGCGATTGGGCTGTGGATGATTTTGGGCTAAAATTTTGATTAAATTTAGCGTCCGAGCTTTGATGAAATTTTATTAAATTTAAAGATAGATTGAAAAGAAATATTGCTTCGGCTAAATTCCGAGAAAAATCCCGAAATTTAGCCACTAGCTTTGAATTAAAATTTTAAGCGATCAATCGCGTGAGCTAAACGCCGCGGCAATTATCGTCCAGGGTTAGCCTACAGTGCGCCTAAGGAATTTGCGGGCATGGTTCTTATCCGCAGCGAAACGGCGGCGCGTTTAGGCGGTTTTGGCTTTGTGTAGCATCCCGTCCGCGCCGCATCCGCTTAAATTTTAAATTTAATCTCTGCCGTGAAGCTCGTCGATGTAAAATTTCACAG
Organism: uncultured Campylobacter sp.; assembly: GCA_963529615.1. Taxonomy (GTDB): domain Bacteria; phylum Campylobacterota; class Campylobacteria; order Campylobacterales; family Campylobacteraceae; genus Campylobacter_B. Next base: position 13,116 of record CAUSAC010000029.1, on the reverse strand, counting down.
AGCCGAGACCCTCTTTTTTCGCCCATTCGTAGGCGCTTGAGACAAACTCCCAGTTGATACCTGCGTAGAATTTCTCCAGATATTTCGGGCGCGCATTGTACTCGTCGATGTAATACGCGTGCTCCCAAACGTCCACGACTAGAAGCGGTACGAGCCCTTCGGTCACCGGCGTGGCGGCATTTTGGGTCGCTTTAATGCAAAGCTTGCCCGATTTCGGATCGTAAGCGAGCCACACCCAGCCCGAGCCGAAATGCGCCGTAGCAGCAGCCAAAAACTCGCCTTTAAAATCCGCAAAATTTTCCGCTAGTGCCGATTTTAGCTCCGCGGAAGCCTCGCTAGGCTTTGCGATACAATCCCAGTAAAAATCGTGGTTGTAAACCTGCGCTGCGTTGTTGAAAAGCCCGCCGCTAGCGGCCGTTACGATCTCGTAAAGCCCCTTGCCCGCAAACTCGCCCGATTCGGTAAGTTTATTTAAATTTGCCACGTAGGTCGCGTGGTGCTTGCCGTGGTGATAATCACAGGTTTGCTTGCTTACGACCGCGTTGTGCGCCGCATCGAACGGCAACTCTCTAAGTTTAAACATCTTTCTCTCCTTGAAATGAATTTTGAAGCGATTATAACCTAAAATTTCTAAACGAATAATAAAATTTATTATTTAGGATTAATTTTAAGATGAATTTCAATCTAAGTTCGCTCCTAATATAATCGCGCTTTAAATTTAAAATTTAGGCGGTTTATGAACACCAAAGGCTTTGCTTCTGTCCTCATCGGAGCGCTTTTTGAGTGCGACCTGGCACACGAGTTTAAGCGCGCTGCTAGTACGCACGAATCGCTGCTCACCATCATCTGGGTAACTGCAAGCTTTTTTATATTTATGCTTGCTTTAAAATACGTCGGCGCGGTACTCGCATACGTCCTATACACGGGGCTCGGCACGCTTTTATCACTTTACTCTAAACGATCGTCGCGCTAAAAGAGGGCTCGGAGGCGATCCTGCTTCGCATATTTTCATACTACGCTAAGCTTATGAACGGGCAACTGCACGATCGGTGCCGTGGTGCCGGGCGTATTCATCCACCGCGAGAAAATTTCTGCGCGTAAAGCACCTACTATTTCTCATAATTTCAAGCGCCGCTATGCTGAAATTAATTTAGAATTTTGGCGAATTTAGCTAAGCTTAGCGCTAAATTTAACGCAAAGGAAAACCATGAAAATCATCGAAGGCTCGCTTGCCCTTAAGGGCAGCGAAAAGATCCTAATCATCAACGCCCGCTTCAACCACATCATCACCGATCGCCTAGTCGAGGGGGCGCACGATGCGTTTTTGCGCCACGGCGGCAAGGAGGAAAATTTAAGCCTGATGCTGGTGCCGGGCGCTTTTGAGATCCCGCTCGCGCTTGAAAAGGCGCTAGCTTCCGAGCTTTACGACGCCGTCGTCTGCCTAGGCGCGGTGATCCGCGGCTCTACTCCGCATTTTGACTACGTAAGCGCCGAGGTAAGCAAGGGTATTGCAAACACTATGCTAAAATACGGCGCGCCCGTGACTTTCGGCGTGCTGACTACCGATAATATCGAGCAAGCGATCGAGCGTGCAGGCGCGAAGGCTGGCAACAAGGGCTTTGAAGCGATGAGCGGCGCGATCGAGCTTCTAAGTCTATTTCGCAACATAAAGGCGTAAAATGGCCACCAGACACCAAGCCAGGCTCGCTGCGATCTCGCTGCTTTACTCCCAAGATATGAACGACGGCAGTGAGGACTTTGCGAACGAGTATCTGGAAGAAAAGCGCATTCGCAACGAGCAGCGCAACTGGACGCTGGCGCTTCTGCGCGGCGCTAGCGAAAATCTCGCTGCAGTTGATGCGCTGATAGACGAAAATTTAAAGGAATTTAAGCTCGCCGAAATTTCGGCTCTGGAGCGCGCTATACTGCGGCTCGGGGCGTATGAGTTGCGCTTTACGGACACCGACGCAGGCATCGTCATCAACGAAGCGATCAACTCCGCCAAGGAGCTTGGCATCTCGCCAAGATTTATAAACGGCGTGCTGGACGCGCTAAAAGATAGCCCCGTAAACATCGCGGCGGATAAAATTTCCAAGCCGAATACAACGGCAAGCGTAAATTCCGAGCTATCCTCGACGGCAAGCGAAAATTCCAAGCCCGCTGCGGAGAAAAACTCCGCCGTTTCGGACAGCAACGATACGGTGAAAAATTTCATCCCCGCAGGCGCGGACGGCGAGACAAAAAATTTTATGATAGCAAAGAGGGGCGGCGCGCCGAAAAATTCTACGGCGAGCAGAAGCAGACCGTCTAAAAAGCCCGCTAATTTGAAAACTCGCAGCGCGTCCGCAAAAAAATCCGAATCCGCCGCGAGCAAAAAATTTAAAACGGAGAGAAATTTCAAGACCAAAGATAAATTCAGGACGGAGAAAATGGACAAAAATTTCAAAACGGGCGAACGAAGTAAAAATTTTAAGGTGGGCGAACGAGGCAAAGACGTCGCGCCGAAAAAAGAGGGCGCGGATAGAAATTTCAAAGTCGGCAAAAACGCGGCATCTAAAAAAAGCGCTGCGGGTAAAAATACTGCGCCCAAAAATAGCGCGGGGCGCAAAAGCTCTACCGCACCGAAAAAATCTGCGGGCAGCAGAGGCACCCTCTCAAAAAGACCTGCGGGCAACAAAGGCACGGTACGCGGCAAGGATAAGCAGTGAAGCTCTGCGTCGCGCTTGATCTTGGCTCGAAGCAGCAGTGTTTGCAGCTGGTGGAGCGGCTTGCGGACTTTTCGGATAAAATTTGGCTCAAAGTGGGCTTACGCACCTATTTGCGCGACGGTGCGGGTTTTGTAGAGGAGCTAAAAAAGCTCGGGAATTTTAAAATTTTCCTTGATCTAAAGCTCTACGACATCCCAAACACGATGGCCGACGCCGCCGAGGAGATCGCTAAGCTTGGCGTCGATATGATAAATGTGCACGCAAGTAGCGGCAAACGCGCGATGGCTACGGTGATGGAGCGACTGGATAAGCTTAGTTCACGCCCGCTAGTGCTAGCGGTCTCTGCGCTAACTAGCTTTGATCAGGCGGAATTTAGCGCGGTTTATGAGCAAAATTTAAGCGACGCCGTGCGCAAGTTTAGCGTGATGAGCTACGAAGCTGGGCTTGACGGCATGGTCTGCTCGGCGTTCGAGAGTCGCCTAATCAAGGACGCCACGAGCGCAAATTTTATCACGCTCTGCCCAGGCGTACGGCCGTTTGGCGAGAGTGCAGCAGATCAAAAGCGAGTAGCGGATCTGGGCGTCGCGCGCGAGGCGGAAGCTGATTTTATCGTGGTAGGTCGGCCGATCTATCAGGCGCAAAACCCGCGCGAAATTTGCGAGCGGATTTTAAGGCAAATTTATGAGTTATAAAAGCAGTGTTTTAATAAAGGAAAATAAGCGCGAAAAACTTTCCGACATATTTTTAATAATATTTCTAAGTTATAAGGAGGAATTATGAAAATTTTAGATCAAATAAAATCTATTGATGAAAATATTTGTGAAAATATAGATAAAAATTCGATATTAAACGATCGTGGTTTTCTGTCGCAAAATATTCTTTCTCAACTTAGAAATTTAGTAGAGCATTGTTCAATGTATATAAATCTACGTCTTAACGGATTAGATGACAACATAAGCCTAGAAGAAGCAAAGAAAAAAATACCGTCAATACCAAACAGGGTAGGAGGTATAAATAACGATTTTAGATTTATAATAAAATTTCATAATTTACTTCAGATATCAGAATCTCACTATACACATGATAAAAATAATTCAGAACGATTGATGTTAAAATATTATGAATACATGTTACGTTTAAAAAAACTTTGTATAAAAAAATTAGATTTGAAAATACTTAATAATTTACATAAATTTCCTCTGGAGTTGGATAAAAATTTAGATGAATATTATGAAAAAATATTATTAAAATTAAAGCAAATGGGAGATTTTAGATTAAAAAATCAAGAAGTTATAAAAAATAGATATTATGTATGGAAAGTTAAACCGATTTTTATAAAAGAAGAGATGTTTTACGAGATCACTTTGACTAACGCTACGGATAATGTTAGTAAATTTAGTCGCATAGTGGCTTTTAGTAAAACAAGCATAAATAGCAATTATGCAATAAAAGCAGTACTTGATAAAACCAATATATTTATTCAAAATAAGAGTATGCCTATTCTACTTATATCGGATATTATAGTATCGATAAGACCATGCGAATTTGAAAATTTTGCTAAGATTTTTATAAAAACGTTTAGCAATTTTGGTTCAAGCACTGAAACACAGAGGATTAATTATTATATTACAAGAAATGACTGCAATTTACTTGATATTATTTATTTTGAAGACAGCGAATATGCTAAATTTGAACAAGAAATTAGTAGTGGGCGTATACAGACATTTTTTCTAAATATCTTAAATAAATGCAGAGAGACTTGTTTAAACAATTTCAAAGGTTCCAATGTTTTAAAATATTTGCTCTATAAAATGAATAACAAAATTATAAAAGAACAAATTTTAAAACCAAAATATAATTACTCGACAGGCTTAATATGAAAGCATTCCTTTTGACGATATGCCGTTTGTTTCAAGTCTGTGCGGACACAATCCAAAAATATCGGACTTGCTTGAATGCATTGAGTATAAAAATAGAGAGCACGAGTTTCTGGCTAGGTTTATAATTCAAAATACCCAAGACAATGGAGTTTTATATACAAAAAAAGAGGAGTTAGCTCATTTTAATGATTTGGATGATTTGATTCAGAATTTTAACAACTTACTTTATGAAAAACATAAAGATCGGGGGATTTGTAGTTGGAATGGAAATTATTACATTAAAGAATACGAAGAAAATGTAATAAAAATTCTTACACAATTAAAACAGTTGACTCAAAATGGCATAATTGGCTACGATAAATTTATTGCGTCCAAGATAGAGGACTGCAAAAAATATATAGATGACGAAGTAAAAATAGATGTCATGAATAAGATTTTTTTAAAATCAAAAGTTGCTTTTATCTATGGAGCCGCTGGAACTGGAAAATCGACTTTAATAAACTATATTTCAAATTTATATAAGTCTCAAAAGCAAATTTTTCTAGCCCAAACAAATCCAGCTATAGAAAATCTAAAAACGAAAGTCGATAATGCCAACAATGCTAATACGAGGACGATTACAAAATTTTTAGGCGATAAAAGTCAAGATATTGAATGCGAGTTACTTTTTATTGATGAGTGCAGCACCGTTAGTAATGCTGATGTGGTAAAGATATTAGAAAAAGCCAAATTTAAACAACTAATTTTAGTCGGAGATACGTATCAAATAGAGGCTATACAGTATGGTACCTGGTTTAATATAGCAAGAGATTTTTTACCAAAATATTGCCTGTTTGAGCTTAAAAAGCCATACAGAACCAATGTTGATGAGTTGTTAAAATTTTGGGAGAGTGTTAGAAATTTTAAAGATGACTACAATGAAATAACAGAATTTTGCACATGGGGAGAATATTCTTTAAACCTAGATGAAAAGAATGATGAAATTTTTAAGAAAGAACATGATGATGAAATTGTGCTTTGTTTGAATTATGATGGTCTTTATGGGGTAAATAATATTAATAAATTTTTGCAAATAGTAAATAAAAATCAATCTTTTGAAATCGGAAATTTTGAATTTAAAGTAGAAGATCCTATTTTATTTGTGGATAATAATTTTTTTATAAGCGATTTACACAATAATTTAAAGGGAAAAATAACAAAAATTATAGACAAAATAGAAGAAAATGAACTCTATTTTGAGGTAGAGATCGATAAAATTTTTGAAGACGGTCATGTTTTTACTGCCGGCTTAGAACTTATTTCTAAAAATGATAATAAATCTATTGTTGGTTTTAGTGTAGATAAAAATATAAATACAGATAATGATGGTGATATTGAAAAAATTCCATTTGTATTGGCTTATGCTATTTCTATTCATAAATCACAAGGCTTGGAGTATGATAGCGTAAAAATAGTGATTACAAGAGAGATTGAAGAAAATATCTCGCACAATATTTTTTATACAGCGATCACTAGGGCAAAAAAATATCTTAAAATTTATTGGTCACCAGAGACACAACAATACATAATAAAAAATTTTAATATAAAAAATAACAAAAATGATATTAAGATTTTAAAAACAAAGAATAACATTTAATAAATTTTAAGAATAAAAATAATCAAAAGGAAACTAATATGAAACAATAATATGTTATTGGATCAATAGATCTCGTCGTTGGACTATGCTAGCTCAGAAGACTAGCAATTTTGGAACAGAAAATGGCATTCTAAAATGAGTAGCAAAATTTTTATACTTGTACTATTTTAAGAATGTTTTGGGTAAAGCCTTATAATTTGACAAACTGTTAAAAGCCAAGGCATGAACCGAATAATAAAATCAAGCTTGGAGAAGGGTTCGGCGGCATTGTCTGCTGGCGCTCGGACGCGGCAGCGACAGGTGCATCCTCTACGTTTACCGAAGCCAGCTACTACGCCAGCACGCCCCGTCCCGACAAAGCCAAGCTGAAATGGTGGCTTTGGAAGGATTAAAATTACAAATTTGACCCGCGCCGTTTATAAATTTAAACGGATTTGCTAACGACCGACGCGGCTATATTTGCAGTACGAAACGGCGGTACACGGAAGTGCAGGCTAGCAAGCGCAACGAACGGCGCAAATTTTATACGCGAGCTTTGCGAACACAATGCGATGGGGTGGCGCAAAGAGCGTAAATTTAACGGGCGCGGCGTAGCGGCTAGTGCGAAGTACAAACATAGCCGCAATATTAAATTTTGATTTATTCACAGGTGCTCTTTGCGATGAAGCAGCCTGCACGAGATATAAAATCGCTCCGATTTCTGGCAAGCGCGCACCGAGCCGTATACGCGTCGTAAATACAAAAACGGCGACAGTCGGTGTTTTTAGGCGCACACGGCGCAGCCTTTCACGACGGCAAGGAGCGGCGGCTGATATTCAATAATCACGCTATGAAGAAAATGAAATAGGCGGCGCGAGTTTTGCTTTTTATGGTAAATTTTACGAATGCGGCGCAGATTCCCGCGCGAGCTTTACGAACACAATGCGATAAAGCGGCGCAAAGAGCGTAAATTTTACGGGCGCCGTATAATGGGGCGCCCGTAAAGCGAAAGGACGGTAGAGATGAAATTTTTTGCTATTTTGATTTTGTGCGCGAGCGCGCTTTTGGGCGAGACGATCAGCGCGAAATATGAGATTTCCTTCGGCGTTTTCGGCGCGGTCGGCAGCGCAAATACGCAGCTCGTGCGGCAGGGCGATCGCTACGAGATCGTCATGGATGCCGTTGCGCAGGGCGTCGCGGGCAGCCTAAGCGGGCAAAGGCGCGAGAGCTTCCGCTCAAAGGGGCGCATCGTGGCAGGGCTTTTGATGCCCGATCTCTACGTCCACGAGGTCTCGCGCAAAAAGGGCAAAACGACGAAAAACGAGCGCAAAACCTACGCCTTCGACTACGCACGCAAAACGATAAAATTTCAAAAGTTCAAGGGCGCGGGCGGCGAGCTACAGCTCGTAAGCGATGAAATTTTACCCTATTTTGCGACGAACGACCTGCTGAGTTTGTTTTTCAATTTCTCTAAAATCCCGCACTCGGGCGATAAATTTTTCGTCCGAGCCGCGGGCGCAAAAGGCGCTGACGGAAGGATCGACATTCAGATACCGCGCGGAAGCGCCGCCGCAAATATTGCGAGCGAGCTTGGCGTCGCGCCGCCTAGCGATGCGGATACAAACTCCGGCACAGCGACAAGCGCAAGCTCTAGCGGAGCAGACACGAAAACCGGCACAACGGACGTAAATTTTAAAGGGCGCGGCGCGGGCGCAGATAAGCAGACTGCTGCGATTTACGTGGTTTTCATAAACCAGCCGATATTTTCGAGCAGCCGAGGCGAGCTGCACCTGAGCCTAAACGAACGCGGTTACGCCGATCGCGCCGTTTTGAAGGACGTGCTGCTCTTCGGCGACATCCGCGCACGGCTCGTGGAATGAGACTTCGTAAATTCGAAAAATGTCTGAGTTAAAAATTTTTAACTCTTAAAAGATAATTCGGCGCGTCTAAGTCTTTATTAAATTTTAATTTCATATATTTTTTAAGCTCGTTATATTCTTTATTAGTGGGTATAAATATAAAAAATTTATTGTAAAGCGCGTCTATAATTAAAGCATCGACAAACCTACATGAAAATAAGCCACCTTTAAACAGATGAAAAATCATTTGCGGTATAAAAAGAAAGATAACCGCTCCCATGCAGCAAAATAACATTATAAAAACTATCATAGAGTCATCAAATATCGCGCCATAAATATAAGCAAGTACGTATATGGCGAGGCAGGTTTTTCCTATAATCCTTTCCGTTTCCGTGTATTTTCGCGTTTCGCTTTCATAAACAAGCGCGAAAGTCTTTTTGAAATATAAAATCTCATCAAATTTCATTACGAGCTGCTCGCCTGATTTTATACATTTTATGCTTGAGTTTAAAAATATAAATTTCCTTCCGTAGTGCTGCGAAAAGCCCTTAAGAGCCCTGGCAACCAAAGGTGCGGTAAGCAGAATATTCGCAACTTTTCTATCATAGGGGATGTTAGATACTAAATTTATAAACATAGCAAAACAAAGCAACGCTACTATAGCTATAATATTTATGATCGGCATATAGTCTTTTATGACTAGCGGCTCTTTGTCGTAATCACGAGTTTTAGCGCCCCGCGATGAAACACCGCCCGGGTTTAAATTTTGAAATTTTACCTCATCTTTTGAGTTTAAATTCGTGCCGTTTAAATTTCTATCTCGGAAATTTGCGCCGCAAAGATGATCGGGTTGCGATTCGGGGTCTGTTTGATTAAAATTCGCATTTTTAAAGCTTTTGCCAATCAAATTTGTATCGTTTAAATTTAATGAGCTGCGATCCGTTGCATCGCTTAAATCCGCATCGTCAAAGACGTCGGCGCTAGCGCCTCTTCGAAGCTTTTGCTTTAAGTTCCGGCGCCCTTCGTTTAGAGGCTTTTTGGGTTCCTCAAACCGCACTTTATCCAAAAAATATCCTTAAGCTTAAATCGCTCGTATTTTATAACTTCAGGCTTAAATCGCAATAAATCGCGCCCGTTTCGCGCGTTTTTGATTTTATTAAAAATCTGTTTTTGCATTGCGCCGCATACAGCGCAATTACGACAGCAAGGCGCGCGGCAACAGAAACGGACCGCATTTTCGGATCGATTCATTTCTTAAATTTTCTCATAAAATCGCTCGCGTCCCGCGCCGCCATCGCTGAGCTCATAACGGCGATCCTGTCGGCTCCCGCGCGTAGGACGGAGGCGAAATTGCGCGGCGTTATGCCGCCCAGCGCGTAAATTTCGCCGTCGTAAAACCCACGCACGGCGCGGATCAAATTTAGCCCCCTCGGCGCGAGCTCCGCCTTGCAATCGGTCGCGAATATGTGGCTCAAGCAGACCGCGCTCGCGCCCAGCTCCAGTGCCTCGCGCGCCTCCGCTTCACTGTGGCAGGAAGCGACCAATTTTTTGAAATTTGCGCGCAAAAACTCCGCGCTACGCGCCGCGCTGAAGCTGCGCAAAACCCCGAGCGGCAGCCATAAATTTCTCTCGCCCGCCCGCAGCGCAAAATCTGCAAAATTATGCACAAAGATCGCGGGCGGGCGCCTTGCACTCTCTGCACTCTGCGCGCCCTCCGTGCTCTGCGAGTTTTCCGCCTCTTTCACGCTCTGCGAATTTTCTACGCCCTCTATACTTTCCGAGTTTTTTGCGTACTGCGTGCTCCACGCGCTCCCCGCATTTTTTGCGCTATGCACATCATTCGCATTTTCTGTACTTTGCGCACCCTGCATACTTTCCGCATTTACTGCGCTCCGTACGCCTTCTGTCGCGGGTTTTGCTTCGCATACGGCGCCGAGAAGCGAAATCTCGCCAGGTGCGCTATCATTCGCGCAGTTTGCAGTGCCGGTAAAATTTTCGGACAAAATTTCATCTAAAACACAAGCGGATTTTTTAGACCACATTTCATCTATAGCGGCACCGTGCCTGCGGGCTGTATCCGCGCAAAGCTCGCTTTTACTTCCGCCTAAATGGAGCTTTTTTAATAAAATTTTGTCCTCGTTGCGCTCGTAGAGCGAAATTTTATCCGCGTAGGCCGCGCTCGCGTTCAATCCGCCTACGAGGGTTTGGACGGCGCAGGCTCGATCGTCGTAAATTTTATGCGGAATCGTGTGCGCGCAAACTTCCTCTGCGAAAATTCCGTCCGAGAGAGCCGTATCCGTGCCAAACCCATCTTCGTGCGCTTCTGCCACATCAAATTTGGCGGCGCGGATTTCATTCGGCGAAATTTCATGCGGGCAAGCTCGATCCGCGTCAAAGCTGAGCCGGTCTGCGCGATCGTAGAACTCGCAAGCGCGCAGTATATTCTCAAACAGCGCCGCATAGGCCGCTTCGTCTAAATCCTTCTCGCGCACGACGATCTCGCCTACGCCCGCCGCGGCAAAATCCGCTATGCGTGCAAGCAGCGCCGCCTCGCCACCGCAGAGCGCGCGATTTGTGATGATCGTAATGCGCGAAGCAAGCTCTAAATCTAGCATCCGCCCGTCCCTTTAAGCCCAAAATCCGCGCCCGTGCGCGAGGCAGCGCTCAAACTCAAAATTTTACCAGCAGCCCTAGGAATTAAAATTTTACTTGCTAGGGCGAGCGCCGAAATCCCCGCCGTCACGCCATATTTCAAAATTTTGCCCGCCGTAACAAGGGCTGAAATTTTCGCCGCAGCGCTAAGGCTCAAAACGTTCGCCCGGCGCCTCGATTTTAGCGACCTTGCGTTGCCGCTGCATAAAAACCCGAAGCTCGCGCTGTTTTTAAATTTAAAATTTGCGCCGTCCGCGGGCTCGGAATTTGCGCCGCCCTTAAATTTTAAATCCGCGTATGTGTTCCTAAGTCTTAAATTTACACGCGTATTTTGTATCTCAAAATTTCCCGCGCGAGCTGACACGACATCGAAAATTTTATCATCTGCCATAGCGCCATAAATTTTATCGCCGTGCGCGGCGCTGCAAAATTCGGCGTCGTATTTTACGCTACAAATTTTACTTCTGCACTGGGCAGCACAAAATTCGCCCTCGAGCCTGACGCTGCAAATCTCGCGTCTAACGCCGCAAATTTCATCCACGCACGCGGCAAAATTTCGCGTCTCACACATAGATATACTCGCTCATCAGAGGCTGCAGCCCGCCGCCGCGGATCGCCTCGCAGACCTCGCTTACGCTGCGCGCATCGCTGATCTCGAACTGCTCGTCGCCCCTCTGCTCGCTGTGTCCGCCGATACCCACGCTCACGCCCGCCGAAATTTTACTCGCCGCGATCCTAATCGCGTTGTCGCGGAAGCCCGCCCTCTCGCGCGTGGAGATCGTGATTTGCGCACTTGGCAGCAGCAGCCGATACGCGCACATGACCTGCAGCAGCTCGCGCTCGCCGACGTCTTTCGGGTTTATTTTGTCGTTATTGATGATCGGGCGCAGGCGCGGCACCGAAAAGGCAATCTCGGCGCGCGGGTACTTGCGCTGAAGCAGCCACGCGTGCACGCCCGTGGCAAAGGCATCGCGGCGGAAGTCCCCAAGCCCCAAAAGCGCCGCAAAGCCCACGCCGCGCATACCACCTCTAATCGCGCGCTCTTGAGCTGCGAAACGATACGCAAAAACGCGCTTGTTGCCCGCAAGATGCAGCTGCGCGTAGCGCGCGGGATCGTAGGTTTCTTGAAAAACGGTGACGAAATCGACGCCGCAAGCGTGCAGATAGGCATAATCGGCAGAATTTAGCGGATAAATTTCGACGCCGATTACCTTAAAATACTGCCGCGCGAGCTCGCAGGCGCGCCCAATGTAGCGCACGGGGCTGTTTTTCTCGCTCTCGCCCGTGAGGATTAAAATTTCTTCTAACCCGCTTGCCGCGATCGCCTCAAACTCTGCCCGCAGCTGCGCCTCATCGAGCCTTGCGCGCGCGATTTTGTTTTTGCAATTAAAGCCGCAGTAAACGCAGAGATTGTCGCAGTAGTTTGAGATGTAAATCGGCGTAAAAACGGCGATGTTGCTGCCAAAATGCGCCGCCTTTTCGCGCGCCGCGGCTTGCGCGATCTGCTCCAAATGCTCGCCCGCGCGCGCGCTTAGTAGCGCCGCAAAATCGCGCAGACTTCTATTTTCCACGCCGATCGCCCTTTGCACGTCCGCCTCGCTCGCCTCCTCGCAAAAGCCCTCGCGCAGAGCAAGCGTGCGCTCCATCATCTCGCTTCCGATATCCTCCATGCCCGCTAGATAGCCGGTTCCCATCATCTTTAAAATTTTCCTTTTAAATTTTCATTTAAATTCTATGCGACACATTTGCGCGTGCAAATTTACGCGCCGCAAAGTTTATTTTCGTTTGGTTTAAAAGCGCATTTTAGCAGGATTTCGGTAAAAAATTGCAAAATGAGGGGTGTCTATTCGCATTTTAAATTTTAGTGGTTATTAAAAGATGAAAGAATATACTTTTGCAAAATTTTAAGGAGAAGTAATGAAAAAAATCATCTTAGGTTTAGCCCTGTTGGGCTCTTTGGCTTTTGGCATAACTTTTAGCAAAGAGCAAGTTAAACAATTTGAGCAAAATTGCGAAGCAGGTGATTTTGAGGCTTGCAGTTACGCCGGCGCTCTTTATAAAAATCCGACCTTGTTCGGGGGAAACGCATCCGATAGGGATTATAAAAAAGCACTTTACTACTTTAAAAAGGCTTGCGACGGAAACGATTATGTAGCCTGCTCGGATTTGGGAGCAATGTATCATGGTGGCAAAGGGGTGAAAAAAGATTATAAAAAGGCTGTCGAACTATTCGATAAAGCTTGCGACGGCGGATATGCAGACGGCTGCAACAATTTAGGTTATATGTATGCAAATGGTAAAGGGATTAAAATGGATATGACGCGGGCTATGGGATATGCCAGAAGAGCCTGCGATGCGGGAAGTTGGATGGCGTGCGGGAATTTTGCTTCAGTTCTTGAAGC
>CAUSAC010000028.1:0-27920 GCA_963529615.1 uncultured Campylobacter sp. | reverse complement strand
GGATGCGCTAAGAGAGCTTATGGAGCTTATAGATAGATACTTTAAAGATCAAAGCCTACTAGAAGGTCTAGGCGACTATCTAGTATATCAGAACAAATCCTGGATAGAGGTCAGAGAGCTAGCTCTAAAAACAATCCATATTTTCGGATACGATTTAGATGACTTTAACTATGACTAAAAGCCTTGTAAGGAAAAATAAATATGTATAAGCAAATAAAAGAGCTGCTAGAAAAGAGCGGCATAGAATTGAGCGATGGTTTGAAAGAGAGCGAAATAGACAAAATAGAGCAAATTTATGAGTTTAAATTTCCAAAAAGCCTAAGAGATTTTTTATCATATACATTGCCCATTTCGGTAGAATTTTATAATTGGAGAGACTTTAGCGATGAAAACATAAAGGAGATAAAGCAGGCTATGAACTACGTCTTTGAGTACTTAAAAAACGATCCTATTGATGAAATTTTCCCAAACGAGAGCTATTGGAATACGCAAAAATGGGGTCCGATGCCCGAAGACAAATCTCGCAAGCGAGCCATTATACTAGAGGCAGCCAAAATCGCGCCTAAGATTATACCCGTATATTCCCATAGATATATGCCGTGTCTTAAATTACCGGATCCACCGGTCTTATCTATACACTATACCGATGTCATTTATTATGGGAAAAATTTATACGACTACTTTTTGAGGGAATTTGGTAAAAATCCTCTTGAGCCGGTCGGAAAATGCCCGTATGTGCCTTTTTGGTCTGATTTATACTAAAATTTAATAAAGGCGAGTTTGCGTTAATCTACGCTTATTTGATTTTTAGAATTTTAAGAAAATATGCGTTAGCATAGTTGGAGTGAGGAAAAATGATAGAAGTAGTGATTGACTTTGACGAGTTGCAAAAAGACAGAAGATATATTGATGAGTGGCATGATTATTGCCCCAAAGAAATAGAGCATAAGTTATACTCATATTTATCTGAAAAGCTTTCTTTGCCGCTACGTATCGGCCCTGATGCATTCGCGGACTTCTTTTGGTTTCTGCGATTTAAGGAATGGGAAGACTACAAAGAGGAAGAATGGGAGCAATATAAAGATAAAGACGAGTGGGAAAGCTATAACGAATATATCGAGGAAAAAGAAGAAAACTCACGATATGGTTTAAAAAATAAGCAAGGCGTTCGAGACGATTTAAAGTTGATTTTCTTAAATTTTAATGCATTTAAGAAAAAATACAGCGATCTGGCTAAACAGCTGCTAGATGTGATAAAATTTACGCTCTCGGAGACCGCCAAATACCCAGATCACGATAACTTGCTTGATATTCAAATAGAAATTCGAAGTTAGAGGACTATGAAGTAGCAATGAGAAATGAATTTTAAGGTAAGTAGTGAATGAGACACGGCAATTCGATATTTTTAAATTTATTCAGTGATTACGAAGATGAATTTGCCGGAGTCGGTCGGTGCGACTTTGTAATTTATTTGGAAGAACTGGTTAAGGCTGGCGAATACGGTATAGCATTGGAAGACTTTTTAGTTCAAATGTATGAATATGATTTAGAAATTTCCTCTAACGATTTAGATATTGTAAGAAAGTTATGTGAAAATATGAGCATTGATACCAATTTATGGTCGATTTTAAGTATTAGGGCGGCGGGCGATTAAAATATACCCAAAAGGCTCATTGTGATAGAGGAATATATAAAAATAATAGAGGATTTTTTGCAAAATAGAATCGACGTATTTGAATTCGAAAAGATATATTGGGATAAATTTATGAATGATAAAAATTTTCCCGATGAATATTATGAGCCGCTTAATAGACTTCTTACGGACATCGATGAATTCGAACCTGACGAATAGTTGAGGGGTGATGATACGGTAGGAGATTCATTAAGCGAAGAGGATTTAAGGGAATGTGCAAAAAAGACCTTAAAACAAACTATACTTTTAAAATAGTAGTTTTATAAAATGATAATTTCTGCGAGAATTTTAAAAATATATTACGATATAATGCGCGCAAACCCACATCCCAATAAAAGGAAATCCAAATGCAAATTAACGGAAAAGAGATATTTGAGAAAGGTGCTCTTATGTGTCATCCAAGTCGAATGGCTTCTTTGGAATATCAGGACAAATATATCGTTCATCCCACAAAGGACTACTATATATTAGCAGACGAAATAATAGATTGGCTATATGATGAATGCAAGAATGCTTTATTAGAGCAATTTAGATTTTGCTTCCTGCCATACGAAAGAGAGATATTAAAGGAACTTGTAGACCTTATATATAAATACTTTAGAGACGGGAGTTTATTAAAAGGCGAGGAAGAGGGTGACTATCTGGTATATCAGAACAAATCCTGGATAGAGGTTAGAGGGCTAGCCTTAAAGACTTTGTATACCTTCGGGTATGATTTGGAAGACTTCGACTATGATTAAACCCGGATTAGACCTAGCAGAATGAAATTTGTCCTATATATCTTTAATCTGCTGCTATGTCTAAGAGCTTAGATTTTACTTGGTTATATGCAGCAAAAATAAGATGACATGCCGCGTAAATAAATAGCTTCATTTCGGTTGCGCTTATGCTGCGCCGTACCATACCGCACGCCACAATAACGCATCTTAACGCCACCAGGTCGTACTCTAGCCACTACGTTGTGACGCGTACTATCGCTGCGCCTCAAACCCCAGTGCCGAAATGCCTAGATCATCTTTCCGACGAGTTTTTCTTTAAATTCTTTGTAAATTTCAGGGCCCGCGTGTTTGTATTCGCTCGTTAGCTTGTTGTGAAATTCCGCCATATCGCCGCCGCTTTCGCGGTAGAGTTTGATCGCGTTTCGCCTTACGGCGCCGTCTTTTAAGTCGCTATCGTAGGCGATGCTCGCGTATCGCGTCCGCGCGCCGTCCTTGATCTCGCGGTAGGCCTCGCAGCCTTTGGCTCTACCGAGCTTTGCGACGCACGCGGCATAGAGGGCTTGCAGGCTCACGCACTGCGGGATCAGCGCCTCCGCTGCGGCAAGGTCTGCTTTGGAGATTTTAAAATTTGCAGCCTTTTGTTCCTGTTGTACAGCCTTTGGCTCCTGCTTCGCGGTTTTAGGCTCTTGTTTTGCGGTTTTCACCCCTTGCTTTTGAACCTTTAGCTCCCGTTTTGTGGCTTTCGGTTCCGCTTTTTGGGCTTTTTTCTCCGCCGCACCGCTTGTTTTGCTTTGTTTTGTGCCCGCTCCTGCGGCATGTGAGGCTAGACTGATCTTTTCAAATTTCGGATTTTTGTGGTAGTTTAGATCGTTAAAAAATTCTATCACGTCGTCGTAAAATTTATCGTTGCTGACGATGCCGATCTTGCCCTCCTGCCCGCAGAGCTTGCCCATCAAAAACACGATGATCTTATCGGCGAAGTCCTTTCTTTGCTTGCCGATCGTAAAAACCTCGCCTATGCTAACGCCCATCTTCGATAGGCGTGCAAGGGTTAAGGCGCCGATCTTTTTGGCGGTGTTGGAGACGATATTTAGCTCGTCGCCCTCTTTGAGATTTACGACGTCGAAGATATTATCTACGTCGATATTTTCGTCGTCAATGATAAAATGGGTCAAAGTTTTTCCTTTAAATTAAATTTCAATGCCCGCGCTCGCGCAAATTTCATCTCTAAAGCACGCGAAAGGCCTCATCGCAGGCTGATTTTGCAGATGCTCGCCGATCGGCTTTTGCATCCACGCCATATCGTACCAGCGGCCGAATTTATAGGCGCAGCGCTGAAATCTTCCGACGAAGCGAAAGCCCATGCGCTCGTGAAATCGTACGCTCGCGTCGTTTAAGTATTCGTCATCCCCACAAGCGATGCAAGCGTTCATGTTTGCGATGTTTTGAGTCCTGAGCGCGCGCTGTAGCGCCTCATAAAGCAGCCTGCCGATACCAAAAGCGCGCGCGTTTTGTGATACATAAACCGAGCTTTCCGCCGACCAATCGTATGCCGCGCGCTCTTTGAAAACCGAAGCGTAGGTGTAGCCGAGGATTTGTCCGTGTTTTAAATTTGCGCCGCTTTGTTTTGCCGAGGCGATTAAATTTGCGCCATTTTGTTTTGCCGCACCGCTTGCGCGATTTCGCGCCTCGTTCGCAGGCAAAATTTCATTCCCTGCGCCTGCCGCGATCGCAGAAATTTTAAAATTTTCATTCCGTTCGTCGTCCGCGCATGCCGCCTCGTCGCTTACGTAGGCGAGCAGATAGGGGTATCTTTGCATCGTCTGCTCGATTCGCTCCGCAAATTCCGCGGCGCCGGGCACGTCGTATTCGAAGCTGATCGCCGTTTGTTTTACGTAAGGCGCGTAAATTTCAAGCAGCGCCTCCGCATCTTGCGGCGTTGCGAGCCGCAGTTTTACCTGCATAAAATCTCCTTTAAATTTAGCCGTTTTGTATAATTTCGGTTTTAAGCTTATCTAAATTTACCGCCGCGACCGGCTTTTAAATTTAGCGGGAATTTTATCTCGCGCGCAAAACGGCTAAATTTCAGAGGGGTGTTTGAGCGCGTAAATTTTAAAATTTAACCCGCGCAAGCCCTCTATTCGCCGAAAAGCCTCCAAAACTCGGGCGCAAATTTCGTCGGCGTAAATTCTATGATCTCGTATTTTGCGACGCCGTTTTGGAAGAACGGATCTTGCGCGATGATCTCATCAAGCTCCGCGCGGTCTTTGGCATTGATTAAGATGATGCCGCCGGTGCGAGGGACTTTGCGTCCCGAGCAGATAAATTTATCTGCCGCATAAAATCGGTCTAAAAACGCGTTGTGCTCGTTGATGAAGCGATCGATTTCGCTAATTTCTTTAACGTAAGTGAGGTTTGCAATAAACATTTTGATCCTTTGTGAGATTTGAAGCGCGATTTTAGCATAAAATTCCAACGGATAAAATTCCCGCTGGAATTTTCGCGCGCTACGTTATAAAAAATATCGGCGAAATTCCGATTATCGCGCATGCAAGTGCTGCGTAGCGAAGCTTTATCGCAGCAAGCGCGCAGATGTTTGCGAGCGCGAAAAGAAGCGGCGGAATTTGCGCTTGAAAGCTCGGCAAAGTAAAATTTAAAAACGCAAGCAGCGGCGTATCGAGCGCGCCGCCGAGCCCGAATAGATGCAAAAATATGCTTAACGGATAAAAGATTACAAACACGTATCCTAGCGGCATTACGCTAAGCTGCTGCAGCGAAGCGGTCGGGAAGAAATAATAGACCGCTACGTTCATGCTGAGCCAAACGTAGAGGTTGAAAAGTATGACGTTCTGCCAGAGCTTAAATTTAGGCGCGAAGTGGTGCAGGTAGAGGAAGATATACAGCACGCCGAGGCAGGAGAAATAAAATCCGATCGAAAAGGCTAAGTGCGGGAAAAACGCAAGCAGAAGCGCGATCGTTAGGAAGAGGTTCGTAAATTTAAGTACGTAGAAATTTCGCATCGCTAGGTAAAATCCCACGCAGCACATCGCAAGCGAGCGCAAAAAGCTCGGCGTAAAATCAAGCACGAAGAGATATCCGCTCATCAGCACGATCACAAAGACGCTAAGATCGCGCTTAGCGCTGCGGTACGGAAAGTAGCGATCCTGAAAATAGCGGTAGATCGGCATTGCAAGCAGAAAGACCGTGCTAAAGATAATGCCTAGATGAAAGCCGCTGATCGAGATGATATGCGCTATGCCCCAGTTCGTCACGCTAGCGCGCAGCGGTTTTGAAATTTCGGTCGCAAAATACAGCGCGGAGTAAAGATCCGCCGTCATCTCATCTTCGTGTTGGGCGCGAACGAAGCTTATCGCGCGCCATTTTGCCCCGGAGGGCGCGGTCTCAGCTGAAATTTTAAAATTTGGCGCGTAAAAACGCTGCTTTAAAAAATCTAAAAATTTTACGTTTTTCGTTACGATGCCGATATTTACGCGCGCGAAGCGGTGAAATTCCCGCCCGAGCCCGGCAGTCGTATAGAGGGTAAAATCCGCCGTTTTGAGCTTTAGCACCGTGTAGGTGCGACCGCGCTCGTTCGTTTTGGCGTAGGCGTTTAAAATTTGCGCGTCGTAAAAGGCGTAGTTTCTCGCGCGGAATTCTTTGAGCTCATAAAATTTCACGCCTAAGTTTATCGATAAAATTCCAAGCAAAATGAGCAGAAAGTATAAAATTTCGCGTTTAGAGTAAAAGAGTTGAAGCTTCACGGGCGGTATTTAAGTTCGCGCATGCGGCGAAATTTTAAAATTCCAAGGCTCAATGCCGCACCGTCTCGTAAAAACCGGGCGGCGCGGCATAAAATAAGCCCGTCTTAGCACGAATAATTCGTCGCAAACTCAAACGGCGTAGGGCGCGCCTCGTAAGGCCAAACCTGAGTTTCAAATTTAAAATGCTGATAGGTCTCGATGAAAAGCTCGCTCATTATCGGGCGCAGATACTCGTTATCGCGGATCACCGCCTCTAGGCTGCCGCGAAGCGTGTGCGGAAGCTGCTCGATACCGCGCTCGCGGATCTCATCCAGATGCAGCTTGAATAAATTCTCATCCATCGGCCCCACCGGCTCGGTTTTGTTTTTGATACCGTCGATTCCCGCCATCAGCATCGCCGCAAATGCTAAATACGGGCACGCGGTGCTATCTGGGAAGCGCATCTCCGCGCGCACCGAGTGCTCGCCGCTGCCGTAAGGGATGCGGATCGAAGCAGAGCGGTTTTGGCTCGAATAAGTTAGAATGGACGGCGCCTCAAAGCCCGGGATCAAGCGCTTGTAGCTGTTGGTGCTCGGGTTCGTAAACGCCGCGACGCTGCGCGCATGCTTTAGCACGCCGCCGATGTACCATCTCGCCGCGTCGCTTAAATTTGCGTAGTTGCCCTTTTTGTAAAAGGTGTTTTTGCCCTTTTTCCAGATCGATTGATGCACATGCATTCCGCTGCCGTTATCGCCGTAGAGCGGCTTTGGCATAAAGGTCGCGGTCTTGCCGTTTAGGTGCGCGACCATCTTTACTACGTATTTGTATTTTTGCACGTTGTCGGCGGCCTCGACGAGAGTGCCGTATTTAACGCCGATCTCGCCCTGTCCTTGCGCTACTTCGTGGTGGCAGATGAAGGTCTCAAGCCCGATCTGCTCAAGTACCTTTAGCATCTCGGCGCGCAGATCGACCATCGAATCGACGGGCTGGACGGGGAAGTAGCCGCCCTTTACGCCCGGGCGGTGACCGCTATTAAAGCCGTCTTTGTAGTTTTTGCCGCTGTTCCAATGCCCCTCTTCGGTATCTACCTTAAACATCGCGCAGTTCATATCGTCGATGATCTTTACGTCGTCGAAAATGAAAAATTCATTCTCCGGCCCGAAATAGCAGGTATCTCCAAGACCCGTGGTTTGTAGAAACTGCTCGGCTTTTTTAGCGATAGAGCGCGGGCATTTTTCGTAAAGCTCGTTTTTGTAGATGTCGTAAACGTCGCAGATGACGATGATCGTAACATCCGCGGTGAACGGATCCAAAAACGCCGTTGCTACATCGGGCTTTAGCATCATATCGGATTTATCGATTGGCTGCCATGCCGCTACTGAGCTTGCGTCGAACGGAATTCCGTCGGCGAAGTCCTTCGGCAGGCGCTTGTAGTTGTAAGCGACATGGTGCCAGGTGCCTTTTAGATCGGTAAATCTAAAATCCACGAACTCGACCTCGTTTTCATCGCAAAATTTAAAAAATTCCTTCACGTCATTAACAAATTTTCCCATATTTTTTCCTTTTTTCCGCCCGTATTCGGGCTAAATTTAACGGCGGATTTTAACATTATTTAGTTGAAATTCGACTTTATCTGCGCCGTTTTGCGCGCCGCGATTTTCAAAATTTTGCGCCGCCGAAGCTTTTGAAATTTTAAAATTTCGCGCCGACAGCGCCTTTTTAAATTTAAAGGCGGCTGCCGTAAATTTACGCCAGACTTACAAACTGCCGCTCGCGATTTTTGAAAACTGCGATCCGCTCGTAGCCGAACTCGCGCGCTTTGGC
Organism: uncultured Campylobacter sp.; assembly: GCA_963529615.1. Taxonomy (GTDB): domain Bacteria; phylum Campylobacterota; class Campylobacteria; order Campylobacterales; family Campylobacteraceae; genus Campylobacter_B. The sequence continues at coordinate 19,944 of CAUSAC010000028.1, read as the reverse complement.
GTAAATTTTATCGTAGTTTAGCGCTACTTGGGTAACCGAGTGCGCGTCCGAGCTAAGCGTGATCGGCACGTCTGCATCCGCAAGCACCTCCAAAAGCGCGTCGCTTGGGTAAATTTCATTCGCGGGCTTGCGAAGCCCCGCGGAGTTTAGCTCCACGACGATGCCGCTTTTTTTGATCGCATTTATCGCGCCGCCAGCCAAAACTCTAATATCTTTTTTCGGAGTAAATTTAAAAATTTTAATCAGATCCATGTGCCCTAAAATGTCGAATTTGCCGCTTTTGCACAGCGCGCAGATTAGCGCAAAGTATTCGCGATAAACGTCGTCTATTTCGCGCCCGCTCCACTGATCCAAAAATTCCTCGTTATCAAAGCCCCAGTTGTTTAAAAAATGCACCGAACCGATGAGATAATCAACCTCGCGCGCGAAAATCCGCTCATCCATTAACTCTTTTTTCGTCATAAAATCGACCTCGTATCCCAGCCGCACGTCGATCCGCTCGCTAAACTCATCTCGCAGATCCCTAATCATCCGCTCGTAAAGCTCCATCTGCTCGAAGCTCATTCGGTATTTTTGATCGAAGTTCATCGGCGCGTGATCCGCAAAGCCGAAAATTTCTATGCCTCGTGCGATCGCCGCTTCCAAATACTGCCGCGGCTCGCCGTTAGCGTGGTTGCAAAGATAGGTGTGGTTGTGTAGATCGGCTCGCATCAACTGCTCCTTAAATAAAATTTTGGCTAAATTGTAGTAAAATCGCGCTTAAAAAATCACTAGGAATATATTTGAAAAAACCCGAACTCTTAGCTCCTGCTGGGAATTTAACGAAACTAAAAATCGCCCTGGCTTACGGCGCGGATGCCGTGTATGCAAGCACCGGCTCATTTTCGCTGCGCCAGCGAAGCGCAAAGGAATTTAGCAAGGAAAGCTTTGCGCAGGGCGTCGCGTACGCGCACGAGCGCGGCAAGAAGCTTTATGCGACCGTAAACGGCTTTGCGACCAACGGCCAGCTAGGAAACATCGAAAGGCATTTGGAATTTCTTCGCGATCTGCGCGTGGATGGAATTTTAATCGCCACTTTGGGCGTTGCGAGCCTCGCGCGAGCCGTCGCTCCCGAGATTCCGATTCACGTCTCCACCCAAGCCAACGTGCTAAATTATCTCGACGCGCAGGTTTGGGCAGAGCTGGGCGCCGTTCGCATCGTCGCGGCGCGGGAGATGACGCTCAAAGACGCCGTGGAGATTAAGGAAAAACTTCCAAACCTCGAGATTGAAATTTTCGTGCACGGCTCGATGTGCTTCGCATACAGCGGGCGCTGTCTTGTTAGCGCGGTGCAAAGCGGCCGCTTCAGCAACCGCGGAAGCTGCGCGAACGACTGCAGATTTAATTATGAGCTTTACGCTAAAAATCCCGAAACCAGCGCGCTTTTTCGCTTGCAAGAGCGCGAAGGGGAGGGCACTTTCGTAATGAACGCGAAGGATCTTAGCCTCATTTCGCATGTGCAAAAGATCATGCAAACGGGCGCGATCGACAGCTTCAAAATCGAAGGGCGCACCAAGAGCGAATACTACGTCGCATGCGCCACGAACGCCTATCGCGCGGCGATCGACGATGCCGCGGGCGATAAATTTGAGGCCGGCGTTTACGAGCGCGAGATCGCGACGCTTAAAAACCGCGGTTTTAGCGACGGATATTTGATAAAGCGCCCGTACGAGCGAGAGGATACGCAAAATTTAGACCGCAGCATCGAGCTTGGCACGCATCAGGTCTGTGCTATCAGCGAAGACGGCGAGTTTATAAGCGTCAAAGATAAAATTTTACCCGGCGAGAGCTATGAAATTTTTGCTCCGCGCGGCTTTCGCGTTTGCGCTTGCGATAATGAAATCGGCGAAATTTTTGAGCTTGATGGCAAGCCATATTTAAAATTTAAGAAGCTGCAAAGCCGCAGCGGTAAGGAATTTAGCGAGATTCACAGCGGCAATCTAAATGAGATTAAGCTACCTGCGAAGCTTGCGGAGTTTTGCTTTTTAAGAAAGGAGATAGAATGAAATTTGTTTCTATAATAATGGGCTCAAAGAGCGATTACGAGGTCGTTTACGAAGCGGCTAAAATTTTAAACGAATTCGGCGTAGCGTACGAGATGATCGTATCTTCGGCGCACAGAAGCCCCGCTCGTACGGCTAAATACGTCGCGGACGCCGAGAAAAAGGGCGCGCAGGTTTTTATCTGCGCGGCAGGCATGGCGGCGCATCTTGCCGGAGCGGTCGCTGCGAATACGACCAAGCCGGTGCTGGGCGTCCCGCTCGGTGGCAGTGCGCTTAGCGGCGTAGATGCGCTGTATTCGACCGTGCAGATGCCTGCGGGTATCCCCGTCGCGACGCTTGCGATCGGCAAGGCGGGCGCGAAAAACGCGGCGTATCTGGCGGTGCAAATTTTAGCTCTAAGCGACGAGGTGCTAAGCTCGAAGCTAAAGGCGGATCGCGCCGCAAAAGCGGAGGCTCTGAAAAAGGACTCCGAGCAGATCGAAGTGCTGCTTGAAGGCTAAATTTTGAAAATTTTAAAATTGCGCGAAGGCTTTGAAATTTGCGGCTTAAAGGCTCGTACAAACAACGCAGATGAGGTGAGCGGGCGAGGGGTGATCGCAAATTTGTGGGGCGAGTTTTTAAAATTTAACGCTAGCGGAAGCAGCGCCGAGAAAAATGAAATTTATGCTGCGTATTACGACTATGAAAACGGCGCGCAGGGCGAATACTCCGTGCTAATAGGCACTTGCTCGAAGGAACGGCACCATAAAGAAAGCCACGACGAAGCTTGCAAATCCGCGAAGCAGTGCTGCAAAAATGAGCGCGATGAAACCTGCGATAAATTGATAAATTACATATCGAAGCGGGCGATTACGCGGTTTTTGATTTTGCGAACGAGCCTACGAGAGCTGGCGAATACTGGGCTGAAATTTGAAAAATTTTTAGAACCGCGAAGAGCCTTTGAGACAGGCTTTGAAAGGCGCTTTGGAAGATAAAATTTAAATTTACATATCGATAAAAGGATAAAAATGACGTTTTCACAGATTATTTTGACGCTTCAAAACTACTGGCACGAGCAGGGTTGCTTGCTCGTTCAGCCCTACGATATGCCAGCGGGCGCGGGCACCTATCATCAGGCTACCTTTTTGCGCAGCCTAGGAAGCAAACCTTGGCGCGCGGCATACGTAGCACCCTCGCGTCGCCCCACAGACGGACGCTACGGCGAAAACCCAAATCGCCTCGGCGCGTATTATCAGTTTCAGGTGATCTTAAAACCGAGCCCGGATAATATCCAAGAGCTCTATTTAAAAAGCTTAGAGAAACTGGGGCTAGATCTTAAAAGCCACGATATTCGCTTCGTAGAAGACAACTGGGAGAGCCCGACGCTAGGGGCCTGGGGGCTTGGCTGGGAGGTTTGGCTGGACGGCATGGAGGTGACGCAGTTTACATATTTTCAGCAGGTAGGCGGCATCACGTGCGAGCTAATTAGCGGCGAGATCACCTACGGACTTGAGCGTTTGGCGATGTATCTGCAAAATAAAGACGACGTTTACGACATCGTCTGGGACGACAAGGCGGGGCTAGTAACCTACGGCGACGTGCATAAAAGGGGCGAGTTCGAGTTTAGCAAATACAACTTCGAGCTTGCGGACACCGCGATGCTTTTTAATCAGTTTGAAAACTGCTTCGGCGAGTGCAAAAGCATCCTAAAGCACGGCCTGGCGCTTCCTGCGTATGATTACTGCATGCTTGCGGCGCACACGTTTAATGTCCTTGACGCGCGCGGAGCGATCTCGGTCACGCAGAGGCAGGATTATATTTTAAAGATCCGCGATCTTGCCAAAAACTGCGCGCTTTGCTACGCAGATCCGCAAAAATATATCGCCGATCTTTGCGGCACGGCATGCGGCGATAAAAAAGGCGGTAAAGAGGGCGGCGCGGCAAACGCAAACTCCGCAGGCGCAAATTTAAAAAACGCCCACGGCAAGCAAAATTCCGCGGATAAAACAGATAAAAGCGCAAAGTAAAATTTATGAAAACTGGCGAAATTTATGAAATTTTAAACGCTGCTGCGCCTTTTTGCGACGCGGAGGCGTGGGATAATAGCAGGCTTTTGCTCGGAAACTTGGATGATGAAATTTCAAAAATCTATCTAAGCCTCGACGTTACTAGCGAGCTGGTGCGCGAGGCGGAGGCGGACTCGCTTTTCGTGGTGCACCACCCGCTGATTTTCAGCCCGCTAAAATCGCTTGATCCGCGGCTCTATCCTGCAAATTTGATCTATGAGATGATCCGCAAAAACATCTCTCTCATCGCGATGCATACGAACTTTGACAAGCACGTTTTAAACGGGTTCGTAGCGCGCGAAATTTTAAAATTTGAAGTTACGGATGAGCGGGAATTTTTGGTTTTCATGCGCGTGGATTTGAGCTTTGAGCAGCTGTGCGCAGAGATAAAGCGTAAGCTTGGTATCGAGCATCTGCGCGCCGTAAAGACGAAAGATTTCATCCAAAATATCGCGCTTTGCACCGGCAGCGGAAGCGAACTGAACCAAAGCTTGGGCGTGGATTGCTTCATCACGGGCGATATAAAATATCACGCGGCGCTTCAAAATTTAGAAAACGGCGTGAGTTTGATCGACATAAATCATTTTGAAAGTGAGCGCTATTTTGGGCGCGCGCTCGCACCTTTCTTGCAAAAAAGCGAAATTGAAGTTATAATAAGCGAGCAAAAAAATCCATTTACGTATTATTAAAGGAAAAAGATGAACAAATATTTAAGCCAATTGGTAGAGCTTTGCGAATTCGATAAGCAGCTGGACGGATTTAAGCCTAAAATCGAGGGCGCGCAGGAGAAACTAAGCAAAAAAAGCGGCGAAATTTCGGGTGCAAAAGAGCAGATCGAAACTCTAAATGCGGAGATCGCCGAGCTAAAATCTCAAATTTTACAAGCAAACGCGCAGCTGAGTGCCTTTTCGTCCAAGCTAAAAAGCACGGGCAAAAAAAGCGGCGCAGCAAAAACCGAAAAGGAGATCAAAGCTCTTAGTGTCGAAGAGGATATCGCAAAAGAGCAGCTCGAAGCCACAAACGAGGAGATCGAAAGGCTAGAAAAGATCGTAGCCGCAAAGGAGGCGCTCGTAAAAGAGCAGAGTGAAAAGCAAGAGGCGTTTGAAGCCGAGCTAAAAAGCCTGCAGGAGCAGGTAAGCGCCGAGATGGGCGAGGTCGAGGTCGCTCGCGGCGCGATCTATGCCAAGCGCGATAAGCTAATGCAGGCGATGAACCCCAAAACCGTCTCTTTCTACGAAAAGATCCGCAAGTGGGCGGGCAATACGGCGGTCTCGCCGGTGCGCAAACAGGCCTGCTACGGCTGCTTTATGCGCATAAGCGACAAGACCTATTCTGCGGTCATCAAAAGCGACGACATCGTAACCTGCCCGTATTGCGGCAGAATTTTATATAAAGAAGCCGAGTGATCTACACCGCCTTGGCGTTTTTGGCGTGGCTCGTCGCTGCGCCTTTTATTTTTATCCTAAGCTTTAAAAAAAAATACCGCACGAGTCTGAAAGCGCGATTTTTTCTATACAAAAACCCTAAATTTAGCCCCGTTGCGGTGCACTTTCACGCCTGCAGCCTGGGCGAGGTAAACGCTCTTGCGCCGCTAATTTCTAAATTTGAGAGCGTCGCGCTTAGCACGACCACGCAGACGGGCTTCGGTGCGGCGTGCGCGCTTACGCCGAACTCTCGCTACCTGCCGTTTGAAAACTGGCTTCCGTTTTGGCTTGTGGGCAGCCGCGTGCTGGTGATTTTTGAAGCGGAGCTGTGGCTAAATTTGATCCGTTCCGCCAAAGCGCGCGGAAGCTACGTGATCCTGCTAAATGCGCGCATTAGCGACCGCTCGTACGCGAGTTATCTGCGCTTTAAGCTTTATTATCGCAAAGCGTTTGAAAATATCGATCTGGTGCTTGCGCAAAGCGAACTTGATGCGGCGCGGCTGCGGGAGATCGGCGCAAAAAATATAAAGGTCGCGGGCAACGTAAAAAGCGCAAATATCGCCGTTGCGACGAAGGACTATTCCGCCGCGGTCGCAAATAGCTTTGTGCTTACGATCTCAAACACTCACGAGGGCGAAGAGGAGCTCGTTTTATCGAATTTAAACGATTTTATAAAATTTCGCAGCTCGCAGAATACTCTCGAAAAATACCCGCGCACAACGGGCTCTCATGGTGATAAGAGCTTGCCTGGGGCTGAGCTTCGCGACGAAACGGGCTCGACTGAGCCGGTAAATTTAAACGCAGCTTCTTTGGATGCGGCTATTCCAAGCGACGCTTCGTCTGCTGTGCCGAATACGGCGCCTTTAAACGGCGCGTCTTTAAATTCTACCGCACCGAATACGACGTCTTCGACTGCCGCGCCGCAAAAGCTAAAAATCATCCTGGCGCCGAGACATCCGGAGCGCTTTGAAAAGGTACATGAAATTTGTGAGATTTGGGCGCGTGAGCATGGGCTTAGCTTTGAGCGGTTTAGCGACGGCGCAGGGCTTGGGAGCGATTTTATCTTGCTCGATGCCTTCGGCGAGCTAGCGAACTTTTATAAAATTTCAAACGTCGTGATCTTAGGCGGCAGTTTTTTGCGCAATATCGGCGGACATAGCCCGATCGAGGCAGCGAGCTTTGGCGTGCCGATCATCAGCGGGCGATTTTTTCATAATCAAAAGGCGCTGTATGCGCTCGTGCAAAACATCGCTCTGTGCGGCGCGAACGAAATTTCAAGCGCTTTAAAAGAGCCGCTAAAGGGCACGCGGATAGATAAAATTTGCGATCTGCAAGAGATAGAAAATTTAATCAAGGAAAGAATTTAATGCAAGAAAAAGCCTACAAACTGCTGGCGGCGCAGGAAAACATCTCGCACAACGAAGCCAAAGCGCTCATCGACGCGGGGCTTGTAAGCGCGCGCGGCGCAAAGATCGCTCTAGCACGCGAGATGCTCGGCGAAAATACTAAATTTAGCGTGATGAAGCCCGCAAAACCCGCGATCATTTACGAGGATGAGAACGTTTTGGCGGTCAATAAACCGCCCTTTATGAGCAGCGAAAATTTGGAAAAAATCTATAAATTCGGGCTTCTAAACCGCCTGGATAAGGAGACCAGCGGCGTCGTGCTGCTATATAAGAACGAAGAATTTCGCGAGGCAGCGATTGCGGAATTTAAAAATTTGCGCGTGAAAAAAAGCTATATCGCAATCGTTAAAGGGATCGTGAGCGAAGAGATGAAATTTGACGAGCCGATTTTGACGATAAAGACCCGTAGCGGCGCGTTTTCTAAAATTTCGCCAAACGGCAAGAGCGCATTTAGCGAGGTTTATCCGCTGATGGTAAGCGGCAAAAAATCGCTCGTAAAAGTGCGGATCGAAACGGGCAGGACGCATCAGATCCGCGTGCATCTGGCAAATGCGGGATTCGGCGTAATAGGCGATGAAAAATACGCCAAAAGCCGTGCGAAGCGGATGTTTCTGCACTCATACGAGACCGAGATTTTGGGGCTAAAATTTAAAGCTCCGCTAGGTACAAGCTTCAACGAATTCGGCTTTGAAATTCCTAAAGAGCTCTGATATTCAATGGCTTTTAAGTTAATTTTAGGTAACATCGCAAGTTTAAAAATTTTATAAGGGATCAAAGTGTTTGAGATCATAAGCGAGTCGTTTAAAAACGCGGTCAATAAATTAAAAACAATCGATGACGAAAAAGCTTTAAAAAACGCCTTGGAGACGCTAAAAAAGGCGCTTTTAAAGGCCGACGTGCACTACAAAGTCGTAAAGGATTTTTTGGCGCTCGTCGAAGCCGATCTTCGTATCGGTACGATAGGACAGAAGCCGTTTTTGCAGTCTATCAAGACAAATTTGACTAAAATTTTAACGGCGCCTAGGGGCAGCAGCCAAGGGTTTGTATTCGCTAGCACGCCTCCTACGGTAGCTTTGATGACGGGACTTCAAGGAAGCGGAAAATCCACAAGCACGATAAAACTTGCAAACTATCTGAAACTTCGTAAAAAAAAGGTCTTGGTCGCAGCGTGCGACTTGCAGCGTCTAGCCGCGGTCGAACAGCTCCGCCAGCTGTGCGAGGCGAACGAGATCGAGCTATTTTTCATCGAGGGCGAGAGCGATCCGCTAAAGGTTGCGGAAAAAGCGCTAAGCAAGGCTAAGAGCGGGCTTTATGACGTACTGCTCGTAGATACGGCGGGACGTCTTGCGATAGACGAGGCGCTTATGGAACAGCTTGCGGAGATGAAAAAAGCCCTAAATCCGCATGAAATTTTTTACGTAGCGGATGCTATGAGCGGCCAAGACGGCATTAAAACGGCTGCTAAATTTGATGAAATTTTGGGTCTTACGGGCGTGATCTTAAGTAAATTTGACGCAGATACCAAAGGCGGCGTAGCTCTTGGTATCGCGCAGCAGCTGGGCATTCCGCTTCGCTTTATCGGAACCGGCGAGAAGGTGGCCGATCTGGAGGGATTTATACCCGATAGAATCACCGGCCGCATTATGGGCGAGGGCGATTTAGCGACGTTAGCCGAGAAAACAAGCGCCGTTTTCGATGAAAGAGAAGCCAAGGCTCTGAACAAAAAGATCAAAAAAGGCGAGTTTAATTTCAACGATTTCGTAAATCAGCTCGAAAGCGTGAAAAAGCTCGGCAATATGAAAAATTTAATCGGCATGATCCCGGGGCTTTCCGGCATGGCGAATAAGATAAAAGATATCGATTTGGAAAACTCAAAAGAGATACTTCATATCAAAGCGATGATCAGCTCTATGACACCGAAAGAGCGCGAAAACCCCGATCTGCTAAATAATTCGCGTAAGCGCAGACTTGCTGCTGGCGCAGGGCTTTCGCAGGTGGAAGTAAACCGCTTTTTGAAGCAGTTTGCGGGCGCTTCGAAGCTTGCGAAGAAATTTTCGGGCAAGGGCGGCATGCAGGGGCTTGCCTCGATCGCTCAAAGGCAAAATTTACCGAGATAGCCTCTCGGTAGAGTTTGCAGATGTTTAAGTTTTAGCCATCTGCAAGTTCTAAAACTTACAAAAATTTAAGGAGAAAAAATGGCAACAGTTGTTAGGCTTACAAGAATCGGAAGAAAGAAGCAGCCTTTTTACCGCATCGTGGTAACGGATAGTAGGAAAAGACGCGACGGCGGCTTTATCGAGACGATCGGCTTTTATAACCCGCTAAAAGAGAGCGATAATATTAAATTCGACGCGGAGCGTTTGGCATACTGGAAGAGCGTAGGCGCGAAGTTAAGCGATAGGGTCGCTCAAATCACAAGCAAATAAAATGGTAGAAAATTTTATAAAAGAATACGCAAAGTTGATCGCCGACTATCCGCAGTCCGTTTCTACGCAAAAGCGGGTCGGTGAAAACTTTACCGAGATCATCGTCTATGCCGACAAGGCCGATACAGGCAAACTCATCGGCAAGGACGGCAAAATGATAAACGCTATAAAGACCGTCATCATCGGCTATAAAGCAAAAGATCCGATCAATTATAAAATTACCGTCAAAGCCAAAGATGCCTGATGATCTTTTAGAGGTCGCTAAGCTCGGTCGGACTATCGGTCTAAAGGGCGTGGTTAAAATTTTAGATCGCAGCGACTTCCCCTCCCAGTTTAAAAAAGGCGCCAAATTTTATCTGCGAAACGGCGAAATTTTAGAAATTCTATCCTTTAACGGCGCAAATTCTAGCGCTATTTTTAAAAATTACGAAAGCTTAGAAGCGGCGGCAAATTTAACCAACCAAATCCTTTACCGAAGCAAAGAGGACACGCGGAAATTTTGCAAATTGCAAAAGGGTGAGTTTTTTTACTTCGATATTATCGGGCTTGAAATTTATGAAGACGGCGCGATTTTGGGGCGCGTAAGGGACATATCGCAGATTGGAAGCGGCTATCTTTTCGAGGTAGAAACGGATGAAAGCTTAATCTCGCAGGCTTTGCCGAAAGAATTTTTCATCCCCTACGTGGACGCCTATGTGAAAGAAATTTCGCTTAGCGAGCGTAAAATTTTAACGCAAAATGCGCGCGCGATTTTGGAAAACTCATGAATTTTATCTTCGTTTCGCTGTTTGAAAATCTCATCGCGCCGTATTTTGAAGACTCGATTTTAAAGCGCGCGGTCGATAAGAAAATAATTGCGACGCATTTTTTTAATCCGCGAAATTTCACGGCAAATCGGTATAAAAAGGTAGATGATTATATGATCGGCGGCGGCGCAGGGCTTTTGATCGGCACGGAGCCGCTTGCCGGGACGATCGAGCAGGTAAGAGCTAAATTTAAAAGCGCCAAGTTTATCTACCTCTCGCCCGCCGGTAAAAAATTTAATCAAAACGACGCCAAACGTCTAAGCGGCGAAGAGAGCTTATGCTTTGTCTGCGGGCGCTACGAGGGAATTGATGAGCGCATAGTCGAGAGATATGTAAATGAAATTTTTTGCATCGGTGATTTCGTTCTTACCGGCGGAGAGCTCGGCGCGCTTTGTATGTGCGATGCGATAAGCCGCAACATAAAAGGCGTTTTGGGCAACGAAAGCTCGCTCGTCGAAGAAAGCTTTGAGGGCGGAATTTTAGAGGCGCCCGCGTTCGCAAAGCCTGATGTTTTTGAAAATTTACCTATAGTTTCAGAGTTTTTAAAGGGTAATCACGCTAAAATGCGCAGTTTAAAAAATCAAATGGCGCTATGCAAAACGAGGTTCTTCCGCCCGGATATGTACCGAAAAATCGCCAGAAATAAAGGAAATTTATGAAAAACAAGTATATCCAAGCGTTTGAGGACGCTCAGATCACAAGCAAAAGTGTGCCTGATTTCCGTGCTGGCGACACCTTAAAGGTAGCCATCAGGATCAAAGAGGGCGATAAGAGCAGAATTCAAAATTTTGAAGGTACCTGCATTGCGCGTCGCGGAAACGGCGTCAGTGAGACTTTTATCATCCGCAAGATCGGCGCAAATAGCGTCGGCGTAGAGAGAATTTTCCCGATCTACAGCGAGAGTATCGAAAACATAGAGGTTCTAAGAAAAGGACGCGTTCGCCGCGCGAAGCTATTTTACCTACGCGACAGACGCGGTAAAGCGGCTAAAATCAAAGAGCTTCGAAAATAATTCTTTAAATTTACGCTTCCCAATTCAGAGGGAAGCTCTTTTTATAATGCACGAGATTTTAAAAAATTTCGCGCAAAATCTACTCGCATTAAATCTAAAATTTTACAACTTTTCCATTAAAATTTTTAATTTTAAACTGCCTAAAAATCGTCTTTTCCGATAGAAAAAGATAAAATATATCCTGATTTTATTTGCGTTTAAAAATATTACTATAAAATGCAAATTTTAATTTAGAAAGCTCGCGCTAAATTCGAGGATTCGGCCGAGTAAAAATTTATTCAGTAAAGAGCGAGATGTGATTTTTTTAGGCATTGACGTGGGATCAACCACTGTTAAAACGGTAGTTTTAAACGAAAAATATGAAATTTTAAGTAAGAGCTACGAGCGGCATCTAGCAAAGCCCAAAGAGCTGGTGCTGGATAAAATTTTGCAAATCCAAAAAACCTACGCAGGCGAGCAATTCAGCGTCGCCATAGCGGGTTCGGCGGGCATGGGTATCGCCAAAAATTGCAAAATTCCGTTCGTCCAAGAGGTTTTCGCTACCTCGCTCGGCGTCAAGCGGATGTTTCCAAAGACCGATGTCGTCATCGAGCTGGGCGGCGAGGATGCTAAAATTTTATTTCTCACGGGCGGACTTGAGGAGCGGATGAACGGTTCGTGCGCAGGCGGCACCGGTGCATTTATCGATCAGATGACCAACCTTTTGCATCTGGATATCACGGAGCTCGACCGTTTAAGCTTTGCGGCGAATAAAATTTACCCGATCGCTTCACGCTGCGGCGTATTCGCCAAAAGCGACATTCAGCCGCTACTAAATCAGGGCGTTAGAAAAGAGGATATTTGCGCTAGTATCTACGCCGCGGTCGTCGAGCAGACGATTTCTGGACTCGCGCAGGGTCGCGAGGTTAAGGGCAACATTCTATTCTTGGGCGGCCCGTTGTTTTTCCTAAAAGGTCTTCAGGCGCGCTTTAAAGAGGTACTAAAGCTCACCGACGAAACTGCGACCTTCCCCGACATTGCGCCTTACTTCGTGGCTTACGGCAGCGCGCTGTATGCAAAAGATACGGGCGAGACGTTAAATTTAGATGAGACGATCGCGCTTTTAAAAAAGGAGCCCGACAGGACCGCGCTGGAAGCCGAGCCGCCGCTTTTCAAAGACAGAGCGGAATTTGACGAGTTCACCGCTCGCCACGCCCGCGCAAGCGTGCCTAAGGTGGATATCCACACCTACAGCGGAGACGCGTATTTGGGCGTGGATTGCGGTAGCACTACGATCAAAGTCGTGCTGATGGGCGAAAACTACGAGCTGTTGTATAAATTTTACTCATCCAATAAAGGCGATCCAGTCGACATCCTACTGCCGCGTCTTAAGGAGCTATACGATCTTTGCGAGGGTCGCATCAAGATCAAGGGCAGCGGTGTTACCGGATATGGCGAGGATCTCATTAAAACCGCCTTTCGCTTCGATTACGGTATCGTCGAGACGATCGCGCATTACAGCGCCGCGCGTCACTTCAATCCAAAGGTCGATTTTATCATCGACATCGGCGGTCAGGACATCAAGTGCTTCTCCATTAAAGATGGCAATATCGATTCTATCGTGCTAAACGAAGCGTGCAGCTCGGGTTGCGGCTCGTTTTTACAGACCTTTTCAAATTCTTTGGGCTATGACATTAAAGATTTCGCAAACCTAGCCCTTTTTGCAACCCATCCCGCTAAGCTTGGTAGCCGCTGCACGGTCTTTATGAACTCTTCGGTTAAGCAGGCTCAAAAGGACGGCGCTACGATCGAGGATATCAGCGCGGGTCTTGCTATCAGCGTCATAAAAAACGCGATTTATAAGGTCATCCGAGTGCGAAACGCCGACGATTTGGGTCAAAACATCGTAGTGCAGGGCGGCACCTTTTTAAATAACGCCGTGCTGCGCGCCTTCGAAAAAGAGCTCGGCAAGGACGTGATCCGTCTAGATATCAGCGAGCTTATGGGCGCATACGGCGCGGCGCTTTTTGCCAAAAATAATGCAAATGAGCGCACCGATATGATCAGTCGTGCAGAACTTGAAAATTTCACTCATCGCAGTGAATTTAGCGTCTGCAAGCTCTGCACGAACAAATGCCCGCTTACGATCAGCTATTTCGGCGATACTAAATTTGTCTCGGGCAATAAATGCGAGCGCGGCGCGGGCAAAGAGATCCGCCACGACATTACGAATTTATTTGAGTTTAAAAACGAGCTTTTGCGAAAATATCGCAAGCCGCCGAAGCAAGACGCACCGCGGGTCGGAATTCCGTTTGTTTTGAATATGTTCGAGATGATCTCGTTTTGGAGCGCATTTTTTGAAAATTTAGGCATGAGCCTCGTGCTGTCGCAAAAGCCGCGAAAAGAGACGCTGTTTTTGGCAAGCCAGAGCATCCCGAGCGATACCGTCTGCTACCCGGCTAAAAGCGTGCACGGCCACATCTATGATCTTTTAAACAAGGATGTAGATTTTATCTTTTATCCATGCATGAGCTACAGCCTGGATGAAAATATCAGCGAGAACTGCTACAACTGTCCCGTAGTCGCATACTATCCCGAACTGATACGCGCGAACGTAGGTGCGCTGGAGGAGAAAAAATTTCTCTATCCGCACGTGGATCTTAATATGCAAGATTCGTTTTGCAAAACGATGCAGGCTGAGCTTGCGGACGCCGGGTATAAATTTCATTCCGACGCCGTGAAAAACGCCGTTTTGCAGGGCCTTAAGGAGCTGCAAAACTATAAAAATACCGTTTTAATAAAAGGCGAGGAGACTCTAAAAGATATACAAAGCAGCGGTGCCAGCGCCGTCGTGCTAGCGGGTCGTCCGTATCATATCGACAAGACGATCAACCACGGCATCGATCGCTATCTAAATTCCTTGGGCTTTATAGTGCTTAGCGAGGACGCACTGCCGCTTAGCAGGGTGCAGACGAAAAGTCTTAATCAATGGACCTACCACGCCAGGCTTTATAGCGCGGCACGGTTCGTCTGTAAATACCCGCGCATGCAGCTGGTGCAGCTAGTCAGCTTTGGCTGCGGGATCGACGCGATCACGGGCGACGAGGTGCGCGACATACTGCGCCAAAACGGTAAAATTTACACTCAACTTAAAATCGACGAGGTTACGAACCTAGGTGCGGTCAAGATCCGTCTGCGTAGCTTAAAAGCGACTATGATAGAGCGCGAAAGGCAAGGCGCGCAACAAGAAGCAAGAAAGGATGCGCGCTAATGTTTGCTAAATTTACAAAAGATATGAAAGCGACCCACACGATATTGATCCCCACAATGATCGATCCGCATTTTCGCTTTATGCAAGGCGTGCTACGCGACGAGGGCTATAAGAGCGTCTTACTCGGCGAAAATCGTCAAAATATCGTCGAGGAGGGGCTTCGCAGCGTGCATAACGACATGTGCTACCCCGCGCTGCTCGTCATCGGGCAGTTTATCGACGCGCTAAAAAGCGGCGAGTTCGATACGCACGAGGTAGCGCTTCTCATCAGCCAAACGGGCGGCGGCTGCAGAGCGAGCAACTACATAAATTTGCTTCGCAAAGCGCTTGAGGACAGCGGCTTTAGCTACGTCCCTGCGATCTCGTTAAATTTCGGCTCGCTAGATGAGAATGAATTTAGCCTCGGCAAAAAATCGCTTCTAAAGCTCTTTGCCGCGATATTTTACGGCGATTTGATGATGGGACTATATAATCAGTGCAAGCCCTACGAAAAGATCAAAAATCAAACGAATGAAATTTACGAACTCTGCGCCGAGCGGATCAAAAATTTGACCGATCAAAGATCGTTTTTCAATCTCAAGAAAAATTTCAAATTTATCCTCTCGCAGTTCGCTAAAATCGAGCGCGACGATAAGCCGCGAGTAAAAGTGGGCATCGTGGGCGAAATTTATCTCAAATACTCGCCCATCGGCAATAACGGCCTAAACGCCTACCTCATACGCGAAAATGCAGAGCCCGTAAATACGGGGCTGATGGACTTCGTACTTACCTGCATCTACGATGCGGTCTACGACAAGCAGCTCTACGGCAAGGGCGGTGCGGCGTATTACGGCTCGCTTGCGGTCGCTAAGGTAGTGGAATTTTTCCAGCGCATGATGATTAAGCAGATGAAGCGCTTCGGATTTCGTGCTCCGAGCCCATTTAGCGAGGTTCGCGCCGCCGCCGACGGCTATATCGGTCACGGCGTGAAGATGGGCGAGGGCTGGCTGCTGACGGCGGAGATGGTCGAGTTTATGCGCCACGACATACAAAACGTCGTGTGCGCGCAGCCCTTCGGCTGCCTGCCAAACCACATCATCGCGCGCGGAATGATCCGAAAGATCAAGCAGAACTACCCGCAAGCAAACATCGCCGCTATCGACTACGACCCGGGCGCAAGCGCGGTAAATCAAGAAAACCGCATAAAGCTGATGCTTGCTAACGCAAATCGAAAGTAGTGCGCCACATATCAAAAATGGCTTTGGAATTTTAAATTCTAAAGCCTATCGTAAAATTTTAAAATTTAAAAGCAAGCTCGCGATGACGGTTAAATTTTGACGCGCAAATAGCTCGCTTCCTTCCGCGAAATTTCCTAGAGATTTTAAAATTTTAAAATCTTGGCAGTGCCATTGCGCTTATTTTGCCTTTTCCGTGCATTCTGGCTTTAATTCTTGCGAAATTTCATCGGAATTTTATGGAAGTCCGCGCGAAATTCTACGCGTCGCCGCCATAGAATTCCGCCGCAGAATTCCATTTCGCCACGTCATAAAATTCCACTCTCGTTAAGGCAAAATTTAATACAATCCGTCTTTAAATTTTACGAAGGAAGTTTATGAAATTTTGGATTTATGGCGTGGTTTTGGCGCTATGCTGTGGAGTTTTTAGCGGATGTGCGAGTAAGAATTTACCAGGCTACATGCAAGGGCGCGAGCATATCGTCGCGATGAGCACGGCGTCCGGGGGTCAGCTGCGAATGAGTGGCGAGATTTACGATTATGTATTTGATGCAAATCTTAGCGCCGTGCGCGCCAAGGTCGCGAGTCTGGCGTCGCTAAATAAAAATGCGATAAGGCGCAACGTAAGCATGCTCACGATCGACAGATACAACGAGGGCAGCGATGCTGCGTATATCCAGCACGAAATCGAGCTTGTAAAATACGATCTGCCGCTATCCGTGCAGGCTAAGCTGATGGACGACCCAGAGCAGCTTGAGCCCGCGTATAGCTCTACGTTTCGCTACTCTTATCTGATCGAAGGCAAATATTTTAAGCGCTTAAAAGATCACGACGAGCTGCGCAGATCGCACCGCCTAAGCGTGCCGATCGAGTATCCCGCGCGTATAGCGGTCGATAGCGGGATCAAAAGCGAGCGCGATGCGAAAATGGATACCGATATACAAGGGCTCATCGTAATGCCGCTAATGATGCCGGTGCTGCTTTTAGGCAGTATTCTAGGCGGCTGAAATCGGCTGAATCACGGAAGTGAAATTTTATTGATTTAAATTTTAAAATAGTGGCGGACAGAGAGGGATTTGAACCCTCGAGCCCCGGTTAGAAGCTGCACCCTTAGCAGGGGTGTGGTTTCGGCCACTCACCCATCTGTCCACAAAAAGAAATCGCATTATACATAACTAATCTAATAATGGGCTTAAATTAGCCTAGCCCGCAGAATTTATCGCCGCGCGGATATTTGAGCTGGCGGCACAAAGAGCTATAATGAGTCAAAACATTCGACGTAGATAATTTATACTTGCTTACACAGCTTCTGCGAAACTTAAAACTTACGCGAGCTTTTAAAGTCTGTGTGAGCAAAAAATTTGCGTCCATGCGTTATTTTGCGGCAAAATTTTAAAATTTTAAATTCAGCCGGGCGCGAATTTTAAAATCCGGCTTACAAGCAAAATTTCAAAATCCCATGTAAGCGCAAAATTTTAGGATTTAGGGTTTTACGATCTGCGTAATTCTTAAATTTTAAGCATATTTAAGCTTTAAAATTTCGAAAATTTCAAAGCTTAAAAATTTCAATAATTTTGGTTGTGAGGATTTTAAAATTTGGAATTTTTTAAAATTCCAAATTTTAAGATTGATGACACTCTAAGATCTCGCAAATATAAAAATCTTTAAAATTCTAAGAATTCCAAAGGCTAGAAATTTTAAAATTTTAATATCAATCAGATTTTAAAACCCCGTTAGCTAAAGCGTTTTAAATTCCAAGAATTCCAAATGTGCGCGATTTATTCGCCTAAAGCTTTGTCGATGAGCTTGACGTCTTCACTTGCGCTGCCGTCGATGACTAGGGCTTGATCGCTGCCACTTACAGCGCTTTTTCCATTAAATTTCGCGCCCACTTCGATGCCGAAGCTTTGCGATAGCACATCGCCTACGAGCACACCGCCGCCTAGCAGCTCGACGAGCTCGGCTTCGATATTGCCGAAAAATTTGCCGCTGATTACGATATGTTTGGCTCTAATCGAGCCGCGCGCGGTACCGTTTTTACCGATGACGACGGTGTTATCGGAAATCACGTCGCCTTCGACATTGCCATCGATATGTAAAATGCACGACAGGTGCAGCTCTCCTTTGATGAGCGTGCCTGACGAGATTATTGTTGTTTGAGCGGTGTTTGCATCGCCTTTATTAAAGATTGCCATGGGACATCTTCCTCCTTAGTAAAAATTTCTTTGTAATTTTTTTCATTCCAGTTGATGAAATTTAGCGGGTCTAGCGGCAGCTGCAAAAATCTAATCTCGTAGTGCAGATGAGGTCCGGTGCTAAGCCCGGTGTTACCGCTAAAAGCGATGAGATCGCCTTTGTTTACAAACTCGCCTACTTTGCGAGTTAAATTTGAATCCAAATGCGCATATCGTGTCGTAAAGCCGTAGTTGTGGCGAATCTCGACTAGATTGCCATAGCCAGTAGCGCCCGCGCCGCTGTATTGGATGATGCCGTCTGCAGGCGCATAGATAGGTGTTTTGGGCGGAGTGCGTAGATCAACGCCTGGGTGAAACTGCTTGCGTTTTAAGATAGGATGGTTGCGCCAGCCGAATTTCTCGCTGAGCTGATGAGTGCGCATGACTCTGCCGTTTGGGATCTGCATAAAAATTTCTTTTATCAGCGCGTCGGAGAATTTTTCATTGATGATCTTTTGCGCGCGCTCTTTAATCTCTTGTTCGGAAGTAGGCTTGATGTGAGATAGGCGGTCGATCGCGCGCTCATCCTCCTCAGGATCGAGCCCAAACTGATGCTCTAAATCCGAAATTTTACCCTCGATGGCTTCAAATTCCATCTGGCTTGCCGCGATACCGTCGCGAAGTTTTTGATTTAGCTCGTTAAGCTCGGTTTTAGTTCGCGAAAGGCTGTCGATTTTAGAGCCCAGATACCTGATATATAGCGCACCTGTGACGAAAACAGTGAAAACAAATAGTACCAAATATAACGCGATCTTTTTGATGATTTGCGAAATCAAAAAATTCCTAGAGCCGTTAAGGTCGGTTATGGTTATCATAAATTTGTTTTTCATAATGCGGCATTATAATGCAGCATAGCTGAAATTTCAAAAAAATTGTAGATAAATTTAAAAGCTATTTAATTTCAAAATTTCACTAAAAGATAAAATTTATTACTTAGTATAATTATAATTTAAGCAAATCTTGCTATAATTACAGCAATTTTAAATAAAGGAGACACAATGTCAAAAACAGTAAAACAACTAAACAAGCTTCAGGCGGACGCTCATGCGTTCTTTATTGCATTCCACGATTATCACTGGAATGTTAAGGGCTTACAATTCGCACAGGTTCATGCTTATACCGAGAAAGCATACGACGAGATGGGCGAGCTCTTTGACGATATGGCTGAGCGCGCGCTTCAAATAGGTGGCAAGGCCGTAACAAAGGCTAAGGATCTAATTGAGCTTTCAAAAGACGCTCCGATTAGCGTAAAAGATAGCTATAGCGTATCTGAGGTACTCGAGGATGTTAAAAAAGCCTATGAGTATTTGGTAAAAGAATTTAAAAAGCTTCAAGAAGTAGCCGAAGAAGAGGGTGACGATACGACTTCAAATATCGCGCAGGATCACTATGGCGATTATGAAAAACGCCTATGGATGCTAAGCTCAATGCTAAGCAAATAATCCTTGCAAATCCTTTCAAAATTATTAGGGGCATATGCCCCTAAAATCCATTAAAGTTAATATTGAAATTTCAAAAAATTTTAAAATTCTAAGATTATAATTTCACGCTAAAATTTTAAATTATGCTTGAAAACTGAAGCTAAATCGCTCATTCAAAGCAAAATTCATGTAGGTTTTAAATTTAATATCGTTGAAATCTAACTCATTCGCCATGTAAAAGTATAACTCTTTTTATAAAGCTCGGTTTCATTTAAAATTTTGCTGCGTCGTTAAAATTTCTTGTCGATTTCAAATTTCATAGCCGTAAAAATTCTAAGAGCTAAGGCTTTGCAGCTCAAGAATGGTATTTGCTAAGAGATCGTCTGTGATAAATTTGTATTTCTTTTTAGCATCTGATGATAAATTTAGCTTATAGTTTTACTATTTTGATTATTTTTAAAACCTCGGTGCTTATAAATGAAGCGGAATTTTAAAAATTTCAAAGAATTTCGCAAATTCCGTAAAATTTCACAATTTCACGGAATTTTAGTTTTTATAGAATTAAGCTCTAGTCTTAAAAATTCTCTTCGGTATTGCGGTCGCTGACACGGTCCCACGGCAGTTTCATTCCGCCTAGGATATGAAAGTGCAGATGCATCACCTC
>CAUSAC010000027.1:0-28767 GCA_963529615.1 uncultured Campylobacter sp. | reverse complement strand
GTGCAGATGCATCACCTCCTGCCCGCCGTTTTCGCCGCAGTTGCAAACGAGACGGTATCCGCTCTTATCAAGCCCCATTTTGCGAGTTACTTCTTGGATAAAAGCGCTCATTTTACTCATCACTTCAGGTGGCGTTACTTGGAAGTTTTCGTAGCATTTCTTAGGGATCGCCAGGATATGGATCGGCGCTTTTGGGTTTATGTCGTGGAAGGCCAAAAATTCATCGTTCTCTAACACTTTATTGCACGGGATTTCGCCGTTTACGATCTTTTCGAATACGTTCATTTTAGATCCTTTTATGATGGTTGAAATTTAGCCGCGATTATAGCCAAAAAATCCAAACACGCAAATTTACCTAGCTTTTATCAAATTTTAACTACAATCGCGCCATTAAATTAACCACAAGGATAGAATTTGCAAGAGATTAAAGCAAAAATCGACGCCGCATCGAGCTTAAGCGAGCTGGAAGCCGTGCGCTTGGAGCTTTTCGGCAAAAAAGGTATCATAACGGCTCTTTTTGCCGAGCTCAAATCCGCAGCGCCCGAGCAGAAAAAAGAGCTTGCCGTAAGCGCGAATGAAAAGCGCGATTATTTCAGCGAGCTCATCGCCGCAAAAAGGGCGAGCCTGGAAGAGGCGGAGCAAAAAGAGGCGATGAAAAATGAAGCGAGCGACGTCACGCTTTTTAACGAAAACGTAAGCTGCGGCGCGCTGCATCCGGTGATGGAGACGATGGATAAGATCATAGACTACTTCATCGCGCAAAATTTCAGCGTCGAAAGCGGCCCGCTCATCGAGGACGACTTCCATAATTTTGAAGCGCTAAATTTACCCAAATACCACCCTGCGCGCGATATGCAAGATACGTTTTATCTAAATGACGGGCGGCTGCTACGCACGCACACCAGCGGCGTTCAGATCCGCACGATGGAGAAATTTAAAGCTCCGCCGGTGCGTATGATCGCCCCGGGCGCGGTCTTTCGCCGCGATATGGATCTAACCCACACGCCGATGTTTCATCAAGTAGAAGGCCTCGTAGTCGAGCAGGGCGATCGAGTAAGTTTCGCAAATTTAAAATACGTTTTGGAGGAATTTTTGCGCTATATGTTTGGAGACGTAAAAGTGCGCTTCCGCCCGAGCTTCTTTCCGTTCACGGAGCCGAGCACTGAGGTCGATATCAGCTGTATTTTCTGCCACGGTCATGGATGCCGCGTCTGTAAGCAGACGGGCTGGCTCGAGGTGTTAGGCAGCGGTGTGGTCGATCCTAATGTTTTTAAAGCGGTAGGCTGGAAAAACGTCAGCGGATACGCATTCGGGCTCGGCGTCGAGCGCTTCGCGATGCTGCTGCACGGCATCCCCGATCTGCGCTCGCTATTTGAAGGCGATATTAGATTATTGGAGCAGTTTAAATGATAATAACGAGAAATTGGTTGCAGGAGTGGATCGACATAAGCGAAATTTCAAGCGAAAGGCTACTTTCTACGCTAAATTCCATCGGTCTTGAGGTTGACGCTCACGATAAAATTTCGCTTCCCAAAGGCGTTGTCGTAGGACTCGTAAAAAGCAAGCGTCGTCACGAAAATTCCGATCATCTAAACGTTTGCGAGGTTGATGTCGGTAAGCAGAGCTTGCAGATCGTCTGTGGCGCGAAAAATGTCGAGGCAGGGCAATATGTCGCGGTTAGCCTAATCGGCGCCGTGCTTCCTGGCGGACTTGAGATCAAGCCTGCTAAACTTCGCGGCGTGGAGAGCTTTGGCATGATCTGTTCGGCAACGGAGCTTGGGCTTGCCAAGACGAATGACGGCATTATGGTGCTTGATAGCAGCATCGGCGAGCTTATGCTTGGCAAGGAGCTGCGCGAGTATGAAATTTTTAATGATGATCTTATCGAGATCGAGCTTACCGCTAATCGCGGCGACTGCCTTAGCGTCTTAGGCATAGCGCGCGATCTGGGCGCGGCACTTGATCTGCCGCTAAAGGAAAAGCACGAGTTTGAAGATGCCGACGGAGCGCCTGGTATCGGTAGAATTTTAAGCGTGCGTGCAAGCGACGAGGTAAGCGCTAAATTTGCTTTTCGAGCTTATGAGATCAAAGGCGAGCTGAAGTTAAATTTAAAGCAGACCTTGCGTCTTGCAAGCGTTGGTATTTTGCAAAGCTGCGCGGTGCAAAATTTCATCAACTACGCTACTCACTCTACCGGAGTATTGCTGCGCGCTTATGATTTTGAAAAGATCGCTTCCGCAGATGGCAAGGTAGCGCTTGACATAAAGCCTATGCCAAACGGTGAGTTCGGCGTTTATGCGGGCAAGAGATTGCTTAGCGTAGCAGGAATTTGCCAAGACGCGGAGCTAAAGGCGTGTTGCAGTAGCAAAGTGGTGCTATTAGAGGCAAACTACACCGCGCCACTAATTATCGCCAGAGCAGTAAACGAAAACAAAAGCCTAAAAGGCGACGAGCACGTGTATCGCTCAAGTAGAGGCAGCGAGCCAAAGCTTAGGCTGGGGCTAGATCTGCTATTTAGATTGCTACTTAAAAATAAAGCCGTGAGCCTATATGCGGGCACACAAAAGATTTCAAACGCTTTGGAGCCGCTTATAGTGGGCTTTAGCGAAAAAGAGATAAACTCAATGATCGGCGCGCAAATTCCGCGCGATAAGATCGTAAAAATTTTAAAAAGGCTGGGCTTTGATGTGGGCGTCGAAGCCGATCTCATTACCGCCAAGGTGCCGCCTTTCCGCCACGATATCGTAAATTCCCACGACGTGTGCGAGGAGATCGTGCGTATCGTGGGCATCGATAATATCGCCGCCGCGCCGCTAAGCTTCTACGAAAAAAACCGCCTAAACGATACCTACGTAAATTTACAAAACGGGCGCAAGCTTCGCAGCAAGGCGGCAGCAGTGGGATTTTTCGAATGCGTGCATTATGTATTTGACGACGGAAAGGCTCTGCAAAATTTAGGCTTTGCACCGTGCAAGGTTAAAATTTTAAATCCGATAAACGGCGAGCTGGACGCGCTAAGACCGACGCTGATTAATCATCTGCTGGAATCTGCGGAGCGAAATTTAAAGAATTCTCGTAGAAGCGTTAAACTTTTTGAGCTAGGAGAGGTCTTTGACGAAAGCGGCGCGCAGAGCCTAAGGCTGGGCTTTATAGTTAGCGGACTAAAAGCCGAGCCCTCTATCGCTGCCGGCGCAAAACCCGCTGCGGTGGATTTTTTGTATTTTGCAAATTTAATCCAAAGCGTCATCGGTAAATTTAAGGTCAGGCTGCCTGGCGAAAATTTGAAATTTTTAAGCGAATTCGAGCAAGCTCAGATCGAGCAGGGCGGGCAGATAGTGGGCTTTATCGGGCGCGTGGATTACGCCGTAGAAGCAGGGCGCGATCTGGATAAAAGCTATCTGTGCGAGATCGATTTTTCCAAGCTTAAATTTGAAAATATCGTAGCGGATGCTTATTCGAAGTTCCCTAGCGTATCGCGCGATCTAAGTATTTTGGTGCCGAACGGAATGCGCTTCGAGCAGATCAAAGAGTGCATAGAGGCCCTTAAAATCGAGGCGCTAAAGGAATTTATCCCGAGCGATCTTTATAGCGACGAAAGCCTGGGCGATTCAAAGAGCCTGACGATCAGGCTTGTATTTCAAGACCTTCAAAAAACCCTCTGCGACGAGGAAGTGGCGGGCTTTACCGATAAAATTTTAGCCGCGCTTAGCAGCGAGCTAGGACTTGGACTGCGATGAGAATTTTTGCGCAAGCGGGCCCTTTGCGAGCGGAGATTTCAAACATTGCCGCGGATAAATCGATCTCGCATCGTGCGGCGATCTTTTCGCTGCTAGCGGAGGGGACGAGTAAAATTTCAAATTATCTAGCCGCCGAGGATACGCTAAATACGCTAAAAATAGTGGAGCTTTTGGGTGCTTGCGTGCAGCGCGACGCTAGCGAAATTTTAATCACTCCGCCGGAGGTTATCAAAGAGCCTAACGTCCCGCTTGATTGCGGCAACTCGGGTACGGCGATGCGGCTATTTATGGGCTTTTTGGCGGGACGCGAGGGCTTTTTCGTGCTATGCGGCGATCGGTATCTAAGCGAGCGCCCGATGAGGCGCGTTGCGGACCCGCTTTGCAAAGTAGGCGCTAAAATTTACGGACGAGCAGGCGGCGAAAAGGCGCCTATCGCGGTGCTGGGGCAAAAGCTTGGGTATTTTGAATACGCGAGTAAAATTGCGTCCGCGCAGGTTAAGACTGCTCTTATTTTAGCGGCCTTGCGCGGCAGCGGGTGTAAATTTAGCGAGCCCGAGCTTAGCCGCGATCATAGCGAGCGGATGCTGAAAGCGATGGGCGCGCAAATTTCGCAAAATGGCCTTGCGATCGAAGTTGCGCCGCTTAGCTCGCCGCTTAAACCGCTTGAAATTTTTATCCCAAACGATCCTAGCTCGGCGTTTTTCTTTGCCGTAGCCGCAGCGATAATCCCAGGCTCGCGGATAGTGCTAAAAAATATGCTGCTAAATAAAACCCGCATAGAGGCGTATGAAATTTTAAAGCGCATGGGCGCCGAGGTAAAATTTCACAAAACGAGCGAAATTTACGAGCAGATCGGCGATATAGAGGTTGCTTACGCGCCGCTTCACGCCGTGGAGGTGAGCGAAAATATCTCCTGGCTGATAGACGAAGCGCCTGCGCTTGCGATCGCCTTTGCTTGCGCACAGGGAAGTAGCGTGCTCAAAAATGCCGCCGAGCTGCGCGTGAAGGAGTGCGACCGCATAAAGGTAACCTGCGAAGGGCTTCGCGCCTGCGGTATTAAGGCGCGCGAGCTGCAGGACGGCTGGCAGATCGAAGGTGGCGAAGCAAACGCGGCGATCATCACGCCGTGTGGCGATCACCGCATCGCGATGAGCTTTACGATTTTGGGTTTAAGATCGGGGATGATCATCGAGGATAGCGATTGTATCGCGACGTCGTTTCCGAACTTCGCCGCGATTTTAAGACAGATCGGAGCCGGCGTTGAAGATTGAGATGGCCAAAAGCTACGGCTTTTGCTTCGGCGTCAAGCGCGCGATCAAGATCGCAGAAAGCGCCGGCGAGGCCGCTACGATCGGCGAACTGATACATAACGCCGAAGAGATCAATAGGTTAAAGCAAAATTTCGGCGTCAAAACCCTGGAAGGCGTTAGCGAGATCAAGGACGAGCAAAAGCTCATCATCCGCACCCACGGCATCCAAAAGGACGATCTGCAAAACCTAAAAGCGCAAAACAAGCAGCTCATCGACGCTACCTGCCCCTTCGTGACTAAGCCACAGCAGATCGTAGAAAAGATGAGCGCGGAGGGCTATGATATCGTAATCTTCGGCGATAAAAATCATCCCGAGGTAAAGGGTGTGAAATCCTACGCAAAATCGCGCGTATTCGTGATCATGGATACGAAGGAACTGCAAGACGTCAAGCTCGGCTCGCGCGTCGCGCTAGTT
This sequence comes from uncultured Campylobacter sp., assembly GCA_963529615.1. Taxonomy (GTDB): domain Bacteria; phylum Campylobacterota; class Campylobacteria; order Campylobacterales; family Campylobacteraceae; genus Campylobacter_B. The sequence goes on along the minus strand of CAUSAC010000027.1, from coordinate 23,305 downwards.
TCGCAAACTACGAAAAAGATAGAAAGCTTTACCAAAATCGCGGATTTTTTGATGCAGCGCGCGAGGGAGCTGAGAATTTTTAATACGATTTGCAATGCGACGCTGGAGAATCAAGAGGCGGTAAAAAGCCTGTCGCAAAAGGCTGACGTGATGATAATCGTAGGCGGAAAAAATTCCTCCAACACCAAGCAGCTTTTTTTAATTTCACAAAATTTTTGCAAAGACAGCTATCTCATAGAAAATGAAAGCGAGCTTGAGCGCTCGTGGTTTGAAAACAAAAGCCTATGCGGCATCTCCGCAGGAGCCAGCACGCCTGATTGGATAATCAAAAAAGTAGTGGCGCGAATAGAAAATTTAACGCAGAATTTATAAACTCTCGTATCAAATTTACTCTTAGAAATTTATCAAATCGAAAGCAAATTTTAGCTAGAATCGCGCATTTTAGTTCTTTTCAAAAAAGCACAAATAAATTTAAAGGAAGCATATGGCTGAGGTGAACGAGAAGGTTCAAAACCACGCAGAGGAAGATTTTGCGACATTGTTAGAGGAGTATGACGCCGGCAAGTCTCGCGACGAGGTCGTCACAGGTAAGGTTATCGCCCTTAAGGACGGCGAGGTTTTCATAGACGTAGGCAGGAAGTCGGAGGGCATTTTAGATGCCGCCGAGGTGAGCGACGAGCAAGGAAACCCGCAGGTTAATGTAGGAGATGACATCAAAGTCGCTATTATCGGAAGCAGAGGCGGTCGCCCGGTCGTATCGTATAAAAAGGCTCTAAAGAAGGAAAAAGTAAAGGCGTTCATCGATTCCTATGATGAAAACGCAGAAAATGTCTATGACGTTAAAATTCTATCGTTTAATAAGGGCGGTTTCGTTTGTGCTAACGCAGATGATGTGGAATTTTTTATGCCTCGCTCGCAAAGCGCGCTTAAAAACCCAAATGGCGCTGTCGGTAAAAATTTCAAAGTAAAGATCATCAAGGTCGATAGAGATGAGCAAAGCATCGTAGTATCGCGCAAGAAGCTACTTGACGAGGATCGCAAAGCAAGCAAAGAGGCGATCGAGAAAGTAATCGCCACTGAGGGCATCATCGAAGGCGTCGTCAAAAAAATCACCACCTACGGTATGTTTGTAGACGTAGGCGGCGTAGACGGGCTCGTGCACTACAGCGAAATTTCATACAAAGGTCCGGTAAATCCAAGCTCGCTCTACAAAGAGGGCGATAAGGTTCCGGTTAAAGTTATCAAATACGACAACGATAAAAAGCATCTCTCCCTTTCGATTAAAGAGGCGATGCCCGATCCTTGGAACGAGATCAAAGATAGCCTGGAAGTAGGCGATACTATCCGCGTAAAAGTAAGCAATATCGAGCCTTACGGCGCGTTTGTCGATCTTGGCAACGACATCGAGGGTTTTTTGCATATCAGCGAAATTTCGTGGGATAAAAATATCAAAAATCCGAAAGATTTCATCAGCGAGGGTGAGGAGCTTGACGTCGAGGTCGTAGAGATCAACCCTAGCGAGCGCAGATTACGCGTGAGCCTTAAAAATTTACTTACAAAGCCGTTTGACGAGTTTGTTGCTAAGCATAAAGTGGGCGACGTGCTAAAAGGTAGCGTCACTACGATTACAAACTTCGGCGCGTTTGTGAGGATCGACGGCGTAGAGGGACTTTTGCATAATGAAGACGCTTCATGGGATCGCGGCGAGAAGTGCAAAAATTTATTCAAAGTGGGCGATGAGATCGAGGTTAAGATCATTAAGATCGACAAAGATACTCAAAAAATTTCTCTAAATCACAAGGAGCTCGGCGATAGCCCTATTAGCGATTATGCCAAGAGCCACAATCAAGGCGATGTCGTAAAAGGCAAGATCCGCGATATTAAAGAGTTCGGAATTTTTGTCGAGCTCGGAGGCGGTATCGACGCGCTTATCCGCAAGGAAGATCTTGGCAACGTAAGCGTAGATAACCTAAAAGTGGGCGACGAGATCGAGGCTGCGATCGCTTTCATCGACGAGAAGAAAAATAGAATTCGCCTAAGCGTGCGCAGGCTGGCTCATCAAAAAGAGCGCGAGGCGCTAAATGAGATCAATAGTAACGACGACGAGAAGCAAAGCCTAGGGGATCTAATCAAAGATCAACTAAATAAATAATTCCTCCCGCAAGGCATCCCCGCCTTGCGGACCTACTTAAAAGGTTAAATTTAATGAAAACTATCATAGTCTGCGACGCAATCCACAAAATCGGTTTTAATCTGCTTAAGCAAGAATCGGATGTTAAAGTAATCGACGCTACGAGCGTGCCCAAGAGCGAGCTTTACGGAATTTTAGGCGATGCGGATGTTGCGATCACCAGAAGCTCTACGGCGGTGGATGAGAAATTCCTTGGCGCAGGCACCAAGCTAAAAGCGATCGTGCGCGCGGGCGTAGGCGTCGATAACTGCGATATCGACGGCTGCTCCAAGCGCGGCATTATTTTGATGAACGTACCTACGGCAAACACCATCGCCGCGGTCGAAATGACTATGTGTCATCTGCTAAATGCGGCACGCAAATATGTAAATTCCTGCAACGATCTGAAAATTAATAGAATTTGGAAGCGCGAGAAATGGTACGGCACCGAGCTTTATAAAAAGAGCCTCGGCATCATCGGCTTTGGAAATATCGGTTCGCGCGTGGGGGTTCGCGCGCTTGCGTTTGGGATGAACGTCATCGCCTATGATCCCTATATCGAGCCCGAAAAGGCCACGAAGCTCGGAGTAAAATATACGAAAAATTTCGACGAAATTTTATCTTGCGACTTCATCACGATTCATACGCCGAAAAATCAAGAGACGATAAATATAGTAGGCGAGCCGCAAATAGCGAAGATGAAAGACGGCGTGTGTCTAATAAACTGCGCTAGAGGCGGGCTGTATAATGAAAAAGCGCTCGCAAACAATCTACGCAACGGCAAGATCGCGTATCTCGGCATTGACGTTTTTGACAAAGAGCCTGCGACCGATCACGAGCTTTTAGATATCGAAAATTTAAGCGCGACTCCGCATCTTGGCGCAAATACGCTCGAATCGCAAAGTAATATCGCCCGAGAAGCCGCAGAGCAGGCGATCAGCGCCGTGCGCGGCTTGAACTATCCAAACGCTTTAAATTTGCCGCTTAAGCTCGAGGATCTGCCGCGCGGTATCGAGCCTTATATAAATTTAGTCTCCAAAATGGCTTATCTTGCGGCGCAGATCAACAAAGGCCCTATCAAATCGATCGCGATCGAGGGCAGCGGCGAGGTGGTGCGGTATCTAAAATCGATGCTAGTTTTTGCAATCGTAGGCGCGCTGCACGATTCTTTGGGCGATTCGCTAAATTACGTCAATGCTAAATTTCTTGCGGATGAAAAGGGGATCGAGACGAGCTTCGGCGAGCTTGCAAACAGCGTCTATAAAAGCGAGATCGCGGTAAAAATCATGACTGATGAGGCGATCTCAAACGTCGCGGGTACGGTCTTTGACGGAAGCGAGGAGCGTATCGTAAATATCGGCGGATTTAAGACCGATTTTAAGCCGAAGGGCAAGATGATAATCTTCAAAAATACCGACGTGCCGGGCGTTATCAAATCCGTAAGCACGATCCTAGCCGACGAAAATATCAATATCGCGGATTTTCGCTTAGGCAGAGGCGAGGAGGGGGATGCTTTGGCGGTCATTTTGGTCGATTCCGAAGTGCAAAAGAGCACGCTCGATAAACTGGCAGCGCTTCAAACCTGCCTAATGGTGCGCTACGCGGCGCTTTAATCTTTTTCCGCTTAGGAGGCGAAATTTTAAATTTCGCCTCATCCAAATTCTTTATAATTTAAATTTACAATACAGCTTACGATGGTGTTTTATGAGACGATGCAGGAACGCGTGGCGAGTATTTTGGCGGAACTTGACGTACGTGCAGAGCTAGCGCTTGAGGTACGTTGCGGCTGCGTCCTGGCAGATACCTTTTAGTGTGAGGCTTTTGCAAACGCCGTTTATGCGGGAAATTTAACTCTCGTCGCGGACTTGTTTTAAATTTAAATTTCGTCCTTGCAAGACCTGTTTTCAAAATTTCATCATCGCGGGCGCCGCCGATTAAATTTTACTGCTATGCGGGTTTGGCACTAAAAGCTAGAGGCTGCGATGCGAAACGCGGTAAAATTTTATTTTGGGCATGAAGAGCTAAGCAAGAGTCGCTTCCAGGAAGCATCGGAGCGTTAAATTTTATTTATAAGACAACGTCAAGGCGCTTTTGCTTCAAATTTATTTGCGGCAGGCGTTTCATCTCTCTAATCGTATCGCTCGTTAAATTTAGCAGCCGCCGAGCGATTGCATTGCTGATTAAATTTCGGGCGGCTGCCGAGAAATTACACTGCTGATTAAATTTTACGTTTTTGTCGAAATTATGCTTCGGTAAAATTCTACCCAGACTAAATTTAACCAATACAAAATTTCAGCTGTAATGCGTCCTGCTAATTTGTGGCCCCAGTGTCTCGATTAGGCTTAAAATTTTGCGGATCTGCGTTTGGTATTCGCGCGCGAGCTCTATGCTAGCGGGCCTACCAAAAAGCGTAGTTTCAAAAAGATCGGGCGCACCGTTTAAAAATAGATATAAGCGCTCATCCATAAATACCGTGCTCAAGCTAAACTCGCCGCTCGTTTCGCGATTTATTTCGCGCAGGCGCTCCATAAACGCGGGCGTTAGCAAATAGCGCGCTTCTACTTTGTCATCCGCAAACACGCGAAAATCGCGCATAAAATCCACATCGTCCATCATCTCTTTTTCGCCGAAGATCTTGGCGTTTAGCTCCCTGCTTACCACTATCGTTTTGCCCGAGGTTTTTTTCGCGAGCTCGCAGATCAGTACATTGCCGTCAAAGTCCATATAGTTATCGTAGAATATTTTGATCAACATAATCGCCGCTATGAGCGGATTATCCGTTTTCATGTAAAACCTACCATTACTATGTACCTCGCTGAGGCTAAATTTAATCCCGCAGTACACGCCCGTAATCCGATCCTCGCTTTTGATCCTAGATTTCCTATAAATTCTAAATTTTTGAAATTCCTCTTCTTGCATGCCGGTATATGGATCGTATTTTAAACCGGCATCTATATCGTCTATGACGGCGCGGACGAATATCTCTTTATAAAATTTGTAGTAGCGAATTTCCGCTTCAGTTTCTTGACTGGCGCAATACATAAGAAATATCCAAAAGATATGAAAAAGGATCAAGACGCTCGAAAATTCGGCAATTTCTATTAGAGGAGTGTCTGCTTTAACGCCGTTTAGAAACACTAATACGAACAGGACCGCAAAAAAAGGTGGCTATACTGAGGTAGCGGTATCTATTAAAAGCTCTAGCGCACGCTTTTTGTTCGGTTAAAGTCTGCGAAACGACATCTTGCAGAATTCCTTTTCCGCCCGCACTGAACCTAGAAAACACAGTTAAAGTCTGCGAAACGACATCTTGCAGAGCAGGCGACATATCTATCCTTGAGAAAAATTTCGCCAGTATTGTAGCAAAATTTAACGTGATTTATAAAGAGCGAATTCCGCCGCTTAATGAATAGTCAGGATCGGAGCTTAATTTACGCAGTCCTTGCGGCGTAAAATTTTAAAATCCTACTCTTTGAAATTAGATCCGCACCGGATTTAAAATTTAATATATCGCGTAAGCTTATATTTCACGCGAGCCGCTTTTTAAAATTTGCATCCAAACCTTGCGATCACAGTATCCTGAGGGTGTCTGAGATGAAATACATAAAAACTCCGAGCCCAAACATCACGAAAAGCCCCACAAATTCTATGTAAAGCTTCAAGCTTACGAGCCGCTTCGAGCTAAGCTCGTTTGCCTTCGCGCCGAAAAGTGCGGCTAAAAATATCACGACGCTCATCCCAAAACCGATGAAAAGCGCACTCGCGACGCTAAGCGCGAAGCTTCCGAGGCTGAAGGCAAGTACAAAAATCAGGATCGTGCCTGGGCAGGGTACGAGCGCCGCCGCAAGCGCGATAAGCCACTCTCGCCCTCTCTCGCCGCCGCCAGTCGCGCCATTTTGCAGCGAGCGAGTCGAGGTTTGGTTTTTTAAATTTGCAGAATTTAAAGCCTGTTTTTGCTTGTTTTGGCTAGACGAGTTTTCTTCTAGGCTTGCGGTTAAATTTAAATCCGAATTTGACTCTGCCGTTGCGGCGCCTAAATTTTGAGTATCTAAATACTGCGAGGATTCGCCGCTTTGAATATTAAATTTAGAAAATTTATAACTCTTTGACGCTGCGTGAGCGGAATCCCCGGCGTTTGCAAACGCTGTATTTTTTAAGTGCGCGTCCGTCTCTGCGGTGTTTGCGGCGGAAGCGCAAGCGGCGCAGGAGCAGCCCGCATCGTGGCCGGCGCCCGATCTTACGCGGCGAGCTTTGTCGTAGATGATGAGCGCGGTTATGACGATGATCAGAAGTGCCGAAATTTTCGTTGTGATCGAGGCGGAGTTTGCAGAAACTATGCCTGCGACATTTTGCAACACGAACATGCTCGCGCTTACTAAAACGAGCGCTCCTAGTACGTGTAGAAGCCCGATTTTAAGGGCAAATCCGAAGGCTTTGACGTAGCTGCCGCCATGGGCTAGGAAATAGCTCGCCGTTAGCAGCTTCGCGTGTCCAGGGCCTGCCGCGTGGAAAAAGCCGTATATGAAAGAAAGCGCCAAGACCCATAGGATGGTGCTCGCGCTTGCATGCTCGCTGCTTGCGCGAAACGCCGTTTTGAGACTTTTCATAAAATCCATCGTCTTTTGCGCGACAAATCCCAGCGAGACCTCTTTGCGCTGCTCGCTTGAAATCTCGTCGCTACCGGATGTGGCGCCGTTTTTGCTCGCGCTATTTTGCTCTAAATTTAAAGAACTCTCCTCGGGCGGTGTCGCGAGATTTTGCGTAGAATGCGCGGAATTTAAAGAGTTGTCTCGGATCGCCGTCAAATTTTCACCTGCGTCTTTATCTGCAGACGCTGCAGAATTTGCGGAATCGTTAAAATTTATCGCGGCACTCCTGTCGCCTTCGTTTTGCGCTAAATTTGAATCATCACCTAAAGGGGCTGCGGCGTTTTCGCTATTTTTCGCGGCGACCTTTAAGTTTTCGCTGCTAAGGCGGTCGGAATTTGCGGGACCACCTTTTGCTTGCACGTCCTTTTTGGTGGCTTTATTAATCTGCGCGAGAGTATCCGAAGCAGCGATATTTTTTTGCGCCTCTGCTGCAGCTTCCGAAACGATATCGCCGACGGATCTTTGGTTTGATCTGCGTGCTGAGCTGGCATTCGGTTTAGCTTGACCGCCTTGCGCAAGTTTATCCTCTGAGCCCGCAAGACTCTGCTCGCTAGATGCAAGGCTATCCTGCGCTAAATCGGAGTTTGGCGCGCTTGAAATCAGCGGTTTTTTATCTGCGATCTTTGGTTTTTCGCCGCTAAATTCTATAAAAGTGGTGGCTAAATTTGAATTAGGCTTCGCTACAAAGCCCTCACCTAGATTAATGGGCTTGTCGTCAAGCATTTTGAAATTGAAAAATCCCTGATCGTCGTTAATGGAAATTTTAAGAACGCGGTTATTGCGCAGCTCGAAGCCGACCTTTTGATCGAACTCAAACACGAGTCTGCCCTTTTTGACGAGGCTTATTGCGTTTTTAAAATTTCCCTTGATCTGCGTGCCTACGAGGTTGCTAAGCGCAGGTTTTGCGTTTTTTGGCGCTTGATCGTAGAATTCCGCCTCGCAAAGATAGTTTTTGGGGGTTAGATAATCGGTCATCGCCTTAGTTATCTCGGCAAGCTCGCTATTTTCAAGCTTGCCGTTGGAATTTATATCGTAGGTCTGCATTATGACGTCGGTAAAATTTTGAGAGAAAAGCCACGAAAAATGCAGGCTCACGATCTTGCCGTCTTGTGCGACGGGAGTAATGCTAACGTGCGCAGTAGGCGTGTACAGAGCGCACAGAGCGCACGCAAATATCCGCGAGCTAAAGATCGCGGATAAAAGTAAAATTTTAATAAATTTCATTAAACTACAAATTTTCTCCGAAAACGTTGATCGTCTTTTTCATCGTCTCATACCAATCTAGCGGCAGCTGATCGATCTCCATCACCTTTGCGCCCGTTTGCGCGGCGATGGTTTGCGCTGCCTTTTTGGAAAACTGTGGTGCGACGAAAATCACCTTGATCTTTTCCTCTTTGGCTTCCTCGATCAGCTCGGCTAAATCCGCAGGCTTAGGCTCTTTGCCCTCCACTTCGACTGCGATCTGCTCTAAATCGTATCGATGCGCGAAATAGCCCCAAGACGGATGATAAACCATAAATTTCTTTCCCTTGACGCTCGCTAATTTCTGCTTTGCGTAAGCGTCTAGCTCGTCAAGCTTTTTAGCAAATTTATCGAAATTTGCTTCGTAAATTTTAGCATTCTTAGGATACTGTTTGGTTAACGCGTCTTTAATATTTTTAGCTTGAATTTTTACAAGCTGCGGATCGAGCCAGATATGTGGGTCTAAGCCGCCGTGATGGTGATGGTGCTCGTGCGCCTCGTGGTCTTTGTCACCATGCTCATGATGCGCGTCATGATCGTGATCATCGTGATGCGCGCTATGATCATGTTCGTCGTGATGGTGATGCTCTGCCATAGCCATTTTAGTGATGCCATCTTCGGTGCGGATTATCTTCATCTTTGGATACGACGCGGCAAGTTTCGGTAGCCAAATTTCATCAAATTCTATACCGACTGCAAAATACAGATCGCTATTTTCTAGCATTTTCATCTCCGAAGGCTTAGGCTCGTATGTGTGCGGATCAGCGCCTTTGCCGACCATCGTATTTACCTGCAGGGTATCGCCTGCGATCTGTTCAACAAAATACTTCGTAGGAAGTATGGTCGTGGTGACCGTAGGTTTGGCGAATGCTACGCAACTAGCTGCTAAAAGCGTGAAAACAAGCTTTTTCATAAAATTCCTTTCCAAAAAAATTGCGGAAGTATATCAAAAGCAACTTAGTTGCAACTTAATATAAATTTATCTAAATTTCGATATCATCGCTTAAATTTTAAAAAAGGCGTAAAATGGATCCCAAAGATTTTTTAGCGAGTCACGATATCGCTCCTACAGCGCTTAGAGTGCAGATCGTGCAGATCCTAAGCGAGAAAAAATGCCCGGTAAGCTATGATGAACTAGTAGAACTAACAGGTGCTAATAAAACCACGATATATCGCAATATAGCGCTTTTGGAAGAAAAAAATTTGATAATTACCAGCGAAAATAATCATAAAAGCTTTTATGAGCTTACCGACGGCGCCAAAGCGTATTTTGTCTGCGAAAACTGCCATAAAATGGAGGAGATTTCGATGCCAGCTTTGCCACAAAAAAATGTCAAAAGCGTGCTCGTGCGAGGATTGTGCGAGAATTGCGGCGGCTGAGGCAGGAAATTTAATCAAAAGTGCTCGAAGAAATTTGGCTAAAACGCTAGGGCAAAATTTAACCGATTTTTAACGGATTTTTATAAAACAAACGATATAATCCGAGCGTTTCATATTTTAAAAGGGAAAAATTCAGTGAATAAAAACGATACGATAAAAGCAATAGAGAAGTTTGTAAGTTCTCAAGAAATGACGATGTTCCGCCTGAAAAAGGGTATCTACGGCGATGCGATGAAAAATCTTGATCAGGTTTTTACGCCGTATAAAGAGTTTGCCGAGTTTTTCAAAAATCCCGCAAATAGACTGCAGGAGCTGTTGGGCAATATCGCGTACGAATCGATTTTAAACTACACTGAAGCAGGGCTATCGCACTGCGAGAAGATCCACTCGATCTATTTTGCGGAATCCAAAGGATTTTTCAAAAGCGGGCTAAAGTATATCGAGCCTGATGCGACCGCGAGAGAAAGAGCCAAGAGCTATTACGACAAATTGCTGGAAAATAATGAGAAGCTTAACGAATATATCGATATCGGCTTGCAAAGGCTACATGGCTTAGAAGCGAAGGTTTTTGAGTAGGCTAGGTTAGCTTTGGGATTTGATTTGCGCGGCGAAATTCTATCGCAAATCCTTAGCTCTTAAAATTCTATGATTAAATTTCACACCTTTTACAGATTTCACTTATACTATTTAATTCCGCGTTAGCGTCGCTTTTAATTGTGTATATAGCAAATAGGGTGGCTTGAGTAATTCCGTGCCGGCAGGCATTATCCGATACGATCAAAGAATAATCTAAATTTTTAAAGCTCAACGAAGCGAGTTAAAATAAGCAAGCTTGGCTAAATTCCGTGGAGCGACTAAAGCAAGCTCTAACATAAACTAGCGCTTGGTTGGAGTCTGCGAATTTGAAATTTTGCGGCTAGCGCGAACGGGAATTTAAAATTCTAGCGCTACTTCAGATTCCTTTGAAATGCGGAATTTTAAAAATAGGTATTGCGCCCGCAATAAGCAAAACGCAAGATTTGAAATTTTCTAAAAATGCTCGCTGCAAATTAAAATTTAAAAGCCAGGCTGCAGGGCGACGCAGCGTAAATTTTAATTTACTCTGTAGCGCAAAAGTGCATTCAGCAAGAGATATTTTTGGAAGCGGAAGGGGCGATAGAGAGCCGAGACGAATTATATTTGATCGGGCTAACGCGCTATTGGTATCTACAGTGATATAGCCGATACGTAAAAAGTTATTTAACGGTATGAAGACTAGTGAAGCGTGCGGTATAAATTTTAACTCGTTTTGGCGCGCTGTTTTAATATCTCTATCGTGCGAGGTAAACTTAGGCGGTTAAACTTATTGCGATTAGAAAATTCTAAACACGGATTAAAGCTTAGCGGCGAAATAAGCCTTGCTAGCACTCTACTGCATCTTAATTTCGCCGCAAGCAACTTTATTTATCTGCCTTTTCGGCTTTATATTGCGCTAGCAGGGTGCCTAGCTCATCTTTTATGCGAAGCTTTTCTTTCTTCATCGCATCGATCTCCAGATCGCTCATATGCACTCTGCCGGCTTGTGCGTCGGTGATCTTGTGATCCAGCTCGTCGTGTTTCTCGAAAAGCGAATCAAATCGCGCGTTTTTGCCTTTTAACTCAGTGATTAAATCTCTGTATTCATGAAACATACTTTACTCCTTTAAAAAATTTATTCAAGTATATCAATAAAGCGCTTAAAACCTAATTTCAGCTATCAAATTTAGACTGAATTTCACGCATGAGATTCCAAATTTTAAGAGGTAAAATTTTAGTATTTAAAAATTTAAAACAGGCAAATTTAAATGATAAAATTTTAGGGTAGAGCTTTAAAGCCCTGCCGCTATTCGCTATTTTCGAGACGAGATTTTTATTATGAAAGAGTAAGCTGTGAATCTTTATGATCTATAATCCGCGTTGATTTTTACGTAATCGTAGCTAAGATCGCAGCCGTATGCGCTAAACTCGCCATCTCCGAGCCCCAAATCGCACCAGATCGTAAAGCTTTTTTGCTGCATTACGGCGTGAGCCGCGGCCTCGCGAGCGGCGTCCAGTTCGCGATTTTGCGCGTCATAAAGCAGCACGTCATCGTATTTGATACGCAGCTTTTCTTCATCGCATTCTATACCGCAGGCGCCTATGGTGGAGGCTATGCGACCCCAATTCGGGTCTTCGCCGAAGATCGCCGTTTTAACAAGCGGCGAATTGCTTAGCGCCTTCGCCGCCCTGCGGGCATCTCCAGCATTTGCGGCACCGCTTACTTTAAATCGCACCAGCTTGGTTGCGCCTTCGCCGTCTTTTACAAGCATTAGCGCAAGCTCGCGCGTCAGGGCGTTTAGCGCGGAGGCGAAGGACTCCTTTTCGTAGGCGCATTTGGCGCTGCTGCAGAGCATAATCGTATCGTTGGTGGAGGTGTCGCCGTCGACGCTTACTGTGTTGAAGCTCTGTTCAGCCGCCTTTTGTAGCAGCTCGTCCATATCAGCGCGCGGGATTTTTGCGTCGGTCAGGACGAAGCAGAGCATGGTCGCAAGCGCAGGATTGATCATGCCCGCGCCCTTGCAAACGGCCGCGATGTGAAATTTCTCGCCGTTTTCTAAAGAAATTTCATATGCAAGCTCTTTTTTTATCGTATCTGTCGTCATAATGGCGGTGGCTAAGGCATCTGAGTTTCGCGCCGAGAGGTTAAAATTTTGCGCGGCAGCGATAATTTTTTCCTTTTTGAGGCGGTATCCGATGACGCCGGTGGAGCTCATAACGGGGTTTATCAGAGCGGTCTTTTTGCTAAGCTCGCTAAAAATTTCATCGATGTCCGCGACGCCTTGCTCTCCGGTCATCGAGTTTGCGTTTTTAGAATTTACGAGGATAAAATTTGTTTTAAGTTCCCCTCCTGCGCGCTCTTGCGCCCTTTTGAAATGCCTAATCGGCGCGGCTTGAAATTTATTGCTCGTAAAGATCGCGCTTACGGCAAAAGGCTCATCCGCGCGGATAAATCCCAGATCGTTCCCCTCTTTTTTAAAGCCCGAATTTACGCCATCAAAATAAAAGCCCTCGACATTTTGCAACCCAAGCTCAAGCGGAGTGATTTTAAACATATCTCATCTCCTGTGGCTTGTATTTGCTGCGGATGAGTTTTTTGGTGTTGCGGATGCCCTCTGCCGTGCCAATGACTAAAAATTTCACTCCCGTACCGATGAGGTAGTCGCCATCGGGCATCGGGATAAAGCGGCTGTTGGGCTCTTTGATTCCCACGACGTCGGCGTTTGTAAAATCGCGCAAGCGAGTTTCTTTTAGGCGTTTGAAGCGGATCCATGAAAAATCGGGCACCGTGATCTCCTCGATATCGATAAGCGAGTCTTTTTTATACAAAAATCGCTCCAAAATGTTTTCCATGTCGGGACGCACGCTGATCGCAGAGAGCCTTTGTGCGGCGAGTTTGGATGGCGAGACGATGGAATTTGCGCCGAGTTTTTTTAGCCTCTCGGTGTCGCTGTCATCATCGCTATTTGCCATGATGAAGTAGGGGGTGATGCGACCAAGCTCCTTTTCGTATAGGCGTACGAGCGAGATTATTGCGATATTATCGGCTAAATTCGGACTTAGCGTGATGACGGATTTTGCAGATGACAGATGCGCTTTTAGCATCGTGGTTTCTACATGCGGTTCGCCTACGATGAAATATGGATAGCGGTTTTCCTCGGCGATTTTGGCTAGAGCGGGATCGGGATCGATCACGACAAAAGGCAGATGATTTTCACGAAACTGCTTGGCAAGCTCGGCGCAGTAGATGTTGTTATAACATATAATGTAGTGGTTTTTGAGCCTTGCGATGTTGTTGATCATTCGTTGCTCCCTAAGTAAATTTTGAAGTTTGCCGTTTTTTATGACCTCGACGACGACGCCCAGGCAAAACGAAAAGGTTCCAAAGCCCATGAGTATGAATAAGACGGTAAAAATTCTACCCGCGGGCGATATCGGCGCTACTTCGGTAAAGCCTACCGTCGTGAAGGTCATACCCGCCTGATAAAAGGCGTCTACTAGCGAAAAGCCCGCTATAAAAACATAGCCTAGCGTGCCGATTAGCATCATTAGCACGATGGTTATCAGCGGTAAGCGAAAAGGACGTAGCTGGTCGTAAATTTCTGTGTAGAGGTTGATGTCCGGCTTAGTCGAGCCGGACCAGTCGAGGAATCGCTTGATCTTGTCCAAAACAGACATAAATTCCTCTTTAAGAGGTTATTTTGATTGTTTTTTCATAGTTCGTAGAGTTGAGGCGGCTACTTTGATTCGTCTGGTTGAACCGTCTTCTAGCTGAACGCGGATGGTGCGTAGATTGACCTGGAATTTCTTTTTGGTCCTGTTATTTGCGTGGCTGACGTTGTTTCCTACCATCGCACCTTTGCCGGTGATTGCGCATCTTCTTGCCATAATAAATCCTTGATGATTAAAATAAATGGCGATTATAGCGAAAAAATTTCAAATTATGCTTAAAATCCGTGTCGGTTCAAATTTAGCGAAATTTATGACAAAACTAAGTAAAATTCCGCATCTTGAAATTTTAAAGGAATCTTAATGTATGTCGCACCCAGCATTTTATCGGCGGATTTCGGCAGCTTAGGCGATGAAATTCGCGCAGTCTGCGAAGCGGGCGCCGATCTCATTCACGTAGATGTGATGGACGGGCATTTCGTGCCCAATCTCACGATTGGACCGCTCGTAGTAAGCGCCGCGGCAAAGGCGAGCAGCAAGCCTTTAGACATCCATCTGATGGTCAAAAACGTGCCGTTTTTCGTTGATCTTTTTTTGCCGCTAAAGCCGAAATTTCTTAGCTTCCACATCGAGGAGGAGACCCATCCGCTGCGCCTCATAGATCATATACGTCGCAGCGGCGTCTCGCCCGCGGTAGTGCTAAATCCGCACACTCCGCTTAGCGCGCTGGAGTTTATCTTGGGCGAGGTCGATATGGTGCTTTTAATGAGCGTTAATCCTGGCTTTGGAGGGCAGAAATTTATCCCCTCGGCGCTTGAGAAAATTAAACAGCTGCGCGAGCTGATCGATCGCAAAGGCGCAAAATGCCTCATCGAGGTCGACGGCGGCGTAAACGGGCTGAATATTGCAGATATCGACGAAGCGGGCGCCGACGTCGTGGTAGCGGGCAATTACATATTTTCTTCAAACGACTACGCGGAGGCGATCCGTGCGCTTAAAATTTAGGCGCGGCACAGGGGTAAAATTTTGACGCGTCAGATCGAAAATCTCATAAATTTACTGGCTCAAAAGAGCATAAATTATTACGATTTTATCTCAAAAGCAAGCGATATTGCCGAGATTACCGAGCTTTTTGAGCCCAAAGACCTCTCGATGTGGCGCACGCTGGGTATAGAGATAATAAAACTCGACAATGGCAAAATCACGCTCAAAACCCGCGAGACGGATATTTCGGATGAAATTTTTTGCTTCGTAGATATAGAGACGAACGGCGGGCTCTCAAACGGCCAGATCATCGAAATCGGCGCGATAAAAACGCGCGGCACGCAGGAGCTTGACCGCTTCGAGAGCTTCGTTTACGCGCCCGTCGTGCCCGAAAATATCACGGAGCTTACGGGGATCTGCGCGGACGATCTTGTGGGCGCACCGCCGCTAGCTAGCGTACTGGAGCGGTTTAGGTTGTTTTTAGGCGATAGCGTTTTTGTGGCGCACAACGTCAAATTTGACTACGGCTTCATCGACGCGAGCCTGCAAAAATGCGGCTTTGGGATGCTTTTAAATCGCAGGCTCTGCACCGTCGAGCTCGCGCGCCGCACGATCGAGGCGCAAAGATACGGGCTCGGCTCGTTAAAAGAGCTTTTAGGCGTGCAAAACGTCCACCACCGCGCATTTAGCGACGCCATTTCCTGCTTTGAAATTTTCAAATCCGCGCTCTCGCGGCTGCCGTGGAGCGTGCAAAGCACCGAGGATCTGATACTTTTTAGCAAAACCGCAAAGAGCCTGGCGCTGCCTAAGCCGCAGATTTCGGGGCGCGACGAGGGCGAAATTTTATAAATCGCGCGCTGAATTAAGAGATGAAATTTTAGCGAAATTTCGCACCGCCGTTTGAGGGGTAAATTTTACGCTTTTAAGCGGCGGCGCTTTAATCTGCGCAGATTGCGGTAGTATAAATTCGATCCGAGCGATTTTGGCGGCGCAAATCGGCGCGTATGGACCTAGATTTTGAAATTTTACCCTTGCCGTAGCGATTGAATGCGCACAAATCGCGGCGGCGCAAATTTAAAGCGCTACTGCGGCGAGATGTGATTGCGAGCGAACCGAAACGGCACGAATTTAAGCAGGCGCGGTTTTAAATCGCATTGCGATCGCACCGGATTTAAGTGCAGATGCCCGCAGCAGCGCCCTCTGCGTATGTCAACCAGGCGGATCATGCGATTTTAATTTGCCCGGGCGGGTGCGGCAGCGAGCGCTCGCGGAGCCTTTTTGCTTTCGCGGCTTTGATTTTTGCGGCGATAAATTTTGCGCCCGCTCGCGGTTTTACAACCTTGCTTCGGGCGAATTTTATGAGTGCTCGCAGTCGCGCGGATGCGTCCGAAGAATCGCGCGCTTTAAATTTAAAATTTAGCCTAGACGCGCGAATTCGATGCTTTAAACTCTAAAATCAATAAATTTTGCCCGCGCCTGCCCGTCTTTTGCGTCCTAAAAACGATAAATTTGGCGCGCCCGCACTACCGCGGCAGATACGCTAGGCGCGAGGGTTTTCTGCATTCGCCGCTTAGAATTTTGAGATTTGATTTTAGCTTGGACCTGGTCGGTACGTGCCCGTGCCGCAAATTTTAAAATGTAGCTTTATAAAATTTTTTGGTGCCTACCGCAAATGAAATTTCATAAATTTTTATCGCAAAACACAGCGCGATCGGAGCAAATTTAACGAAAGCTTGGTCCTGTCGTAGCGGCGTACGGCGACCGCATATGCACTAAATTTAGCGATAAGCAAATCCGCGATCTTAAATAATACAAATTACGCAGACGCAGCCCGCCTCTCATCAAAGCGTCATCGGAAGGCTGGCGGGCTTTGCGAGCGGGCGAAGTAATGCGCCGCCGCCATCTTTGCAAGAAGCGCGATCTTGCGATTAAGCGGTCTTTCGCGCCTCAAAAAGGACGACATATCGCGGGCTAAAATTTCGAAACGGAATTTTATAAAGAGGATCGCTGCTTTTAAATTTACGTTGCAAATTCCATAGGTTGCGAATACGGCGTAAATTTTAAAATTTTGTCTGTTTTAGTCATGTCTTGAGGTTATGTGTTGCGAGGGTTCGCGAGCCGCTTGATTGGAAAATGAGTTTTAGATCGCACCTTGCGTATATAACGCGCGGCAAAATAAATTTTTGCGCCGTAAAATTTCACGCCGCTACGTCACCGCCGAGCCGCCCGCTGTCTTAACTCTCATCCGATCACTTCGTATCTTCAAATGCGCTAGAATTTCAGCAAAGCTACGTTTTAATGCAAAATTTATCCACTTACCATGGTCTGTGGTGGATGAAATTTTACTGCTCGCCGCGAGATGCGTGATATTTGCTTGCCGCGCATGCGCGTCATAGCCCGTATCCTCTTGCCGCAAGCCGCCGCTTTACTAACGCCAATAGTTGTAGGCTTTCGCCTGCTTCTTCGCGTATATTTTTGTGCCTTGTAAGCTGCGCGTCACCCCATCTGCGTCAAGGCTGCGCCGCATTTTTCAAAAGCACGCAAATCCATCCTGCATAAAATTTCGCTTCTTCGCCGTGCTCGCCGCCTGCCGCACTTTGTCGTGCTTGTCTGCTGCGAACTGTCGCCGCGCCGTATCCCTTGCCCGCACTCTCTGCAAGCTTTAGTGCCCGCGCCTTAAAATTTCAGCCCAAAAAGCCTTATTTGGCGCCGCGTCCGAGCAGAAACAATCTCACCGCTTGTTCAGCGACGCGGGCTAAATTTTGTGCCGCGGTTTCTTTTTCCATCGCGCGCTCAAGGCTCATCGGTTCGTTTAGGATGCAAAAAAATGCGCCTATGCCTCGCTCGTTACAGCCACCGGCACAGGGCGAGATGCCGCCTGCCAGCGCGATTACGGGCACGCCGTAGGAAGCGGCAATCTTTGCGACACCGCAGGGGGTTTTGCCCATCGAGCTTTGAAAATCGAGTCTTCCTTCGCCTGTGATGACGAGCTCGGCGTCTTTCATATCGCGATCCAGTCCGATCTCTTCGGTGATGATGTCGATGCCCGGCTTAAGCGTCGCGTTTAGAAAGCTTACGAAGCCAAAGCCTAGCCCGCCGGCAGCTCCTACTCCGGGGCTATTCCAAAGCTCGCGTCCGAGGTGCTTGCTTACGACGCTTGCAAAATTTATAAGTCCTGCATCAAGCTGCTTTACCATCGCTGCATCCGCACCCTTTTGCGGAGCGTAAATATATGCCGCGCCGTTTTCGCCGAAGAGCGGATTATCCACGTCGCAGGCGATGAGAAACTCGCATTCTTTAAGATGCGGCAGCATCGAAGTGCAATCTATCGTGGCGAGTTTAATCAGATCCTCGCCCGCTCCCGCAAGCTCTGCGCCATTTGTATCTTTAAATTTAAAGCCGAGCGCGCGCAGCATCCCCATGCCCGCGTCATTCGTAGCACTTCCGCCGATGCCGATGATAAACTTTCGCGCGCCGTGTGCGATCGCATGCGCTATCATCTCGCCAAAGCCATAAGTGCTCGTTTTTAGCGGATTGCGGCGCGATTTTTCGATGAGCGGCAGACCCGATGCGGACGCCATTTCTAAGATGCCTAGCTCGCCTTTTAAGGCGTAGCGCGCGGGTGTTTTTTCGCCTAACGGGTTTGCTACGATGACGTCCATGAACCTAGCTTTTAGCGCGTCGGCAAGGGCTTCAACGCTGCCTTCGCCGCCATCTGCGATAGGTTTGACGAGCACCTGGCAGCCTAGCTTCTCGATGCCTGATTTTACGGCGTTGCCCGCCTCAAGCGAACTAAGTGAGCCCTTAAACGAGTCGATCGCGACTAAAACTTTCATATTTTTCCTTTAGCTGGTATTTTAAAATTTTGGAATTTTACAGCGCGTAGGCTAAATTTACGATGACAAGACTGAAGCAAGAGTATAATTTTAAAATCTCATTGCCGAATTTATGGGGCAAATTTTAAAATTTCATGTCGTGGAATTTTAAAATTTTGTAAGCCACAGAATTTCGGCTAAATTTTAAAATTCCGTAGCGATAGAATTTTAAAATTTCGCTCCTTGAGGCTTTATATGTAAATTTAAAACTCCGTTAAGCGAAATTTTAATGTCCTAGAGCATTTGCGCAGTGCGGGCTAGCTACGTAAATTTAAAGAATTTAATGTAGCTAGCCGCTGGTAGATGCCCGTAGCGCTCCGCACTGATTTAGCGCGGTAGAGGCTAGAATAAGCTAACCTAGATCAAAAACAGCGACAAAACCCACACGCTGATCATACCCATAATGCCCATAATTAGGGTTAGCATTGTTTGGGTGCGGTAGCCTTGCTGCGGGTTCATCTTGCTGAAATTCGTAACGACCCAGAAGTAGCTGTCATTAGCGTGCGAAACCGTCATCGCGCCCGCTGCGATCGCCATTACGACGAGTGCGCCGGACATTTCGGAGGTGAAGCCCAGTATCTGCATCAGCGAGCCATCCACGTTAAACGCCCCCATAATAGAAGCGGTGGTGATGATCGCAACGGTGGAGCTTCCTTGCGCGGTTTTTAAGACGGCTGAGATTAAGAACGGGAAGAAAATCCCCGCGGCTTTAATCGCGGTCGCATTGTCCTTGATGTAGGTTACGAAGCCGGCGTCGGTGATTACCTTGCCTAGCACTCCGCCCGCTGCGGTGATGAAGAGGATCGGACCTACGATTTTTAAGGATTCGTTTGTGATCTCGCTAAATTCGCCTAGTTTGCCGGTTTGCACGAGTAAAAATACCGCAAAAACTACGCCCAAGGCTAGCGCGATGATAGGATTTCCTAAAAATTGCGAAATTTCACCCGCAAATCCGCCTACTTTTAGGATCTTGGCGACGGAGCCCAGCGCCATAAATAGGATCGGTATCAAAATAGGGGCTAAGCTTAAAAATCCGCCCGGCAATTTGCCGTATTGTTTAAGCAGATCGTCGTAGCTTTTTGCGATGACTTCATTCGCTTCGGCCTCGCTTATATGCACGCTTTTAGCGATCTTTTTTGAAAAAAAGTATGTAGCGATCAGCACCGGCAATGATACTACCGCGCCCATTGCGATTACGAGCAGCAGATTGCTGCCTAGACCCACGGCGCCTGCTGCGGCGATCGGTCCAGGAGTCGGCGGGATGAATACGTGCGAGGCATAAAGTCCGCCGGAGAGCGCTACTGCAAGAGCGACCGGATTTTCGCCGATTTTTTTGCTGATCGCTTCGCGGATCGGGTTTAAAACGACGAAGCCGCTGTCGCAAAATACGGGGATACCCACGATCCAGCCCATTATGAGCATCGCAAGCTCGGGGCGCTTCTGCCCGACTACGTTTACGACCATATCGGCGAGTTTGAGCGCCGCGCCCGTCTTTTCGAGCACGGTGCCGATGAGCGCGCCGAAGATTATGACGATACCGATACTCTTAAACGTGCCACTGAATCCGTCGCCGATAATCGCAGGGATCTTGGCTAGCGGTATGCCCGCGACGATCGCGAGCGCCAGGGAGATAAGCATTAGCGCCAAAAACGGGTGAACGCCTGCTTTGGAGATCAAAAAAATCATCACGACGACCGCTATGGCGAAGCAGATGATTAACGCAACACCGCTCATAAAAGCTCCTTGAATGGATTTAATTTGCCCGCAAGCGGTTTAAGCTTAAACTCCGTTTGCGCTTCAAATTTAATGCGGTAATTTTAGCGAAATTTTAATATAAAGCAAGAATGGCGGCGTTAAATTCATGAAAATTTATGATTTATGCGGAAATGAAAGACTAGCTAGCGGAATTTATCAGTTGGAATTTATCGGTGCCGCGCGGCGAGAGGCGGTTTAAATTTTAAAATTTGCAGCGTTTGACTTGACGCACCATGCTGCGGCGGAAATTTTATCGTAGCAACGGGGCGACCGCTTGCGCTTTACACGCAGCTTTGGCAGCTTGGGGGCGTGAGCGACGCGGACGGCTTTGCGGCGCTTGCTGCGGCGCAAGCAGTAAAGATAGAGTGCAATAGCTGCGGCGGCGATAGCGGCGATGAAAGGCGATAGTATCGGCAGCGGCAGCAGTGAGGCGGAAACAATGGAATTTTGACATAAGATCGGCGATGATAGAATTTTAATCGTAAACTACTTGCAGTAACGATAAAATTTTAATTGAAACTATCGGCAGAAGCGGCGTCTGAATTTTATTAAAACTATTGGCGCAGCAGCGAAATTTTGATTTTAGCGTCGCCAGAGAAACTGTTTTTACAAGATGGAATTTTAATCAAAGGTAGAAGCGGCGTCGGTAGGGCTGCGATAAAACGGCGCGTAGCGGCTAGGATAAAAACCAGCGGTAATGCCTGATCTCTAAAATTTTAATCAAGAATACTCGGGATGCGAGAATTTTTAGCGATAATCTTAGCTCGCTCGAGTTAAAATTTTGATCGAGAGTATTTGAGGCGATAGAATTTCATTCAAAGCTAGCAATAGCGAAATTTTGCGGCTTCGAAAACGGCAGGAATTTTACTGCTTGAAGGCAGCGGAGATTTGTGGCTTTTTATATGATTTTTCTGAGAGTTTGCCGTAATCCTTTCGCGATTTTTAAAATTCCAGACGGTATTTGTGCGGTTTATATGTAACGAAATTTTCCGGTTCGTGAAATTTATAGAGCAATTTAAATTTACACAGTCGCCTAAATTTATAAACTAGCGCCTCTTTTTGAGCGCTCCTAGCACGCGTAAATTTTAATCGGCAGCTCTATCTAATCCGCAAAATTTTAGTTTTTGAGATTTTATAAATTTTCGAGCTTGCGTTTTGGCTGAAATTTTGATCCACGACCTGATCTGCCGCAGCTTTCGCCCACTCTTCGTCGAAGTTTTGTCCGTTTAAATTTGCGCTACTGGAGTAGAGCCAGTCAAATTGCCTCAAAAACTCCTCGTGAGCACACCCTTTGACTACGCGCACGGCCTTGGCGTTCGGATACAAAAACGTCTTTTTTCTCGCGCGGCGCACTAAATTTTTAAATTTAGCGGGCACGCGAGCGAGATTTTTTAGCTCGCTAAGCTTTGCCGTCGTTATGAGGCAGGGTTTATCCGCGGCTCGGCGTTTGAGCGCGTTTATCTCGCGAAAATCCTTACTCAAAAATCCCGCCGTCGTATCGGTCTGCGCCAAATAGATCATCTCTCCTCCAAATTTACGCCTTTTTCCTATCTTTAGCCAGCAAAAATATGCACGAGATAATGAGCGTAAAGCCTGCAAAATCAAGAAACACGAACTCCGTCCCCAGCCAAAAATAGGCAAACGCCGCGGCGCTCACCGGCTCGATGCACGCTATCATGCTCGCCCTGCTAGCGCCTATTATCTTTAGCCCCGTCATGTAAAAGCTAAACGCGCATATCGTGCCTAAAATCACCACCGCGGCAAGCGCCGCAAAGCCGTCCGCGTCGCTCACGCCGCCTAGCTGCCAAACCCGCGTGTAAAGCGCAAGCGCGCCGCCGCCGATGACCATGCCCCAGCCTAAATTTAGCGCGACGGGGTATTTTTGATTTAGCTTCGTTGGGATGAGACTATAAATCACGACGCCAAGCGCGCTAATGAGGCACCAAACCAGCGCCTCCGCGCTGATAACCAGCGAGCCAAGATCGCCGTGGGTGGCGAGCAGCACGACGCCCAGCACCGCGAAAATGAGCGCGATGAGCTCGACCTTTTTAGGCACGCGTCGTTCTAAAAAGCAAACGACGGCAAGGATGAGCGCGGGCGCGGAGTACTGGATCACGGTCGCGACGGCGGCGTTTGAGAGCTCGACACCGCAAAAGTACGAATACTGCGTCATCATAAGCCCAAAAAACGCGTAGATGAGCAGCTGCGGCAAAAGCACGCGATCTTTTAGCGGCGCAAAGGCTAGGCGCGGCGAGCGAGCGATGTAATACGCTACCATTGCAAGCCCGGCGAGGCCTAGGCGGTAGGGTACGAGCCAGTCGGCGCTGACGCCTTTTTGCGTGAACAGATACTGCCCGCAAACACTGCTAAATCCCCATAATACGCCGCCAAGAAGCGTGATGAAAACGCCAAAAAATTCGCTTTTTACTAGATTTTTCATTGCGCGATTATAGCTAAAAATTTCGGCCTAATCAATCTAACTTATTTATATCTAAAATCCTGCGCTTAAAAAGATCAAAATTTGCGTCCAGCTCGCTTTTACGCTTCATGGCGATATTTATAAATTCATCCTCTTTTTCGATGCCGACAAATTTCCGCCCGAGCAAATTTGCAGCAATGCCCGTCGTCGAAGAGCCGGCAAACGGATCGCAAACAACACTATTTTTGTTACTCGCCATCAAAATTAGTCGCACCAAAAGCGGTAGCGGTTTTTGCGTCGGATGCTTGCCGCAGGCCTTCTCCCACGGCGCGATCGCCGGAAAACTCCAAACGTCTTTCATTTGCTTGCCGTCGTTTAGCTTTTTCATCAGTTCGTAGTTGAAAATGTGCTTAAATTTCTCGCTTTCTCTCGCCCAGATTATTTGCTCGGTGCTATGCGTAAGGTATCGGCAGCTAAAATTCGGCGGCGGATTATATCGGCGCGCATTTAAAATGGCAGTATCTTGCATTTAAAATGATAGTGGAGAAAAAAATCGGGCTTTGCATACTATCAGTTTAAATGCAAGATTTAACCCTTAAAAAGCATA